>JAYGCL010000038.1:0-99244 GCA_046583365.1 Deltaproteobacteria bacterium
TTTCCTCTATGCCCCCCGACTGGGGGGCATAGAGTTGCAGGCCTGCCCGTCGCATTGACGCGGACGGCGGGTAAGGCAAAAATCTCCGCCTGCGAATCCCGTTCCTCGCCCACCCCCGGTTGAGGGAGCGTTGGAGATAACGGGGGATGTAAGGAGGCCTTTGGTAGATGAGAAAGAACGGTATTCTGGTGGTTGCGGCTTTGACGGCCCTGGCGGTGTTCCTGGTACAGCCCTCGGTGGCCTCTACCCTCAGCTGTCGCAAGGTTGTTGCTTCCGAGGCATCGGGGGAAGGGCGCAACGCCCTTAAAGCTTCACGCGTAAAGTGCGCCGACGATGAATTCCTGACCGGTGGTACTTGCTACCCGGCCGAGAGGCCCCAGTCCGATGGCAGTTGCCAGACCTCAGCGATGGGAATTATCCAGACGTTGGCAGACTCTCCCAACACCACCGCGGGGGCTTTTTATACCTGCCTGCAGACCGGCGGCAGTGACTGCCCTGTCGAAGAACGTACCCAGGCTATGGCGATTTGTTGTAAGCTCAGCGACTGACCTTAACTAAAACTGCCAGGTAAACATGAGTCCGGACTCCGAACGGCCACGGTTGATGCTGTCCAGGGTCCAGGGCGAGAACAGCTCACCGCGGTCGATATCGGAGTCGTTCTTGTGGCCCGCGTAAGCGTCCCACGGCACTCCACTCCATATCAAACGGGTAGTGAAGTTTACCGCGAAGTCCGGCGTCACAAACCAATCAAACGCGAAGGCCACCTCCTGGGCGAAGCTGTTGCCGGGGTCGACCAGGTAGATAACGGCGGGCACCATCGACCCTCCGCGATAGAATCCAAGGACGGCCATCGTTCCCAGTACTTCCCACTGGTGGATGGTGTCACGGCCCCAGCCTTTGCCGGGTGCGGTAAGGCGTGGGAAGTCCAGGGGTCCCACCAGCCCGACCTGCTCGCCGGGTAGCAGCATGGTGTCGTCGTCCCCGCACTGCTCCTGCAGCGGATTGGCTGTGTAGCCTTGGAAATCCGGATCGCTGGGGTCGGTTATGTCCCCGAGGGCGCAGCGCCGTCTCTCGTGATTGATGAGATAGTGGAAAAAGAACTGCCCGGTAAAGAAGAATGTCGTCTTTTTGTTGAGCGACTTGATCCAGGTCGGGCGGTCAAAGGCTATCATTCCCTTCCACATATTGCGCTTGGATATGCCGGGGACCAGGACCGGGCCGTTTGGGGAGCGCCCGAACAACGCTGTTTGTTTGTCGCCGTCGTAGAAGGGCAAGTCGAAGTCGACTACGCTCTCAAACCTCCACACGGTCTGTGTGTAGTTTGGTTCAAAATAGTTGAGCGAGAAGCCGATGGTGTGGACATAGGGTGCAAAGTACTCGGCACACAGGGCGTTCTGTCCCCAGGGCGAGAAAATGTTTCCCGGCGCCATCCTGACTTTGTTGCAGTAGGTCTCATTGTCCACCATGCCGGGCTTATTGCCCGACAGCAGGCCCTTGTTGCTCACCCATGTGTAACCGGTCGGGGTCTCCCGCACGAGGGTGCCATCGGCATCGTAGTGTACGGGCCACTGGGCCTGGGGGGCACTCGGGCCTTGGGGCTTGCCGCGGATAAAGGCCACCGGCGAGCCGTCGGGGGCGAAACGCTGGTAGAGATAGTTAATCGTCCACTCCATCCCGTTGTCCGTTATGAAGTGGAAACGCAGGCCAATCTGGCTGTTCTCGAAAGGGTTGCGGTGGTAGTTGCCCTGGCGGAACAACTTGGTGCCGTTGAGCAGACCCTCGCACACATTGGAGCCGTACTTGCCGTTGGCGCCGTCACAGAATGAGGACTGGAAGGCGCCCGTGCCGCCCGCATTGTAGAGCGGGTTGAGAAGCTTGATGCCCCAGGGGCGCGGCGCAAACGAGATCCTGCCCGGGTTCCAGTCTCCCGGATTCCAGTAGAACTCCAGGAATGGCTGCGACAGACGTCCGAGTTGACGGAAATCCCACAGCCCCTTGATCATAAAGAAGGGCTGGCGAATGTCATCGAAACCGTAGCCCGGAGGCGGGAATTCCTGGAAGAAATGCCAACTGAGATCCAGCGTGTTGGCGCGGTCGTTCAGACGAAAGCCGTCTGACTCACCCCAGATGACCTGTTGTTTCCCGATCCGCATAGTCAGGGGAAGGTGTTTGAAGTACAGGTCGATGTAGGCTTCGCGGAGACGGTTTTTGAACTTGAGTGCGTCCCTCGTACTCTCGTCGAGGGAGTCCAGTTGCACCAGACTGGCTGGCATGGCTTCGCCCTGGAAGTCGGTCCTTTCGCTGAAACCGGGGCCGTAGTCGTAGACACTGTCGTAGATGCCACGGTAAAGGAGGAACAGGTCGGCGCGTTTGAGCCACGGAACCTTGTAGCGATTCAGCGCCTTGCCACGGTCTATCCAGCGCCACTCAAACCGCAGTTTGAGTTCGTTGCGCTGCATGATGAAGTCGTACTGGTTCCAGTCCTGGTGACGGACCAGGTTAGTCGCGCGAACACGGCCAGACAGGTCGAGGTTACCGTACTTGGTCGAACGGTAGAGAGCCTCTGCGTTGGTTGGCAACAGGGCCAACGACAGGAGCGTGGCCACGGTAAGCGCCGCGACAAATGGTTTCATTGACTTCCCCCTCGCATGGACAGCGCACTGCTACCACCGCCGCCTGGCTGGTTCAAGGCGCAAGCGCGGCTTGCCGGCGGCCGCACCGACGGCTAGGTAGGTGACCTCTGACAGGCGGGGTACGGAGAGGGAACGGGTCCGGTGGCCCGGCCGGTCTTCAAAACCGTGATGTCGGCCCGTTGGGTCGACGGAGGGTTCGACTCCCTCCCTTCTCCGCCACCGCGCCGCTGCCCACCAGTACCCTGCGCTGGCCCTGCCAACGCAGGCCGGCAAGCAAGGGTGGGCCTGCAAGAATCTCGTTGAGGTGCTTTTCCCTGGTGAGCAGGAATGCCGCCGGTGCCGAGGCCAGGGCCGCTCGGGCCTCGGTGGGGTCGGACAGCCGACGGACCGTTCTGCCGGTATAAAAGGCCAGGGAGTGGGGGGCGCAGCCGTAGGCCAGCAGAAGGCCATGGGGGGGGAGCTCGGCCTTAACGATGTCGGCTGCTTCCCTCAGGCTCCGCATCTGGTTCAAGGCGTGGGCCCCCGGTCCGTAGACAACGGTCATAAGGGACAGGGAGGCCGCCGCTGCGGCCACGGCCCCGCGCCGCCAGCCCACAGACGAATGCAGGAGAGCGGCCGCCAGAAAAATCGCGGCGGGGACAAGGGCCACGGTTGTGGCCGGGGTGGGGCCCGTGGTGGCAAGCAGCCAGGCAAAGACGGCCACGCCCGTACATGCCAGCATGGCTACCCATAGCAGGGAGAACCCGCGCCAGGCCTTTTGCCACACTTGCCGGGGTTCGGTCTGCGTGGCCAACCAGGCACCACCCAGGGCCAGCAGGGGGGGGAAGGCGGGCAGCACGTAGGTCAGCAACTTGGTCTTTGAGGGCAGGAAAAAGGCCACCACCGCTGTAGCCCAGATGGCGGCGTAGAGGTCGGCCCTGCCGCGGTCGGCTTTGCCGAGGCGTCGCACGGCACCGGCCGCGATAAGTGGGAACCACGGCAGCAGGCCCAGGGGCAAGGCCACCGCGAAGTAGTACCATGGCTGTGCGTGGGTAAAGCCGGCCCCCCCGCCCATGGCGTAACGCTCAAGGTTGTGATGCCACAGGAAGGCTTCGATATAGGCGGGCTCATCTATCCAGGCCGCCAGATACCAGGGCAGCACGATGGCCAGGGCCAGAGCAGAGCCGGCAAACGGCCGCATGCGGCCCAGCATTCCCCTGCTGCCGTCGGCACGGGCTATGGCCATGGCACCGAGGGCCACCAGGCCGGCCAGCACAAAAGCTACGGGCCCTTTTACGAGGGCGGCCACGGCGGCGGCTGCGTAGTAGGGCAGGGGCGAACGGCCTCTGAAGTCCTCGACGAGGCAGACTCCCAGCCAGGCCAGGGCCGTACACAGCGCGGAGGTGAACAACATATCGACGACGGCGTACCTTCCTATGGCGACAAAGCTCAGCGTGGTGGCCAGACCAGTGGCCGTGAGCAGGGCCGTGCGGGTTCCCCAGCAGCGCCACGCCCACCAGGCCGTTATGAAAACGGTCCAGACCCCGGCCAGGGCCGAGGGCAGGCGCACGGCAAAGGCCCCCGGCCCGAAAGTTTTGATTGAGGCCGCTGCCAACCAGTGAAAAAGTACGGGTTTGTCGTCGTAGAGTTGTCCCTGCAGGCGTGGGGTTACGAAGTGACTATCGGCCAGCATTTCGCGGGCGATCTCACCGTGACGGCCCTCGTCCGGGTCCAGGAGGTCGATGCGGCCGAGACCGGCCGTGAATACGGCGACAGTCACTGCCGCGACTGCCAGGCAGACCATACGGCTTGGTGCCGCTGTATTCACGCTAGGGCGCTTCCCAGCCTTGTTGTTGGCCGTAGAAAATCGCTCCCCCCAGGTGCATGGCGAAGCCGATACCTAAAACGAAGGCCAGGTCGGCTTCTTCGGCCGAGGCCACGATGGCCTGGTCGGTGAGCAGGCGTGCTCTCTTGTAGAGGGCCCTGATGCAGTGCTCGACTATCTCCCCGTCGGTGGCCGTACGGGTGCCCCGCCCGTGCACCAGGGAGTCGAGGCCCTTCCACTGTCCGGTCTTTCTGCCAGCCTCGTAGTCGTAGTAGCCGGCAGCGGTCTTTACTCCGAGGCGTCCGGCCTCGCGCATCTTCCACGCCAGCGGTTCTCGCGCAAGAGGACTCGCCGCGGCCATGGTGTCGTACATACCTGCGGTTGTGTCGAGGCCGGCCTGGTCGGCCAGCTCAAAAGGACCCATGGGCAGGACCACGCTCCTTATGGCCCTGTCTATTGTTTCCACCGGTGTACCTTCGAGGTAGAGGTCTTCGGCCGCACTGAAGTAGTCGGCCAGGCAGGCGTTTACCAGGAACCCCGGCGAACCGTCGTTCAGGAGGACCGGCGTTTTTCCTATGCGGCGGACAAATGCGTGGGCCCTGGCCACGGCATCGTCGCTGCTGGCTTCGGCACGGATGACCTCGACCAGTTGCATGGCGGGGTGCTCGGCGGGACTGAAAAAGTGAAGGTTGACGAAAGTGCCGGGGTCACCTCCGCCGGCCCGGAACTCCTCGCCCAGTATGCCGGGGCCCATCGAACTGGAGTTCGACGAGACCAGAGCCCCGGGCTTGAGGCCGCCGCCAAGACGGCGGTAGAACTCGGCCTTGATCTGGCGGTTCTCGGTACGCGCCTCGATGACCAGATCGCAATCGAACAGCACATCGATGTCGGTTGAGACCTCGACACTGGCAACCTTCGCCGCTGCTTCGTCTTCGGATAGTTTGCCCTTTTTGATATGGCGTTGGTATTTGGCCTTGAGCTTGGGGGTTACCGAATCGGCGTAGTCGGCCACCGGCACGTGGCCGACTACCTGATAACCGGCCTCAAGGGCGAGCCAGGCAATGGCGTTTCCCATGTAACCGTCGATGCCGTCTATGCCTATTTTTTCAAGTTTGCCCGCCTTGCCACCGAAACCCCTGGGCAGCTTCTGCACGCTCTGCTGGGTAAAGAAGAAACGCATGCCGGCCTTCCCTTCGGCCGATGTGGCTACCTCTATAAAAGAGTCGCGTTCGAGTTTGAGGGCTTCGCCGAGCGGCAAGGCCGCGCCCTTTATCATGACGTCGAGTGCCTCGTAAGGGGCACGCGGATTGTTCCTGCCCATGGTGGCCCTTTTGACCATGGCCAATCCTGTGCTTCTCAGGGACTCGGCCCTGGCAAGGTCGGCCGGCGGTGTTCTGTCGATCGTGGCCAGGGTGTTGGTGAGAAAATCTTGTGCGAATTGATCAAAATCATCAGTGGCCGGCACCACGGCGTCTATCATGGCAATGGCGGCGGCCTTGGGGGCCTTGAAGTTCCGGGCCTGCAGAATTGCCGAGAAACCGGCGTCTCCGCCGTCGGGGTCCTGGCTGCTGACGAGGCCGCTTCTGCGCGGCATGCGTTGGGTGCCGCCGAGGCCGGGAAAGATATTGAGTTTCATCTCGGGGAATCCGACGGTGGAGGTTGCGGTGGCAATAATGCCGTCGCAGGCCAGCGCAAGCTCGTAGATGCCGCCCAGGGCGTAGCCGTCCAGCGCGGCCAGCCACAAGAGTTCTCCCTCCTCGATGGCCAGCATCTGTTTGTGGCCTTCGTCGATCAGTTCTTCCAGGTCTTGCCGGCTCCCACTCATGAGTTCGCCGATGTTGGCCCCCGCCCCCAGTCCGAAACGGTTGCCCCTGAGTATCACGCCGCTTAGCGGCTGGGTTGCGTGCCGGTCTTCTATCTCGCCCCTGAGAATACCCAGTTCGGAGATGGCGGCCCTGGAAAGGGTGTTCATTGAGCCCGAATCGAAAACAACCCAGGCAATTGAGTCTCGTATCTCGTACTTGAAGAGTTCCATTGGTTTTGCCACCCAGGGCGCATAGCCCGGCGAGCGACGAATTTCCAGTTCAGGGTAGAAAGGTCAGAGTAAAAGGCGTCAGCCCCGGGTAAAGAGGCTGGTCGGTGAGCTCACGGTTGTCGCCTATCGTAAAGACCCGCAGGCCGGGGTTGAGACAGTTGCGGTCGGCCAGCCATAGTCTGCCGTTCTGGGTCAGTTCAATGTCTGACATGAGCAGGTCGCTGGTGGCCAGTACGTCGGTGACGCTGCCCGTGGCCAGGTCGGCTTCTACCAACGACACGGAAAACCCGTCGGTGGCCACGAGCGCGTATATGCGCGAAGACCCGACCACAACAAAGTCGGTGAGGTCACCGCCGAGTTGGGCCCCACTTATGACTACGCCCTGGGAGGTCATGGTTGCCGGGTCTATTACTTCAATGCCGCCGTCTTCGAGGTCGTCAAACAGTTTGCCTGGACCGCCGACGTAGAGCAGTCCGGAATCCTCGTCGTAGATAAGCCCCTTGGTTTCGGCAAAAGGGTTTTTGATGGACAGTTCGAGGCTGGAGCTTACCGTGTTGGTCGAGGTGTCGATGGATAACAGGAGACCGCTTACGGCTGGTTGGAAAAAATTGCTTCGATCCAACCTCTGTAAGGTGACCAGGAGGGTGTCGCCAACCAGGGCCATCTGATCGGTTTCGGGAAAGCCATCGTCGTCTGCGAAGGCTGACAAGTCGATGACTCCTTTTTCAAAGCCCTCACAATCGTCAAGGGCCGAAGGGTCGATGACGGATAGTTTGGAAGAATCGTAGAGGCTCACGTAGCCAAGGGTCTCGGATACGATCACGATATCGTGGGGGTTGGATCCGTTTCCCAGGCTGCATTGGCCGAGGGTCACGCCCGGGTCGTCGGTCTTGAGTTCCTGCAGGTTGTCGGCGCCATAGCGGTTGAGTACGAAGAGGCGGCCCGCGGCCAGGCGCACCACCGAGTCGGCCGACACCATGCCGGTGGTGTGGGAGGACAGGGAAATCGAAGACTCGTCTACGAGTGCGGTCCCGCCGGTGGCAAAGTCGCAGGACGCCGTGGTCACTACCACCGAATTCTCTGTGGCTGCGGCACAGTCGGGGATGGTGCCGAAGACGGCGCTTCTGAGAACCACAAGGGCATCGGAGGCAAGAATCTGCCCGTCGATTCCCGTGCCGCCATCGACGTCTATCAACGGGTCATAGATGCCCGTAAGGACCGCGGCCTTCAATGTGACAAGGGCATCGGAGGCACGGATGTAGCCGTCGCCGCCCGGGTCGCCGCACAGAGCGGACGAAGTCTGGGGCAAAGCGGCCACGGCAAACAGAAGTGCGACTACAAGTACGCGCGTTGTTGCGGGGACGATCCTGCTTTTGACCCTGCGATTCATTACTCTGTCCGGCCCTTAACCGCCGTCAAAACTCAGAGTCAGGTAGCAGGCCCTGCCGGGCACAGGAAACCCGAACTGGTCGGCGGATTGCTGGTTTCCGAGGTTCAGCCCTTCGATCTGGAGTTGGAAATGGCTCCCCTGTGGGTGCAATGAAAGTGTGAGGTCGTGGGATGCGTGGGCTCCAGAACGCTGCGAAGGGTTGTTGGCCTGGGTGAGGAAAGTCCCGCCCTGGTAGTGGAGCCGGTAGGCCAGGCTCAAGCTCCCCCCGTGTAAGCTGGCCACAGCGTGGGCCTCGTGTCGGGGCAGGGAGGGCAGTTCCATGCCGTGAAAGTCGGCTGCCTGGCTCAAGTTTCTGGCGTTCTGGTTGGTGTAGGCGACTTCAAGTCCCAGGCGGTCAAGTCGCCCGGTCAGCGCCGGCCCGGTAATCTCACCCACAAGGCTCAACTCGTGTCCTCTTACCCTGGCTTTGCCGATGTTCATGGGTTTGGCGGTACGGCTGCCTGTTTGTACGAAGGCGATCATGTCGTCTGCGTCGTTGTTGAAGTAGGCGTATTCCAGCCACAGGCTGCGCCGTTTGCCGCCACCGTCTGTCTGGTAGCCGTGCCAGATGAAGCCTGCATCGCGGTTGACGCCGGTTTCGGCCCGCAGTGTGGGGTTGGCAACCGAGAAGCCGTCGTCGCCGAACAGTTCTGAAAAGTCGGGGGGACGAAAATAGGTGGCGATGTTGGCTTTTACCGTCAGGTAGGACTTCGGGTCCCAGCGCAGGCCCAGGCGGGGGTTGGTAGAGCTTTCGCGTACCGATGGAAGTTGGGCGGGGGTAAGCGCGGGCACCAGGCCGCTGCCGTCAAAGCTGTTCCACAGGGCTTCAAGACGCAGTTCGGGGGCCAGGGCGAGTTTGAAACGGGGCAGGTAAATTTCATCGCCAAGGGCCAGCGCAACTTTAATCCTTTCCTGGTCGCGGCGGGTGTGGGAGGTGGTTTGCGGGAATCTCGATTGGAAAATTTCCACGCCTGCTTCCAGGCCGGCCCTCAGCAGGTGGTCGAGCCCGCCGACCGCGACGGTACGCTGGCCGTGGGCCTCGCTGTCGAGTGCCAGGGTCGTGTTGTGGGCTTTGGTGTAACCGAGTCCAAGTCCGGCGGTGCCGGTCCCGCCATCCTTGGGGTCGAGCAGAGTCTCATCCAGATAGAAAACCGATACCGAGGCGGCCGTGCCGGTGTCCGGGGAAAGCCAGGCCAGAGAGAGTATATCGCGGGTTGCCCGCAGGCGGGCCTGGCTCGACTCGTTGGACCCAAGTCCGGGCAAGCCTTCGTCTTTTATAAACAGGTTATTGGAAGCCGTCAGACGGTAGCCGTTTTTGAGGGTTCTGGTGTAGCGGGCCAACAGGTCGAGAGACTCGCGGTCGTTGTTGTTGCGGTCCCTGACCGAATCGTCGCCGTCAAATTGCGGGGTTCCATTGTCGTCGAGGTAGGAGAAGTCGCCGTCCGTACGCCGGTATGAAAGCACTCCGTCCAACTGACCACCCGCAGTCTTGCGGCCGCCCTGCAGCGAGACCTTGGTGGTATTGAACGACCCGTGGGAGAGCGACCCCCGAAAGTACTCACCGTCATCTTTACGGGTGACGATGTTAATCACACTGGCGGCTCCGGACGCCACGAAGTGCAACGGCGAAAATCCACGGTAGACCTCTATACGCTCGACAGCGTCCATGGGCAGGTCGGTGAGATTGACGGCCTGGAGGCTGGCGTGGGAAAGACTGACGCCGTCGAGCAGAATTTTCACCTGCCCTGGATTGGCGCCACGTACGGTGATGGCCGAGAAATCTTCGCGGCCGCCAAACCTCTGTATGTGTACGCCGGCACTGCGCTCGATGACGTCGGCAACGCTCTGGTACCCGCGCCATGCGTTCCTGGCCGTCAGAATACTGGTGAAACCAGCGGCATCGGATGTGACCTCGAAGCGCGAGTTGCCGGGGTCGGCAATGACCACGATGGGGCGCAGGCGGTTGTCGGCTTGTTCGTCACCCGTGGCTTGGCCGACTTGGCCGAGTACGGCCAGGACCAGCACCAGGGCTGCACAGGGGACCAACGGGCATCGCAAAACGGCGGCACGGTATGGACCGCCTCGCAGGCTGTCAAACAAAGGTGGTACTTGGCGCTTTTTTCGGGATAGTATCGCCCCAGCGTTTTGACCTCATCCGATACCAGACGGGCAATATCCATCCTCGGATCGACAGGTTCGATCGGCACCACATCGCTGGACGTTGTGGGGCGTTTTGAAGACCGTTTCCGAGTGGTCGGGCTGGCCGCCGGCCGCCGCGTGGGCCTGCTCAAGGAGCAGATAGAGCGTTTTCGTCCGTCCATCGTCTCGGTTGCCGATGCCGCCGAGGCTGCCCACCTTGCCGAGGCGCTTGGCCGGGGTGGCCCCAGGGTCTGTCACGGTGCTGAGGGCCTTGTTGCCGTGGCCACCGCCACGGGTACCGATGTCCTGGTCTCCGCGTTGGTTGGTGCCGTGGGTCTTGGCCCCACGCTGGCGGCTGTGGACGCGGGAATCACCGTGGGGTTGGCCAACAAGGAAGTGATGGTTGTGGCCGGCCAACTTATAGTCGCCCACGCCCGCGCCGCCGGTGCCCGTGTGTTGCCGGTTGATAGCGAACACAATGCAATCTTTCAGGCCTTGCAGGGGCGCCGTAGCCAGGACGTAAGGCGCATTGTGCTGACGGCTTCGGGCGGACCCTTTCGCGAAACCTCCGGGCCCGAGTTGGAACGCGTCACCAGGGGGCAGGCGCTTGCCCACCCCACCTGGCAGATGGGCGACAAGATCAGCATCGATTCGGCCACGCTCATGAATAAGGGGCTCGAGGTTATCGAGGCGCGGTGGTTCTTTGACGTTGAGTCGGCAGCCATCGATGTGGTTGTCCACCCCCAGAGCATCGTCCATTCGATGGTCGAATACCGCGACGGCACCGTGATTGCGGTGTTGGCGATACCCGACATGTCGATTCCCATAGCCTACGCGTTGTCGTGGCCCGACCTCCTCGACCTCGGCTACCTGCCCTCTCTCGACCTTGCAGAGGTCGGTACCCTGACTTTTGGCAAGCCCGACATCGGGCGCTTTCCCTGTCTGCGCCTTGCCTATGATGCCCTGGCTGCCGGCGGCACCATGCCGGCCGTTACCAATGCTGCCAACGAAGTGGCGGTGGCGCGTTTTCTTGCCGGCGACATCGGCTTTACCGATATCCCACGCGTGATTGAGGGCACCATGAACGACCACCATGCGTGTTCCTACTCCACCGTAGACGACCTGTTGGCCGTCGATGGTTGGGCGCGGGAGAGGGCCTCTGCCCTGGAAGGCCACCGGGCCATTGCGTGATCTGCGTCGTTTCCTTTGCCCGGCCGTAGTCGTTGCGGCGGCGGCCCTGGCTCTGCGTCGTCTCGATGATTTTGACACCTGGTGGCACCTGGCCGCTGGCCGTTGGATCTTCAACAACCGCGAGGTTCCACTGACCGACACCCTCTCCTATTCGGTGCCTGCCAATGCGTGGACCGATGTGCAGTGGCTATACGACCTTGCGCTCTACGGTCTTTACCAGGCCGGTGGTGCCGGAGCCCTGGTGCTGGCCACCACTGTTATTCTAACCGCGGCCGTGGCGCTCATGCTGCGCAACATGAGGATGTTTGCCGGTCCGGTCCTGTCGGCGCTGGTCGGCATATGGGTTGTGTTGGTGGCCGAAGAGCGTTTCTTGATACGGCCGGAATCCGTTTCCCTGTTGCTCCTGCAAGTACTGCTCTACGTGCTGTTGAGTGCTGCCCATGGCCACGGCAAACGACTCTGGTTGTTACCACCCCTGATGGTTCTGTGGGCTAACACCCATGCCCTTTTTATAATAGGCGTTTTCCTCGTTGGTGCGGTCACGGCAGTGACGGCCGTTGGCCAACTGATGGCCGCGGCCGCATGGGCGGTGCCGTCCGTCCTCAAGCCTTTCCAACCACCGGCCGCCCGGCAAATGCTGGTCATCGGCCCGCTGTCGGTGGTGGCCACGCTGTGTAACCCCTATCTGTCGGACGGAGTGCTTTTCCCGCTCGGCCTGCTGTCACGCATAGACGGGTCGCAGGCTGTTTTCCGCGCCATCGGCGAGTTCCGGCCGCCCTTTTCCGACTTCTTTCCCACCTCGGCGCTCATGGCCTACCAGACCCTGTTCGTGTTGGCGGTGGCGGTGGTGGCTTGGGCATTTTTGCTACGTTTGCTGCGGCGCCGTTCCCCCCAGGACCTGGGCTTGGCGGGGTTGGTTATATTTGCCGGCCTGGCCTGGCTCTCCCTGCTCGCCCGCCGCAACATCGCTATCTTTGCCATGGGAACGGCACCGTTTATTGTGTCTGCTCTTGCCTTTACCGGCACCGGTCTTTTCGCCGCCGGTAGAGTTCGTGGCCGTGTCACACAAGCGCTGTCGGCCGTCTTCCTGGCCTCCGTCGTTTTGTTCGTTGCGGCCGTGGCCACCAACCAGTGGTACCGTTTGTCGGGTACGACCCACGAATTCGGCCTTGGCGTGTTGGAAGAAAATTTTCCTTCCAGGGCGGTGGCTTTTACCCGTGAGACCGGACTCCCGGGACCGCTCTACAATGACTTAAGCAGCGGTGGCTACCTTAGTTGGGACAGCCCTGTTCCAGGCGGCGTCTTTATAGATGGACGGCTCGAAGTGTACGGTGCTGAGTTTTTTTCCAGTTACCGTTCGGCGCTGTCCAACCCTAGAAAGTGGCAGCTTCAGTCTGCAAAGTACGCGGTCAACACCGTCATCATGTTTCACCGTTGGGGTGACAGGCAACCCATAGTTCGATGGCTCTTCGACAATCCAGCCTGGTCTTTAGTCTACCACGACGAGGTGGCCGTGGTGTTTGTCCGAAGCCAGGGTAACGCCGATGTAATCAGGCGGGCCCGTATGGAGTTTCCTCTCTGGTACGACGGTAATCGGCGTCGTCTGCTTGGCGCCACCCCCGTCCTGGTCTGGCCTCTTGGCCGCGTGGCCGGACTCATCGCTTACGGCAACCTGCTCTTTAACCTGGGCGAGGACCATGCGGGTGCCGAAATGTACGCTCGGGCGGCCGACCTTGGGCCCAAGGCGCATATAGAGTCCAAGCTGCGCTACCGGATTGCCCGCCACCTGGCCCGTAGGGGGGAAACGGCCGCCGCCCGCCTGGGCCTCGGACTGGCCCTGGGTCTGGACCCCGGCAACAGCCGGGCCCGGGAGATGTTGGAACGCCTTGGCCAATGACGCCAGCCTGGGCAATACTTGAGAGACTACGCGCATGGGATTGCCAAGAATATTGAAAGTTACGGCCATGGCGGCCGTGGTGCTGGCCCTGGAATGGAAACTGGTCGACCCGGCGGCAATAGCCTCAGACCCCCAGCGCTTTGCCATTCCCTGGGCCATGTTGGCACTGTCGGTGCCTCTGTCTATCGGAGTGTGGGCCTTTGAGGTGACATCCCAGGGGCGTTCCGAACCAAAAGTCGATGCCCTGTGGGCTGTTCTCCTGGGCACCTTTGTTTACGCATCCTTCTCACTTATCAGTCGCGCCCTGTAGCACGAGGATTTGCCGCACCGGTCCCCGTGCGAACCTAGTCTCCCAACTCGGAAATTTTGACGCCGAGGCTGCGGGCCACGTGGCGGCGGTAGAGGTGTTGTAACCGGCGGGTGAAGGGTCCCACCTGCCCCGTGCCGATCCGCCGCCTGTCGACCCGGATGACTGGAGTCACTTCTATGGTGGAGGAGGTGATGAACAGTTCGTCGGCCCCCAGCAGGTCGTCGGCCACCAGGCGACGTTGCTCAACCGGGGCAATGCGTGAGGCCAGCTTTATGACCAGGGCTCTGGTTACGCCGGGCAGGATGCCGGCCTCTACCGGTGTGGTCATCACGCGTCCGTTTTTGACCACAAAAAAATTGCTGGTTGTGCCCTCGAGTACGGTGGAGTCGGCCAGACGGTAGAGAGACTCAAAACAGCCCCGGCGTTTGGCGTCGGTTTTTCCCATTACCGCGGGCAGATAGTTGAGCGTCTTCAGTTGTCGGAGTTCGGCGTTGACGCCGGTGCCGAAGTCCATCAGGTGCACCCCCACGCCACTGTGGCGGGCCTGGCCGAGGTCGGCTTCCAGTGGCCTGAAGAGCATCAGGCGGGTGGGTCGTGCCTTGCCGGTGGCCACCAGGGACACGGGTCCGGGGCCTCTGGTTACGGTGAGCCTGATGGCCCCCCCACAATCCATCTTCCCAGCCATACGCGCCAGACGCAGGGTGCGGGTCTCCCAGGCTTCGGCCGGGTCGAAGGGGATGCCCAGCTTGCGAGCGGAGGTGGCCATACGTTTGAGATGTTGGGCCAGCGCGAATGGTTTGCCGCGGTAGGTCCGCCAGGTTTCAAACAGTCCCTCACCAAAGAGAAAGCCCCGGTCGAGGGCCGATATTTTAGCCTCCGAGGTTTTCCCGTAGTGGCCGTTGAGGAAGCAGAATTCGGCTTTCATTGGGCCACCGCCTGGGGGTTGCGGTGTTGGTCGAGGGCAGCCAGGAAGGCCTTTGCCTTGGTGTGGGTTTCTTCGATTTCTTTTTCCAGTTCGGAATCAGCGACGATGCCGCCCCCGGTCATGTAGTGGATATAACGGCCGTCGCACACGGCCGTTCTGATTGCGATGTTGAGGTCGCAGGACCGTGAACCGTTGAAAGAGCCGATAGCTCCGGTGTACACACCGCGGGCCGAAGGTTCGACTTCGGCTATGATCTCCATGGCGCGTATTTTTGGTGCACCCGTGATCGACCCGCCCGGAAAGGTGGCTTTCAAGATGTTTCCTATACGGCAGTCCTGGCGCAGGACGCCGCTTACCTTGGAAACCAGGTGGTGGACTGTGGCAAACGATGCCACCTGTGCGTAACTGTCCACCTTTACCGTTCCTGTCTTGCATATGCGGCCGAGGTCGTTGCGCTCAAGATCCACAATCATGACGTGTTCGGCCAGCTCTTTCGGGTCGCTGCGTAGCTGTGTCCGTGCCGCCTCATCATCGCTGGGGTTTTCGTGGCGGGGCCTGGTTCCTTTTATGGGGTAGGTGGAGATGAGGTCGCCCTGGATTTTGAGGAAACTTTCGGGCGAGTTGCTGAGCACCGTCAAGGTCCCGGTATCGAGATAGGCTCCCTGCGATACGGGCTGTATGTGTCTGATACGCCGGTATATGCAGACCGGGTCGTCGTTGAGTTGCATCGTGATCTTTCTGGCCAGGTTGGCCTGGTAGATCTCCCCTGCGGCGATGGCCTCCTTTATGCGGGCGAACGCCTTTTTGTAGTCTCGCCGCCAGCGCTCTTCGCTGACCGGTCCCTGGTCTTGTTGCCGTGGCCGCTCCTGGCCGTCGCCGAGTCTGCGCAACTCGCGGGCGGCGCTTGCCGGCACCGCCCCCCGGCCGGGCTGAGGCTGGAAGTTTATGCTTGTGGCGTTGCCGGTTCTCGCGTCCCAACGGTCGACGCGGTCGTAGGTCGACAGCAGGGCCAGCGGGGTTGTGCCCGACAGCGACCCGCCCCCCCCCCGGCCCTGGTCCATGAAGGCCCCCAGTTCGTAGGCCAGATAGCCCACGGTGCGGGGCGGTGCGGGGTCGTCCACACTTCCCCCCACGGGCTCGGCCGCGCTCTCTTCTACAAAGGCCTCGATAGAGTCCAGGGGCCGGCGGCCATCGGGTTGCCACCCCCTGTCGGTCCACAGCAGGCAAGTGCCGTTGGCCAGTACGGCGAGTT
This sequence comes from Deltaproteobacteria bacterium, assembly GCA_046583365.1. Classification (GTDB taxonomy): domain Bacteria; phylum Desulfobacterota; class Binatia; order UBA1149; family CAYXZP01; genus JAYGCL01. The sequence continues at coordinate 15,616 of JAYGCL010000038.1, forward strand.
GGGCAACCGGCTGAGAACCGGCAAAAGCCGATCCCGTGTCGCCTGCCCGGTCAAGAAAAAACGCGTAGGGGCGGCTCGCATGGTTGACGAACATCGCCCACGGGCCTGCCGGTCTGTAGTCTGGGTTTGGCATCCGGAGAGGCTCTCCTAGGCTCTTGCCGGGGCGCGGTCAACCGCAGCGCGGTTGCCAGGGGAACAGACGGCATTTACTGTGATGGCGGTGGATGCCTGCCTGGACATTTTGTACGAAGCCTCACGGGCTACTGTTACCGTCAACGCACAGATTCCAGAGTCCAACCCTTCGGCGCCGGTTCTCGGTACGCGACGTTTTGGTACCGGTACCGGTGTCGACGATAGCGGCCTTGTACTGACGGTGAACTACATCGTATTGGGGGCCAACGTGGTTACCCTCACCGATATCGATGGCAAAATTTACGATGCCCGTGTAGTTGCCCAGGATTTCGCCACCGGGATAGCCCTCTTGCGTACCGAAGATCAACGCATCGCCTGTGTCGCTGCCGGCAGTTCTGCTGAGACCAGGCTGGGAGACGATGTTTTTACGGTTTCCAGTGTGGGCGAAGAAGAACGGCGCAGCGGGTGGGGCACGGTGATTTCCCTCGACCCATTCGACGCCTATTGGGAGTACCGGTTGGAGCGGGCCGTGTGGGCCACGGTGGCCAATCCCGGCTTGGGGGGAGCCCCGTTGCTCAACAGTGGAGGAGAACTCATAGCCGTGGTGTCTTTGAACCTGGGCGCCGTCGGCAGGTCCACCCTGGCCGTTCCCGCCGAGAGCTACTACGATCATGCCCGCGAACTGCTGACCCATGGGCGCAGAATCTCGCGCCCACGGCGGGCCTGGTTGGGCATGTTTTGTTATTCCTTTCCCGACCGCACGGTGGTGGCGGGTCTGGTGGCCGGCGGCCCCGGCGAGTCCAACGGACTACAGGTGGGTGACGTCATCGTACGTATCGACGGCGAGCAGATAAGCGACCGCGCCGAACTCTACGAAAGACTCTGGCGCCGTGGCCCCGGTGACAGCGTTGAACTTTACGTCTACCGCGACAGCCGCTTGGTAACCGTAGCGGTAAATGCCGGCGATGCCGAGGAATTCTTTGCCTGACTGAACACTCAGGCTTCGCGGACGGCCAGGTCCTTGGGGCCGGCCAGGAAGATTCCGAGCCCGACGGTGGTCACTGCCAGGGCTACCAGGAACATGGTCTGGTAGCCCTGGTGTTCAGCGATGCTGCCGAAAAAGAAGGAGCAGCTGGCTATACCGAATCCGTAAGATCCGCTGAATATGGATTGGATACGGCCAATATTTTTTGGGTTGCTCCAGTCTGCTACCAGCGCGTTCATGGTCGGGTAGAGGAGGCCCTGGGCCAGCCCGAAGATAACCGCCACTGTGAGTATGCCGCCCAGGCTGCGGCTGAAGGCCAGGATCAGGACCGACAGGCTCATCATAGCCATGGCCGGCAACAGTACGGTGCGGCGGCCGTAGCGGTCGGAGGCCTTGCCGAGAAAAACTCGCACGGCCACCGCTGCCATGCTCCACACCGAGAAGAAGACCCCCACCCGGCCGATGGAAAACCTTTCCATTAAAACGGGTACGAAGGTCTGTACCGCACCGAAGCCGAAGCCGTAGCAGAGCATGGCCAACGAGGCCGAGATGACGGCACGGCGGGCGAGTTCGGGGTCGTGGCCGCGGACGGCCGTGTTGACCGGCAGTTCTGGTGGTTTAGGGATCAAGCATGCCATGGCCAGGGCCGCGACCGCCACCGCGCCGGCCACGCCGAACATGGCGGTAAAGCCCCAGCGTGCCACTATCTCTTCGCCGATGATCGGGCTGATGGCGTGGGTCAGTATTGTGGAAATACCAAACCAACCGAGCGCTTCGGCACGGCGGCTGAGGGGGGCGAAGAGCACCGCCAGCGTCTGTGCGCCGGTAAAGGCGCAGGTGAAGGCTATCCCTTGAATAGCCCTGAGTACGTAGAGGTCGGGACCGATTCCATCCAGCCGCAGGTAGGCAAAGGCCGTGGCCGCAGCTACGGCGGAGCCGGCAACCATGAAGCGGCGCCGTCCGAAGCGGTCGAGCAGGTAGCCGATAATGGGAAGTACGACCAGGCCGGAAAAACCGGCAACGCCGATCACCCGGCCGGCAACTTCCTCGCCGCCACCGTGTTCGAGTACCCACAGGGGCAACAGGAAGAAGAAGGACAGACTGAGGAAAAACAGGAAATTGGCGGCTGCGACGAAGAAAAATGCTCTGGGAATGGGGACCTTGGAATTTGCAGCCATCCGCTTTAACTAACCGGCCTCCCGCCCCCAGGCAACGCCAGGGCGACGGCGCTTGAATTGCGACCGGTGGCTGACGATGATTGCCTGACCCTGCGATGTATGAGCGCTTTTATTCGCTTGACGACCGGCCTTTCCGGCTGACTCCGGACCCCGGCTACCTGTATCTCGGTGAACAACACAGCGAGGCTATGGCGCATCTGCGCTATGGTCTGGAAGAGGCAAGCGGGTTCATCGCGGTGACCGGCGCCATCGGGACGGGCAAAACCACACTGCTGCGTGCCCTGCTCAAGGAGATGCGGTCCGAGTTCGAGGTCGCCTACATTTTCAACCCGGTTCTGACCACCACGGAACTGTTACAAACCGTCAACGCCGAGTTCGGACTCGTCTGTCGTTCGACGAGCAGGAAAGAACTTACCGAGGCCCTCAACGCTTTCCTGGTCGAGTGCAAGAGGAAGGGCGGGAGGGTCGTGGTGGTGGTGGACGAGGCCCAGAATCTGTCGCCCCGGGTTCTTGAACAACTCAGGCTGTTGTCGAATCTCGAAACCGAAACGGAAAAACTCCTGCAGATAGTCTTGCTGGGGCAGCCCGAGTTGCGGTCTCTGCTCAGCCGGCCGGAACTTGCCCAACTGGCCCAGCGTATAACCGTGCGTTGGCATCTCGAACCCCTGGGGCGCAGTGACACGCATGCGTACGTGAGCCATCGGCTCTCGGTGGCCGGTGCGAGCGAAGAGATTTTCGACGCTGAGGCCCTTGACCTCATCCACGACCATGCCTCGGGAGTGCCCCGGCTTATAAACATACTTTGTCATCGCAGCCTGCTGGTCGCCTATACGCGGGCTGTGGCAAGGGTAGGCCAACGCGAAGTGGCGGTGGCGGTACTCGAGCTCGAGCACGGTCGTGTGCCGTTGGCGCCGCGTAAATCTTCCTGGTCTATGGCTGCTGTTGTCGGCGGTGGTGGGGTAGCGGCCGCTGTGGCCGTGGCCTTTGTGTTGCTAGGCCCGCTGGGCCGCAGCAACGGGCCTACCCCGGAGGCCAGGCCACGGCCTATGGTTGCCGCCGTGGCGGTGGAGGGGCCCCGCCACTCTGTGGCCCTTCTGGCTGAAACTTTGTCGGCTTCGCCGGCTTACGAACAGACAGTCGCGGCGGTGTCTGGTCTGTTGGGTCTGTGGCAGAAAGAAGGCCTGGGCAGTGTTCTGCCGGACCGTATCGATTTAGAAAAACTGGCCAACCGCCGTGGTCTTGGCTATATTGCCGCCTCTGTGAGTCACCGTCTGCTTGAGATTCTGGACTTGCCGGCCCTCGTCGAATTGTCGGCTGGGGATGATGGCATTGCCCGTTACGTTCTGGTCGAGGCTCTTGGGCGCGACCAGGCCACCCTGCGTGTGGGCACCAATACGGTTGAGGTGGCCGGACTGGATTCCCTGTCTCTGTGGAACGGCCACGCCCATCTACTGTGGGATGACAGGCTGGAGATTGGGGGGACGGTTGGAGCGGGCAGCAAGGGCCCCGGGGTTAAGAGCCTGCAGGTCTTACTGTCCGAGGCCGGTGTTTACAGCGGCAAGCCCAGCGGTGTTTATGATGAGGCTACCGAGAATGCCGTACGGGGTTTTCAGGCCGAACTCGGTGTGGAGCCTGACGGAGAAGCCTCGGTGGTAACACAAATCGCCCTTTACAACGCCGCGAGCCGTGGCCCAAGGCCCTCTCTGAGGTTGCAATGAGTTCTATTCTTGACGCACTGACAAAAGGTGAGTCTATATCGCCGGCTTCCCCGCCGCCCGAGTCCGGCCACGGTCGCAGCCGTCGCCGACCGGCAGCGATGGTGGTCGTTGTGGCGGTGGGGCTGTGCGTAGGGGTTGCGGGGGCCCGTATGCTGTCGACAGGTCCTGCGGCTGTGGTTGAAGACCATGACGCCGCCGCCGCCGGGATGGCTATCCCGACAAAGCTTGCCCAGGCTTCAAAGAGAAGCCACAGCGGGCCAAAATGGGGAGACCCGAGGGGGGGTGTTGCGGTTCAGCGCCAGGTGCCCAAGCCGCCGGGAGCCGGCAGTCCAGGTCTGCCCCCGCTTCTTCCCAAAGTACCTATACGGCCCAAGGCCGCCGCCGCTGCTCTGCCACCGGCCCTGCCCGATGTTGTAGCGCCGGTAAAGAGGGTTACGCCTGCCGATGTTGTAAGCGCTCCACCCGCCGATGCTCCGGCGGTACAGATCCTCTTTATACAGTGGACCGAGGATCCGGCCTCCCGCATTGCTTCGTTGCGGCTGCAGGGGGGTGCTTTGGCGGTTGTTCATGAAGGTGAGGTTGTCGAGGGCATGGCCGTGGCCGGGATTGACCGGGTCGGGGTGCGTTTTACCTGGCGCGGTAAGGTCTTTCTATTGCCCGTCCACCGCTACTGACGGGGCTCGGAGATATCCAGATAGCCGAGAGAACGCAGCTCGGCCAGGGTTTCGGGGTCCACGTTCTTACCCCCGGCCGGGTACGGGCGTGCCCGGGACATTGCTTCGATCCAGTCTTCGACCGCGCCGGTCTCGGCCGCATAGCCGGAGGGGAGGTAGAGGTTGTGGGTCTCGCCGGGGTCGTCGATCAGGTGGTAAGCCTGCCAGGTGGGACCCGCCGGGGTGGGGATACGAATGACCTTGGTGTGTCCTTGCCGGAGCATACTCCAACGTCCCGCCGGGCCCGCGACACTGAGTCCCGTGTAGCCGGAGTAGCGGGCCCGCGCCGGTGCGCTGGTGGCGAACAGGGTGCGCTGGGGTCGGGCCGGGCCCGCTCTCAGCCCGGGCAAGGGCTGGCCGTCGAGAGGGTGGCGGCAGTCCAGGTCCATTTCGAGGCAGAGTGTTGCAAAGACATCGAGCAGGGAAACCGGTGTGGATATACGTTGGGGGCCAACCGTGGGGTGGCGCAGGATGAGAGGAACGTGCAGGAGCTCTTCGTATAACGTGAAATCGTGGGCGAAGAACAGTCCGTGATCGCCAAGACTCTCGCCGTGGTCTGCCGTCACTACAACGAGGACCTTTCTGCTGCCCGTGTCCAGCGCTTCAAGAAGGCGCCCGATCTGGGTATCAACGAAACGGACGGACGCGTCGTAGAGGTCTCTCGTACGTTGTAGTTCGGATTGGCGGTAACCCCGGGCGCCGAAGTAGATGGCCTGTTTATGGTCACGACCAAGAGAAAAATCTTCAACCACCCGACTGCTCGTACGCCCATCGCCGAACAGCGATGCAAACTGAGGCGGCGGCTGGTAGGGCATGTGGGTATCCAGGTAATGAACCCACAGAAAAAATGGAGACTTCGACGGCTTGCCCATAAGCGCCAGGGCCTGGTCGGTTACCTGTTTGGCGTCGAACCTTCCCTCTCCCAGCCCCAGCGAGTGTTTGCTTATGAAGGTATCAAAGCCTCGGCCGAATCCGCTTTGTGCGCGCACAAGCCAGGGGTTGGAGACCACCGCCGAGGTGCGGTAACCGCGCCGACGGGCCAACTCGGCCAATGTGGCGACACTGTCGTGGATACGGTCTTGCGGTGAGTGGTTGATGACGCCGGTTCTGTCGGGGTAAAGGCCGGTCATAAGACCCGCCATCGCAGGCATCGTGAAGGGAGCCGGGCTGATGGCCGTCTCAAAGACCAGCGACTCACCGGCCAGGCGGTCGAGCACCGGGCTGGTGGGGAGGTGGTAGCCGTAGGTTCCCAGGCGGTCGGCCCTTAAGGTATCGACAACGATAAGGAGCAGGGAAGGCCCCGGGGGTGGTAAGAGTGTGAGGACCAGCACTGCGGCCATGAGAAGGCAGGCCGCCAGCCGTGGCAGCGGTTGTCTGGATAGAGGTTTTGCCGTCTTTACCACGTTCTTTGTCTGCCCCCCCCCCTATGGGGGCGTGGGTGGGGATGGTTCCAGGCCCCTGCCCCCATAAGGGGGTACCGGGGCAAGTTACTGTAATAACAAGAGAAATACGAACAGCGTGGGGAGTCGCCCGACCTTCTGGCCAAGGGATTTCTTGACTAGCCCCACCTGTGTACGTAGCGTGACAGGACCTTCAACGGTGCTTACAGGATTGTACGGAAGCACTTGTAAGTATTTGGAGTTGCACAGGAAATTTCCTTAAAGCCGTGAAAAAACGGGATCGGATGCCAGCGTCGCGATGGCTGGTGTCGGGGGTAGTATATGTCGAAGGACAGCAACAGCAGCATAGAAAAAAGCATTGGCAGTCTCATCGAGCTGGGCAAGGAGAGGGGCTACGTTACCTACGAGGACATCAACCGTCTGGTTCCTCAGGAAGAGGCGAAGCCCGCCGACCTCAAAGCGGCTTTCAGTATACTCTCGGACAACGACATCGAAGTGGTCGAGGGTTTTTCCGAAGGGGATGACTCGGCTACCACTACCACCACCACCACCACCAAGGGGCGCTCAGCCCGTGGGGCTGAGGCCAGTAGCGTGGGGGGGGACGACGATGGTTGGGTCCTTGGTGATGACGGGGGCGATGAAACAGAGGAGAAGAAGGTCCCGGCACAGGCCATTGCGGCGGTTGTAGAAAAACCGCGCACGCCGGAACGTGAATACGCAGCCGACAGTACCGACCCGGTACGCATGTACCTGCAGGAGATGGGTAGCGTTCCGCTTCTTTCCCGTGAGGAAGAGGTTACCATTGCCAAGGAGATCGAGAGCGGCCTGTACGAGGTGCGCGACTGCGTTTATTCCTTGCCGGTTGCCTCATACTACGTGGTAGGACTGGCCGACCGCTTGCGTTGGGGCGAGATAGACACCCGGGTGGTGTTTGGTGATGAGTCGGAGGAAGAGAAGTCCTCGGCTGAACGCGACGAGAAACGGGTAAAACTCTTTCTCAAAAACGTAAGCACGCTGAAGAGACTTCTCAAGGTTTACGATGCCAACAAACCGGTTCGTTTGGCACCGGTAGAAAATAACAAAACGCAGCGCAAAGTGACCGCCCGCGAGCAGAAATTTGCGGTGGTTCAGGAAAAGGTTACCGAACACCTGATTTCCATTAATCTCGGCGAGCGGCACATCAACGCCGTTGTCAACAAATTAAAGGAAGCCCGTGAGTTGGCGGCCAGGCACCAACGGGTCAAGCGCAACGCCGAAAAGAGGACGGGGCGTAGTTGCAAGCAGATTCTGGAGATAGTGAGGCAGCTGTCTTCGGGCTCGGCCAATGCCAAGCGCAAGGTCACCGGCAACCTGCGCATGAGTACCGATGCCGCACAAAAGCTTGCCCAGAAGATCCGTGAGTCACAACGTGCTCTGCGCGAACTCGAAAAAAGCGTGGGCATGTCGATGGAAGATCTTTCCTACTACATCAGGATTGTTCGCAAGGGCGAGGCCCGTGCCCAACTCGGCAAGAAGCAGTTGATTGAGGCCAACCTTCGTTTGGTTGTTTCCATTGCCAAGCGTTACACCAACCGCGGGTTGGGTTTTCTCGATCTGATTCAGGAAGGCAATATCGGTCTCATGCGGGCGGTCGATAAATTCGAGTACCAGCGTGGCTATAAGTTTTCTACGTACGCGACGTGGTGGATCAGGCAGTCCGTTAGCCGTGCAATCGCCGACCAGGCGCGCACCATTCGTATTCCGGTTCATATGATTGAAACGATCAACAAGGTGTTGCGTACCTCCCGTTATCTGGTCCAGCAGCTGGGCCGCGAGCCCGCGCCCGAAGAAATCGCCGAGCAAATGGAAATGCCGAGCGACAAGATCCGCAAGGTCCTGAAGATCGTCAAGGAGCCAGTGTCCCTGGAGACCCCGATAGGCGACGACGAGGAAAGCTCGCTTGGAGATTTCGTGGAAGATCGTCAGTCGGTTTCGCCTGCGGATGCCGCGGTGGCTCTAAGCCTCGAACAGCAGACCAAAAAAGTCCTGGCCACGCTGACTCCGAGGGAAGAGCAGATATTGCGTATGAGGTTCGGCATCGGAGAAAAGACCGACTATACGCTCGAAGAGGTGGGTCAGAAGTTCGCCGTTACACGTGAGCGAATCCGACAGATCGAAGCGAAAGCGTTGCGTAAGCTTCGGAACCCGCAACGCGCACGCTCTCTGGAAAATTTCGGATAAAGACGATAAGGCCGGACCTGAGATGGGACCGGCCAGCAATGATGCCCCGCAGCCCGAGGGTGCTGCACAGTTGTGGCTCCGCATCCGCTGGGTTGTCATATTCGGAGGCATTGCCCTGGTCGTTGTCTACGCTTTTCTCATTGCCGGCGCCGGTGTCGGCAAACTTCTAGACACGGTGACGGTGCAGCCTGGCCTGCTGGTCCTGCCGCTCCTGGCCACCTGTTTGAGCTACATTACAATGTCCTTGTCCTACGAGGGCATTGCCCGTGCCGCGGGCGTTCGCATACGTTCCCGTGATATGTTGCGCATAACCTTCGTGGCCAACACCGCCAACTACGTTTTCCCCACCGGGGGGCTGAGCGGGTTCGCTCTGCGCATGGTGATGCTTAGAAACAAGGGCGTCAGCGGCGGCAAAGCGGTGCTGATCTCTTTTACTCAAACTATTCTTACTAACCTTATGCTCATGGCCTTTGTTGCATATGGGTTGATTTACCTGATGCTCATACATCCGCCAGAGGCTATTGGCGGAGTGGTCGCTTTGGCCGTGGTACTCCTGGCACTGGCCCTGTTGTTGGTCGCCTCGGTTCTGATGTTCTACCGCGAGAATCTGCGCCGGCGCTTTCTTGTCGTTTTGCAACGGTTGATCGACCGCGTACTCAAGCGGCTGGGACGTTACGAACGTTACCAGCGGCGCACCAAGCGTATGTTTGCGCACGTGGACGAAGGCATCGCCTTTCTCGGCAGCCGCCCCCGCGCGATGGTGGGCCCGTTGTTGTGGATATTCCTCGATTGGGTTTTCACCATCGGAATCCTCTACGCAGCTTTTTACTCGGTTGGGTATCCGGTGCCGTTCAGCCAGGTGACCGTCGGGTTCTCGGTTGCAATTGTGGTGTCGGTCATGTCTCTGGTCCCCGGCGGCGTCGGGGTGCTGGAAGGGTCGCTGGCTTTGACTTTCAAGGGCCTGGGCATTCCCCTGGAGGCCTGTATATTGCCGATCCTTATATTCCGGGCGTGTTTCTACATTATCCCGGCGTTTCTTTCTCTGGTGCTGGCCCGTGGCGCGTTTGCCCAGGTCAGCGGTGACATGGCCGAGGAACTGTTATGATCAAGCTTCGAAACAATTTTATTGCGGGTCTTTTACTCCTGGCCCCGATTGCCATTACGGTGAAAATCCTCGCACTGCTGCTGTCTTTTCTCGACGGGGTGTCGCAACCGCTGCTGAGGCTTTACATCGACCGTGAAGTGCCGGGTGTGGGCATCGTGCTGACCGTTATTGTCGTATTGGTGGTCGGTTATCTCTCCTCCCGTCTGGTAGGGCAGTCAATAGTCAAGTGGTTTGAGGGGGCGGTCGAGCGCATCCCGTTGGTCAGCAGTGTCTATCGCACCGTGCGGCAGGTAATCCGTGGATTCTCCAGCGGTGATCGTATGAGCTTCAAGCGCACCGTCCTCGTGCGCCGGGGCCGGGAGGGAGAGTTCGCCATAGGCTTTCTCACCGGCGAGTTCTCGGTGGCCTCCGAACAGGGGGAGAGCGCGGTGGCGTCGGTCTACATACCTACCAACCACCTCTACCTCGGCGACATCGCCATCCTGCCGGCTCACGACGTTGTATACGTCGACATGACCCTGGAAGAAGGAATATCGGCGGTGTTGTCTTGCGGCGGTTCGATAACAGGCCAGGTTGCTACCAGTCTGGCGGCGACAGCCGAGCGAACGTGAGCGAAGAACGCTTCGCGGGATTCGACGTTGGCGGCCAGGCCGTCAAGGCCGTGCTCGTTGACCGCCAGGGCTCGCTGTTGGCAACGGCCGAGCATCCTACCGGACCCGATACCAACAGCGATGGCCTGGTCGAGGTACTGGCCAGGCTCGGACAAAGGCTGGCGGTCCCCCTGTCGTCGGAGTTGATGGTGGGGGTGGGTGTTGCCGGTGTGGTCGGTGCCGATGGTCGCCTGCGGGGAAGCCCCCACCTTCCACTGTTGCTGGGCCAGCCGCTTGCTGCTCTGCTGGCCGCGGGACTCGGGTGTCGGGTGTTGGTGGAAAACGATGCCAACTGTGCCGCCGTGGCCGAAGGCTGGGGTGGGGCCGCCGATGGCATCGACGACTATCTGATGGTCACCCTCGGCAGCGGTCTGGGCTCCGGGTTGGTGTTGGGGGGAGAACTACGCCGTAGCCGGTCTGGCCACGGTTGCGAACTTGGCCACTCGGTGGTTGTCGAAGGGGGCCGGGTCTGTGCTTGCGGGTCCCGCGGCTGCCTTGAGGCGTATTTTTCCGAGACCGCAGCACGGTCAATGGTCGCGGAGAGCGCAGGGGAACTGGCCGGGACAATAGAGGAGTTGCGCCGGGACCAGGGGTGGGGGCATGCCCAGACCCTCTTTGCACTGGCGGCCCGCGACAATCAGGAGGCCGGCCGTATTGCCTCACGTATGCTTGCCGTGCTGGCCAGGGGTCTGGCATCGGCCGTCAATGTGCTGGACCTGACGACCATTATCATAGGCGGCGGCATAGCGCCGGTGGTGATGGACAGGCTGGATGAGCTTCGCCACAGCATGGAAGGGGCTCTATTTGCGCGCAGCGCAGATGAGGTAGCCCTGCTTGGAGCCTCGCGGGGGCCGTGGGCCGGGGCCATAGGGGCGGCGCGCCTGGCTATGTTGGCGCGTTGACTACCTTGGGGGGCTTTTCTATCATCGCCGGGTCCTTGCCCGGCCCCGGCTGGGGGTTTCAATGATAACGCGCAAAAATACCAAGAGAATCTTTGTGGGGTCTGTGCCCGTGGGGGGCGGTGCACCCATTGCGGTGCAGTCGATGACTACCACCAAGACCGAAGACGTTGAGGCAACGGTTGACGAGATTCAGCGACTGGAAGAGGCCGGTTGCGAAATCGTACGCGTTGCCGTCCCTCACGAGCGTGATGCATTGGCGCTTGGGCGCATCCGTTCGCGCATTCGCATACCACTGATTGCCGATGTCCATTTCGACTACCGCATGGCACTCATCTCTCTTGATGAAGGGGTCGATTGTTTGCGCCTCAACCCCGGCAACATCGGTTCACGTGATAGAGTCGAGACGGTTGCACGCAAGTGCGCCGACCGCTCGGTGCCGATTCGTATCGGTGTAAACGCCGGTTCCCTGGAAAAAGACCTGCTCGACAAGTACGGCTACCCTACGGCCGAGGGCATGGTCGAGAGTGCTATTCGTCATGTACGAATTCTGGAAGAGGTGGACTTCACCAACATCAAGATATCCATCAAGGCCTCCAGTGTACCCCTGATGGTGGAGTCCTACCGCCTGCTTTCTTCGAAAGTGGACTACCCCTTGCACGTGGGCGTTACCGAGGCCGGCATTCCGCCTGCGGGGACCATCAAGTCGGCCATTGGAATCGGCATGGTATTGGCTGAAGGCATAGGCGACACGATAAGGGTCTCGCTGACGGCCGACTCGGTTGAGGAAGTCACCGCCGGTTACGATATTTTGCGCACCCTCGGGATCAGGGCCAAGGGGCCGTTGTTGGTGGCCTGCCCGACCTGCGGACGCATAGAGGTGGATCTTTTCAAGATGGTCGAAGAGGCCCAGAGGCGCCTGGCTCACCTCAGCGCTCCGATCACCGTGTCCATTCTCGGTTGTGCCGTCAACGGTCCGGGGGAGGCCCGTGAAGCCGATATCGGTATCGCCGCCGGTAAAAACGGCGGGTTGCTGATTCGTAAAGGAAAAGTGATCGGCAAGTACCCGGAAGGGGAACTTGTCGATCGTTTGGTGGAAGCGGCCGAGGCGATTGCGGCCGAACAGGAGTGCGAGGATTCTGGTGCTGTACTCACGACTGCACGTTCCCACACTTAAAGAAGACCCTTCCGATGCAGAAGTCGTGAGCCACCGCCTGTTGGTGCGGGCCGGCTTTCTACGCCAGGTTGCACGCGGCATTTACGATTTTTTGCCTTTTGGATTGCGTACCCTGGCCAAAATCAAGCGCATCGTTCGCGACGAGTTGGACCGGGCGGGGTGTCAGGAAGTGCTTCTCCCCATAGTGTCTCCGTCGGATCTGTGGCGGGAAAGTGGCCGCTGGGATGCCTATGGCAAGGAACTGCTGAGGCTCAGAGACCGCCATGACCGCGAATTCTGCCTCGGCCCCACCCACGAAGAAGTAATGACCGATCTGGTACGCCGCGACCTGCGCTCCTACCGCGACCTGCCGCTTAACCTCTACCAGATTCAGACCAAGTTCCGTGACGAAGTCAGACCCCGCTTTGGATTGATGCGCGGCCGCGAATTCATCATGAAGGACGGCTACTCATTCCACGCCGACTACGACGATTGCCGTCGCGAGTACGACAGTATGTACGAAGCGTACAGCCGGATTTTCAGCCGCTGTGGTTTGAAGTTCAGGGTGGTGGAAGCCGATACCGGGGCCATTGGCGGAAGCATGTCTCACGAGTTCCAGGTGTTGGCCAACTCCGGTGAGGACACGATCATCAGCTGCGACAAATGCCAGTACGCAGCCAACGTGGAAAAAGCCGAGATCGGTGCCGAAGCTGCACAGGATGCGGACCAGGAAGGGATGGCCGAGATAGAAGAGTTGGCCACGCCCGGCAAGAGCAGCATAGAAGAGGTGTCGGAATTTCTCGGCCTGCCGGCCTCGCGTTTCATAAAGACGCTTTTGTTTGTTGCCGACGGCGAGGTGGTCGCCGCACTGATAAGGGGAGACGGACAGCTGAGTGAGGCCAAGCTGAAGACGGCCCTGGGGTGTATGGACCTGAGGCTTGCCGCCGACGGTGAAGTCGAGGCGGCCAGCGGGGCCCCGGTTGGGTTTGCCGGCCCCATAGGCCTGGAGGTCAGGGTCATCGCCGACCACCGCCTGCACGGTTGTTCGGCCATGGTCACCGGGGCCAACAAGGCCGACACTCATATAGGTGGGGTCGAACAGGCCCGCGACTTTGCCCAGGTGGAGTTTGCCGATTTGCGTGTGGCTGTTGCCGGCGACTCCTGTGCCCGCTGCGATGGGGGCAGGCTTGAGACCAGCCGGGGTATCGAAGTCGGGCAGATATTCTACCTCGGCAAGAAGTATAGCCAGCCCATGGGGGCCACCTACCTGGACCGCGAAGGTGAAGAAAAGGTGATGGAAATGGGGACCTATGGGATCGGCGTCTCGCGTACCATGGCCGCCGCCGTTGAACAGAACCACGACGAGCGGGGGATTGTCTGGCCTCTGGCCATTGCTCCTTACGAGGTTGTAATCGTGCCGGTTGCGTTGAAAGACGAACGCACCCGCGCCGCCGCCGAGGCCTTGCACGGGCATTTGCTGGAGCTTGGTGTTGAGACGGTGCTCGACGACCGTGACGAGAGGGCGGGGGTTAAATTCAACGATGCCGACCTCATCGGGTATCCATACAGGGTCACCATCGGTCCCCGTGGCCTGGACAACGGTAGCGTGGAATTAAAGGGCCGGGCGCAAGACAAAGGGCAAGACCTGCCGCTTGACGATGCCGCCGCAAAAATTGCGGAGTTGGTGGCTGCGGCCCGCAACAACCCTGCCGCCACGGGAACCACGGAGCGATGAGCAAGCGTACGAGCGCCAGGGAAAGGGCCCGCGAGCGCCTGATCTTTGCCCTCGATGTCGGGTCTTTGCGCGAAGCCGGCGAATACCTGCGGGTGTTGGAAGGCACCGTGGGTATGTTCAAGGTCGGCAAGCAGCTTTTCCTGAAGGCCGGCCCGAGGATCGTCAAGTACATACGTGACCGTGGGGGAGAGGTTTTCCTCGATCTCAAGTTTCACGACATCCCACAGACCGTGGCCCGTGCTTCCATGGAAGCTACCCGCCACGGGGTGGTGATGTTCAATGTCCACGCGTCGGGGAGCCGTGAGATGATGCGGCAAACGGTGGCGGCGGTGAACCGTGTGTGCAGGACGGAAAAACTTCGCCGTCCCCACATCCTCGGGGTAACCGTACTCACCAGTCTCTCGGCTGCCGACCTGCGTACCATCGGGGTGAGGAGCCGCATAGAAGACCAGGTCGTGCGTCTGGCCTCCCTGGCCGAAGGGGCGGGGATGGACGGTGTGGTGGCCTCACCCTTGGAGATAGCCGCCATCCGCAAGGCCTGCTCACGGCGTTTTCTCATCGTCACTCCGGGTATTCGTAGTGCTGGAGACGAGATCGGGGACCAGCACAGGGTAAGCGGCCCGGCCGAGGCCATAGAACGTGGTGCCGATTACATCGTGGTGGGCCGTCCCATCCGTGATGCCGCCGACCCAAGGGCTGCGGCAGAAGGCATCGTAGGCGAGATCGCAGCGGTTGTTGCTCCTCCACAGTTGAGGAGTACCTCGCGCAAAAGCCGTTAGTCCTGGTCTATGCCAAGGCGGCCAACGCGGCCGGCGCGGCATAGCCCGCGGCCTCGGCGGCCTTGGCAAATTCCCCGCCCCCCAGCGTATCGGCCACGGCCTTGCCGCAGGCCGAAGCCGCGAAGACCCTCTCCATAACGATAACCCTGGAGTCAGACTCAAGACCTTTGAGCAGCCAGGCCTGGGGTGGGTTTGGAGCTTTGGCGAGCAAGGTCGGCAACTCCATGCCTTTGGCCTCCACGATTGCCAGATGGGACTCACCGGCCAGCAGCGAGACCTCGGCTGCCGGTCCGGCCAGGTCCAGGCATACCGGCTTGAGGCCGGGCAGGCCGGGGTGGGCGGTCGCCAGAAGGTCCTCGAGGGTCTCGACCAGGGTCTCATGGGTGGTGGCGACGACAAGGTTGGCAGCGGCCTCGGCCTCGGTTTTGAGCAACTCCACCTCGACCATACTACCGGCATCGATGCCCTGGCTGGCCGCTTTTATCCTCAGTATGCCGTCGGCGCGGGCAATTGTGCTGATGGAACCGGCCCCGCGCGGCAAGGGGGCGACAACGAAACCGCCCCCGCACGGAGTCAGACAGACCCGTACAAATTCCTCCACACCCAGCTTGGACGGCAACGCTCTTTTTACTTCGGCCCTTACAGTTGCCACCGCTTGTGGGCAGGCGCCCAGCATTGCCAGCAGCAGGGGGCCGAGCAGTTCACGGCAGACCAGGATGGCTGAGACCGGGTAACCGGGAATGGCGATTACCGGGGTGGAGCACACACTGGCAAACGCCACCGGTTTGCCTGGCATCATATCTACACCGTGTACTACAAGCTTGCCCAGTCTGGCCAGAGTCGGGACGGTAAAATCGCGCCGACCTTTTGAACTCCCGGCTATGACGCAAACGATGTCGTGGGAGATGGCTGCGTCGCTTATGGCTGATGCCAGGGACTCCTCGTCGTCGCCGGCCAGACCGAGGTAGCGGGCGTCTCCCCCCCACTCCTGGATCATTGCGGCCATTACCCTGGAGTTGAACTCTATGACCTGGCCGGGTTGGGCCGCGGGGCCGGGCTCTATGACTTCGGCGCCGGTAGCGATGATAGCCACCGTTGGTGCTCGACCTACCTCGACGGTGGTAACCGAGGTGGCCAGCATGGCGCCGATGTCAAAGGGCCGTATGCGGCGTCCGCCGCCGAGCAGCACCCGGCCGGCCTCCATGTCTTCTCCAATGCGGCGGACGTCGCGGCCCGGGGGGGCCGCCTCGGCTATACGCCAGCCACCGTCTACCCGTGTTGTATTTTCGATACGCACTACAGAGTCCGCCCACGCCGGCATAGCGGAGCCGGTGTCTACCGCCGAGGCCGGCAGTGGGGTGTCGTCGGGGCTACCGCCACTGCCCACGTCGCCCAGCGTAATGGGGTTGTCCCCGGCGGCAGCCATTGTATCGGCCGAACGTACGGCTATGCCGTCCATTGCCGCTGCACGGTAGTGGGGAGAGGCGGTGTGGGCCCTGACGGTGGCGGCGGTTATCCGGCCGAGGGCGTTCTGGACCTCGACCTCTTCGCTTCCTGCACGTTTGGTCGCCAGCCCGAGGAGTATCGCGCGGGCCTTATCCAGGGGTTGGCGTGGAGGGGAAGGGTCGCCCATGGCCGTTTAGAAAAGAAGCACCTCGACTTCTTCTCCTGCCTGCAGTCCCTCGCTTGAGGGTTTGATGCAAACCATGCCGTCGGCACCGGCTATGGTTGAGAGTGCGGCAGACTTTCCTCTCAGTGGGACGGCCGTGGCCAGTGTCGTGCCGGGCTCCAGTTTGACGCGAACGTAGTTTTCGCGGCCTGCTGTTGCACCGACAGCCGAGGCCAACAGCGCCCTTGTCCGTGGCCGTGTGAGCATCACCCTTTGCAGGGGTTCGCCTCCCAGGACCCGGATCAGGGTGGAGCCGAACAACGTAAAGACCACCGCCGCCGCGGCCGGGTTGCCGGGCAGCCCCATCACCGCCGAGCCCTTGCAGCTTGCCAGTATGGTTGGTTTGCCCGGTGCAATGGCCACGCCGTGAAACAGAGCCCTGGCTTCGGGCAGGGTTTTTATAGCGGCCATGGTGAGGTCTCGTGTACCCATCGAGCTTCCCCCCGAGACAAAAACGCAGTCGTTGGCCGTGGTTGCCTCGGCCAGGCAATCGCAAAGTTCACGTTTGCGGTCGCCGACCACTCCGTAGTCGACGACTATGGCGCCGAGGCTACGGGCCAGTGCGCCCAGGGCGTACTGGTTTACGTTCCTGACCTGGCCGGGCCTCAGTTCCTCGCCCGGTTCCACGATTTCGTCGCCGGTGACTATGATGCCCACCCGCGGCAGACGGTAGGCCGTGAACGTGGTTACCCCGATGCCGGTCAGCGCTCCTACATCACCTCCGCTGAGACGGCGGCCCTTCTGGAAAACCTGGTCTCCGATTTTCAGATCCTCTCCCAGACGTACGAGATTCTGACCTGGCACTGCTTCGGCCTTTATCAGCACCGTGCCCTCGATGGGTTCCTCGGTGTTTTCCACGATAACCACCGCGTCGGCACCCGCCGGCATCATTGCGCCGGTCGAGATCGCCATGGCGCTGGCCTCGGACAGGCCGGGGGCGGCTTGTTCACCGGCGTTGATACGTCCGCTTACGGGTAGACTTACCGGTGAGGTTTCGGACGCACCGAAGGTGTCACAGGCACGCACGGCATAGCCGTCCATGTTGGAACGCTCAAAGTGGGGGACGTTTTCGGCCGAACTGATGTCTTCGGCCACGACCCTCCCGCAGGCCGAGCGCGAGTCCACATTCTCGGTTTCCACCACCGGCATATTGCCGATGTGGTCGTAGGCCTGGTCGGCGCTTATGAGTTGGAAAAATGGTTTCACAGTCTGCGGTGTCCAAGGGCGGGTAGTTGGGATCTGACCTCCTCGAGGCGCTTGCCGTCAAGCTGTGCGGATACCGTAAGGGGACCGCCGTCGCCACCGTCGCCGAGCAACTCGCCCCAGGGGTCGACGATCAGAGAATGGCCGTAGCAGTCAAAGCCGTGGTCGGAACGTCCGTACTGGTTGGGGGCAACTACGAAGCACTGGTTTTCTACGGCGCGGGCTCTCAGCAGAGTTTCCCAGTGTGCACGGCCGGTTGTCGCCGTAAAGGCAGAGGGTATGACCAGCACTTCTGCACCGTCGTCGGTCAGTTGCCTGAACAGTTCGGGGAAACGCAAGTCGTAACAGATTGCCAGGCCGATGCGGCCCAGTTGTGTCTCGATGCACACCCCCTTGTCACCGCCCACGCGGGTGTCATTTTCGTCAATGGAGACACACCCGGGAATGTCGACGGCAAACAGGTGGATTTTTCTGTAGCTTCCCAACAAATCTCCGTCGGGTCCGAACAGCAGTGAGGTGTTAAAGCACTTCGAATTTTCCGGAGTGCTTTCGAGCAGTGAGCCGGCTACCAGGTAAACGGACAGCTCGCGGGCCAGGTCGGCCGCCCATTGAGAAGTCGGCCCCGGTATGGGCTCGGCGTTGGCGGCCTCCTCGCGCTGGGCTCCGCGCCAATAAAACACCTCTGGGAGGGCAATCAACTCGGCCCCACTGCCGGCCGCCTCTCGCACCAGTGTGGTTGCCTGGGCGAGGTTATCGCGCCGGTCAGAGCCGGATTTAAGTTGAATAGCGGCTGCTCGAAAAGTCTGCATTACAGCGGGCGGACGCTATCCAAGCGCCGGCAGACGGTCAAGCCCACGGCCTGGGACCGGCCGCGCCCACGGCCTGGGACCGCGTACGTTTGCCTGTTCTGACGCACTTTGGTAGCCGTTGGCAGTCTGACCGATGGCTGATGACCGGATTATAAAGCGCTACGCCAACCGCAAGCTCTACGACAAGCATGCCTCCCGCTATGTGACTCTGGACGGGATAGCCGAGCTTCTCCGTAAGGGGGAGGACATCAAGGTAATCGACAACGATAGCGGTGATGACCTGACCGCCGTTACCTTCGCCCAGATCATTCTCGAAGAAGAGAAAAGCAAGAAGCATTTTATCTCGGTGTCTTTTCTCCGTCGGGTGATCCGTGACGGTGAAGAGCGTATCCAGGATTTTTCCGACCGGGCCACCCACGGCATCGAGGTTTTGGGCGGGCTCACCGAACGTGCCCTCGGTGAGAGCATCTCGTTCTTTGATGACCTTTTCGGTTCTTCACGAGACACCGTGACCGCACTCAGGCAAGCCGCGGCCAGTGCCGCCGAAAAGTTTCGTGCGAACCCGACCGTCAACCAGGAACTGGCACGGGTGGAGAGCAGCCTGCGGTCTCTTGAGGAGGCAATATCGCGTTTGCACGACGACCAGGAGCAGGCCCCGGACCGTGATAACGAGGGCGCCGTTGCCGCTACGGTTGAAGAACCTGACCCGTCGGAGAAGACTGGCGTTTAAACCCCGCCGGCAACGTTACCTTCCAGTCGCCCATGGCCAAACAGGTTCTATCTGCTTCTTCCAAACGGAAGAAAGACGACGAGAGTCGCCAGCGGGAACTTCTGACCAGACTCAAGAAGATTGCCGAAAGTCTTGGTACGGAGGTACGCGAGGAACGTCTTTTTCGTGACCTCGGCTACAAAGCCAGAAGTGGTGTTTGTCGGGTGGATGGTCGCGAGGTGCTATTGCTGGACCGCAACGTAAGTGTCACCGAACGGGTAGACACACTGCTGGATTTTCTTGCCGGCTGTGAGCTGGACACATCCGTCATCGACCCCGACCTCCGCGACCTGATTGTGGTGCGCGTGTCGCGCAGGGTCGCTGGGGCATCGGAGGTTTAGGGCAGTGACCACTAAGTTTGAGCGTTTCCACGCCTATATCGACGAGCAGGGGTTAAAGTCTACCAAGCAGCGTGACGACATCGCCGTATGGTTTTTTTCCACCAAGGGCCACATCAGCGTCGACGACATTCATGCCAAGGTAAAACGTATCAATTCGCACATAGGGCTTTCGACGGTCTACCGGACGATGCGACTCTTGTGTGACGCAGGCCTGGTGCACGAGCGCCACTTTGGTGACGGTGAGGCCCTCTACGAGAACGTTGTTTCCCACCACGACCATTGTATCTGTACGTCCTGCGGGAAGATCATAGAGTTTGAGAATCCCAGGATAGAGGAACTGCAGGACGCCGTGGCCAGTCGTTTCGGGTTCGAATTGCACAGCCACAAGATGGAACTGTACGGGCTCTGCAAGGCTTGCCAGTCTTCCCGCCATAGCTGAACAGACGCCCATTGCCTCTCTCCGGGCGACTGTTGCCGTGACCAGAGTACGGTGATACTGACAATCATATTCAATTAAGCCGCTGTCGGGCCCTCGCCGCGCTGCCTGAAAACCCGTGCGTGTACATGCAAAACCCAGGGCGGGTTACATTGCCCTCCTCATTTTCCTGGCTGCTCTGTTGGCGGCTCCCCTGCCGCTGGGGGCTTCGGGGCCGGATGCCGACGGCCGCGGGCTGGCCCCTGCCACTCAGTTGGGCATGTTGCGTATGGCCCTGCAGGAGTACCGGGAAGGGGTGGTCGGGGGTGTGGTCGTGGACGCCCACGAGTTGGACACGGCCGAAAGACTTCTCGACGAGTTGTCGGCCTCCGTCCCGTCTGCTGAATTGTCGGCCATACGTGGGTTGGTTGCCCGCCGTGCCAGCCGCGCCGATGTCGAGTCGGCCCTGTCGGTCTGGGTGGCATCCTATGGAGCCGGCATCAAGCCACCGCAGCCGTCCCTTGCGCCCTCGCTGTCCCAGGGACGCCGTCTCTTCGGCCGCTATTGCAGTGCCTGCCATGGAGACAATGGCGACGGCCGTGGACCTCTGGCGGCCGGCATCGAAGGTGTCAAGCCCGTAGATTTTTCCGACCAGGGTTTAATGGCTGGCGAGACGCCCGAGGAGTTCTTCCAGGCCATCACCATCGGCGTTCCGGGTACGGCCATGCCGTCCTGGGACACCGTTTTAACAGCCCAGGAACGTTGGGACCTGGTCGCCCATCTGTGGATGATCAGAACTCCCGACATCGATAACACTGAGCTTGAGTCCTGTTCTTCCTGCCATGTGGACAGTGGTGGTCTTGCGCCGCTCGACAAAAGTGACGGTGAGGTTCTCCTGCGGCTGATCAATTCAAGGGTGCATGTGCGGGAGGCGGTCGTTGATGCCGAACATGCAGTGGGTCTGGCCAGACGGATGGGTTTTGTGGTCCGTCGCCAGGGAGAGGGCCAGGGTACGGAGGTTGAACCCCGCCACGTGCTGGTTGCCCTCAGGCTGGTGGATGAAGAGTACCGCGATGCGGTGGCCGACGGCCGGGTCATAAACAGCGTGGAGTACGGCGAGACCCGGCTCTTTCTTGGCAGCCTTCTCGATGACCTGGCCAGCCTGGAGCGCCGGGGCCGGTCTGTGGGTGATGAGGCCGGCCGTCTGGCCATCGAACTCCAGGAGGCCGTCTACGCCAAGGCCGACCCCGCCGAGGTGTCCCGTCTTGCCGCCAGTCTGGAAGAGATTCTCGCAGAGGCCTTTGGCGGGGTGGTGGCCGGCCGGGGGTGGGAGGAGGTACGCGACCTTCTGGCCCGGGCCCAGGCCGAGACCTCCCCGTCGGCCGCTTCGGCACTGGTGTTGGATGCCTACATGGCCTTTGAGCCACTGGAGAAGAGGTTGGCGGTCAGGGACGCCGGCTTTACGGCTGCTATAGAGGCGGATTTTCTGGCCCTGCGCTCGCGTATCTCTGCCGGCCACAACGCCGAGGAGGATTTTGAACGACTTGGGGCCGGTCTTGTACGGGCCGAGGGGCTGCTGGCCTCGGGCCAGGGAGTTTGGGCAGCTTTTGCCAACGCCCTTCTCATCATTCTTCGCGAAGGCCTTGAAGCCATACTCATCATAAGCGCCCTTGCCGCCTATCTCGGCAAGGGCGGGCACCTGGTTGCGCGGCGCTGGCTCTACGAGGGGGCTATGGTCGGGATCGTAGCCAGCCTGCTCACGGCACTGGCCTTTGAAGCTCTGCTCGGCGGTTTGCCCCTGGGCCAGGAAGCGCTCGAAGGCATAACCATGCTGTTGGCCGCAGCCGTTCTGTTCTCGGTAAGTTACTGGCTTATCTCCAAACTCGAAGCCCGCCACTGGCAGGCTTACATTCGCAACCAACTCGACCGGGCTTTGGGGCGGGGGTCGCGGCTGGCCATGGCCGGGGTCGCCTTCCTGGCCGTATACCGGGAGGGCTTCGAGACGGTGCTGTTCTATCGGGCCCTGGTCGGGGAAGCCGGGGCGGTAACCGCCGTTGGTGCGGGTTTCGTCCTGGGCTGTCTGCTGCTGGTGGTAGTTTACGTGGCCATCGCGCGCTTCAGTGTGGCGATTCCTCTGCGGCAGTTTTTCTCGATTACCGGTGGCCTGCTCTACCTGCTGGCCTTCCGCTTTACCGGTACGGGGATAGCCGAACTGCAGGAGGCCGGTATGATCGCGGTTACAGAGGTGGCCTGGTGGCCACGCTTGTCGGTGTTGAGTATGGCACCGAACCTGGAGACCGCCCTGGCTCAGATGATCCTGGTGGTGGCGGCCCTGGTCGGTGTGGTGGTTATTGTTGTTGGCGGTCGGCGCCAGGCGACGGCCTGAAAAAAAGTCCGGCCGCGTTCTCCCCTGTTTTGTCGACCACTTCTTCGAGGTCTACTTTCTTGAGTTCGGCCAGAGCCACAGCCACCTCTTTTACGAAAGCGGGTTCGTTGCGCTTGCCGCGGTGGGGAACGGGGGCGAGGTAGGGCGAGTCGGTCTCTACCATCAGGCGGTCCAGGGGCAGCCGGCTCACGGTGTCGCGCAGCTCGTCGGCCTTGCCGAAGGTGATAATGCCGGTCAGCGAGATCATCAGTCCTAAATCGAGATAGGCCCGGGCATCTTCATAAGACCCGGTAAAGCAGTGGACGACCCCGCGCAGGCCGTCTCCCGAGTGGGCTCTGAGTATCTCAAGCATGTCGTCTTCGGCGTTGCGACAGTGCAGGACGATGGGCACGCGATGTTTTCTGGCCAGTTCCAGATGGCGCAGCAACGACTCTCGCTGTTGGTCGTGGGGGCTGTGATTATAGTGATAGTCGAGTCCGGTTTCTCCTACCGCCACAACCTCTGGTTTTTGCAGCAGTGTTTCTATGCGTTGCTCGATGCTGTCGTCGTAGCTGTCGGCATCGTGGGGGTGTATACCCGCGGTGGAACGCATGAATGGGTATTGGGAAGCCAGGCGGGCGGCGTCCTCGCTGGCCTCGATCGGTCCGCCCCCTCCCACCGCCACAATCTGTGTGACTCCGGCATCGTGGGCTCTTTTAATGACCTCTGCCCGGTCATCGTCAAAAGCGGGGTCACTTAGATGGCAGTGTGTGTCGGTCAGTCCTGTTGCCATGGCGTATCGGTGGTTTTTCCTTCAAGCGGTCTCGATGCGTGGGAACAGAGCTTCGGGTTTTGACAGCAGGTGGCCGTCGGCGAAACTCTGTCCCCAGCACGGCGGCTGCTGCCCGAGGTCGCCCGGGTCAGTGTTGAGCAAAGCTGCCATGCGTGCGGCCGTCTCCGGCATGAAAGGCCCGATGAGCCGGGCCGTGTGTCTGACGGCGTCGCAAAGGACATGGAGAATCTCGCCGACCCTCTCTTTATTGGCCACGTCCTTCCACAGCTTGAATGGGGCCGTCTCCACGATGTATTTGTCGCAGGCGGCAATGGCCTTCCATACATCGGCGAGTGCCAGGTGTAGAGACATCGCCTCAACGTGTTTTTTGAGATTGTCTTCGGCGGTCAGGAATGCGTCGCGCAGCGCCGCTTCCATGCCGGTGAGGTCCCCCGATAGTTTTTGTATACGGCCGTCAAAATAACGTTGCTGCATGGCCAGAACGCGACTGGTGAGGTTGCCGAGTCCGTTTGAAAGGTCTGCATTGCAACGGGCCACGAAAGCATCTTCGGTAAAATTGGAATCCATACCAAAGGCCATTTCCCGTAAAAGGAAGTAACGGAAACTGTCCAGCCCGTAACGGTCGCGCATTTCCAAGGGGTGAATTACGTTGCCCAACGACTTCGACATTTTGCTATCACCCATAATCCAGTAGCCGTGCACGTTGAGCCTCTGGTACAGCGGCAGTCCCGCGGCCATCAGCATGGTGGGCCAGAATACGGCATGGGGCTTGAGAATATCCTTGGCTATGAAGTGATTGGCGGTGGGCCAGAATGCTTCGGATTCTTCGGGCCGAACTTCCCGCAGGCCGCTCAGGTAATTGAGCAGGGCGTCGAACCAGACGTAGGTCACGTAGCCGGAGTCGAACGGCAACTCGATGCCCCACTGCAGGCGGCTTTTGGGCCTCGATATGCACAAGTCTTCGAGCGGTTCGCGCAACAACCCGAGTACTTCGTTGCGATATCCGGACGGCCGGATGAACTCGGGGTTGGCGTTTATGTGGTCGAGGAGGCGTTGCTGATAGTTGCCCATACGGAAGAAGTAGTTCTCTTC
This sequence comes from Deltaproteobacteria bacterium, assembly GCA_046583365.1. GTDB lineage: Bacteria > Desulfobacterota > Binatia > UBA1149 > CAYXZP01 > JAYGCL01. The sequence continues at coordinate 39,742 of JAYGCL010000038.1, forward strand.
CTTTATCCACACTGGTTCCACTTGATGGTCGGGGCACTTGCCGTCAACCAGTTCGCGGTCGGCGTAGAAACGTTCACACCCGGTACAGTAGTTGCCCCCGTACTCGCCGAAGTAGATGTCGCCGGATGCATGAATTTTCCCAAGCAACTCCTGTACGAAAGCCACATGGTAGGGTTCGGTGGTGCGTATGAAATTGTCGTAGGTGATGCCGCACTGGTCCCAGGTTGAGCGGAAAAGTTGGCTCATGCGGTCGGCGTAATCCTTGGGGGAACTGTTGCCGTTCTGGTGGGCGGCCTGGGCTATTTTGTCGCCGTGCTCATCGGTGCCGGTCTGAAAAACAACCTCGCGTCCCATCGAGCGATGGTAACGGGCCAGGGTGTCTACGAGCACGGTCGTGTAGGTGTGGCCGAGGTGTGGTTCGGCGTTTACGTAGTACAGGGGGGTGGTCAGATAAATTCGTTCGGTCACTGTGAGGCCATGCTTATCAGGAGGTTTTTTATCGCCAGCTTGGCATTGGCGTTGGCGAGCAGCGACCGCATGGTCGTACGGGTAAGCTCGGCCTCGGCCAACAGGCGCCGGGTGTCGTTACGGCCAAGGGTGCCGAGAGCCGCATCCAACACGTCGCTTTCGGCCGCCACCGGCCAGCCGAGGCTGGCACGGACCTTGGCCACTTGCCACTCGAGCAGGTCTTCAAGACCGGGGCCCTCGTTGCTGTGGGTGGCCTGGGATTGGATGAGCCGTTCGGCAAGCCCTTCTGGAGAGGCCTGCCTGGATGAAAACTCTTCGAAGTCTTCGAACAGGCGGCGACGCTCGTCGAGGCTCTCCTCGTCGTGGGCCAACGCGCGTCCGGCACTACCCCGGCTGGCCAGAGCGGCTCGCCGGGCCAGGTCCGGGCTGCGGCCGGCTTGCGCGAGGATGTCGGTGACCGTGTCGTCGGTCAGGGGTCCGAAACGTATCAGGCGACAACGCGAACGTATGGTTGGCAGCAGTGAGGACGGGTTGTCGGCCACCAGCACGATGACGGCAAAACCCGGTGGTTCCTCAAGCAGTTTGAGAAGGGAACTCTGGGCCGGAAGACTCAGGCGGCCGGCCTCTTTTATGATGGCAATGCGTGGTCCCGGCCTCAACGGTTTGAACGCCATGCGGCGGATCAGATCCCTGGTCTCGGCGATGGCTATTGCCTTGGCGGCCTCGGCGGGTTCCAGCACTATGAGGTCCGCATGGCTGCCGGCGGCTATCTGCCTGCAGTCGGGACAGGTGCCGGTGCAGGCGACTCCCTGCCGGCATTTGAGTCTGGCTGCCCACCACAGAGCGGTTTTGAATTTTCCGATCCCCGGCCTGCCGGCCATAATGATGGCGTGTTGGAGGCGGGTCTGCCCGCTGCCGGACCCGGCGGCCAGCCTTTCGAGTTGGGCGGTTATTGTTTCGTTGCCGAGGGGTCTTGCCGGCGGGTCCGTCACGACAGGCGCCGTTCTACCTCCGCGATTACCATCGCGGTGATGTCCTCCAGCTCCAGACTTCCATCTATACGCACGATACGGTCGGGGTTGCTGCGGTGCAGTTCGACGAAGCCTGCACGTACGTGCTCATGGAACTCAAGGGGCTCGGCCTCAAAACGGTCGCTGGGCCCGCCGGTTTTTTTTATCGCCCTTCTCAAGCCGGTCTCTACGTCACAGTCGATCCATATGGTCAGGTCGGGAACAAGGTCGAGAGATGCCCACTGGTTGAGTTCGCGTACGCGGTCGAGATTGTGACAACGGCCATAGCCCTGGTAGGCCATAGTCGAGTCTGAGTAGCGGTCGCAGAGGACCACGTCTCCACGTTTTAAGGCCGGGCGTAGGACCGAAGCCACGTGCTGGGCGCGGTCGGCCAGAAAGAGCAGGAGTTCGGCGGTGCGTTCGAGAGGGTTGTCGGGGTCCGACAGCATACGGCGGATTTCCCTGGTCTCCCTGGTGCCGCCAGGCTCGCGTGTGGTGACCACGGTGTGGCCTCGTTTTTCCAGATGATCGGCCAACAGGGCCACCTGGGTGGTTTTGCCCGAACCCTCGACGCCCTCAAAAGTTACGAACAGCGACACCGCGCCCGATACTAGAGGCGGGCTTCGAAATCGCAACCTTGTCCGTGGTCTTCCACCGTTGTGTGGGCAGTGCGCGTGGCGTTGGTACAGACCGCCACGGCGGTAACGTGGCAGGAGGAAGGCCCGAGCCGTTGTGCATTGATGACCAGCCAGGAAAGTCCGCTGCCGGCGAGTTCACGGCCGAGTGCAGCAGTGTCGAGGCCGGGGTCTGTACGGGTGGCCGAGAATATGGCCAGGCCGGAACGGGCCGCGTAGCGGGCGCACAGAGCCTCGCGGTGGGCTGCCAACTCAGCCGCCAGGCCGCCCACGGCGGCTGTGGCCGGGACCGACCACTGTGATGCTGCCGTCGGGTTGCCTTTCCAGTGCTACGCTCTGGCCCGTAAGATAAGCTTGGCGGCGGGCCTCCAGAAAAGACAGTACCAGACCGCGACGGGCGGTGCCGAGGTAGACAGCCGAGCGTAGACGGGCGGTGGTGGTGAGCACGGTTGTGGCGCAGACCGCCACCAGGACCAGGACGGCGAGCAACTCGACCAGCCCGCTGCCGCTGTTGGATTGGAGTCCGGCGGTCACCTGCATAGTGCTGGCACGGGCGGTCGAGGAGAGTCAATGGCCCGGGTGTAATAAGGGTAAGAGCAGGGGCGGCCACATGGACTTAACTCCCGAAGACGGTTAGGAGGACGGGTCGTGGACCTCAGCTTTGGTGACAACTACGAAGACTTTCGTCGCCAGACTTGTGAATTCCTCGATAAAAATCGTGACCGCGCGCCCGCGGCCGGCATGGGTGCGGGCGACATCACAGACCTGTCCAGAGGCTGGCAGACCCGGCTTATCGAACATGGCTACGCGGCCCGCACCATCCCGGAAGAGTACGGTGGTTTTGGTGGAGAGCCCGACCCTCTCATCGACATCATTATAGATGAAGAGTTCCGCCGTGCCGGTGTCGCCGGACCGATGATGAACCAGGGCATATCCATGCTGGTGCCGACCTTGCTCGAGTACGGCAACGAGGAACATAAACGTTCCTACATCGGCCCCACCATTCGTGGTGAGATGATCTGGTGCCAAGGTTACAGCGAACCGGGTGCCGGCAGTGACCTGGCCGGGTTGAGGACCTCGGCTGTGGTCGATGGCGATGATTTTGTCGTCAACGGCCAGAAGATCTGGACCAGCACGGCCAGGGAAGCCGCCATGATGTTTGCGCTGGTAAGAACCGAACCCGACACCTCCAAGCATGCCGGCATCAGCTATCTGCTGCTTTCCATGGACAGTAAAGGGTTGGAAGTCAGGCCTCTCAAGACAATGACGGGCGCGTCTTCGTTTAACGAAGTCTTTTTTGACGACGTACGTGTGCCCAGGACCAACCTGGTGGGTGCCCGTGGCCAGGGTTGGGAAATAGGCACCGCCACGCTGGTTTTTGAACGCAACATGTTGGGCAGCACCTCGCAGACCGAAACCATATTCAAAAACCTGGTGGCCGTGGCCGAGGATTTCGGTGTTCTTAGCGATGCCGGTTTCCGCCAGCGTCTTGTCGAGTTGCAGGCCCGTGTCCTGGCAATGAAGTACCACTCGCTCCGCTTGCTTACCGACAAACTGCAAAAGCGTGCCTCGGGGGCTGCCGGACTGGTAACCAAACTCAACGGTTGCCAGCTCAACCACGACATATGCGCCCTGGCCATCGATGCGATGGAGGAGTCGGGAGTGTTCGCCAAACATTCCAAGGGCGCGCGCGACAATGGTGAGTGGCAGGCCCAGTACATGTTCTCACTGGGTATGATTATTGGTGGGGGCACCGCGCAGATTCAGAAAAACATCATTGCCGAGCGTGGTCTCGGCATGCCCAGGGAACCCAGGGCGGCAGTCAGTGGGGGGGAGTCCTAGGTGGAGTTCGGACTTTCCTCGGACCAGGCACTCTTTGCCGAGTCCCTGCGCGGCTATCTTGGCGAACATTTTCCCATCACAAAGGTGCGCTCCGTGATGGAGAGTGCCGAGGGCCGCGACCAGGAGCTTGCCAGTGGTTTGGCCGGCCAGGGCGTGGCCGGCCTGCTGATAGCCGAAGAGTTCGGCGGTTCGGCCCTGGGCTTGGTGGAGGCGGTCGTGGCTGCCGAAGAACTCGGCCGGGCCGCCGCAACCTGGTCTTTTCATACGGCCTCGGTGATGGCCCCGCTGGCCCTGGCCCTGGCTGGGAGCCAGCAACAAAAGCACGACTGGTTGCCGGCCCTGGCCACAGCCCGCTCCCACCTGAGTTTCACCGCCGGGGATTTAACGCTTCGCGATGACCGTCTGACGGGCAGTCTGCCGGTTGTGGCCGATGCCGCCTATGCCGAGGCTTTTATCGTAGCTGCCGCTTGTGACGGCACCACCTCTTTGCTGCTGGTTCCGCGCCAGGCCGCGGGTCTGACGGTCGATGTTCTTGCAACGGTTGACCAGACCAGAAGGGTGGGGGCGGTAACCTTCGATGGCGTAGAGGTGGACGAGAGCATGCGTTTGGTGGCCGGCCACGGCCCTGAACTCTGCCAACGCATCGTGGATGCCGGCCGCATAGTACTTGCGGCCGACATGCTCGGCGCCGCCCAGCGCGTTCTGGAACTGTCGGTGGAGTATGCCATGACCCGCCGTCAGTTTGGCCGGCCGGTGGGTTCTTTTCAGTCGGTCAAACACATGTGCGCAGAAACTGTGGCCGAAGTAGAGCCGTTACGTTCGTTGTTGTGGTACGCGGCCTTGGCCTGGCAGGAGAGACGCGAGGATGCATCCGTGGTTGCGTCTTTACTCAAAGCCCACGCCGCCGAGGTCGCCACCCGCGCCGTGACCACCGCTACCCAGGTGTTCGGAGGCATGGGTTTTACCTGGGAGTGCGACGTACACATCTGGTTCAAGCGTGTGGGCTACGACCGTCAAATGTTTGGTGGGCCGGCTGTCTGTCGGCAACACGCGGCGCTATTACAGTTCGGTGCCCCGGCCTCGTAGTCCGTTTTGGGCTTACAGCTCCGGTAGCACCGGGGCGTCGGCGAGCAGCGGCGCGGCCGTGTCTTTGTCCGACAGCAGGGGGTCGGTCAGCGGCCAGTCGATGGCGATTGCCGGGTCGTTCCAGCGCACGGCCCTTTCGCAGTCGGGGGCGTAGTATCCGGTACAGGCATAAATAAAATCTGCCGTTTCACTTAACACGCAGAACCCATGGGCGAAGCCCGGTGGTATCCACATCTGCAGGCGGTTGGCGGCGCTGAGTTCATGTCCGGTCCAATGTCCGAAAGAAGGTGAACCACGGCGGACGTCGACGGCGACATCAAAAATCAATCCGGCAGAAACCCACACAATTTTCCCCTGCCCCTCGGGTTCCTGAAAGTGGAGGCCACGCAGAGAGCCGTGGACGGAATGGGAGTGATTGATCTGGACGATTTCGGTGGGGGCATCGTCGCCGAGCAGGTTACGGTAGCTACGCAGGTTGACGCTTTCGAAAAACGATCCGCGCGTGTCGCCAAACACCCTGGGTTCGAAGATGAATACTCCTTCGAGTCGGGTTGCAGAAATTTTCACTGATCGCTTGCCACCGTGGCGAGGTAGGCGCCGTACTGGTTGTCCATCCCGGCCGCCAGGGTTTTGAGTTCTGTACGGTCTATGAAGCCCATGTGGTAGGCGATCTCTTCGAGACAGGCCACCTTGAGGCCCTGCCGGTCCTCTATGGCCTGGATGAAGTTAGAGGCCTGCAACAGAGCGGTATAAGTGCCGGTATCCAGCCAGGCTATACCGCGGCCAAGGCGTTCGACGGTGAGTTGGCCGTTGGCCATGTAGGCCCGGTTGACGTCGGTTATCTCCAACTCCCCGCGCGCCGACGGCTTAAGCGATGAGGCGATGTCGGTGACCTGTTCGTCGTAGAAGTAAAGGCCCGTCACGGCCCATTGTGACTTGGGGTGCTGTGGTTTTTCTTCCAGCGACAGGGCTTTGCCGGCTGAGTCAAAATCCACCACCCCGTAGCGCTCGGGGTCGCTCACCTGATAGGCAAACACCGTGGCTCCACCCTCGTGGCTTGCGGCCTGCTTGAGAGAATCCCCCAGGCCATGGCCGAAGAAGATGTTGTCGCCCAGCACCAGGGCCACCGGCTTGCCACCGATAAAGTCCCTGCCCACCAGAAAGGCATCGGCTATGCCCCTGGGTTCGGGTTGGGCTGCGTAGGAAATATCCAGACCCAGTTGCGAACCATCGCCGAGGAGTTCGCGAAAAATCCCGGTGTCACGCGGTGTGGTGATGATGAGTATGTTTGTGATGCCGGCCATCATGAGGGCCGAGAGCGGGTAGTAGACCATCGGCTTGTCGTAGACCGGCATCAGTTGCTTGGTGACTACCCGGGAAAGCGGGTGGAGCCGGGTGCCGGCACCGCCGGCCAGTACTATGCCTCTGTCTGTGTTCACCTTGGCCGTCAGCGTCCCTTCCACTGTGGTTTTCTCTTTTCGGCAAAGGCGCGGGGGCCCTCGACGAAATCTTCGGAAGAAAAGAGCCGGCCGAGGCTGTCGAAGTTCAACCCCATCGCCTCTTTGAGGGTATGACCAAGACCGCCCATGGCCGACTCCTTGCTCGCCCGTATAGATAGAGGGGCGCACTGGCAGATCTCTTCGGCCCAGGCCAGGGCCCTCTCCATGAGCTGGTCGGGGGCACAAACCTCCTGGACCAGGCCCAGCCTCATGGCTTCGGCCGCGTCAATATGACGACCCGTGAGCATCAGGGCCATGGCGTTTTTAAGGCCTATCTGTCTGGGCAGGCGGTGCATGCCACCGGCTAGAGCGGCCAGCCCCACGCGGGGTTCGGGAAGGCCGAAGCTGGCGTTTTCGCTGGCCACTATAATGTCGCTGGCCAGGGCGATTTCGAAACCACCGCCCAGGGCCACACCGCCCACGGCGGCAATGATGGGTTTTGTAAGGTCAAAACGATTGGTCAGGCCGCCGAAACCGGAAGACGGAAAAGAAAGGGAGCCTTTGTGTTCAGCTGTGTACTTAAGGTCGTTGCCGGCCGAGAAAGCCCGTGGCCCGGCACCTGTGACTATGCCCACCCACAGGTCCTCGGTCTCGGCAAAGAAATCCCAGGCCACGGCCATCTCCTGTTGTGCCGGCGGGTGCAGGGCGTTCATAACCTCGGGGCGGTTGATTGTGACGGTGAAGACGTGGCCCTGGGACTCGGTCTTGATGAATTCGTAATTGTGTTTTTCCACTACATCTCCCCGCGGCTCTGGGGCCGCCAGGCAAGTTTCGTACAAGGGACCGCAGGCCGCGGCAAGCGTGGGCTATCCCAGGGGGCCGCCCGTCAGGTACCAGCCAACCAGTGCCGGGCCGGAGAAAATATACAGTACCGACGCGGCGGCCAGGAAGGGGCCGAAGGGGATCTCGAGGTCCATCTTTCCGCGTCGCAGAACGACCAGAGCCAGACCAAAAAAGGCTCCGCCAACCGATGAAATCAAGAGTGTGAACAGTACCGCTTCCCAGCCCAGTATGCCGCCTATCATGGCCAGAAGTTTGACGTCACCCAGGCCCATACCTTCACGTTTACGCAGCAAGGCGTAGAGGTGGGCCACCCCCCACAGTATGCCGCCGCCCAGCGCGATGCCGGCAAGCGAGTTGAGCACGCTTATGTGGTCAACAAAAAAAGCCGCCGCGGGGGCCACCAGTATCGAAGGCAGGGTAATGACATCGGGGATTATGCGGTGGTCGATGTCTATGAAGGTAACGACGATGAGGGTCGAGGTGAGGGTGAAAAAGAGCAGTATCTGGCGTGGGTCGGAAAATATCGAGACCAGGCCGAAAGCGAGCAGTGCGGTGGCGGCCTCGACCAGCGGGTAGCGTAACTGGATAGGTTCTTTACAATCGCGACAACGGCCGCCGAGCAGGGCATAGCTCAGGAGGGGTATATTGTCGTACCAGCGCACCGCGGCCTGGCAGTGGCGGCAGTGGGACGAAGGCGTGACGACCGACTCGTTGCGCGGTAGGCGTACGATACAGACGTTTAAGAAACTTCCGACCACGAGGCCGGCCAGTAGTGCGGCTGACTCCAGCATCAAGAACGCCGGATTGTGCTGCCACCGGCGTGGCGGGGCAAGGAGGGGTGTTCCTTAGCCCCTGGGCTGGGAACTGAGGGGCTCGTCACCGAGGCTGTCCCAGGTATAGCTACGCCGCCCCGAAGGGTGCTGGCTGAAGCTTGGAAGGCTTTCTGTCAATTGGGGTTTCCACTTATGTTCAGGTGATCAGCTGGTTAAATGGACAGGCCCAGAGCCTTGGCCATAACGGCCAGCGGGGCTTTGCGCCCGGTGAAAAATTTAAAAGCCGCGGCACCCTGGTGCAGCAGCATGAGGCGACCGTCGATGACCGGCCGTTTGTTTGCCAGCGCTGACTTCATAAATGGTGTGGGCTTGCCGCCATAGGCCAGGTCAAAGTGTATACAGTCGCCTCTGGTAGCCTCGATGTTGTAGTCGGGGGTCTTGCCTTTGAGCCCCAGGCTGGTGCAGTTGACGACCAGGCGGCGGTTTTCCAGAAGCGCTACATCTTCGAGTATCCCGAGACCGGCCGCTTGAATGGGGGTCGAGCGTCTTGAGAATTCGCGGGCCAGGCGTTTTGCTTTGGCAAGGGTACGGTTGGCGATGACCACGTCGGCAGCGCCGCCTTCGGCTAGGGCGTAGACTACCGCGCGGGCGGCCCCACCGGCTCCTATTACCAATACCGACTTGCCGCGCAGCCTCAGCCCGGCCGCACCGAGCGTGGACATGAATCCTGTCACATCGGTGTTCTCGCCGACAAGACGTCGGCCGTCGGTGTAGACCGTGTTGACCGCTCCCACGGCCCGCGCGGTTGGACTCAGGCGGTCAACGTGGCCTGTGGCGGCCTGTTTAAACGGCACCGTTATGTTGAGTCCGGCCAGCCCCAGCCGGCCTACCGCGCGCACCGCATCGCCAAGTCTGCGGGTGGTGGTGCGGAAGGGAACGTAGATGTAGTCCAGCCCCAGGCTGGCGAAGGCCGCGTTGTGCATGCGTGGTGAGAGGCTGTGGTCGACGGGGTCGCCGATGATGCCCACCACCCTGGTGGTGCCCTCAACCGTTGGTTTGGCGGCCATGGTGGTCAGTCACCGTCGGCAAGCGCGGCCTGGGCGGCGGCAAGGCGGGCAACCGGTATGCGGTAGGGCGAGCACGACACGTAGTCGAGCCCGCTACGGTGGAAGAAATGGATCGAACGTGGGTCGCCACCGTGTTCCCCACAGATGCCGAGTTTGATGTCCGGTCTGGTACGCCGCCCCCGCTCGACGGCGATCGTGATGAGTTGTCCCACCCCTTCGGTATCGAGGGTCAAGAAGGGGTCGTCTTCAAAAACGCCTTCTTCAATGTAAGTCGGCAGGAAACGCCCGGAGTCATCGCGCGAAAGGCCGAAACCCATCTGCGTCAGGTCGTTGGTTCCAAACGAGAAGAAGTCGGCGTGGCGGGCCACCTCGTCTGCCGTAAGGGCAGCTCTGGGAATCTCAATCATGGTTCCAACCTTGTACCCGATTCGTTTCTTACGTCGCGCAAATACCTGCTCGACTGCGTCTTCGACTACCTTGCGCAGTATTTTTAACTCCGTGGCCGTGGCTATCAGCGGGATCATGATCTCGGGGTCCACCTTTATGCCACGGGCCGACACCTGCAGGGCGGCTTCCATGATGGCGCGGGCCTGCATGGCATAGATCTCCGGGTAGGTAATGGCCAGCCGGCAGCCACGGTGGCCGAGCATGGGGTTAAATTCGTGCAGAAGGTTGCCGACCCGCTTGAGTTCGACGACATCAAGGCCGGATTTCTTCGCCACCGATTCATATTCTTTGTCGCTGTGGGGGAGAAACTCGTGCAGCGGCGGGTCGAGCAGGCGAACGGTCACCGGCAGCCCGTCCATGACCCGGAAAATACCGGCAAAATCCTTACGTTGGTAGGGCAGCAGTTTGGCCAGGGCCTTCTCGCGACCGCTCTTGTCGGTGGCCAGAATCATCTCGCGTACCACGTCGATGCGGTCGCCTTCGAAAAACATGTGTTCGGTACGGCAGAGGCCTATGCCTTCGGCACCGAAAGTACGCGCCACTTTCGAGTCGCCCGGCGTGTCGGCGTTGGCCCGGACTTTGAGGTGTCGTACCTTGTCGGCCCAAACCATGAGAGTGGAGAAGTCTTTGGACATACGCGACCTGACGGTCGGTACCTGTCCGGTAAACACCTCGCCGCTGGTCCCGTCTATTGTTATCCAGTCGCCGCGTTTTATGACCGTCCTACCGAAGGTTACGCTTTCGGCTTTGTAGTCGATGTGTGCGGCTTCACACCCCACCACGCAGCAGGTGCCCATACCCCGGGCTACCACTGCGGCGTGCGAAGTGCGTCCGCCGGTGGCAGTCAGTATGCCTTCGGCCGCGATCATACCGGTGATGTCCTCGGGGGAGGTGGCCGACCTGACGAGGATGACCTTGTTGCCGGCCTCGACTTCGCTTACCGCGTCCTCGGCCGAGAAGACCACCCGTCCGGCCGCCGCTCCCGGCGAGGCTCCCAGGCCCTTGGCCAGCAGGGTCTTTGATGCCTTTGCGTCGATGGTGGGGTGGAGGAGCTGGTCTACCTGCTCGGATTCCACACGAACGAGCGCTTCGGCGCGGCTGATGCGGCGTTCGCCCACCATATCGACAGCGATTTTCACGGCCGCCGTTGCCGTGCGTTTGCCGTTACGGGTCTGCAACATCCACAGTCGCCCGCGTTCGATGGTGAACTCAAGGTCCTGCATGTCGCGGTAATGGCGTTCCAACTTTGCAGCCGTACGGATGAGTTGGCGGTAACAGGTGGGCAGGACTTCTTCCAGCGAAGGGTAGGCACGGCGGCGGTCGGCGGCAGAGACCGAGTTTTCCCTGGCCCAGGCTTTGGAGGATTGCAGGGTTATCTGCTGGGGGGTACGGGTCCCGGCAACCACGTCTTCGCCCTGGGCGTTGACCAGAAACTCCCCGTAGAAGCGTTTTTCTCCGCTGGCCGGGTCGCGGGTAAAGGCCACGCCGGTGGCGCAGTCGCCTCCCATGTTGCCGAAAACCATGGCCTGGATGTTAACGGCCGTTCCCCAGTGGGAGGGTATGTTATTGAGCTTGCGGTAAACGATTGCCCGCTGGTTGTTCCAGGAGCGAAAGACGGCACCCACCGCCCCCCACAGTTGGGTCATAGGGTCTGTGGGGAAGGTCCGGCCGGTCTTGCGTTTTACCAGGGCCTTAAACTCACAGACCAGTTCCTTGAGGTCCTCGGTGCTGAGGTCGGTGTCGAGTTTTACTTTCAGCTTTTTCTTTTTCTTCTCGATGAGGGCTTCGAAGGGGTCTATTTCCTTGGCCGACTCCGGACCCATGTCCATAACTACGTCGCCGTACATCTGGATGAAGCGTCGGTAACTGTCCCAGGCAAAGCGCGGGTTGCCGCTGGCACTGGCCAGCGCCTCTACGGTCTGGTCGTTGAGACCGAGGTTCAACACCGTGTCCATCATGCCGGGCATTGAGGCCGGTGCCCCCGAGCGTACCGACACCAGGAGCGGGTCCTGGCGGTCGCCAAAGCGGCGCCCCATGACACTCTCGAGTTTGGCCAGGTGTCGGGCCACCTCTTTGGCCAGACCGGCCGGGTAACGGTCGCGGGTTTTGTCGTAGAGTCCGCATACCTCGGTGGTGATCGTGAATCCCGGCGGTACCGGAAGTCCGAGGCCGGCCATCTCGGCCAGGTTTGCGCCTTTGCCGCCGAGAAGTTCTTTCATGGAGGCATTACCCTGGGCATTGCCATCGCCGAAGAAGTAGACAAATTTCTGTTTCTTGCGTCTTGCGGTCAATTTGAGGGCTCCAGGGGATGATTGGTGGTCGGCGGGGCTACCCGTTCGGCAACAACGGCGTACAGCTCATCTATAGGCAGGCGTTGTTGCTCCATGCTGTCACGGTCGCGCAGGGTCACGGTCGCATCTTCCAAGGTCTGGTAGTCAACGGTGACGGCCAGCGGGGTTCCTACCTCGTCGTTACGGCGGTAGCGCCGGCCGATAGAGCCGGCCGAATCGTAGATGGTGGCAAAGTGGGGTCTGAGTATTTCAACTATTTCGCCGGCTTTCTCCGGTAGCCCGCTTTTGCGCATCAGTGGCAACACGGCGACTTTTACCGGTGCCAGCGAGGGGTGGAATCTGAGTACGGTACGGCGGTCGTCTTCGGGGCCGTCCTCGTCGTAGGCATCAACGAGGAAAGCCAGCGTCGAACGGTCGGCACCGGCCGAAGGTTCTATCACATAGGGGATGTAGCGCTCGCGGCTCTGGTCGTCGAAGTAGCGCAGGTCCTTCGACGAGGCGTCCATGTGGGCCTTGAGGTCAAAGTCGGTACGGTTGGCGATGCCCTCGAGTTCCTGCCAGCCGATCGGGAACTCGTATTCTATGTCGCCGCAACTCTTGGCGTAGTGGGCCAGTTCGTCGTCGGCGTGAGTCCGCAGCCTTAGTTTGGCGGGGTTTATGCCGTGGTCGGTATACCAGGCCATGCGCCGGGACTGCCAGTATTCGTACCAGGCGTCGTCCTGGCCGGGGGGAACAAAAAATTCGAGTTCCATCTGTTCAAACTCACGGGTCCGAAAGAGGAAATTGCCCGGGGTGATCTCGTTACGGAAAGCCTTGCCTATCTGGCCTATGCCGAAGGGGGGCTTCATGCGTGCGGAGTTAACGACGTTCTGAAAATTGACGAAGATCCCCTGGGCCGTCTCAGGCCGCATGTATACTTCCGATGCCGTGTCTTCGACCGCTCCCATGTGGGTTTTGAACATGAGGTTGAATTGGCGGGCTTTGGTCAACTCGCCGCCACACTCGGGGCATTTATCGGTTTCTATGTGGTCGGCACGGAAGCGGCCCTTGCACGCCTTGCAGTCGACCATGGGGTCGTGAAAGTTTTTTACGTGCCCGGAGGCTTCCCACACGGCGGGGTGCATGAGAATCGAGCAATCCAGTCCCACAACGTCGGGCCGTGAGGAAACCATGTCGCGCCACCAGGCCTCTTTTACGTTGCGTTTGAGTTCGACCCCGAGGGGACCGTAGTCCCAACAGCTTCCCAGGCCCCCGTAGATTTCCGAGGACGGAAACACGAAACCCCTGCGCTTGGAGAGGTTGACGATCTTTTCCATGGTTACGATTGTCTCGGACATCTGGAAACTCTTGTTTGCCGTCACCCTGCGAATAAGCGGGCACCAATATCCCGACGTCGGTACGCGTTCAACCGGGAGGCGGCCGTCTAGGCGCTTTCAGCCTGGTTCATCTCGGCGAGAAAGGTGCGGGCCTTAAGCGGCTTGGCCAGGTGGAGGTCGACGAGGCGTTCGAGCAGGAGGGTGGCGGCCTGACCGACCTCGGTTGTGGGTTGGGCCGGGACCTTAACGGCCGCCTCACAGAGGTAGGTCAGAAGTTCTGGGAAGATGATTCGCCGGCTGGGCCTGAAGGATGGGTCGTCGGCGACCAGGCCCTGACGTTCGGCTTCGTGGCCCGAGCACACCAGGCCGTGGCCGTCGGGGTGGAGCAGGGGCCGGGTCTGTTCGGTTATAGCCTGCCCGCAGGTGGTACAGGAGGCGAGGTTCGGGGCCCAGCCGGCCTCTTCGAGCAGGCCGAGAATGAAGTGGTGGGCCAGAGGCTCGGGGCCGACTGTGCCGGCCCCGTCGGCCAGGCCGGCCATGGTGTGTTTGAAAAGATCGTAGAGGTCGGGGCAGGGGTCGTTTTCAGGGGTTACGGCATCGGTCAGTTCCAACAGGTAGCAGGCCCAGGCATAGACTTTCAAGTCTTCGGCCACCCGGCGGTGGCTTTGGGTCACCCGGCTTTCGTGGACAAAGGCCAGACTGCGTTGGGGTCGTTGGGACAGGCGTACGCGGATTTCCTGGAAGGGTTCGAGGGCACCGCCGGCAAAGCGACGGCGGGAGCGGCGGGCTCCCTTGGCGATTCCGCTTATCTTGCCCCGCTCTCGAGTCAGCAGGACGGTGATAACATCGGACTCGGAAAAGGGGCGGGTCCTCAGGACGAAGGCCTCTGTATGCAGTTCTTCCATGGCGCGGGCAGGCCCCTACTGTCTACCATGGTTTGAGGGTTGACAACCTGACATCGCGTTACTAAGTACCGCTCGCTTGATCGTACCCCACAGAGGCCCATGTCAGCTAAAAAGAGCAAAAAGAGCGAAAAGAGAAAGAACGGGCAGGAAACGGTAGACGCCGAGCTTGGCGATGCCACCACCGTAGCCGACCCCCAGTCCGAGGATGCCGCAAACGGCGGCTCCGATGGTGACCAGCCGGCAGTCTCGGCCGCCGAAGAGCTGGAGGCCGCCCGCAACGAGGCTGCCGAGAACTATGACCGCTTTGTCCGTAAGGTGGCCGAACTCGACAACGTCTTGAAACGTCACACCCGCGACTTGAGCGAGCGGGCCCGTTACGCCGTCGAGCCTATGGCCCGCGACTTGTTGGCGGTCGTCGATGACCTTGAAAGGGCCCTGGGGCATGCCGACGACGGCCAGGGGGGCCTGGCCGAGGGCGTGGACCTGGTGCTCAAAGGCCTGTTGTCCCTGCTCGATGGCCACGGCGTAAAGCGCATTGAAACGGTTGGGGAGCGCTTTGACCCCTCCCGCCACCAGGCCGTGGCCACCGTGGAAACGGCTGAAGTCGAGGCCAACTCGGTGGTCGAGGAGCACCGTGCCGGCTACCTGCTGCACGACCGTCTGTTGCGCCCGGCCATAGTGGTGGTGTCAAAAACCCCTAAAGACGGGCCAGAGGAGGCCGAAGGGTGAGATTTTTGACTTGCGCAAGGCCAATTTGTGATTACTCAACGTTCAGGAGCGAGGGCCGACCAACGGCCCCGGAGAAGGAAACATGGGAAAAGTTATCGGAATAGACTTAGGAACCACCAACTCTTGCGTCAGTGTACTCGAAGGGGGTAATGCGGAAGTAATACCCAACAGCGAGGGGGGCAGGACCACCCCTTCGGTAGTGGCTATGAGCGACAGCGGCGAGAGGCTGGTCGGACAGATAGCCCACCGCCAGGCCATCACCAACCCCGAGAATACGATCTTTGCCATCAAGCGCCTGATCGGGCGCCGCTACGATGACGCCGAGGTAGAGAATGCCGCCAAAGTTCTTCCTTACAAGTTGGTCAAAGGCGAAAAGGGTGCCGCCCATGTAACCCTGGGCGGACAGGATCGCAGCCCGGCCGAGATTTCCTCCTGGATTCTACAGAAGATGAAGCAGACGGCCGAGGACTACCTCGGCGAAGCGGTCACCCAGGCGGTGATTACGGTTCCCGCCTACTTCAACGACGGCCAGCGCCAAGCCACCAAGGATGCCGGTTCGGTGGCCGGTCTCGAAGTCCTGCGTATCATCAACGAGCCGACGGCCGCTTCTCTGGCCTACGGGTTGGATAGAAAAGGCGACCACACCATTGCGGTCTTCGACCTGGGTGGAGGTACTTTCGACATTTCCATCCTTGAACTCGGCAGCGGGGTCTTCGAAGTAAAATCCACCAATGGCGATACCTACCTCGGGGGTGAGGATTTCGACCAGGTGGTCATCGGCTACCTCTGCGACGAGTTTAAGAAGGACCAGGGCATCGACCTCCGCACCGACAAGATGGCACTGCAGCGGCTCAAGGAAGCCGCCGAGAAGGCCAAGTGCGAGTTGTCGAGCGCCCAGGAAACCGACATCAACCTGCCGTTTGTGACCGCCGACCAGAGCGGCCCCAAGCACCTCAACATGAAGCTTACCCGCTCCAAGCTTGAGGCCCTGTGTGCCGACCTGCTCGACCGCATAGATGGTCCCTGTCACACGGCGATCAGGGATGCTGGTGTGAGTCCGTCCGATATCGACGAGGTCATCCTGGTTGGCGGTATGACACGGATGCCGGCAGTGCAGGAACATGTGAAGAAGATTTTCGGTAAGGAGCCGAACAAGAGCGTAAACCCGGATGAAGTCGTGGCCCTGGGCGCGGCCATTCAGGGTGGTGTGCTGGCCGGTGACGTGAAAGACGTGTTGCTGCTCGACGTTACTCCGCTCTCGCTGGGTATCGAGACCCTCGGCGGCGTGTTCACAAAACTCATCGACAAAAACACGACGATTCCGAGCCAGAAGACGCAGACTTTCTCAACCGCCCAGGACAACCAGCCGGCAGTGACCATCAAGGTGTTTCAGGGCGAGCGCGAGATAGCCCTTCATAACAACCTGCTCGGTGAGTTTGACCTGACCGGTATTCCGTCGGCACCGCGGGGTATGCCGCAGATCGATGTAAGTTTTGACATCGACGCCGACGGTATCATGCACGTTTCTGCAAAGGACAAGGGAACGGGTACGGAGCAGTCCATAAAGATCACGTCCGACAGCGGCCTGTCGAAAGAAGAGATAGACCGCATGGTAAAGGATGCCGAGCTGCATGCCGAAGAGGACAAAGGCCGCCGCGACCTGGTGGATGTCCGCAACGGCTTGGACACTCTCATCTACCGTACCGAAAAGAGCGTGGCCGAATTGGGCAAAGACCTGGACGAGGCGGTTGGGGCCGAGGTGAAGGCGGCCATAGAGACGGCCAAGCCGGTGTTGGAGTCCGAGGACGTCGAGGCCATCAAGGCCGCATGCGAAGAACTCGAAAAGAGTTCCCACAAACTGGCCGAGGCTCTCTACAAGAAAGCCGAGAGTGAACAGGCCGGTGCGGCCGCTGCCGCGGGTGCCAACGGTGGGCAGGCCGAGGGTGCGGATACCGGCGGGGCCGGGCCAAAAGGCGATGAGGATGTTGTCGACGCGGATTTTGAGGAAGTGAAACCGTCTTGACCGTAAGCCGGCGGTCTACGGGTTTTGGCGGCAGCCTCCACCAGCTTTTGCGGGTGGAGGCTTTTGCCGTTCTAGGACCGGCCGTTGGCGGGACGGGTGAAACCAGGTGAGCAACCGCGATTACTACGAGATTCTGGGGGTCGGCCGCGAGGCCGGCCTCGACGAGATAAAGAAGGCCTACCGTAAGCTGGCGTTCAAGTACCACCCCGACCGAAACCCTGAGGATAAGAACGGTGCCGAGACCCGTTTCAAGGAGGCCAGCGAGGCCTACCAGGTACTTTCTGATACTGACAAGCGCGGCCAGTACGACCGCTTCGGACATGCGGCCTTCGATGCCTCGCAAGGGTTCGGTGGTTTCGATTTTGGCAGTGGCGCTGACAGCGGTGTTTTTGAGGACGTACTGGGCGACCTGTTCGGCGATTTTTTCAGTGGCGGCCGTCGCCGCGGGCGTTCGCGGGGGGGAGTCGCCGGTGACGACCTTCGTTGTGACCTCAACATAACTTTTGAAGAAGCCGTAGGCGGCACCGAAAAGACCATCTCGGTACCGCGTACGGTAAAGTGCGAGGGTTGCCACGGCAGTGGTGCCAAGCCTGGAACCGAGTCCGAAACCTGTCCGGCCTGCCGGGGCGCGGGACAGGTGCGTTTCCAGCAAGGCTTCTTCCAGATCGCCAAGACCTGTGGTCAGTGTAACGGCGGCGGCAGCATAATACGCACACCTTGTGTGACCTGTCGTGGGATGGGCACCACCCGCTCCATGCGCGAGCTTAAGGTCCGTGTGCCGGCCGGTGTGGATTACGGTTCGCGGCTGAAGCTGCGTGGAGAAGGTGAGGCCGGATACCGCGGGGGCCCCACCGGCGACCTGTACGTGGTTCTGGATGTCGGCCAACACCCCCTCTTCGTACGTGACGGCAGCCACATTGTTTGCGAACTGCCAGTAACCATGGTGCAGGCTGCTTTGGGTGCCAAGGTTGACGTGCCCACTCTTAGTGGTCTCGTCAAGATGAACATTCCGGCGGGCACAGAGACCGGGCGTTTGTTCCGTTTGCGGGGCAAGGGGGTCAAAGGGCTCCGTGGCGGCAAGGGTGACCAGATTGTGCGCGTTACGGTCGAGACCCCCAAGCACCTGACCAGGAAGCAGAAAGACATGCTCAAAAAGTTTGAGGAAAGTGCCACCAATGGGTCTTCGCTGGTTTCCGGGTTTGCCGAGAAAATCCGCGAACTGTTCGAGTAGAATACGTCGCCATGGAATTTGATACCGAGGCCCTGCGCGAGTTTGTTGATGCCCAGATTGCTGCCCGTGGTCTGGTGGCCGAAGACCTCGGCATAGACTGGGACAAACTCCTGGGTGCGCTTGCCCACCCTCTTGCCGCCGAGGCTGTGGCCGAATCCATGGCCCGCGAACCGGACTCCGCGCAGGTAGGCCAGGACGCCCCGGACTTTACGCTCAGGAGGCTGGGCGATAGCGACGGCGAGCCGGTGTGTCTTGGCAGTCATTTTGGCCGCCGTCCGGTCGCCCTTGTCCTGGGCAGTTATACTTGACCGCCGTTTAGGGCCCAGGTCGGCGCCCTCAACGACACCTACCGTAAGTACCGGGACCAGGTTGAGTTCTACGTCGTCTATATCCGCGAGGTCCACCCCACCGATGGCTGGCAGGTCGACGACAACCAGCGCGACGGGGTGTTGTACCAGCAGCACCGCAACATCGAGGAGAGAATAGAGGTAGGGCAAACCTGTATGCTCGAGACTGGCCTGGAGATACCGGTTTTGGTCGACGAAATGGACAATGCCGTTGACCAGGCTTACAACGGCAGCCCGGAACGCCTCGTGCTTGTGGGGCACGATGGCAAAATTGTTTTCAAGAGCGGTCCCGGACCGATGCTCTTTGTTCCCCGTGAGTGGGACCAGGCCATAGATGATTATCTTAAAGGCCAACGAGTGGCTTGAGTATTAACGGCGAGTTCGCCCTCATCGCAGCTATACGTCGGCTTGCCGACGGTTTGCCGGCAAGCGGCGTAGCCGTGGGTATCGGCGACGACGCGGCGTTGGTTCGCACTTCGGGTGCTACCTTGCTTAGCGTTGATGCGTTGATAGAGGGCGTGCATTTTCGCTCGGCCTGGCTGTCGCCGCGGGCTTTGGGACGGCGGGCCTTTCGCGTGGCGGTCTCCGATATCGCGGCCATGGGCGGCAAGCCGCGCCATGCCTTGCTGTCTCTGGCCTTTCCTAAAACCTATCCGGCCTCTGCCGTGCAATCCCTGGCCGACGGATTGTTGGCCGAGGCCGCAGCGGTCGGGGTTGCCGTGGTGGGCGGCAACCTGAGCCGGGCCCGGGCCCTTGCGATAAACGTCACTATAAGCGGGCAGGCCGCGGCCCGGTCTCTTACCCGCGCCCGGGCGAAGGTCGGCCAGGCGGTGTTCGTGACCGGAACCCTCGGCGATGCTGCGGCCGGGGTGGAACAACTCGGCAAGGGTAAGAGGCGGGGCCGGCTGGTGGAAGGTTACCGTTTGCCCCCGTTGCGTATCGACGTGGGCCGGGCCCTGGCCGCAAGGCCCGGGGTGGGTGCCGCCATCGACGTATCCGACGGCCTGGTGGCCGACCTCGCGCATATATGCCGGGCCTCGTCGGTGGCCATAGGCCTGGACACGGCGGCAGTACCGGTCTCGACGGCCCTTGCCCGCTATGCCGGGAGCAGAGAGGCCCTCTCTTACGCCCTGGCAGGCGGCGACGATTATGAGCTGGCATTTACCGCCCGGCCCCAGGAGGCCGCGGCCCTGGCCCGGATCTGCAAACGCCTGGGCTGCCGGTTGAGCCGTATCGGCAGCGTTGAAAAAGGCCGCCCCTCGGTGTTCGATCAAGACGGCTTGCGCCTGGACGGCGAGGGCCGCGGTGGCCACGACCATTTCGCGATATGAATAGAGACGCACTCAAGGAGCTGCTCCAACGCGTAAGCCAGGGCCAACTCAGCGCCGAGGAGGCAGCCGAAGAACTCAAGGACTTGCCGTTCTCAGACCTCGGATTTGCCCGCGTGGACAACCACCGTGAACTCAGAAACGGCATACCCGAGGTTATCTTTGCCGAGGGCAAGGACGCCGGACAGATCATCGGTATCGCCCGCAGCATGGTTGAGCGCGGCCAGGGCGTGCTGGTCACCCGCCTGGACGCAGACAAAGCCGAGGAGCTTTCGGCGGCTCTTGACGGCTTCAGTTACAACTCCACCGCCCGCATATCCCGTCGTGGCGGTTGTACGAACCCGTCGGGTACCGTGGCAACGGTGGCGGTGGTCTCGGCCGGCACCTCCGACCAGGCCGTGGCCGAAGAGGCCACCGAGACCCTGGCGTTTCTTGGCATCGAGGTGGTGAGGTCAGTCGATGTGGGTGTGGCCGGGATCCACCGTCTACTGGCCGACCGCCGCAGCATAAGCGAGGCCGCGGTGGCCATTGTGGTGGCTGGCATGGAGGGTGCCCTGCCCAGCGTTGTCGGTGGTCTGGTGGACCTGCCGGTGATCGCCGTTCCCACCAGTGTCGGTTACGGGTCGAGTTTCGGCGGTCTGGCTGCGCTTCTGGCCATGCTCAACTCATGTGCGGCCGGGGTTACGGTGGTCAACATCGACAACGGCTTCGGTGCCGCGGTGGCGGCGGCGGCGATTATAAGAAGCGGGCGGCGCGTGGCTGCCGGCGACTAGTCAGCCGGCGGCCACGCGATGGCCGTACGGTCGAAAGATCCCTGGGCGAGAAGCCCGGGCGGGGCTTCTTCGAGTACACTCCAATCCAGTTTCAATGTAGTCGTTGTGTTCTGCGTATAGTCGCGGATCAGAATGTTGCGGGGGCGAAGCCTGGAGCCGACCATGACAAAGTCGGAATTCTCCCTGATCCTGACCATGTTGTTCATAGTGTCTTTGTAGTACTTGACCGAGAGTGGAACCATTCTGGCTTTGTCGAAAGAGATAACGAAGATCGTGTAGGGTAGGCCGTCGGGTACGTACAGGGTCACGGTTTTCTCACTGCTGGTTTCATCGGAGACGAAAGCTGGTCCCTGTTCGAAAGCCCAGAATGGGAACAGTTCCATTGCACGCAGGTCGGTGCCGCCCAGTGGGTCGTCTATGCTGATGGCCACCGGCTTTTTGCCTTTTTTGCGTACCGCCTTGCCGTCATTCCAGTCCAACGGCAGCAGGGAGCGCCAACCCGAGCTGCGCAGGGCGAAAAACTGCCGGCCGGCCTGGGGTGCCACCACGAGGATGGCCTGGTCGTGGCTGCCGTCGCTACGGCTGAGCTTTATGTCGGCACGCACCGTACGGTTGTAGGTGCCCATACGCACGGTGCGGCTTATGAAAGCCTCGAGTTCGCTTCCCACGGCGGCGGCGCCTGTCGGGGTCAGCGAGACAAAGACGAGTGCCGCGGCGGTTGCGGCAAATGCCGGTAGCTTAGCCTCCCAATTCATACATCTCTATCCTTGGTTTGCCCGCTGTTGGTTTGTCCAACTCCTCGGCCCGTTCTTCAGAGTAGCGGTCTTTGCGCAACGACCATACCGATGAGATCAAATGGGCCAGGTGGTCGTCGCTGGCCCCGGTCCTCAGTGGGTCCTTCAAGTCGGTGCCATCGGTTGCGAACAGACAGGTAACCAGGCGGCCGTCGGTGGACAGGCGGGCGCGTGTGCACTGGCCACAAAACGGTCGCGTGACAGAAGCGATAACGCCCACTTCGCCGCCACCGTCTTTGTAGCGGTAGCGTTCGGCCACCTCGCCGGCGTAGTTGGGTGCGATAGCCTCAAGCGGAAAAGTCCGGTCGATAGTTTCAACTATTTCGGTGGCACTGACCACGTCGTCGGAGGTCCAATGGTTTTTGGTGCCGACGTCCATAAACTCGATGAAACGCAGGATGTGGCCAGAGCCACGAAAGTGTCGCGCCGTCTCCACTATGGTGTGGTCGTTGAGGCCGCGGATTATCACGGAATTTATTTTTATCGGTGTGAGCCCGGCTGCCGCTGCGGCTTCGACCCCCGCCAACACCTGGGCCACTTGCGCGTTGCGGCCGTTCATACGGCCGAAGGTCTCCTCGTCGACCGCGTCAAGGCTTACCGAGATGCGGTTCAAACCTGCGGCGGCAAGGGCTTGGGCGTGTTGGGCCAGCAGGTAGCCGTTGGTGGTAAGGGTGAGGTCGCGGAGGCCGCCGATGGCCGCGAGCCTTTCTATGAGACGGGGGAGTTGGGCTCTCAGCAAGGGCTCGCCGCCGGTTATTCTCACCTTCTCGACACCGCCGCGAACGAAGATACGTACCAGCCGCTCTATCTCCTCGAAGCTCAACAACTCGGCCCTCGGCACAAACTCGTAGTGTTCGCCGTAGACCTCGGCCGGCATGCAGTAGGGGCAGCGGAAGTTACAGCGGTCGGTGACCGAGACTCGAAGGTCGCCGATTCTGCGGCCAAGCCGGTCTGTCGGGATGGTGGTCATTCCTGGGGGCCCAGGGCTACCTCGTGTATTTCCAGGACGTTGGGGCCGGCAAACATTTCGGCCGGTGGGCGGTTGGAATGGGCTTTGCGGAAGGATTCACTGTTGGTCCAGTCCCAGAAGGCCTGCTCGGATTCCCAGTAGGTCTGTACGAGGTGGTAACCCTGCTCGTCGCTGTCGGCCCAGGCTCCGGTCTGGTGGTCAAAGCGGCGCTTTATCGGCCTCAACACGTGGTTTTTTATGAAACCCGGAGAGTTTTCGATCAAATGGGCACGGTTGCGGAAACGGTCTTCAAACTCTTCTTCGTGGCCTGCGGCCACGGGGATGCGGTTGGTTACAATAATCATCGGGCAAGAATACGCCGGGGGACCGGTCGAGGCCAGACCAGCCCAGCCCATCGCCGGCCCGGCTAGCCGAGGGTAACGCCCAACCAACTGCCCAGCAGGTAGGTTGAGACCCCCGCCGCCGTACCGATGGCCAGCATACGCAGGCCCCCGCCCAGGGCGCTTTTGCCCGAGAACAGACTGACGGCGGCGCCGACCATGAATAGCCCCAGTGCCGAGACGAGGGCGGCCCAGGCCAGGCTGGCCTGGCCGGCTCCGGCCGCAAACGGGGCCAGCGGCAGGGCCGCACCGACGGCAAAGGACAGGAAGGAGGAGGCGGCCGCAGCCCAGGGGGAGCCCAGTTCATCGGGGTTGACGCCGAGTTCTTCCAGGGCCAGGCAGCGCAGGGCCTGCTCGGGGTTTTTGAAAAGGGCTGCGGTCATCTTGCGGGCCTGATCTATGGGCAGGCCGCGGGCCGCATAGATAAGGGCCAGTTCTTCGGCCTCCTCTTCCGGGTAGTGTTCCAGTTCGGCCCGTTCCTGGGCGATCTGGTGCTCGTAGAGGTCGCGTTGTGAACGCACGGACACGTACTCGCCGGCGGCCATGGAAAAGGCTCCGGCCAGCAGTCCGGCTGTACCCGAGAGCATTACCAGGGTGGTATCACTGGTGGCGCCAGCCACGCCCATGATCAAACTGGTGTTGGAAACCAGCCCGTCGTTTACACCGAAGACGGCCGCACGCAGGTTCATGGCCCCGCCGGTACGGGTGTGGCGGCGGCCTATCTCGGCCACCGAGGTCGGCATCGGGTGTTCGAGAAGCGGGGCGGCGTTGGAGTAGGCCGACAGCCCACGGATTTTAAGGGCGGCAAGCAGGGGGCGGACCCGTCGCGGCCCCAGGGTCGAGGCCAGGTAGGCTGCCAGACGGGCCCTGGCCGTGGGGTAGAAGGCGGGCAGGCTGCCGCCGTCCTGGCTGACCTTGGTGGCCAGGATTTCGGCCTGCTCTTCGGCCGCGGTGGACAGACGTACGAACAGGCCGCTTATGGCATCGTTCTCCTCGGCCTCGGCAACCCTTAGATAAAGCCATGCCGAGAGCTTCTCCGCCTTCCAGCTTTCGATCAAAGACAACATCAGCGACTCCCTGGGGGGATTTGTCTATGTAGTCTGCGGCGATTTCAAACTTCTCCTTTACAGGGTAAAAGATGGGGGATGGCCAAGACACAGCGAGAAGGCAGCAGAATAGAACGCGACAGCATGGGTGAAATGGAAGTACCGGCCGAGGCCTACTATGGCGCACAGACGGCCAGGGCTGTGGAGAACTTTCCGGTTTCGGGTCTGCGCTTCGGCCGCCGTTTCATAAAAGCCCTGGGGCTGGTCAAGGCTGCTGCCGCCCACGCCAATGCCGAACTCGGCCTCCTCGACAGCGAACGGGCCGGTGCCATAGCCAGTGCCGCGGGAGAAGTTGCCGAGGGGATGTTTGACAAAGAGTTTGTGGTCGACATTTTCCAGACTGGTTCCGGTACCTCCACCAACATGAACGCCAACGAGGTTATAAGCAGCCGTGCCGCGGAACTGCTCGGCCGTGAGCGTGGCGACAAAAACAGCGTCCACCCCAACGACCACGTCAATATGGGACAGAGCACCAACGATGTTTTTCCCACCGCCATTCATGTTGCCGCCATGGAGGCCGTAAAGCGCGAGTTGGTACCCGCCCTTGAGTCTCTGGCCGAAGCCTTCGAATCCAAGGCCGAAGAGTTTTCAGGCGTAGTTAAATCCGGTCGTACCCATCTTCAGGATGCCGTGCCTATTACTCTGGGCCAGGAGTTTTCCGGCTATGCCAGCGTTGTGCGCCACGGCCTGGCCAGGGTCGAGGCGGCCGTCGGCCGTCTGGCCGAGCTTGCCATAGGAGGGACGGCGCTCGGCACCGGTCTTAACGCCGACCCGCGTTATGCCGAACTGGTGGTGGCGGAGTTGAATCGCCAGACCGGCCTGGGTTTCTGTAAGGCCGAAAATCTATTTGAGGCCATGCAGAATCGCGACGCCGCCGTTGAAATGTCGGGAGTTTTGAAGACCATCGCTGTGGGATTGTTGAAGATCTCCAACGACCTTCGTCTGATGTCTTCGGGCCCCCGCACCGGGCTTGGTGAAATCGCTCTTCCCGAGATTCAGCCGGGTTCGAGCATCATGCCCGGCAAGGTCAATCCAGTAATCCCGGAGGCGGTTACCATGGTTGCCGCCCAGGTAATCGGCAACGATACAACGATTGCCATTGCCGGTCTGAACGGCAACCTCGATCTCAACGTTATGATGCCGGTTATTGCCCGCGACCTTCTCGAAAGCATCGAAATCCTGGCCGGTGGGGTCAGGGTGCTGGCCGCCAAGTGCGTGGTGGGAATCACCGCAAACTCGGACCGTTGTCTGGCGTTGGCCGAGATGAGTGCGACTACGGTGACGGCCGTGGCCCCAGAGATCGGCTACGACGAGGCTGCCCGTGTTTTCAAGAAGGCTATTGCCGAGGACAAGTCGGTGCGCGATGTCATTCTGGAAGACGGATTGCTTGACCAGAAGCGCCTGGACGAGGTGCTCGACCTGATCAATCTCACCAAGGGGGGCCGTCCCTGAGATGACCCCCGACAGTGGCGCACTCATAAAGCTGTTCAGCTATTACCGCGACGCTGAAATCCGCGGGGCCAGCTTGCTCATGAAGATGATGGCCCGCGTTGAGGATCCGGAGGCCCAGGTACTTTTTTCCCGTCATATCGACGACGAGACCAGGCACGCCTGGTTGTGGACCAAACGCATAAAAGACGAGGGCGGGCTGCCGGTGCCGGTGCCCGACGGTTACCAGCGACGTCTGGGCAAGGCGCTGGGCCTCCCCCGCAATCTGATCGACCTGTTTGCGCTTACCGTGGTGGTTGAAGAACGGAGCCAGCAGCGCTACTGCGAACATGCGGCCAGCCCCATGTGCGACGACAAAACCCGTGAGATTCTCGACTCTCTGACCCAGGACGAGAAGTGGCATATTGCGTGGATGGAAGAGTGGCTGATGAAGATGGCCAGGGAAGAGGGCAGCGAGGACAAGGCCAGGCAGGTCATGGACCGCTACCGCGATACCGAGGCTCAGGTTTTCGAAGAAATGAAGGGCCTGGAACGCGAGTGGCTGGGGTTTTCTTTTTCCGACTAGCCCCCGGCCTACCGGCCGCGGACTTCCAAGGCTTTGAGGTTGAGGTAGGGCAGATAGGCCGGCACCAGGCGCAGGTCGATGCGTCTGAGCCAGTGGCCGGGTAGCCTCAAGGTGGCGTTGGGGTTGCCGGTAAAATCTATCAAGCCCTGCCGCGACAACAGCGTTCCGTTCTCGGTGGTTACGGCTACGCGGTAAACGAGGGCCTCACGGGCCCGCGGCAGGTTGGCAACCACACGCAGAAATGCCGCCGGCTGGGGCGTGTCGAAACTGACACTGCAATCAACGGCTACCGCCCGCCCACTCCAACGCTGCCCACGGCGCCAGCGAAACATTGCGGAGCCGGCCGGTCTCTCGGGCTGTGGGCGGCACAGCAGACGGCCGCCTAAAGAGGCCAGCAGGGGGCCTTGGCCCACTGTTGAGGCTGCGGCAGTGGAGCGCGAGGGACGGATGCCGGTCTTTGGTCTCGAGCGCTCGGCGCAAAGTCTGAAACGGCCGTCGTCGTAGAGGGTGGCTGAGCGTCGGTCGCAGGGTTGGTCCTCCAGGACCGAGTGGGTTACCCGGTAGCGTCCCACGGCCGCGTTGCGCAGCCGTCGGCTGCCGCCGGCCAGTCCGATGATGATGGCGTTGGCCTCCATGCGGCGCTGGGCCTGGCGCCGTCCTCGCGAGAACACCACGGTACCGCGGTCGGAAAAGGCCAGCACCGACCGTTGGCTGTAGGCCGGGATAAGTTCGGCCAGACCGCTGGCGGCGGCCAGGATGGCTGTGGGGGGAAGTTTTGCGACCTCTTCCAGAAGCGCGAGAGTCTCGGTGTCGGGCCGCAGCTTGCCCGCTTCCCGGTCTACGGATGAGAGACGGTGCCAGGGTGTGGAGCCAGCGGCCAAGCCGACAACCAACAGGGCGAGCAGCAGGGTTGGGCCGAGGGTACGGCCCTTGAAGGGGGCAAGACGGGCCGGGGCCTCAAGCAGCAGTGCACCCAGGAGAAGTCCGAAGGGGATAGCCCACAGCGCCCGGTAGGCCATCCAGGGCAGTACCAGACGGCCGAAGGCCGGGGCCAGCCAGGGCAAAAAAGCCAGGGCTAAAAAGGGCAGGCTGGAGGCGAGAAGAAACCCCGCCCACAGCCGGCGGCGCTCGGCCAGGGCCAGGGCCAGGGCCAGCAGGGAGAGAATCAGCAGCGGGTCGGCAAGCAGGCGGGGGTTTACCACCGGACCGCCGGCAGGAAGCGCCAGGAGCCGTTTCATGCGCAGGTGGCTTCTCAGCACCGGGTGGGTGGAGTCAGGGCCCGGGGCCGTTGGCGAGACGGTCGTGGCCACCCCGGTACGAAGGGCCATGTCATCTCTGGTTTCAAAGCCCAGCCAGGCAGGCACCGTGCCGACAAGGATGGCTATGGTCACAACGGCGGCCAACGGTCTGGCCGCCGCCGTCAGTGATTCTTTCCCCCAGGTAACCACCCACACCGCGAAGGCAAAAAGGGTGACCAGTACCAGCATGTATACAAGAGCATGGCTGAGGGCTACCGCGGCCAGGGCCAGGCCGAGGGCGGCCCAGGCCATAGGGCTCTCGCGCCGGCCGTTTTTTATGCGTTCGATGGCCATGGCCAGGGCTACCGGTGCGAATATAAGCAGAGCCGTGGTCTTGTCTTCGGCCAGGCGGCCGAACAGCGGGTAGCGGTCGGGTGAAAAGAAGGGGTAGCGGGTAGCCAGCAGTACGGCCATCGAAGTCAGCGTTGCTACACAGGCCGAAGGCGTGGATGTGAACACGGCGCGCGATAGAAAAAAGGCGGCCGATGCACAAAGCGGGGCCAGCAGTACCGGGGCCATGGTTTGAAAAACTGCTGGTCCCGAAGCCCCGGCCAGGGCCTTTACGGAGGCCAGGGACAGCAACCAGGCATTGTGGGCAAAACGGGGAACTACCAGTCCGTTTGCGAAAAACGGTTCGCTCCAGTCAAGCGGGGTCCTCTCGGCCAGGGCGCCGAGGTAGGCCATGTACCACATGCGGTCGCGGGCTATGTTCTCCCCGCCGGCCGCCATCAAGGCCGCCAGCAGAGCCACCGCCACGACCGCCACGACCGCGCCCACGGCCAGGCGGCTTTGTTTGTCAGCTGGCCTGGAGGTTGGTCTCAACGACGGCTGCAGCAGGGCCAGCAGGACTGAGGCGGCCAGCATCAAGGCCACGATGGCCTTGATCGACAGGGACCATGACACCGCCAGGGGACCGGCAAGGCCAATCATCGCTACCGACAGGGTCAGCGCCCTTGCCGGAATCTCCAGGGGATGGGAACTGGGGCCGCCCAGTATACGGTCGAGCAGATAGCCGGGCAGCAGCAGTAGTGCGGCGGCCGCAGCCGGCAGGGCCAGGGCTTGTAGGCCCAGGGGGCCGGCCATAGCGGTCCCCCACACAAGCGCAAGGCCCACCAGCAGACCCGCCCGCCCGCCGGGCTTCATTTCAGGGGTTGCCCGCTTTCGTCGTCAATGGAGAGGCTGAGGTTTCTGAGCTTTAAGAAGGGTAGAAAGTTTGGCACTACGCTGAGCCGCAGCGTGTCTATGGTCTGGTGGGGCAGGGCCAGCGTGAACTTTTGCCGGGAATGCAGTCTGCGGGTGGTGGAAAGACGCCAGCGTTGTTTGCCGTTTTTACTGCCGACTGCCGTTATGCTCAGCTCCTCGACCGCGTTGCCGAGCAAGGGGCGCAGGCTTAACTCGGTGGCAGTGAAATAACCGTCGCCCACGATCTTACGGGTTCTTATGGTGCACAGCATGTTGCCGAAACGAGCCGACCAGGGGCCCGGGCGGGGCCAGTGTAAAAAGGGCGAATCTTCGTCCAGGGGCGGCGTGCACTCGGCCCTCAGGGGTGAGGTGGGGTCGAAGAGCATGGAGCCCAGGTCCACCGTTTTGCTCTGTGCCCCTGGGACTTGGGCCGTGGCAACCCCCATGTCCTTTGCCGCGGCGGCCGGAGAGAAACTACACAGTTCAAAGCCGGCAATTTTGTATATCTGTCGTCCGCAATAACGCGAGGCCGCCGTACCGGGTTCGAAAAGTACGTGGGTGGGTTGGGGCACTCCGCCAACAGGGGTCCAGGTGCCGGCAAGAATAGACGCGCGTGCACGTAATCGGTTTTCACCCTCGCTGCGAGAGCCGGAAAAAACAATGGTGCCGCGGTCGGAAAGTGCCAGCACCCGCTTGCCGGCCACTGCCGGTATACGCTCGCTTATTTCGGGAGCCGCCGCCACCACGGCGTCAACGGGCAGCGCGGCCACCCTCTTCATGGTTGCGCGAAAGGCTCCGGGGCCCGGCAGAGCGAGGTCGTCACGTTCGGGGCTGAAACGTCCGCCAATGGCTTTGACCGACCAGGGCATGGCCAGGCTGACGATCACAAGTACAGCGATCCAGCGGTTGGAGCGCGTCATGCCCCCTACCCAGTCGATGGCCAGGGCCAGTAGCAGGGTAAAGGGTATTGCCCAGAGCAAGCGGTAGACCATCCAGGGAAAGATAAAGCGCCCGGCCAGCACGGCCAGGGGAGGTATGAAGGCGATGGCCAGCGGAACCAGGGTGGCGGGGAGCAGAAACATTCGTTCGGTGGGCCTTCGTCGCCACACCAGGGGCAGCGAGACCAGGGCTAGAATCATCAGCGGGTGGAGCAGGAGACGGGGCTTTACCATGTAGGTACCGTCTGCAAACTCCACCAGGCGGCCGCGGGACCAGTGCACACGCACCACCGGGTGGTCGCGGTTGGCCAGCGATGCGCCGTCATTCTCAAGCTGGGAGTGTGCGCCCAACCCCGTCCACGCGGGATAGATGGCGCCGGCCATTATTACCGCAAGGGCCAGGCCGGCCACAGAGCGTTTGCTGCGTTCGCTCCAGACCATCAGCAAAGCAAAAGGCAGCAACGTGACCAGGGCGATCGCGTATATGAGGGCGTGGGTGGTGGCCAGTACGGCCGCGGCCAGGGCCAGTACTATGAGCCAGCGCCGCCAGCCCCCCGCGAGCCGTGAGACGAAGGCTGCGGTGACCACCGGCAGTACTATCATTACGGCAAACAGCTTGTCTTCGGGCAGCCTGGTCACGACCGGGAAGAGACTGCCGCCGGTCCACAGCAGTCCGCCGGCCAGGGCCGCGAGCCAGGGCAGACGGCCGGGGCCGAACACCGAACGGGCCAGGAGTATAAGAGCGGAGAAGGCCACCGGCACCAGCCCCGGTGCCGAGGCCCGTTCGTAAAGCCAGATGGGGCTGACCGCGGCCCGGTCGGCCCACACGGCCATCATCATCAGCCAGGAGTTGAAGGCGAAACGGGGTGGGCTGTGGCCGCTGCCCAAAAAGGGCTCGGCCAGGGAGACCAC
Source organism: Deltaproteobacteria bacterium (assembly GCA_046583365.1). Taxonomy (GTDB): domain Bacteria; phylum Desulfobacterota; class Binatia; order UBA1149; family CAYXZP01; genus JAYGCL01. The sequence continues at coordinate 69,889 of JAYGCL010000038.1, forward strand.
CGGGCTCTGCATGTAGGAGCGGATGTAGGCCAGGTACCACCAGCGGTCTACGCTGCCGGTGGGAGTAAGGGCCCAGGCCGCACCGGCGATGAGGATGGCAAGCAGCACGACCAGGGTCACCACCAGAGTGCCCGCGCGGGCCTCGGTGGGACCCAGGCGTTCGTCGCTGCGGCGTCGGAACAAGGCGGCAGCGGTGGCCAATACCAGGATGGTCGTAATGTAGGCCGGGACGAAGGCGCCCAGCGGCAGGCCCAGCGCCGCGGGTAAGGCCAGGGCGGGGATCAGAACGGCAATCGAGCTGACGAAGTCTATGCTCAGGCGTTCGCTGGGCGGGCGGCCTGAGCCCGTGCCGGTGGCCATAGAGACAAGGCGGCCGGGAACCAGGAACAGGCCCAGGCTCACCAGGCCTGCCCTCACGTAGGGGTTCCACAGTACCGTAGTCAGCAGGCCGGGGATGGTGATGGCCAGTATCCCCGCCATGGCTGTGGCCATGATCATCCAGCGTCTCAGAGTCATGTCTGGATTTTAGGGAAGCTTTGGTCGCAGGGCCAGCCTTGGCCGCAGGGCCGGCCTCGGCAGCAACCTGCTAGGCGGCAGGTGCCATCAACTGCATGTACATCTGGCAAAGTTCCGGTCCCATGTCGGTAGGCATGTTGAGGATGGGCATCTGCACACCGGCCTCCCGCCACTCGGACAGGCGCGAGCGGCAGAACTCCGGGTCGCCGGCGATCACCAGGGCCTCGAGCATCTGCTCGGACACGGCCGCGGCCGCCTCGGACCTCTTGTTTTCGGCGTAAAGATTTTTGACCAGGTCGGCATTCTCCGCGAAGCCCAGGCGTGAGAGCAGGGCGTGGTAGTAGTCGCCCATCCCGCCGATATAAAAGGAGATGATCTTACGTGCCGTGTCGTAACCGGCCTGACGGTCGGCCATGGGTATGGCGGTGGTAAAGGGCGCAGTTACGATCTCCGCTGGGTCACGGCCCGAGATGGCGGCACCTTCGGCAAGTAGTTTGCGGCCCTCATCCAGACGTTGGTAAGGCCAGAAGGTTGGCATCCAGCCGTCGGCCAGTTCACCGGTCATTCTGATGGCCTTCTCGTTGAGACAAGCACAGTAGATCGGAATACGTTGGCGTACGGGGGTCATTGCGAGTTTGAAATGGCGGAACTCCCACAGGTCGGCACCGGCATCGCTCAGGCGCTTTCCGGCGATGAGGGCTTGTACGACCTGGATATACTGGCGCAGGCGGGTGAGCGGCTTTTTGTAATCGACGCCGTGAAACCCTTCGACCACGCGTACGCCCGAGGTGCCCAGGCCGAGTACGAAGCGACCTTCAGACACCTCATCGAGGGTGGCCGCCTGCATTGCCATGAGTCCGGGGGAGCGGGAGAATACGTTTACTATGCCCGTACACAGACGGATGTTTTTTGTGTTGACGGCTATCTCGGTGAGCAGGCTGAAGGCCTCGTAGCCCCAGGCTTCGGGTATCCACAAGGAGTCGTAGCCCAGTTCATCGGCCATGCTGGCGTAGCGCAACACGTTTTTGCGATCGTAGTTCTTCCAGAAAACGACGAGCCCGGTTTTCTCTCCCACTGTAGCTTCCTCCGGCCTTTAAGGCGGCGGTCATCTACAGGGAGAGACCGGTCCTGAGTCAACCCACCGCCCGAAAAATGAGACTGGACTTGGCTGCGGCCAGCGTCCACTATCATCGTGATGAAGCACAACGACGCCGACCTCAACGACCGTACTACCATTAACCCGGCCTTCAACGCCGTGGCCCGGGATGAATTCTCGGCCATGGTCGAGGTCGAGCGTTATCTGGACCGCTCCGACTGCTTTGAAACCATAATCGCCCGTACCAACGAGCATTTCTGGAACCCCGAGGACGCCGACTACATAGACTACGACGCCCCGGCCCCTACCGACGAGCCGCTGATGTCGTTTTCCCAGATCCCCGAGCGCCACTCGGCCATCTGGGACACGCTAGATGAGGGACAGCAGGTTAACTTTGCCAACGAGTCTTTGCGTATGCGCATAAGCGGTATCCTTCACGGTGAGCAGGGGGCCTTCAGCCTGTCCACCGGTCTTGCCGACATGATGGTGGACCCCGGCGCCCAGGAGTACGCGGCCAACCAGGCCCGCGAAGAAGCCCGCCACGTGCACGCCTTCGCCCTTTATATGAAGAGCCGTTTCGGCGGTGATATAGTGCCGCCCACTGCGACCTTGGACCGTGTGCTCAAGGTGTTGGTGGGGAGCAACGTCATTTACGAAAAAATCATCGGCATGCAGATGGTCATCGAGGGCATCGCCATGGGCCTGTTTGCTTCCATGTACCAGGAGGCAAACGACCCGGTGTTGAGGAGGCTCAGCCAACTGGTGATGACAGACGAGGCCTTCCACCACCGCTTCGGACGTATATGGGCGGAAGAAAACGTGCCGGGCTTAGATGAGGAGATTCGCAACCAGCTGGAAGACTACGCCCAGGGCATGTTCCATGACCTGCTGATGAATCTCGTGGGTGCCGACCAGAAGGTGGATTTGTACCGTCGCTGCAACATCGACCCGGACTTTGCCATAGCCGCAATGGCCGAGGTCATGACCGACGACACACGTCGCAAATTCATGCGCGAAAGCAGCAACATCTTCCGTACACTGATAAAAACCCTCTACCTGGGCGGTCTTATCACCGACCGCACCCGTCCCTACTACGATGGCTGGATTGACATGGGTGAGATCGCCGGCGAGAGCAGGTGGACCATCGGGGATGAGATTGCCGAAGGTGGGATCGCCAGTCTTAAAGAGATCAACGCTTCCAAGCGTAACGTCATCAAGAAACTCAGCGCCCAGGCCTGAAAATTCAGTTGCCCTTAAAGTCGGGCTTGCGTTTTTCGGCAAACGCGGTGACCGCTTCTATCAGATCGTTGCTTTGCAGGAACGAAGAGTTCCACTGGGCCACCTGTTCGAGACCTTCTTCGGTGCTGTGCTCGTCGGCGTAATTTAAAACAGTTTTGGTGCCCTGTACGGCCAACGGAGAGTTGGCCGCGATTTCAGCAGCACTGCTACGCACGCCCTCAAGCATCTCATCCTTACCGGCGTAAACGGTGTTCACCAGTCCGCATCTCAGTGCGCGTTCGGCGTCTATGAACGCTCCGGTCAGCGCCATCTCGCGGGCCATCCCCTTGCCTACAATCGGGGTTATTCTCTGCAGAGTGCCGACGTCGGCGACAATTGCGATCCTGGTCTCGTAGATGGCAAAGCTGGCATCGGTCGTACACACGCGGAAGTCGCAAGCGGTTATAAGGTCGACTCCGCCACCGATGCATTTGTTGTGGATGGCCGCAATTACCGGCTTGCGGCAATTCTGTATTGCACTGAAGCAGTCCTGGTAGTCTTTGACGGTCTTGTAGATTCCCATATTGGTGGCCGCCTGACTACGGGCCTCTCCGTTGCCGGGTACCAGCAGGCCGCCGGATTTTTTGAGATCCAGACCGGCCGTGAACATGCGGCCCTCGCCCCACAGAACAACCGCATTGATCGAACCGTCGCCGTCAATTTCGTTAAAGGCGTCACGGATTTCACCAAAAAACGATGGTGCCATGAGGTTGAGGTTGTCGGCATTATCCAGGACCACTTCGGCCACGGGACCATTTATGTCGATGCGAATTGCCTGATAGCTGTTGCTCATACTGTCTCCATGTCGGCCGGCCCTTTGCTTCACGACGCGGGCAGATCTTATTATCCCAGCCCATGGGTAGCAACAGCACGGGCATGGGCAAGGCGGCGGCAGGCATTGATTGGGCTGAGGTGACCGAAGAGGCCACCGAACTCCTGCGCCAGTACATAAGAATAAACACCACCAATCCACCGGGGGGCGAGGAGGCCGGGGCGTTGTTTCTACGCGATGTGCTGGCCCGCGACGGCATAGAGGCCGAGTTGCATGATGCCGGCGATGCCAGGGTGTCGATTTCCGCACGCTTGCCGGCCTCGGGCACTGCGGTGGGCAAACCGCTGGTGTTGCTCTCACACATAGACGTGGTGCCGGTGGAGGCCGAGCACTGGGATGTGGACCCTTTCTCGGGCGACCTCATAGACGGGGTTATATGGGGACGAGGGGCCCTGGACATGAAGGGTATGGGGATCATGGAGTTGATGGTCATGGTGTTGGCCAAACGCCAGGGTCTGGAATTGAACCGCGACCTGTTGTTCGTGGCCGTTGCCGATGAGGAATCCGGTGGCCACTACGGGGTTGGCTACCTGCAGAAAAACGCACCACACCTGCTCGACGGCGAGTACGTGTTCAACGAAGGCGCCTATGGGTTCTCTGAGTTCATGGGCCGGCAGACCCGCCTGTTCGGACTCGGCCCCAGCGAGAAAAGCCCCTGCTGGCTGAAACTTGTGGCCACAGGAACACCCGGCCATGCCTCGGTGCCGCACCCCGACAACGCCGTGGTGAGGTTGGTCCGTGCCCTTGGCCGCATCGAAGAACACACACGGGAGGCACGCCTGACACCGACCACCGAGGCCATGCTGGCTTGCTTTAAACGCAACGGTTTCCTGCCCGAAGAAATGGACACCGCCGATATCGACGTCGTTGAAGCCCTTGGCAGTGCCGATGCCCATCTGCACGCCATAACCCACGACACGGTAAATTTAACGGGACTGAGCGCGGGCAAGAAACACAATGTTATACCGGTCACCGCCGAGGCCACACTCGACTGCCGCCTGTTGCCCGACACCGACCCCGACAGTTTTGTGGCCGGGTTGGAGAAAGTCATTGATGATCCCAAGGTGGAAATTGTACGTGTTCTCGAGCATTTCTCGGGAACCTCATCGATGGATACGCCGGCCGTGTCTGCGGTTTACGAAGCCGTGCACGAGAGGTTCGGCGATGAGGCCGACGTGATGCCGGTCCTATCCCCCGGGTTTACCGACTCGCACGCCTATCGCGCGTCCGGTGCCCAGGCCTATGGGTTCATCCCCTGCCTGCTCACTCGCGAGGAACTCATCACCATCCACGGACACAACGAGAGGATAAGCCAGGCCAATCTGAGGCTCGGAATCGAAATGCTCTTTGATGTCAGTTGTCGTCTGATGCTGAGGCACTGAGGGGCGGTCCCGCCGTCATGGGACTCCGTAGTCAGTGGATGCCGCTGGCGGGTACCAGGGAGTCGGGGTCGATGCCTATGCGGCGAACGGCCTTTTCCCAAAGCCCCTCGGCCGAGGTCTCAAAGATCAGGTCGCTGCTCACATCGCTGTTTACCCAGGAGCCTTCGGTGAGCTCTCTGTCCAATTGTTCGGGGCCCCAGCCGGCGTAGCCGAGAATAAAACGTACGCGTTTGGGCGGGGTGTCGGCGATGAGTTTGAGCGCTTCGGGGGCCGAGGACAGGAACAGCCCGGGTGTGATCTCACGGGTGTTTGTATCCTCAAGGCCGATTACGTGTTCGTGCAGGATCCAACCGGTCTCGGGCTGTACCGGGCCGCCCAGCCAGGTGGGTTCGCGGGGGTCTCCCTGCCAGCCGACGTCGATGGCTCCCAGCACTTCGGAGACCGGGGTTTCGGCCGGCCGGTTTATGACCAGGCCAAAAGATCCCTCGACCTGGTGCTCGACCATCAGGACCACGGTTCTGGCAAAGTTGGGGTCGGCCAACTGGGGCATGGCGATCAGCAGGCCGGGAGCCACGGTGAGTTCAGCAACCACGGGTTTTGTCTACCTGTACGGGTGCGGTTGGGCAAGGATGGCTGTGCCGACAGCACGCCGTTTGCCAGAGCCGGGGCGATGGGGCAGCAGAGAGTGACACGTTCTGACCAGGAGGGAGACGATGGAGTTTGGAGTAATGGTTCCGCAGGGGTGGCGGCTCGACCTCATGGGTGTGGAGGGCTACCTCAACAAGTGGGAAACGTTTAAACGGATAAGCCGCCAACTTGACTGCGACGGCTGGGAGTCGCTGTGGGTTTACGACCATTTCCATACCTTCCCTCGCAAGAAGGTCGAGGCCACCTTCGAAGCCTGGACGATGATGGCCACCCTGGCCGAAATTACTGAGTCTGCCCGCATCGGGCAGTTGGTGACCTGCGTCCAGTACCGCACTCCTGCCTACCTGGCCAAGGTAGCCGCCTGTGTGGATGTCGCCAGTGGTGGACGGCTCAACCTCGGCCTTGGCTCGGGTTGGTTTGAAGAGGAGTTCGGGGCTTACGGCTACGACTTCATGACCAAGGGCAAGCGGTTGCAACGCCTGGCCGAGACCCTTGAGGTGGTAAAGCTCTTGTTTACCGAATCCGAGGTCGACTATGAGGGCCGTCACTACCAGCTCCGCGAAGCCGTTTGTGAGCCCAAGCCTTTGCAACAGCCCCACCCTCCCATCTGGATCGGTGGGCGGGGCCCGAAGGTGCTTTTGCGCCTGGTGGCCCAGCATGCCGACGTGTGGAATTTCAACGGACCTCTGGAGGAGTTCGCCGACACCGTAGAAATTCTCAAGAGCCACTGTCTGGACGTCGGCCGTGATTTCGACGAAATACGCTGCACCGCCATGTCGGGGGGAATAGCCTATGACAGCGACGAGGAACTGGAGAGATTTTTCGAGCGTATAGAGGCGCAGAACATAAGGCGCGAGAATCTGCTCACTGCTGTCCACTGCAAGGGCAGCCGTGAGCAGTGTGCCGAGCATCTGCATGCCTGGCGACGGGCCGGCTGTGACGGGATGATCTTTTTCTTCCAGGACATAGGCTCGGCCGGTGATGGCGGGTCCCAGGCCGAGGTGTTCAAGCGCGATATTCTGCCGGCGCTCCAGGCGGCAGACTGATTATTGTGGGCTAAGCCCACAGGTGGGCGGCCAGCCGCCCTGCGGCCTCATTGGCCATACGAATGCAGTCGGGTATGCCGGGGCCACCGAGAAAGTTGCCCGCTAGCTCCAGACCGTCGAGTTCAGACACACAGTTCTCTATTGTTGCTACCCTGTCGAGGTGGCCGACCTGATACTGGGGCATGGCGCTTTGGTGGCGGGTGACGAGTACCTCGCGGGGAGCCGCCTTGAGTTTAAGCAAGTCGCGGAGGTCCTGGACCACGGCCCGGATCATGGTTTCATCGTCCATATCCAGTTTCTCGGGAAACAGGGCTCCGCCCACAAAGGCACGCACCAACACGGTTCCTTCGGGAGCCCGGCCGGAGAATTTCCGGGTGGCAAAGGTGCAGGCCAGGATAGTACGCCCCTCTATTGCCGGGACGACAAAGCCGAAGCCGTCCAGACGGTGACCGATGGCGTCGGCGTCGAAGCTTAAGTTCACGGTGGCCGTCGATGCATACTCGATGGCTTCGAGTTGAGAGCAAAGCCGGCCGGACAGGCCCGATACAAGCGTGGCCGCAGCATAGGCCGGCAGAGCCAGGCACACCGCATCGGCATGGTAGGGGGAGCCCGAGCGACAGCCGAGCAGCCATCCCCCCCCTTCTTGCCGCGTAAGACCATCGACCCGTTCTCCGGTGACGATTGTATCGGCGGGCAGACGTTCGGCCAGGCGTTGGGGAAGCTCCTGCATGCCGCCGGCCAGGGTTGCGAACAGTCCGTAGCGAGGACCCGAGGCCTCGGCCTCGGCGGCGTTGGGGCGGGAGGCAGCCGCTACCAGGGCCCGGATTACGCTGCCGTGTTCCCTTTCCATCTGCTGGAAGCGGGGCATGGTGGCCTGCAGGCTCAGCCGTTCAGGGTCGGCCGTGTATATGCCGCCGATCATGGGCTGGGCGGCCCTTTCAAGTGCCTCGCGGCCGAGACGGCGGCGTACGAATTGCGCCAGGCTCTCATCTTTCCCATTGCTGCTCTCGGCCGTTCGGGCCGGTATGAACGGCTCCATGGCCATGCGCAGTTTGCCCAACGGTGAGAACAGCGGAGAGAGTATAAGCGGTCCCAGGCGTGCGGGGGCCAGTAGATAAAATCCTTCGGGGACGGGGATGAGGCGATTTTTTCTGGCAATGAAACTACGGCGGCGACCTTCGCTGGTGCCGACGAGGCGCTCACCGAGGCCGACCTCTTCGCACAACTCCCGCCCCCAGGGTTTGTCGGTGATCATGGAGTCGGGGCCCAGTTCCATTAAAAGGCCGTTGCGGTGAACGGTCTCGATGACGCCGCCGCTGCGTCTGGCGGCTTCGATGAGTTTGAGATTGATGCCGTAGCCGCGTTGGCGGGCCAGCTGCTCGATGCGGTAGGCGGCGGCCAACCCCGAAATCCCTGCGCCCACGACGACCACGTTTGCGTGCCGACCGGAGTTTTGATGCTTACCCGCGGTCAAAGTTTCCCCGGGTTGCAAGAGTATCTCTCGCGCGTCGAGCAAGCATGGTCACAAAGTCCGGATGGGTGCCCACCGCGCGGGCCCTTATCATGTTGATGCCGGACTCGCGTGCCCTGGCGGCCGCGTCGATGTCGAGGTCGTAGAGCAACTCAAGGTTTTCGACCACAAAGCCCACGGGTACTACCACCGCTGTGGTGCTACCCTGCTTTGCCACCTCGGCAATGGCCTCGACCAGGTCGGGCCCCAGCCAAGGCTGCCCGGGATTGCCGCTGCGACTTTGAAAAGCACAGACCGCATTGTCGATACCGAGACGGGCCGACACCGCTGCTGCGCTCTGGCGGAACTGCTGTTGGTAGGGGCAGTGGTCGGCCAGGGCGGTGGGGATGGAGTGGGCCGTAAAGATCCAGGCACGGCCGTCGCCCCTAAGGTCGCCGCCGGCTTCCAGGCAGGCCTCCCCGGCGCGGGCGGCAACCGCCGCCGTAAAGCCTTCGGCCACGTGCCAGGGTTCAATCCGGGACAGGGCCGGTGCCCTGTCCCCCAACGCACTCACCGCTTCGTCCAACGCCTGGTCGTAACGGCCCGTAGAGGCCGGGCTGTGGTGGGGGGCAAGCGTTACGACGGCCGCGTGGGTTATACCGTCGGCCGACATGCGGGCCAGGGTATCTTCGAGCAGGGGATCCCAATTCCTCATGCCGGTGTAGACCGGCACAGGTTTGTCGCGGTTGCCAAGCTCTGTTTGCAGGGCGGCGGCAAGCTCGGCAACTGCGCGGTTGTAGGGGGAGCCCCCGATGGCCTCGTAGTGGGATGTCACCTCGGCAACGCGCGCGGGGGGAATGTTACGGCCCCGGGTTACACGCTCAAGAAAGGCCGGCACGTCCTCGACGTTTTCTGGTGCGCCGAAACCGGCGATCAGTACGGCACTTTTTGGATCGGGCACGCTGCTATCGGGCCTGGCCCGCACTTAATTCGTGCACCTTCTCGACCAGGAAGGCCACGTTCTCCACCGGGGTTCCCGGCAAAACCCCGTGGCCGAGGTTGAAGATATGTCCGGGCCGGCCCCCCACCTCCTGGAGCAAACGGCGGCAGGCCTCCTCGATGGGCTGTTGTCCGGCAAACAAGAGAACCGGGTCGAGGTTGCCCTGGACTGCCTGGCCGGGCAGGCGTTCAAAGACCGGGCCGATGGGGGTGTGGTGGTCCACACCGATAACCGACCCGCCGGCCGTGGCCATGTCGTCGAGCAGGGTGGCCGTCCCCGTTCCAAAATGGATAACCGGGATGCCGGCCGGCAGCGACTCGATGACTGCACGGGTGTGGGGCAGTACGTAGCGCCGGTAGTCGTCCGGTGAGAGACAGCCCACCCAACTGTCGAAAAGCTGTACGGCCTGTACGCCTGCGGCGACCTGGCCGGCCAGATATCTGGACACGCCACGGGCTATGAGAGACATCATTGCATCCCAGGCCCCTTTGTCCGAGTACATGAGGGTCTTGGTCGCAACGTAGTTCTTCGAGCCCCCGCCCTCTACGATGTAAGAGGCCAGAGTAAACGGTGCGCCGGCAAAGCCGATGAGAGGGGTCGAGGGGTCAAGCGCGGCACGGGTTTTTTTAACGGCTTCAAAGACAAAGGCCAGGGACTCGTCGGGGTCTACTTCGCGCAGGCGGTCTATATCACTGCCGTCGCGGATGAGGCTGTCGATACTCGGGCCCTCGCCGCTTTCGTAGCTCAGTCCCAGGCCCATCGGTTCTACAATGAGAAGGATGTCTGAGAACAGAATGGCGGCATCGACTCCCAGAACTTCGGCTGCGGTCACGGCCACTTCGGCCGACAGCTCTGGATTTTTACACAGTTCCAGAAAGGGCACCCGGGCGCGGACCTGCCGGTATTCCTGCATGTAGCGGCCGGCCTGTCGCATCAGCCATACCGGCGTAAACTCGGTGGGCTGGCGGCGACAGGCCTTCATGAAGGGTGATTGGTCCAGACCGGCATACCCGGCCTCGGCCGGGGCCGCGGCGTCGGGGCGGACGGCAACGGTCCTGGGCTTTTGCCGGCTGCGTTTTTCTTCCAGCAGTGCGGCGGCGCATTGCGAAGATTCCCTTATGAGAAGTCCGAGTTTGGTGCGGGTGGGTTCGAAGTCGGCGGGCATGGACAGTTGCGACAAGGTTTCGCTGCAGACCGGCCCGATGGAGCAGATCAGAGTTTCCTCAAGCGCCGCGCGTAGCTTTTTCTCCATGCCTTCGTCGTTGGCAGCCTTGATGACGTTGCGTACCTGGTTGGCGCTGGTAAAGAGCACCACGTCGGCCGTGCGGGCGATTATTTCCGACAGCGCGGCCAACAGCGGGCGGCGGTCTGTGGGCAGGTCCCAGCGATAGACCGGCACACGGGTCACCTCGGCGCCGCGCTCGTTGAGTCCATCGAGAAAACGCCGGTTGGATAGCCCGTATTCCTGCACGGCGATGCGGGCTTTCTTAAGTGGTACGCCTTGGGGGCTCTGCTCCATCTCGGTGAGCATCTCCCGCCAGGTGTTGGGTTCGGGGACGGTGATGGAAATCTTGACCCCCAGTTCCCTCAGTACGCGGATTGGTTTCGGGCCCCTGGCTACCACCGTAAGGCCAGATAGCGCGGCCACCAGGCGGTCGGACTCGTAACGGGTTTCCATAGCGTCGAAGAGGTGGCGGGTGCCCACCCCGGTCATGAAAACTACGATGTCAAAGTTGCCGGCCACAAGGCCGTCGGCGAATTCAAAAGCCGCACGGTTTTCCTCTATCGGCACCTCGCGCATGGAAGGTGCCGAGATGGCCACACCGCCGGCATTCTTGATAAGGATGCAGGCCTCGTCGGCCTTGCGGCTCTCAAAAGCAACGACTCTGAGCCCGGAAAACCCCGCCGTTCGGTTCTCTTGTGCCTGGTTGGCTAGCACGGTTATGCGGGCATCTTGTGTGTGAATCGGGGATAAGTACAACCGCCTCCCGAGCGGCAGCGGTCGCGTAAGTAGCTTTATTTACAGCGTAGTGGAGATTGTTGAAAAAAAACGTTGACGACTGCCGGTACTGTTGTGCTAGTCTCTCGGTGGCCGTTTTTGAGCTCGGCCGGCGAGGAAGGATATGAAGGTACGCGACATTGCCAAGCTGAACCCGCTCGATCTGCAAACCATAACTCCCGACAGGCCGGTGCACGAGGCCATCGGCCGCCTGGTCGAACACAACATCGGTGCTCTTCCCGTTTGTGACAGTGCCGGCGAATTGGTGGGGATTCTCACCGAACGCGACATCCTGAGGCTTTGCGCCGGGCAGGACCTTACTGCGGTGATGGAGCAGAGCGTGGCCGATGCCATGACCACCAATCTCATCATCGGTGTGCCCGATGACACCGTTGCCTATGTGATGCAGGTGATGACGGAGCGCCGTATCCGCCACTTGCCCATACTCGAGGACCGCAAGCTGGTGAACATCGTTTCGATCGGTGACGTGGTAAAAGCCAAGCTCGATGAGTCGAGCAGCGAGATCCGTTTCTTGCGCGACTACCTCACCCAGTAGGCAGGCTGAAGCTGCGGGTACGTACCAGGCGCTCGAAACCCAGTTCAGACAGAGTAAGTCCCACCCCGCTATCCTTCCACCCCGCCCACGGCAGGGCCGGGTCGAGGTGGTCGCAGCGGTTAACGAGGATGGTGCCGGCCTCTACGCGTCGGCCAATGGCCCTGGCGGCTTCCATGTCGGCTGTCCAGATGGAGGCGGCAAGTCCGTAAGGGGAGTCGTTCATAAGCCGGATTGCTTCCTCATCGCCGTCCACCGCGGCGACGGCGGCCAAAGGCGCGAAGCTTTCTTCTCTCATCACGGCCATATCGTGGGTGGCATCGGCAATTACGGTGGCCTCGAAGTAGCGGCCCCGCCCGTCAACCGAGGCCGGGTTACCGCCGCTTGGAATACGGGCGCCCTTGTGTGCCGCCTCGTCTATCTGCCGGGAGATCAGTGCCGGTGCCCCGGCTTTGGCCATGGGACCCAGCTTGCTGCCATCGGCCAGCGGGTCGCCCGGTGTCCAGGCCGAGGCCGCTTCGCACAGCCGTTCGACGAACTCTCCGTACACGCTGCGCTCCACGTAGATGCGCTCGACGGCGCAACAGCTTTGCCCGGCGTTGTAGAAGGCCCCGGTGGCTATTTCTTCGACGGCTACACCCAGGTCGGCGTCGGCTCTTACGTAGGCCGGGTCTTTGCCGCCCAGTTCCAACCCCACGTCGATAAACCGTCCGGCCGCGGCCCTTGAGACCGCCCGTCCGCCTTCGACCGAACCGGTGAAAGCCACGTAGCCTATCCCCGGGTCGGCTATCAAGGCGGCAGTGGAGTCGTGGCTGGCAACTATTCCCGTGACCAGGGCCAGGCCGGCGTTTGTTTGTTTAAACGCTCGTTCGAAGTGACCGGCACAAAGGGGGGTACGACTTGAGTGTTTCAAGATCACCGCGTTACCGGCAAGCAGGGCCGGGACCACGACGTTTACCGGGATGAGCAGGGGGTAGTTCCAGGCGGCGATGTCTAAGACCACACCGACGGGCACCTTTTCTATGAAGCGTTGGCGACCGTCTTTGCCCGCGCCCGGGGGTACTCGAACCTCGGCCAGACAACGCTCGGCCAGAGCCATCATGTGGCGGGCGCGCACGCCCATGATCCGTAGTTCGGCGCGGGACTCGGACAGGGGTTTTCCCATCTGTATGGATATGTCGCGGGCCACCTCTTCGGAGTCAGCGTCAAAAGCGGCCAGGAAACGTTCGCAGACCTCGATACGTCCGGCCACGGTCATGCCCGCCAGTTCGGCCCCTGCCCGTGCGGCGGACTCAACGATTGCGGGCAAAGCCTCGGCCGGCGTAAGCTCGTACTCAAAAGCCGTTTCCTGCGTGGCCGGGTTGTCTACAGAGGCGCGCATGGCCGGACTCAGTCGCCTTCGAGTATGCGCTCGAGGGTGTCGAAGATAGTCTTCACCCCCTTGGCGCCTTCGCGCAATATAGCCACTGGCAGGTCAGCGCCTTCCTTGAGGATGTTGTCGGTGGCCTTGCCGCCTTCTCTGAGGATGCGCCCGGTGGCATCGGGAATAAGGTGAATCATGGTTTCGGCAAGCACCCGCGGCGGGATAGACACTTTGGGCTTTGCCAACGTGCCCTTGATAGCTACAGGGATGTTGGTCCAACCTTCGTCGTCTTTCATGTAGGGCATCAAGGTGCCCACCGAAAGCAATTCACGCTGGGCCTTCGGTCCCACCCCCACCCAGGCCTCGGCATCGATAGAGGTGTCGAAACCTCCGCTGCCCATGAGCAGCAGGCGGGCACTGTCGTTGCCGAACACCATGCGTGAGGTGCGGATGCGTCCCCGGCGGATGTCAAAACGGCCGCCCGAGTCTTTCATATTGAAGCGTTCGAAACCGTTGATGCCGGTTATGTCTGCCACCGCCCGCATGAATGGTGAGCCCGTGACCGTGGCCTCGGGGATGTGCAACTCCCCGCTGCCTTCGAGCTGTTCCCAGGCCTCGGGCAAGCGGGTGCCGCGGCCGGCGAGGTTAAGGGACAGGCTGGCTTTTCCTTTGGCCGCTATGGGCCGTTGTGAGTAGGAGGCCAGCTGGGACAGCTGTACGTCATCGATGCTGAGAGAGCCCTGATAGGCCAGACCCACCTTGGCCAGGTCCACCTTGGCCCTCAGCGTGACTTGTCCTCCCGCCACTTGTGCAAGCAGGCGGTCCAGTTCGAGCTTGTCGTCGGCAAGCCTCAGGTCGGCCTCAAGTCCGGTGACCTCGACGGTCCGGATCCTGACTTTGCCCACCTCCAGGTGCAGGTCCACATCCAGGCCGCCGGTTTTTATGGGACCCAGCTCCTTTGCCGACGCGGCTTTTTTGCCAGGCTCCTCGCTGCGTTGTGCTTTTGCCAGCCCGCTGAGGTCGATCTCAGGGATGTCTATGTTCACCTTCAGAGCCGGGCCTTGTCCGTGCAGGCTGCCCTCGGCCGTAAGCGTAAAGGCAGGCAGGCCGGTGCTGGCCAGTTGCAAGGAGACCGAAAAATCATGGCGGTCGGACAGCAAGGCGGCACTGGAGCTAAGTTGAATGCCGCTTATAAGGCCGCCCGGGAGGGTGATCTCTGCATCGCGCAGGATGAGTTTGTCGGGCAGAAAGGCCGTCGGCGATGGCCGCCCGTCGGGCACAGGTCCAGCGGCACGTTGTGTTGTGGCCAGCCGTTGCCTGAGTTCGTCTATATTGAGGATGCCTTGCCGGTTGCGTCTCAAAACAAGGTTGAGGCCGCCGACCTCCAGGCGCGAAAGGGCAACACGGCCGCGCAACAGGGATAAAAGGTCGACTCCGAGGCTTATCCTCTCGATGCCCAGGAAGCGTTGGTCGGCGCCGAAAGCTTCGGTCTCGGCCACCTCAAACCCCTCGACGATGGCGGTGGCCAGACCCAGGTGAAAATCACGCACACTTATGTCGCGGCCAATACGTTTTTCTATGGGCGGCAGGACTGTGGTCTCAAGCCATTTGGGGGTGAAAACAAAGCGGGCCAGGAGCAGGGGAACCACAAATACGGTAAAGGCGGCCAGCAGGCCCAGGGCCAGCAAGAGCCTGGCCACTGCACCGCCTCTGTTTGCCGAACTTGTTGGAGCTGGTTTCACCATTGCAGTAGCGATTGTGCCGCCCCCCGGCGTTAAGGTAAACAGGGCCCGGTCCGGCGTTGGTATTTGTCGGGCCTCTGTAGAAGTCTCTGGCTGTTCTATGGTCAGTTTGGTTTCAGAATTATGCAGGCCGAGTCTGTCCCCGGCGCTGTTTCGTGTCGCGCTGGTGCTGCTGCTAGTACTGTCCTTGCCGGCCTGTAGCTGGCTGGATGGGGACGTGAAAGGTAAGGATGGTAAAGGCCGGGTGGCTTTGCGCGATTGGGCGGTTCCCGCCAGTGCACCGGGCGGGGAGGTCTTCCAGGACAACCTTCACCGCGGTTTGAAGGAGGCCCTCAGCTTCCGCGAGGCCGGCTACAAGCCGCGTACCGAGCACTTAAATCCCGATGGTTCGCCGATTTACACCAACCGTTTGATCCTCGAGTCCAGCCCCTACCTCCTCCAGCACGCCCACAATCCGGTTAACTGGTACGCCTGGGGCGAGGAGGCTTTCGAAGATGCCCGCCGTCTGGGGCGCCCGGTGCTGCTGAGCGTGGGATACTCGACTTGCCACTGGTGCCACGTGATGGAGCGTGAATCTTTTGAAGACGAAGAGATCGCCACCTTCATGAACCAGCACTACATAGCCATCAAGGTGGACCGCGAGGAAAGACCCGACATCGACAGCGTCTACATGACGGCCGTGCGTGCGCTCACCGGTGGCGGTGGCTGGCCGATGACGGTGGTTATGAATCCCGATGGCGAGCCGTTCTTCGGTGGCACCTATTTCCCTGCCCGCGACGGCGAGCGTGGCTCGCGGGCCGGCTTTCTGACCATCCTGCGGCAGCTGTCGCGGCGCTACGCCGAAGACCCCGACGGTGTTGCCTCACAGGCCGCGCGCATTGTAGCCAGCCTGGAGCGTATGAGTGCCCCGCAGCTTGGTGGTGATGTGCCGGCATCCCAGCCCCTGCACGCATCGCGGGAAACCTTGTCGCGGTCTTTTGATTCGGTTTACGGTGGCTTCGGGCAGGCACCAAAATTCCCGCGCAGTGTTACTCTGGATTTTCTTTTGCGTTACCATCGCCGCAGCGGCAACGAGCAAGCCTTGCACATGGCCGTCTACACGCTGGAGCGCATGGCCGCCGGCGGTATGTACGACCACGTAGGCGGTGGTTTCCACCGCTACTCTACCGACCGCCGCTGGCTGGTGCCGCACTTCGAGAAGATGCTCTACGACAACGCCCAACTGGTCTCGACCTACCTGTCGGCCCACCAGGTGACCGGGCGTGAGGATTTTGCGCGCGTGGCCGGCGAGATACTCGACTACGTGGTCCGTGAGATGACGGCCCCGGAGGGTGGATTCTATTCTGCCACCGATGCCGACAGTCTGACCCCTTCGGGGCACCAGGAAGAAGGCTGGTTTTTCACCTGGACCACTGCCGAGATCCACAGGCTGCTGGGTGCCGACCTGGGCCGTTTGGTGGAGAAATACTACGGTGTTACCCCGCGCGGCAATTTTGAGGGTCGTTCTATTCTCCACACCCCGCGGCCCCTGTCCCGCGTGGCTGCAGACCTTGGCCTTTCCGAGACTGACGCGCGCGAGGAACTGGCCGCCGCCCGCCAGGTCCTCTACCAGGAACGCGCCAAACGCCCGCCTCCGGGTAAAGACACCAAGGTGATTACCTCGTGGAACGGCCTGATGATTTCGGCTTTTGCCCGTGGGGCCCAGATACTCGAACAGCCGGGCTACCTTGAGGTGGCCCAGGCTGCGGCCGCCTTCATGCTCGATACCATGGTCGGTGAAGACGGTGGGCTTAAGCGTTCCTTCAAGGACGGCCGTGCCCGCATTTATGGAGTGCTCGACGATTACGCCTTTCTGGCCTCGGGCCTGCTCGACCTGTTCGAGGCCTCTTCCGACCCGCGCTGGCTGGCGGCGGCCATTTCTTTGCACAAAGTGTTGGCCGAGGAGTTCTGGGACGAGGACGAGGGGGGTTTCTATTTCACCTCGGACAAGGCCGAGCGCCTGCTCGTGCGTGAAAAGCCTTACTACGACGGTGCCGAACCTGCCGGCAATTCGGTGGCCATAGAAAACCTGCTGCGTTTGTACGAGTTTACCACCGACGAGAATTACCATGGGATGGCCGAACGGGCGCTGGGTGCTTTTTCGATGGTTTTCGCAAAGCAGCCCACGGCCGCACCGCGTCTGCTTGCGGCCCTGGACATGTATCTGGATACCCCCAAAGAGATAATTATCGTCAAACCCGACCGCAGCAGCGACGCAAGCGCGCTCACCCGTCACCTGGCATCCGTCTATGTTCCCAACCGTGCACTGGTGGTGGCCAGCGTGGATGAGGCCGCGGGCGAGTTGGGCGACCTGGTACCGCTGCTTCGCGACAAGGTGGCCCAGGCCGGCAGGGTGACGGCCTATGTTTGCGAACGGCGTGTGTGCAAACTGCCTACTTCCGACCCCGAGGTGTTTGCCGCGCAGATTGCCGAGACCCGGCCCTACCCCTGAGGTCGCTGGCCGCCGGTCTCAATCGCCCCGCCACAACTCGACCCGGCCCCGGCCGTGCAGCCGAAGCAATGGGAGCCGGTGGCTATGGCAAGCCCCGACAGCTGGTCGAGGCTTTGCAGGTCGTCGATCCCAAGGGGCTTTCGCCCCAGGGGTATCTCCAACATCTGATTGAAGTCGCAGTCGTAGAGCGTGCCTTCCCAGCCGACGCTTACCAGGCTCTTGCACATGAGGCCGTCCACGGTTGCGGGGTTGAAGTGGTTTACGAGCAGCCCCATGTAGCTTTCATGTTCGCCGTCGCGGTCGAGTTGTTCGGCGAAACGCTTTATCGGCATGTTGGTTATGACGAGTAGTCGGTTGAACTCGATACCGAAAAGACGACCCAACTCCTGCCGGTACTGTTCTTCCAGCTCGGCCTGGGGCGGGGGCAGAAAAGCGCCCACCGGGTTGTAGGCAAGGTCGAGTTTGAGAGCGGAGCCGGGGCGGCCATAGCCAAGGCCGTTCAAAAGCCTCAAGGCCTTGATGCTCGCGTCGAAAACGCCACGGCCCCGCTGTTTGTCCACATTCTCGGCCGTGTAACAGGGCAGAGAGCAGACCAGTTCCACCTGCTGCTCGGCCAGAAACGGGGCAAGCCAGTCCATGCCCTCGGCAAAAAGAACGGTGAGGTTGCAGCGGTCGATAGTGCGGTGTCCGAGCCTGACGGACTCTTTGACCAGATAGCGGAAATTTGCGTTAAGCTCTGGTGCGCCGCCGGTTATGTCGACGGTTTTTACCGATGGGCTCTGAGTGAGCAGTTCCACCACCCGCCGGGCGGTGACCGCGTCCATGCGTTCACTGCGCTTGGGGCCGGCGTCTACATGGCAGTGGTGGCAGGCCTGGTTGCACAGCTTGCCGACGTTGACCTGCAATGTTTCCACACTCCCTCGACACAGGGGGGCCAGGCCGGCCCCGCCCAGGGCCTGGTCGAAGGATGGGCTTTTGGCACGTGAGGTCAGCGTATCTTTAACAGGCCTCGGTAGGCGTCTACGTTTGCCCAACCGAGGTAGGCGTTGAGTATGGCAATGAGAAGCCCCGGACCCACCATTGAGCCGGGGGCCAGGAAAGCGTGGAAGAGTACGATGTTAAGACTCACGGGGGCCAGAATAATAAGGGCCAGGGGAACAAAGACCCCGGCCAGCAGCATGGTTCCGGTCGCCGCTTCTACCGCACCGAGCATGGGGAAGAAGAAACCCGACTGGGCCAGTCCCCCCAGGTAGAGGGCCGCGGCCCCCTCGGGCGCGGGTGTGGGCATGTAGTGAAAGAACTTGTTGAGCCCGAAAAGGACGAGCAACAGGCCCAGGATTATACGAACTACCTTGGTTGCGGTGGGTTCCATGCGGGTCTCCTCCTTTGCCGCGGGGCGAGCCCCATTATCCAAGCTTGGCCGGCTTTGTCCAAAGGTTTCTGCCCCCGGCCCTTGAGACAGCAGGGGGCTTGGTAGAGATAAACATTCCATGATGACCTACGACGAGACCTTGGCGACCCTTACCGGCCCCGGTGCCATGTTCGAGATCGGCATCGAAGAGGTGGGTGGGCGGTCCATGAAAAATTTCAAAAACCGTGAGCGCTCGATCCGCGAAAAAATCGCCAATGCCGCCGCCCGCGGCGACGACGTATGCCTGGTCTATGGTGAGCGCTCGATCAGTTATGCCCGCTTTGCCGCTCTGGTCTGGGGCACGGCCGCCAACCTGCGCGACCGTTACGGCCTTGTCCGCGGCGACCGTCTGGCGGTGCTGGCCTACAACCGCCCCGAATGGTTGTTCTCACTTTTCGGTGCCACGGCGGTGGCCGGCATCGGCGTGGCTCTTAACGGCTGGTGGTCCACCGAAGAGCTTGCCTACGGGCTCAGCGACTCGGGTGCCCGCTATCTGGTGGTCGATGAGAGTCTGTACCCGCGCATCGAGCCTCTTGTGGGTGGCGACCGGCCGGCCGGTCTCGAGGGCCTGGAGACGGTTTTCTACATAGGCGAGCAGGCACCGCCGGGAACCGTGCCCATTGCCGAACTGATAGAGGAGAAAGACGAGGTACCCACCGAAGCGATAGACGAGGACGACCCTTTTGCGATTTTATACACGTCGGGTACCACCGGCCGTTCCAAGGGCTGCATCACCACCCACCGCGGTACTATTACGCAGGTACTCGCCATCATATTGGCGGGTGCGGCAAGTAGCCTGATGGGGGCCGGTAACATCCTGCCCACCGAGGGGCAGCTTGTGGGCCTTTACACCTCGCCGTTGTTTCATGTGGCCGGTCTCCACTCGGGCATATGCACGGCACTTACGGCCGGGGCCAGAATCATTTTTCTCCAGGGGAAGTTCGACCCCGACAAGGTTATGGCACTGCTGGAAAAGGAAAAGGTAAACATGTGGCCGGCCATCCCGGCCATGCTCCACCGCGTAGTGCACGCCCCCAACATCGGCGATTACGACTTGTCCAACCTGCGCAGTATATCTTTTGGCGGCGCTCCTACGGCCCCCGAAACCATAGACCGGGCCCGCCAGGTGCTGCCCGTGGAGCCCGTCCTTACCAACGCCTACGGGCTTACCGAAACCCACGGCGTGGCCACGGTAAACGCGGGTAAAGACCTGCTCGGGCGCAAGACCGCCGCCGGGCGTGTGACGCCGGTGCTGGACGTGAAGATCATTGACGGCGACGGCGCCGCTGTGGCCACCGGCGAGTTGGGCGAAGTGCTTTTTTATGGCCCCACCATCACGCCGGGATACTGGAACCGTCCCGATGCCACGGCCGAGACCGTACGCGATGGTTGGTTGTATACCGGCGACATCGGCTATGTGGACGAAGAAGGCTTTTTGTTTATCGTCGACCGCGCCAAAGACATGATCCTTCGCGGTGGTGAGAACGTCTACTGCGCCGAAATTGAAGCCTGCCTGGCCGAGCACCCCGACATCGACGAGGCGGCTATCATCGGCGTGGCCGATGCCGAGTTGGGAGAGCGGGTAAAGGCCATCGTGCGGCTCACCACTGGTGCATCAATGGACGAGAAAGGGGTAAAGGCCCACGTCGGCCGCCACCTGGCCGTCTTCAAGGTGCCCGAGTTTGTCGAGTTTATCGACACCGCTCTGCCACGAAACCCGGCCGGCAAAATCTTAAAGAACCAGCTCCGCGGCCAGGCTTGAGCCTCCAGGCCTGAGCCGTCGGCCCGGTTCAGGGGGCCAGGATGCGGCTGGTCCAGCGGCCGTTTTTTAAAACGAACAGTTCGCGGTGGTGCAGGCGTGGTTCGTGGCGGGTCCAGAACTCTATCTCACGGGCTTTGAGCCGGTAGCCCCGCCAGCGCGCGGAGCGCGGCACGGCACGGCCTTTGTAAAGGCGCTCCAGACGTTTGACCTCCGACAGAAGCTCGGCCCGGTTTGCCAGTACGCGGCTCTGCCGCGAGGCCAGCGAGGCCAACTGGCTCTGGCGCGGCCTTTCGTTCCAGTAGCGGTCGGAGGCCGCGGCCGAGACTTCTTCTACGCGGCCCTCTATGCGCACCTGCCGGCCGCTGGCATCCCAGTAAAAGGCCAGCGAGGCCCAGGGGTTGGCGGCCAGTTCCCGTCCCTTGCGGCTCTGGCTGTTGGTGTAGAAGGTAAAGGCGCCACGGCTTGCGTCTTTGAGCAGGACAAAGCGCACCGAGGGGTGGCCGCGGCGGTCGGCCGTGGCCAGGGCCCCGGCCTCGGCCAGGGGCACACCGGCCCGGCGGGCTGCGGCAAGCCAGGTCTTGAACCTGGCAACGGGTTTAGCCTCGGCCATGGCCGCGACTGTAGAGGCGGCCCGTGGAGCCGTCAAAAGGGGGAGGGCAAAATAAACTTTACAACGTAAATTATACGTCGTATACAAATAGCCATGCCCAGAGCAGCCCTGGATGAAGAGCAGATAGAGGCCTACCGCGACCGGGTTCTGACGGCAGCCGAGCACCTCTTTGCCGGCAGCGGCTACACCGCGGTCACCATGCGGGCCATCGCCTCGGAGCTGGGCTGCAGTCCCATGACCCCCTACCGCTACGTGGGCGGCAAGGCCGAGGTTTTCGCGCTGGTAAAGGCCCGCAGCTTCGGCCGCTTTGCGGCCAGGCAGGAAGAGGCCGTGGCCGGCCACAGCGAGCCCATGGCGCGCCTTGCGGCCCTGGGCCGGGCCTATGTGAGTTTTGCCATGGAGGAGCCGGATGCCTATTGCATCATGTTCGAACTCGATGGCGACCAGGGCGACCAGGATTATTCCGTACTTACCGAGCAGGAGCGCAGAGCCTGGCTGCCCCTTCTCGGGTCGGTGACTGCGGCCATCGAAAGCGGCCATCTCGGTGGTGACCCCGAGACCGTGGCCCACGTATTCTGGGCCGGTCTGCACGGGCTGGTCTCTTTGGAGCTTGCCGGCAAGCTTGTCATGGGCAGGGATGTGGGAGACATCGGTGAGGCTATGATGTTGACCCTGGTAAGGGGCAACAGCGCAGTGCTTTGAAAGCACCAACAGGAGACGACTATGCAACAGGATAAAATAAACGCCTGGGCCGAGGCCGCCTGGCGCCCGTCAAGCGACGAGCTGACCTATCGGATCTCACGTATCGAAGGCGAGGTGCCGCGAGAGATTCACGGTAGCTATTATAGAAACGGCCCCTCCCAGCACATTCTTCCCGAAGGCGGCGCCCGCGCTCTGCATCTGTTCGACGGTGATGGTCTTGTCCATGCTTTCCGTTTCGATGACGGTCGCGTCGACTACACCGGTCGTTTTGTGCGCGACCCGAGTTTTCTGATCGAAGAGGAAGAAGGTCGCTTCTGTATGAACTCGGTCGGGGTGACGGTGGATAACCCCACCGACCGCATGCCGATACGTCAGCAGCATAACACCAACATCGTCTACCACGGCGGCAAACTGATGGCCCTGGTGGAAAACGCCTGGCCTTTCCAGCTCAACCCCCGCACCTTGGAGGCTGAGGGAGAGACCGATTTCGGCGTACCGCGCCTTGGCATGAGCGTCTCTGCCCATCCCCACATAGACGGACGCAGTGGGCAGATGATTGTCCATGGCTACCAGCCCTTTGAGCCCTACTATCAGATCTACATCGTCGAGCCCGACGGTCGCGCCTCGCTGTCCGAGGCCGTGGATGCGCCCTATGCGGTGATGATGCACGACGTGGCGATCACCGAAAACTACATCATTCTGCTTCTCTGCCCGATGACTTTTAACGGCCGGACGTTGCTCGAAGGCGGTGGTTTTGAACAGGCCATTGCCTGGGAGCCCGAGCTGGGGCTCAAATTCGGGGTGTACCCGCGCACGGGTGGCAGCCCCAGGTGGTTCGAGGCCCCCACGCCGGGTTTTATCTTTCATACCGGTAACGCTTACGAAGAAGACGGAAAGATTTTCATGGACGCCTGCACTTACGGCAACGGCACTGCCCTGTTGCGATCGATAAAGGATTTTCGCAGTGGAGAGACCGACGACGCCGGCGCCACCCCCTACCTTTACGAGTTGGACCTTGCCAGTGGCGATTGCCGGGAGACCCGCTTGAGCGACAGGGGGGCCGAGTTCCCGCGTATCGACGACCGTCTTGGCGGCTATAAAAACCGTTTCGGCTACGCCCTGGTCGCCGGCGATAACGCATTGGTGCCGGGGACGGGCACTGTCTGTCGCTACGACAGAAGCGGCGGGCCCTCGTCCTACTACGACTTCGGGCTGGGGCAGATGCCGGGAGAGCCGGTGTTCGTGCCGCGCAGTGCCGACAGCGCAGAAGACGACGGCTTCGTGGTGACCGTGGTCTACGACGCACCCAACGATGGCAACTACCTGGCCATACTCGATGCCGGCCACCTGGCCTCCGGACCCCTGGCCAGGGCCCACCTCGAGCACCGCATCCCCATGGGCTTTCACGGCAACTTCTACGCGGGCCTTGTTTAGGTAACAATTTGTACATGCTTTTGAGGGTCGCCTCTCTGGCCTCGCTGGCCGCTATCCTGGCCGTGGCCGCCGGGCCGTTGCTTGCCTATGCCGGCCTGGTCTCACCCATGGGGGGCTTTGTAGTCTTTGTGCTGGCGGTCCCTACGGGGCTTGCCGGTCTGGTGGCCGCTGCCTGGGGACTTGTAAAGTCGGGCAGCAATGTTGACGAAGGTGCAAAGGCCAGAGGCTGGTCGGCGCTGATGGTGTCGGTGGTCTCTTTAGTCCTGGTCCTGGGTCCGGCCGTGGCCGCCCGCGACTACCCACCGATAAACGACATCACCACAAATACCGACGACCCGCCGGCCTTTGTCCATGCCGGCAGTCTTGCCGCCAACGCCGGCCGCGACCTGTCCTATCCCGGTCCTTCTTTTGCCGAGACCCAGCGTGCGGCCTACCCGGACCTTGATTCCGTGCTGCTCAACATGGACCCGGCAAAGGCCCAGGCTCTGCTGCGCCAGGCCCTGGCCGGGCTTGAGCGTACCGAGATTACGGCTGAGACTGTGGGGCGCATAGAGGCCGTCAGCCGTTCCCTGGTCTTTGGCTTTGCCGATGACGTTGTGGTCAGAATACGTCCCGAGGGCAGTGGGGCCCGCGTGGACCTGCGTTCTAAATCCCGCGATGGCCGCGGCGACCTTGGTGCCAACGCCGAGCGTATTCGCAGTATTTTAGATTCTCTCGGAGGGGCATAGAGTTGAGCGATGAAACGGTAAGCTATCGCATCGAGGATGCGGTGGCCCTCATAAGTCTGGACGACGGCAAGGCCAACGCCCTGTCCCCGTCGGTAATAGAGGCCCTGCACGGGGCCCTGGACCAGGCCGAAAAAGACGCCTCGGCCGTGGTTATTGCCGGCCGCCCCGGGCGTTTCTCTGGTGGTTTCGACCTTTCCATCATGACCCGTGATGCCGACTCGGCCCGCGACCTTGTGATCACCGGTGCGCAGTTGCTGCTCAGGGTCTACACGTTCTCTCTTCCCGTGGTTGTGGCTTGCACCGGACATGCCGTGGCCGCCGGCGCTCTTATGCTGCTGTCGGCCGACCGTCGTGTGGGTGCGGCCGGTCAGTTCAAGATTGGTCTCAACGAGGTTGCCATCGGTATGCGCCTGCCGATTTTCGCATTGGAGTTGGCCCGCGACCGTCTTGCCAAAGAGGCCCTGGTTGAGGCCACAATGGAGGCCCGCCTCTATACGCCCGACGAGGCCGTGGAGGCCGGCTATCTCGACCGCGTAGTCGATGGCGAAGACCTGCTCTCCTGTGCCCTTGAAGAGGCCGGACGTCTGGCATCTCTGTCGGGACCGGCCTATGGACTAAGCAAAAAACTGCTGCGTGCGGATGTGGCCAACAAGATCAATTCAACCCTGGCCGAAGACATGGCCGGTATTATTTCCCCGTCTGCCAAGTGAACGGTCTTGAGAATTTCGGACTGCAACCGGGCCGCCGCCTGGCGCGCAAATATGTGGTTGGCGAACTGCTCGGCAAGGGCTGGGAAGGCGAGGTCTACCACATCACCGAGACGGCCACGGGGATTGAGAGGGCGGCCAAGTTTTTCTTCCCCAAACGAAATCCCAAAAACAAGGCGATTAACTTCTACGCCAAGAAGTTAAACAAACTCGGCGACTGCTCGATCATAATCCAGTACCACACCCAGGAATCGTTCAGACACGGCGGCCGGCAGGTTAATTTTCTTGTCAGCGAGTACGTTAAAGGCGAGCTTCTGACCGACTTTCTCGCCCACCAGCGCGACAAACGCCCCCACCCCTTCGAGGCCCTGCACCTTCTCTACGCGATCACCCGTGGCGTGGAAGAAGTGCACCGCATGGGCGAGTACCACGGCGACCTCCACTCCGACAACATCATCGTTAACCGCTCTGGCCTTGGGTTCCGGGTCAAAGTAGTGGACATGTACCATTGGGGACGCCCCACGGCCGAGCACTTCCAGGATGATGTGTGTTACCTCATCCGCGTGCTCTATGACGCCGTGGGTGGGGCCAAGCACTACGCCCGCCAACCCAGGGTTATAAAAAAAATCTGTTGCGGACTTAAGCGTTCGCTTATCGTCAAGAAGTTTCGTACGGCGTCCAAGCTGCGCGAGCATCTTGAAATGATTGACTGGAGTTAAATGGCCAGTGGTCGCACAGTAGAGCTTACCGTCTACTCCGACCTTCTTTGACCCTGGTGTTATGTCGGGGCCGTGTGCCTCGAAGAAGTAAAGCAAGAGTTCGGAGCCAAACTCACGATCGAGTGGAAGAGTTATCTTCTAAGACCCTACCCGAGCAGCAGTACCGGCGCCGGGCCCTCGGATAAGTTTCGCCGTTATACCCAGTCCTGGCAGCGCCCGGCGGCGGTGGAAGGAGCGCCCGAATTTCGTCCCTGGGCCACCGACAACCCCCAGCCTTCCCACTCGCTGCCGGCCCAGGTGGCCGTCAAGGCCGCGGCCCGCCAGGGGGCTTTTGACCGCTATCATATGGCGCTCATGCGCGCTTACTTTTACGAAAACCGTACCATTACCGACGACGAGGTCATCATGGATGTGGCCCGGGCCCAGGGCCTGGACCTGGACGTTTTCACCGAGGACTTAAAAGACACGGCTCTGCCCAGGCAGGTGGCCGCCGAGTACGGCCAGGCGCAAAGCCGTGGTGTGACGGCCGTACCCACGGTTGTGGTCGATGATGGGTTAGCAGTGCCCGGGGCCCAGACCGTGGAGCTTTACCGTCACGTTATAAACAAACGCCTGGCCACCACCGAGGGCGCCTAATCAATCAAGACGCCGGGGTTTAAGACCGCGGCCGGGTCCAGCGTGCGTTTGGCGGCGGCCAGGGTCGCGGCGAAAAGGTCGGGTCGTTGGCGGTCGTACCAGGGGCGGTGGTCGCGGCCGACGGCGTGGTGGTGGGTAATGGTGCCGCCAAGCCGGATCAGAACATCGCCGGCCGCCGCTTTTATCTCGTCCCACTGGGCAAGCTGGTTCTGTGCTTTGGACGGCGCGATCACGGTGAAGTATGGAGCCGGCCCGTCCGGGTATACGTGGGTGAAGCGGCAGGCCAGGCTGCCGGCACCGCAGATGCGCGCAATCACGGCCTCCATTTCTTCTCTCACGCCGCGGTAGAACTCTTCGAAGCGGTCCCAGGTAATAGCGGTCTCAAACGTGTCGCTTATAAAACCCAACCTTACCAGGGCATCGCGCATGTATGGGGCCCTCAAGAAGGCCTGGCGCCAGGCCCCGGCCGCGCCTTGCTCCGCCCCGGCCGCGCCGGAGGTGTTGGCGCTCTGTTCGTCTGTGCGGGTTTTGCCGGCGCCCTCGGGAACCCGGCCGCCGTGGTCGCGGCAACACTCCAGCGCCCTTTGCATCCAGGCATCAAGGCTGTGGTCGGCCGACTCAAAGCCGACGATGAGAATGTTTGTGGCGCCGTCGCCGGCGCCGCTTATCAGAGCCTCGGTGGCATCGAGAAGACGCAGGTTGGAAGGGAACAGGCCGCTCTGGGAAATGGCGCGTACGGCGGCCGCCGCACGAAGGAAGTCGTCAAAACTCACCGCGACCGAGTTTCTGAAACGGGGGCGGTCCTGCAGACGCATCCAGGCCTCCGTGATCACACCGAGGGTGCCCTCACTGCCGAGCAGCATGCGGTCGGGACTGGGACCGGCCCCCGAGCCGGGCAGGCGACGGCTCTGTATGAGACCGGCCGGTGTGACCGCGCGCAAAGATTCCACGAAGTCGTCGATGTGGGTGTAAAGGGTGGCGTAGTGTCCGCCCGAGCGAGTGGCTATCCACCCTCCCAGGGTTGAGAACTCAAAGGACTGGGGAAAGTGGCGCAGGGTGAGCCCGTGGGGGCGAAGCCCGTCCTCTAAGGCCGGGCCGTAGATGCCGGCCTGGATGCGGGCGGCCCGCGAGGTGCGGTCTATTTCAACAATACGATTGAGGCCGCCCAGGTCCAGGGATACGACCCCACTATAATCGCCAAGCCCGCGGGCCTCGGTGCCGCCCACCACACTCGAGCCGCCGCCGTAGGGGATGGCGGCTACGTGCTGCTGGCTGCACCAGTCCAGGATGGCCACGATATCGTCTTCGTTGCGGGGCCGGGCCACCAGGTCGGGGGCCGGCGAAAAGTCGCGTTGCAGACCGCGGACCACATCGCGAAAAGCCTTGCCGTAGGTATGGCCGGCCCTCTCGTACGGCTCGGCCGAGAAAACCTCGGCCATAGAGGTCGGCGGCTTTATGCGCGGGGGGGCAAGGTCAATCTCTTCGATGCGCGGCACGGGCACGGGTGCTTGCAACTGGCAGTCAAAACGTGAGGCCAGGGCCGTAGCGATATGGCTCATGTGATCTTCATCGGGGCCCTGGCCGTCTACTCCCCAGCCCCAGAATTTACGTCTTGCCTCCTTGGCCACGGCAAAGTGTCTATGTCATTTGCAAAGGCCAGTATAGAGCCGACGCGCCCCGGCGGAGGCCCGTGTGTCCAGGCGTGACAAAAGCGTAACAACATCATGACAAAACTGAGTGTTCTTATGCCCGTTCGCGATGCCGAGCCTTTTCTTGGCCAGGCCCTGGACTGCGTACTCGCCCAGAGCGAGGGGGATTTTGAACTGATCGCGGTAGAGGACGGCTCAAGTGACCGCAGCCGCGAGACCCTGGAGACTTATGCCAAAGGCGACGGTCGCATCAGGGTTTTACAAACGGACGTCGGCCGCCGGGGCCTGGTCGCCGCTTTAAACCTTGGCCTCAAGGCCTGCAGAGCCCCGCTTGTGGCACGCATGGATGCCGACGACCGTTGCCCGAGCAATCGTTTTGCTTTGCAGCTTGCCGCCCTCGCGTCCCGCCCCGAACTGTTTGCCGTTACTTCACAGGTAGAGGCTTTTCCCACAGAGCAGTTGAGAGACGGCATGCGCCGTTACCTGGCCTGGCAGAACTCGCTCTTAAGTCCGGCCCGGATTATCCGCGACCGTTTTGTTGAGAGCCCCCTGGTCCACCCTTCCGTGATGATGAGGACCGAGCCTTTGCGCAGCCTCGGCGGCTGGCGCCAGAACGGTTGGGCCGAGGATTGGGATTTATGGCTGCGGGCTTTTGAGCGCGGCCTCTCGATCGGCCGGGTCGCCCAGCCCCTCTATCAGTGGCGTCTTCATCCCCGTCGCGCGACGCTTACAGACCCACGCTACAGCGAAGAGTCTTTCCTTGCCTGCCGCGCCCACTTCCTTGCCCGCCATCTTGCGGCCGGCAAGCGAGCCCTGTGGCTGTTGGGAGCCGGGCCGGTGGGTAAACGTCTGGCCCGGGCTCTGGCGAAAGAAGGACTCGTGGTAGCCGGGTTTGCCGATGTAGATCCCAAAAAAATCGGCGGCCGCATTGCAAACAATGGCGATGGTTGGCCGGTGGTCTCCATGCAGGATCTGCTTGGCCTAGGCTCCCGGCCCTTTGGCCTTGGTAGTGTGGGCCAGGCCGGTGGCCGTGAGCAGCTACGCGCCGAACTGCTAGAGGCCGGCTGGAAGGAAGGCCGGGACTTTTTAGTGGCCGCTTAGGCAGGGGGACGTTAAATGTGGGGGGGGGCCATCGCCAAGGAACTTGGCTGCTCCTCGGCTACCGTTCACAGGTGTCTCAAAAACCTACCTGCAGGGGCCTAGTCCAGAGCCCCTGAAATCAAGGGTTTTGTAGCCCCGATTCAGCGTCTCAAAAACAAATGTTTTAGAAACAGTCTCTGCGGGGCTGGTTTCGAGGTTCAGCAAGCAATTCCATCTACGTGGTGGCCCGCGGCGGGGGCCATGGGCCTCATATCATTTGCGGTGGGATTGCAGAGCCAAACTTTTCTCGCAGGCGGCTTTTTGGGCTGGATTCGGCGGAATAGGCGCATTTATACCCACTTGGGGGGGGGGCGTTCCCTGGACAATGGCGGGTCAGGTCTCGTATGCTCAACCAAATATATGCACCGCCATATTCAGGAGGCATTCCATGCGTAAGTCAGCAGTTCTGTTCGTCGCGTCGTTGTTAGTTCTGGCCATCTCAGCCCCGGCCCTTGCCGTCGA
>JAYGCL010000039.1:0-1870 GCA_046583365.1 Deltaproteobacteria bacterium
CTCGGGCCGCGCCGTATCGAGTTGGCCGGTGCTCTACCCGAGACCGAGGCCGAGTTGCCCGACAGTGAAGGGCATCTGTGGAAGCTCCGGCCGTTGGCCGTGGTGCCGCTGGTCCGTACGGTCGGTGACAAACGCTTCAGGGTCAGCTTCGGAGTGGTCGCGGCCGAGGGAAAACAAGGCCAAGGGCTGGCGGCTTTCGAATCGGTCGCGATCGAGACAGGTTGAGGGCACCCCCCCCCTGGCCCGGCCCAGGCCCGGCTATCTCAATGTCATCGCAGATGACGAGCGGCTGGCCTTGTTCTTCTAGTAGCGCGGCTCTCATGAGGGCGCCCTAGGAGATGGACTCGGCACGCGTGGCCCACCAAACCAGCCAACCCATCACAAACTGCAGCGGAAGCCTCACATACAAAGCGGTCGCCGTCATGTCTGGAAACAGGTCGGGGTTAAGCGCCATGTGGATGTTGGCCGGGTAGACGGCAACAAGCAGCGCGATGAGTCCGTAGCCGGCCGCCTTGCGCCATGCGGGCAACAACACCCCCACGCCGCCCATGACCTCGAAAACACCGCTTGTATAGACCAGCTCGAGATGCGCGGGCAGGTAAGGCGGCACGATGGCCAGGAAGAAGGCCGTGTTGGTGAAGTGGGTGATCCCCGCAAAACTGAAGAAGGCCGACACCACAAGCAGGGCAATCTTTCGCGGCAATCCTTGGGGCAAGTCGAACAATGGCCACAGCCTAGTTACAACCGCGCCTACGCGCCAACGAGGCGGTTTAAGAGCCCCTTACAGGAAGATGACGAAGCGAAATCGTGGGCGCGCTGAGCACGTAGACGGCCCGGATCTTAGCCTGGCATAACTGATCTGCCGCATTTGGAGAGCCTAGCGGAAAGCGGGAGTGGAGCCCCGAATCTTTGGACGGGGCCTTCATACGCGTTGCTGCTGCCCGTAAAGTTCCGGCAAGAAGAGCCCCAGCGTCGTCATCTCCTCGTGACAGTGCGCTTCCAAGGCCCGGGCGTCTGGGGGCGTCACGGCCCTTCGTCTAAGCCACGGCTTGTTGCCCAACACCTGCACTAGACCGCCGAGCAGATCGCTCTCAACGTGCCCGAGCCAGAAATGGCTGCGGAGCAAACATCCCCACGTAGTATTGTACACCGCGTGAACCATGCGGCCCACGGTGATGGGTCTGTCGAGAAGCCCCACCCTCGCACAGACAAACAGGCGCCCCGGCTCGACCGCAGCGGGTCCGATGTTGTCTACCGGATCGAGAAAGGAGATGCGTAGCTTGTGCAGCGTTGAGCCGATGTATTCGTGAACGAGATGGTGGGCACCGACGTGCGTACCGGGCGACTTGTTCTCCCAATCCATCCAAACATGATCGCGCGGATGCCACATTCGGTAGTGTTCGCTGGTCTGCATGTAGGTGCCGAACCACCACGCGATCATGGCCGCGCTGGCGCCCGGCATCGACGTTAGCACCGCGACGTGGAAGACGCCGTCGTCCAGTCGCTCGATGCCGCTCTCAAAATCTAAGCCTTCGGGCGCCAGCAGCTTCCAGCGGTCTTCGTATCTCATGACAAGGCTTTGTCACAAATTCGAGGGATTGGGAATCGCGCAAGTGCTCAAGCAACGTCGGGAACTCGTCTATATCTTCCGCGAATGAAGAACGGTTACTGCAGCGATCCGGTGTCTACCGGCCTTACCAGGGAAGCACCTCGAGCCGATAGAGCACACAGCCCACCCAGAGGACGAGCATAAGGTACACGAAACACCAGCCCTTGGTTGCGGGAAAGTGTTTGTACTTGGCCTCTATATTTTCCCGATACCAATCAGCGCAGAACCACGCGACAATGTTGGCCCCGATGCTGTCCAGAA
>JAYGCL010000048.1:0-10873 GCA_046583365.1 Deltaproteobacteria bacterium
GTACGTATCGATGCCGCTACCGCATCGAGTTTTTCAGGGCTTCGCCCCGCGACGAACACCTGCATGCCTTCGCGGGCGAAACGCCGGCAAAGGGCTGCGCCGAGCCCCTGCGTTGCGCCCACACCTATGACCAAAGCTGAACCGGGCGATGCCACGTACACATATGAGAGCGTCGCCCGGTACTATGCAAGCACAAGGCCTGGTGTTGCCGTGCCGGTGCTCACATGGTTTCCTTACAGGGGGGTGGCGCATGGCTGAACTTTGTCAGGCTTGGATTTATGTAGAGGATAAGGGGAGTCGTGCTCTAAGCTCACAAGAACCATGAAAGTCAGTGTTGCAATTTCCTGGAGGCATCTCGCCTCAGCTGCGCTGATGGCTGTTGTTTGCCTTGGTGCCGAACCTTCTCCGGCCGATGTGGAGTCCGGAGACGTGATCTCGAAAGAGAATCTGGAAAAGGCCGTCGAGTTTTTGCATCCCGGTCTGGTCTGGTGCCTGGAGCGTGGCCTGGTGATGGAAATTATCGATCCCCTGCCGGCCACCTACCCACCGGTCTATCAACGGGCCACCGATCGTTACCAAGCCCAGGTGAGGATCTCGGAGGATGGCCTGACCTTGGAGAACTACGTCGCGGGCCAGCCCTTTGTCCAGCTGGACCCCCTGGACGAACAGATCGCCCAGAAGGTGATGTGGAACTACTACTACAATCCCTACGTTACCGATGATTTGACGATACGCTACTTTGACGCCGATACTGGGCCCATAACTTCCAAGGGCATGGTGATAGAGCGCCACTTTGTGATCGAACACCTGCGGCGGCTGATGTACAACGGCCGCGTACATGTAGACCCGAAGCCGCTGTTTGAAAACAACGAGGAGGGGTTTCGTTACCGAGAGTCGCTGCACCCGATACTCCACCCTTTCGACCTCAAGGGTGTGGGCACATCGCTGGCCCGCTACCTCGACCCCTCCCGCCAGGACGACACCTGGCTCTACCTCCCACAGCTACGCCGGGTAAGACGCTTGTCGTCGGCCCAGCGTTCAGATGCCCTTTTCGGCCAGGACATAGACATGGACAGCTACGGCGGCTACTCGGGCAACCCGGCCTGGTTTAACTGGCGGCTGCTTGGCGAACGGACCATTCTCGGGGCAGTCCACGGCAAACGGTGGCCGGCACATTGGTGTGAGGGGCAGGGCGACTTTGTTTTCTGTGATACCTGGGAAAAGAGGAAAGTCTGGGTCATCGAGGGGCGCTCAAAATTTTCGCAGTACGCATATGGCAAGCGAGTGTTGTTCGTCGACAAGGAGGCCTTCTACACTCCTTCCACCGACATTTACGACCGCGGGATGGAGCTGTGGAAGATCTGGATAAACGGCATAAATGTCGGCTACCGTCCCTTCCCGGGGGCCAAAGTGTCGGTCTATGATTATGAAACGGGCTTCATCCCCAACATCACCATGGTAGATATGCAGTTGGAGCATGCCACGCGTGCGGCTCTGCCCAGCCACGAGTTTCCCGATGAAGAGGGGTGGTATTGGAATATGGGTCCGAAGGTGGGGTTGGAGCCCGACTTTTTTACGGTAGCCGAACTCATTCGTGGAGGACGTTAAAGGTGGACGTTAAGGGACATTCCCCGGATGAGGCGCGTGCGGCGCTCATTGGTCTCGTTTTCGGTTACGCCGACCGCCTTGACTGCGGAGATTTAGAGGCCGTTGCCAAGCTGTTTGAGAGGTCGAGTTACGGTGTTGGGGGCAGCTCCGCGCTCGAAGGGTCCGAGGCCGTACTCCAGGCCCTGCGTGCGACAGTGATCATCTACGAGGACGACACCCCACGCACCAAGCACGTGACGACCAACCTTGTCCTGGACATCTCCGCGGACGGGAAGACGGCCAGCGGGGTTGCTTATTTCACTGTCTTGCAGGCCACCGAGGGGTTCTCTCTTCAGACCATTCTGGCCGGTCGTTACGCGGACTCTTTTGCCCGCGACGATTCCGGTTGGTACTTCACGAGC
Organism: Deltaproteobacteria bacterium; assembly: GCA_046583365.1. GTDB lineage: Bacteria > Desulfobacterota > Binatia > UBA1149 > CAYXZP01 > JAYGCL01. The sequence continues at coordinate 2,010 of JAYGCL010000048.1, forward strand.
CGATGCGTCAGCATCGACCTCGTTGGTGACATGAGCCGCCACCTGGGCATGCCTATTGAATGAAACCTTGGGCTCCCGAGGCGTTTTAGGTGTCAATGGAGGGTCAATGCATACACTTATGAAGGAGGGGCGCCTGTTGTTGGTGCCTGGAGTCTACGATGCGCTTTCGGCACGCATTGCCGAACGCGCCGGGTTTCCCGCCGTGGTCCTCAGTGGATACGCGATGGCGGCAAGCCGCCTGGGAGAGCCGGACCTTGGCCTCCTTACCCATGCCGACGTGGTCGATAGTGCCTGTCGTGTAGCCTCGGCCGTGGACATAGCCGTCATGGTGGACGGCGACACGGGATTCGGCGGCCCCTTGAACGTTCAACGCCTGGTACGCGACTTGATCCGCGCCCGCGCCCGCGGCGTTTTGCTGGAAGATCAGACCTGGCCCAAACGCTGCGGGCACATGCGGGGCAAAAGTGTAATTGAGGCTGAAGAGCACGCCGCCAAAATCCACGCCGCAGTAGATGCCCGTGGCGAGGCTCCCTTTACCATCACCGCGCGCACCGATGCCTTGGAGACCCATGGTGTAGATGAGGCCATCCGCCGCGCGCGTCTTTACAAAGAGGCCGGCGCCGACGTGCTCTTCGTCGAAGGCCCTCGCAGCCGCGACGAGCTGCGCCGCATAGGTGCGGAACTCCCCGGGCCGCTGGCGGTAAACCTGATAGAAGGAGGGCGCACCCCCATCTGTTCGCCAGAGGAACTGGTCGACATGGGTTTCTTCTCGATAGGGTTCGTTCTGACTGGCCTTTTCGCGGCGGCCGCCGCCCTCGAGCGTGCCTACGCCCAGCTGTTTGAACACGGCAGTAGCGGGAGCCTGTCCGGCGAAATGATGGATTTCGAACGCTTTAACCGCCTTATCGGCCTGGAGAAACGGCTGAAAGAGGACGAGAAATACAAGCCTGCTGTCCGACCTCGGGGCTGACCGTATAGTCGATAACGACTTCAGTGGCGTCGAAGATGCCTGCGAACAACCCCCCGGTTGGGGGGCGGCAAAGTCCTTGACAGTTTGAAGTCCGGGGATGTAAGGTATCTTGGTTTAGAGTACCAGGGGTGAGAGGACGACCAACAGATTCAGCAGGTTCCAGGCCGGGTTCAGGGTCGGGCCTTCTGGCCGTCTTCGCGCTGTTTCTTGTCTTGATCATTCCCCCATCGGTGCCGGCCAATCAGTCCAGTGTTCCCGACGCTGATGGAGACGGGGTCTCCGATCTTTTCGACAATTGCCTGAACGTCGCCAATTCATACCAGTTGGATAACGACAGCGATGGCCAGGGCGATGCCTGCGACAGCGACGACGACAACGATGGGATTGCCGACGGCAGCGATAACTGCGCCTTTACGGCTAACCCGGACCAGGCCGACTCGGACAACGATGGGCTGGGCAATGCCTGCGAGGTTGATAGCGATGATGACGGCGTCATCGATGACGCCGACCCTTGTCCTTTCGATGCCGACGATGATGCCGACTCGGACGGCCTTTGCGGCGATGTAGACAACTGCCCGGCCATTGCCAACGCTTCCCAGGATGACGGTGATGGTGACGGTGTGGGTGACATCTGCGACAACTGCAGTGTCACCGCCAATAGTGACCAGGCCGACGGTGACTTTGATGGCACTGGAGACGTTTGTGATAACTGTCCCGCCGCTGCTTCTCTGGACCAGATTGATTCAGACGGTGACGGGCTTGGCGATGTCTGCGACAGTTGCCCGGCCGATGCCGATTCGGGTGTCGATGCAGACGCAGACGGAGTGGATGACGTCTGCGACAACTGCCCCACGGCCAATGCGGACCAGACCGACAGCGATGGTGATGGGTTTGGTGATGCCTGCGACAGTTGCCCGGCTGATGCCGATTCGGGTGTCGATGCAGACGCGGACGGCGTGGATGACGCCTGCGACAACTGCTCCACGGCCAATGCGTACCAGACCGACAGCGATGGTGATGGAGTGGGCGATGCCTGCGACAGCTGCCCGGCCGCGGCCGACCCTGACGATAACGATTTTGACGGTGACGGTGTAGGCGATGTCTGCGACAATTGTTCCACCGACATCAATCCCGGCCAGGCTGATGCCGATCTGGACGGCATAGGGGATGTTTGCGACGGCGACGGTGACAACGATGGTGTGGCCGATGAGGCCGACAACTGTCCCACCGTGGCCAACTCAGACCAGCTCAATTCGGACAGCGACGGCTCAGGCGATGTCTGCGACAGTTGTCCGGCCGACACCGACCTGGGCGTTGATGCCGATGCAGACGGTATCGATGACGTTTGTGACAACTGTCTGGGCCTGGCCAACGCCGGCCAGGACGATGCAGATTCAGACGGTGTTGGTGACGGTTGCGACCTGTGTCCGGCTGACGCCGACCCCGTCAACGCTGATGGCGACGGTGATGGCCTGGGTGATGTCTGTGACCTTTGTCTGGGCGAGACCGGTGGCGGTCTGGACGCGGACTCCGACGGTGTGGCCGAGGATTGCGCGGTATCGGACAACTGTCCGCTTACGGCCAACAGCACTCAGGCCGACTCAGACAGCGATGGGGTGGGGGATGCCTGCGACAACTGTGCGCTGGACAGCAACTCCGGGCAGACTGATATTGACTTAGACGGCATCGGCGATGCCTGCCAATGCGGTTTCCCGACCGCCAGTTTTGAATACGGACACTGTCTGTCGCTGCAAGTCTCGGGTGCGGCCAGACTGCTCGGGTCGACACCTAAGTGGCAACGGCGGTTGGCCAATCCTTTCCACCGTATCGCCGGCAAAATACACAGGGCTCAACTGCGCTATCTGCGGGGTAAGACTGCGCGTGCTCAGGCTTTGCTGGGATCTGTCGAAAAACGCATCGACCGTTACGTAAAGCGCCTGGCCAGGTACGCCAAGAAAGGAAAGATCAGTGAAGGTGAGAAGGCTTTCCTGGCTACCGAAGCCCAGGCCGTCAGGCAGGCGGCCGGCGCCGTCCTCGCCTCCGTACTGACCTGACAGGCGTGGAACTCAAACAGATTGCCCGTTCAGTCTACGCCTGTACGCAGTTGGGCAGACCAACAGTACTGGGCTGGAGCAACTCGGGGCTGGTGGACGCCGGCAACGGCTTGGTGGTTGACACCTTCTGGGACCGGCCGCTTACCGAACAGTTGCTTGGCCTTTATGCCGGCGTGCGCCCCCAACGCCCCGGCACCCTGGTAAACACCCACCACAACGTCGACCACACCGGTGGCAACGCAGTGTTGCGCGGCGCGCGCATAATCGCCCACGCCAACTGTGGCCGTGCCATGAAGGCCGAGGCGGGCATGCAGGGCCTGTTTCAGGCCCTGGTTGATGCCGACCCGGACGGCTTGGAACCGGCCCAGGCGGCGCTGGCCGAAGAGCTACGGCCCTTCGACCATGCAAGCCATGAGTTGGAACTACCCACCGAAACGGTGAGCGAGACCACCGAGCTGGACCTCGGTGAGACGCTGGTCAGGCTGATCCCGTTGGGCCCGGCCCACACAGACAACGACATAGTCGTTCACCTGCCCGAGCAGAATGTGCTGTTTACGGGCGACCTTCTGTTCAACCAATGCACGCCCATCGGCTGGGCCGGTACCACACGCAATTGGATGGATGCGCTGGATGCCATGGTGGCCCTGGAGCCGGAAACCGTAGTGCCGGGGCACGGGCCGGTGTGCGGGACCGAGGCTCTGGCGGGTCTGCGCGACTACTTCGCCTATGTGCTGGCCGAGGCCCGGTCGTTTTTTGACCGGGGCGTGGCCGTGGACGATGCCTGCCGGCAGATCGACCTTGGGCCTTACGGCGCCTGGGAAGCCCCCGAGCGACTCGTGTTCAACGTGCAGCGCGCCTACAACGAGTTTGCCGGCGAGACGGCCGCCCCCGTGGACGCGGCCGATATGATGTCGCGGGCCTTCGCGCTGAGGTTGGACATGCAAAGTTCTCCCATGGAGGAGCAACTGTGATGAAATCCAGACTCACAGTCCTTCGAGCCTTGCGCTATTCTCTACTTGGACTGGCACTTGTTCTGGCCACGGCCTCTGCCTCTGGCGCGGTCGGGGCCACATCTGCCGACGACATATGCGCCCCCACCGATGACCCTTGTGTGATCAATTCGGTAGTCGAGGTTGGCAGTAATGCCATCCTCGATTTTGGCGTTCGCACCGTACGTATCGATTCCGGCGGCCAACTCGACATCGGCTTTAACTCTGCAATCCTGCGTTGTGGCGAGTTTATAGTCGATACCGGGGCCGCTACGGCTCTTAAAGTCCGCCGTGCCCTGGGCGGCGGTTACCTCATCGGTGGAGGCTTCAGCCTGGAGGTTTACCGTAGCTGCAGTGCCAATCCTTCGGTGCGATGTCTGGATGACCTCGACTGTACCTCCGGAGCCGGCACCTGCTCTGTTGGGAGTGGGACGATAGCGCTCAATGGCAAGGTGTTGGGAGCGGCCGAATTTGCCGCGAGCGTCGACATCATTGCCGCCGGTGACATCAGCATTGACCAGCTCGTCAACCTTGCCGGCACTCTGGCCGACTCCGATGGAGGGGATTTCGACGTAGACTCCTTCATGGGCTCGGTAACCCTGAACGGCGATCTGGACCTTACTGCCGGCCTGGAATCTACCGGCGGCACGTTGTCGGTAGAGGCGGCCCAGGACATCATCATCAACGGTGTCATGGACGTCAGAGGCGGTGATTGGGACGGCGGGGCTATCGATCTTATTGCCGGCCGTGATGTCATCATAAACAATGACCTCTCACTCAGTTCGGTGGGGGGCGAGGGTGCGGGTGGAGAGTTGGGGGTGACCGCCGGCCGCGACATTCACATGAGCGGCTCATCTTCCAATAAAACGACAATCGCGGTCGATGGACATACTTCGTCAGACAATTCCGGTGGTGGTGGCGGGCTTCTGGACTTTGAGGCGGGGGGTGAAATCAACGTTGGCGAGTTTGTTGTCCTGCGCTGCAACGGAGCCAAACCCGACGGTTATGGCCAATTGGTATCTTTGACCGCGGCCGCTGGCCTTAACCTGGCCGGCGACGTTGAGGCCAGGGCCAAAGGCGGCCTTGGGGGTGCCGGTCGTGTCCATCTTGAGGCCACCGGTGCCAACCTGACGGTTTCGCCTACGGCATCCATCGACCTTACCGGCGGCCAACCCGGGGGTGGAAAACTGGAAATGTTGGCCGCTGGGGCGCTGTCCTTTGGTGGCCAGGTCGATGTCACTTCGAGCGGCGATGGGGGGGTCGTACAAGGCACGGCCGGCGGCAACGCCACGGTTTCGGGCTCGGTGTCCCTGGACGGAACCCTCCAGCTGAGTGCCTGTGCTTTGGAGTTGGCATCCACGGCCGATGTCAATAACAGCGGTTCTACAGGACTCAATCAGCTTACCGGGCGGGAAAGCATCGTAGTGGCCGCCGGTGCCCAACTGACGACCGACGCCGCTGGAAGCAACACCCTTATATATCGTAACGCCGGTGTTCCGCCCGAGGTGAGCGGGACCGTGGTTCCGCCGCCCCAGTTGCAGGTAGACGCTACGCTGGCTGCCTGCGCAGGATGCGGCAACGGGGTGGTGGATGCCGGTGAGGATTGCGACGATGGCAACCTCGCCGATGGCGATTGCTGCTCATCGGCCTGTGTCTTTGAGGCTGCCGGCAGCGTTTGTGACGACGGACTGTATTGTACCGCTGGAGATCAGTGCCAGGCCGGGGCCTGCAACAGTGGCCCGGCCCGCGACTGCTCGGACTCAGACGACCAGTGCAATGTGGGCATCTGCAGCGAGGCTGCCGACAGCTGTACGCCTTCTCCCCTCACTAACGGCACTGCTTGTGATGATGGCTTGTATTGCACGATCGGTGATCAGTGCGGGGCCGGCCTGTGTGCTGGCGGCGGTTCGCGCGACTGCTCGGCCTCGGGCGACCAGTGCAACGCGGGGGTCTGCAACGAGGCCGCCGATGCCTGCGCGCCTTCTCCCCTGAGCAACGGTACCGCTTGTTATGATGGACTGTTCTGTACCGCCTCTGACCAGTGTCAGGCCGGGGCCTGCAATAGTGGCCCGGCACGCGACTGCTCGGCCTCAAGCGACCAGTGCAATGTGGGCGTCTGCAACGAGTCTGCCGACGCCTGCACGCCTTCTCCGCTCACTAACGGCACCGCTTGTGAGGATGGATTGTTCTGTACTGTCACCGACCAATGTCAGGCTGGCCTGTGCGCGGGCAGTGGGGACCCCTGCCTTGGCGGTGGTGAATGTGCCGATACCTGTATCGAATTTACCGACACCTGTCTGCTGGCTGCCGGCGCAGTATGTTCGGCCGACGAGAATGTGTGTACAGACGACGTCTGTGACGGCAACGGTCTATGTACACATCCGCACAATAACGCTCCCTGCGATGACGGTAATGCGTGTACGGTTTCTGACTCCTGCCTGGCCGGGGCCTGTAGCCAGGCGACGGTTCTGGTTTGCAACGACGGTCAGTATTGTAACGGCCTGGAAAGCTGCGACCCGGTCTCCGGTTGCCTGCCGGGAGCGCCGGTTGTCTGTGACGACGGCATTGCCTGTACCATCGATGAGTGTGACGAACAGGCAAACGACTGTGCGAGTCTCCCCAACCACGGCGCCTGCGACGACGGTGACCTTTGCAGCCTCGACAGTTGCGACTCTACAACCGGCTGCAGCAGTTCCTTCGAGCCGGCCGCCTATTGTCTGACGGCAGGCCGCGAGTTTCTGCTGGTCATCGACAAGCCGGGGGACAGCAGAGACCTGCTCAAGTGGAAATGGACCAAGGGGGAGGAGACTTTTCTTTCCGACCTCGGCAACCCCCTTTCGAGTACGGTCCTGGGGCTTTGTATCTACGACATGGTTGCTTCGGGGCCAACACTGACTGGGCGGCTCCAGGTGGCAACCGGCGCGGGTTGGAAAATGGCCGGCAAGAAGGGGTTCAAGTACAAGGACAAGTCGGGTTTCAGCGACGGAGTCCGAAAGATCATTATAAAATCCGGCCGTGCGGGCAAATCCAAAGCCAACCTTCTAGCCAAGGGGTCTAATCTCGTCCTGCCCACAGCGGTTTCGGACAGCCAGATGTTTGCGCAGGATCCGAATATTGTAGTCCAGTTGGTCAACAATCTGGGTATGTGCTGGACCACGGAACTTAGTACCGCCAAAACCAACACGGCCGTTAAGTTTAAGTCCAAAGAGCCTTAGAGCAGCGCGTCCAACTCCCGTTGCAGGGATTCAAAGGCCGCGTTGCAGCGTTCGTGGCCGGGGCCGCCGCCGCGGTGGAACTCTCCGCCGTCGTGTAGCCAGCGGATGGTGCCGGTCTTGTCGATGAGAAAGCTCGTCGAGGTGAAGTCCGTGAAAGTCGTTCCCACTCCGTAGGCACGCACCGTCTTCCATTCATCGTCGCTGCCGACGGCAAACTTGAAGCCGAATTGCCGGGCGGCGTGCCGTACCACTTCTGCATCGCGGGCGCGTTCGGACTTGGGGTGGTGAATACCGATTACCAGCAGACCTCGGTCGGCGTAGCGAGAGTGGATCTCGTTCAGTGCCGGTGCGCTGCGGGTGCAGTAGGGGCAGTCGATGAGCCAGAATCGCAACAAGACGGCCTTGCCCTGGCTTTTAGCCTCGGCCAAGCTCAGCGGCCCTCCCTGCAGCCACTTAATTCCTTGGAGTTCGGGGGCCGGTTGGCCGATCAGTTCGAGGCCCTGGCGGGGCGCCCAATCGGAGGCTCCTGCCGAAACGGTCAGTCCGAGCAGCAGGGCCATGGCTTTAAAGACAATGCCCGGCAGCGCGGTTGCGCGGTTCATAGGCCATGATGCCGGGACCTGTACAAAAATGTCTAATCCTCTGGTGGTCAAGGCCTTGACGGTTCGGGACCAGGCTTGGTACTACAGTCAGGTATGGGTAGTGCCCTCTCTAGCCGTCTGGGACGGCTTGTCTACGCCGTCGTCCTGGCCGGGGTTGCCGTCCCCACAACGGCCCTGGCTCAGCAGCAAGGCCGCGAGCAGAGCAAATGCATAACCGCGCTCAACAAGGCCGCGTCCAAGGTGGCTGCGGCGCAGGCCAAACAATCAGCGTCCTGTTTGAAGGCAGCCGCGCGCGGTCGTGAGTCCGACCCGGCCTACCAGTACCAGGCCTTCGACTTCACCAATCCGGCTGATTCACGCCTGGAGTTTTGCGTTTACCGGCACGACCGCTCCTATCTTAATATCGATAAAGTTGTGGCCTCAGTGCAAACGGGTTCCAAATAGCGCGTGGCAGTCTTTTCACAGGCCGAACGCGAACTCATAGACGCCGCGCGTGTCGGTCGTTTGTCGACGGTGGATTCTGAAGGCAGGCCGCACCTGGTGCCTATTTGTTTCGTGTTGGTTGATGGGTGCTTCTACTCGCTCATCGACAACAAACCCAAAGCGTCCAAGCAGGGGCTCAAGCGACTCCGTAATATAGCCGCCAACCCGAGCGTGGCCTTTCTTATCGACCACTACGAAGAAGACTGGCGGCATCTTGCCTACCTGCTGGTCCACGGGAGCGCCTCTGTGGTGACCGAGCCCGACCAGTACGTGCGTGCCCTTGAGGCGCTACGCTTTAAGTATTCCCAGTACCGCGGTCAGTCCTTCGAGCTCGTCCGCGATCCGATGATCCGTGTTGACGTTGCGCGCAGCCACTATTGGGCTGCCAAGCCGGGCCTTGTCTCTTAAAGGCCGATACCAAGGCGATTGCCCGAATCAGTCAACCCGACTTCAGCCGTTGTGGGGCCAAGCTGGTCTCTCGTCTCGGCAAACTGGATGCCAGGTATGGCGATGCCTGACCCGTGCGGCGTGGGAGCCTCATCGTAGAGTTG
>JAYGCL010000024.1:0-8851 GCA_046583365.1 Deltaproteobacteria bacterium
CGTGGTCATCCCCATGTACGAGCACGAGGTTGTCCAGGGGGTGCGCGAACTGCTGGTCGATGAGGAAGTCGAGAGCATCGCAATCATTTTCCTGCAATCCTTCAATAATCCCCAGCACGAACAACGCGCCGCCGAGATCGCCCGCGAGGTGATGAAAGAGGTGGGCCGCGAGGTGGTGCTTGAGTTGTCGAGCCAGGTGGCGCCGACCATGCGCGAGATTTCACGGGCCAACGCTACTGTGGTGCAGGCCTACGCTTCCGACCCCGCGCGTAAACAGCTCTACCGTATTGAAGAAGAACTGACCAAGGTCGGATACAAGCACAGCCTCAAAACCGTGCTGGGCTACGGAGGCATCACCAACATCCGTTACCCCAGGCTTTTCGAAGCCGCCATGTCGGGCCCGGTGGGAGGGCTGATGGGTGCGAAGTACCTGGCCAGCGTCATGGGTGAGGAAAACATCGTGTGTTCGGACGTGGGCGGTACCTCGTTTGATGCCGGTACGATTACCGCCGGTGTGTTGCCCATCAACCGCGAGCCCGGGTTCCAGGATATGTACGTCAACGTCCCTATGCTTGGCATCACATCCATAGGTGCCGGTACCGGCACCTACATACGGCTGGACCCCCAGACCATGCGCATAAAACTCGGGCCCGACTCGGCCGGTGGAACCCCGGGTCCTACTTTCATAGAGGCCGGCAATACCACCCCCACCATCAACGACGCCAACCTCCTGTTGGGGATTCTCAACGAGAACAACTACCTGGGAGGCAAGGTCGCGGTCAACAAGGAAGTCTCCTACCAGTACTTCAAAGAGAAGATCGCCGACCCCCTGGGTCTGGATGTATACGTCGCCGCCGAAACCTGTCTCGAACTGCTCAACGTGATTATGCGCGAGCACCTGGTACGTAGTCTTATGGTTGGCCACGACATTCGCGAGTACGTATTGCTCGGCTACGGTGGCGCTGGGCCTTTGCACCTGCTCGGCTATGCCGGTGACCACCCGTGGAAAGCGGTGGTGACGGTACCGCACGCCGGGGCGTTTTCGGCCTGGGGCGGGGCCTGCATGGACTACTCCCATCGCCGTCACAAATCCGTGGCCGCCTTAATAACGCCCGACCTCGACGATGAGACCAAGGTGGCCTGCATGAAGCCGGTGTCCGATGGCTGGCAGGCCCTCGAAGACGAACTCATGGCCGAACTGCAGGGCGAGGGCTTTACGCCCGAACAGATCGAGATCTCCCAGGTGGTCTACATGAAATACTATGGCCAACTCGACGACGTAGAGGTCGAGTCGCCGTTACCACGCATCGAGTCCAAGGACGACCTGGATGTTCTGATCAAAGCCTACGAAGACCTCTACACCAGGATGTTTACCCTGGCGGCTAAGCCCGACGTGGGCGCCTACCACATCACCGAAGTCTGCGTGGTAGCCAAGGTTGCAACCGTGAAGCCCAAGCTGCGCAAGCACAAACTGTCGGGCAAGAAGCCCGACAAGGAAGCCTCCAAGGGCAAACGTCCGGTTTTCCGGCAAGGCAAGTGGCACGACGCCGATATCTGGCGCATGGAGTCGCTCAAGCCGGGCAACGAAATCGACGGACTGGCGGTTATCGAAGCGTCCAATACGACGCTGTTTGTGCCGTCCGAATGGCATGTGCGCATCGACGAGCACGAGATCTACTGGCTCGAAAGGAGAGGCTCGTGATGGCCCAACTCAGTCTCAAGGACCGACTGAAGATAAACGACGAGGCTTTCGCCGACAGCGGACACCTCTTCGGGTTAGACAAACTCCCCCGCAAGGAGAGCGACCCGGGAACCTACGAGGCGGTCTGGCACATTCTTTCCAACCTCTGCAACGCGGCCTGGGAGGTGGGTTGCAAGGTCTCGTCTTCGCCGATTGCCGCCGAGGGGGGCGATGCGCTGTGGGCCCTGCACTTACCAACCGGTGAGGCCATATGTGTGTCGCGTGGGATCACCGCCCACCCCGGCCTGCTGGCCGACATGATCCGCAACTTTATTGAGCTGGGATACGAGGATTATCCGGGCTTCCAACAGGGGGATATTTTCGAGAACAACGACCCCCACTACGGTGGTATCCACTGTCCCGATTTCGACATGTGCATGCCTCTCTTTTACGAGGGCAAACTGGTGGCCTGGGCCAGTTGCGTTTCCCATGTGAGCGACTGCGGTTCGGTGACGCCTGGCTCCATCGGTTTCCTCAACCCCGACTGCTACTCCGACGGTCTGTGTATTTCGATGGAGAAAGTGGGGGAGAACGACAAGTTCTATCCCTGGTACGATCTGCGCATAAGGTCGCGCACGCGTACTCCTGACTGGGTGCTGGGTGATGCCCGTGGCCGTTTGGCCGGTTGCATTACGATCCGTGAAAAACTCACGGAGGTGATCGGCAAGTACGGCCTCGACTTCTTCCGCGATGCGACCAGAGAGTACATCGAGGACAGTCGTCGCTACGCGGTCTCGCGTGTAAGGACGCAAGCGATACCGGGGCGGATTCGCAAGTCCCAGTTCAAGGACTTGTCGATGAAGGGCAAGCGGGTGCTGCTCGGCAAGCAGGACATAGACTGTCTCTTTAACCTGCCCATGGAGCTGGAGATCGACACCGACGCCAACGTCCGCATCTCCCTGAGTGGAGCCAGCGGAACGGTTCCCTTTGGTGAGAACATAAGCCCGACGGCACTGAAGTCGGGACTGCTCAACGGTTACTCCCACATCGTGGGCTTCGATATGTTCAACTCCGGCCCCACGGCGGCTTGGGATCTAGAAACGCCGCCGGCCGGTTCCTGGGCCAATCCTTTTGAGAAGGACTTTTCCGCCTCCTCGGGTGTTGCCTGGGCGCCCGCGGTGATGTGGTTGAGCAGCCTTTACGAAGTATTCGGGCGTCTTTACCAGATGCGTGGATTCGTCGAAGAGATGGCCGCCGGTGCCGCTACCACCATGACGGCCGAGTTTGCCGGCATTAATCAGATGGGCCAGTACGTGGCCGGCCTGACCCTCGAGCAGGCCTGCAACGGCTCGCCAGCCCGTGGCTTTGCCGACGGCGAGAACAGTGCCTGGTGCATCTACACTCCCAACGCCGACTTCGGCAACGCCGAGATAGCCGAACTCTACTACCCCATCCTTTTCCTCGGCCGCAACATAGAGGCCGACTCGGCCGGTTATGGCCGTTTCCGCGGTGGCTTGGGCCACACCGCCGTGTGGATGATCTACAACACCAGCGGCATTGAATACCAGTGTGGTTGTGCGGGTATTCGTAGCCGTACGATTGCCAACCATGGCATGTACGGGGCCTACCCCTCGGTACCCGACCGTCCGAGCTACGCACATGATACCAACGTAAAAGAGCTCATCGATGGGCAGAAGCCGTTGGTGCACGACCGCGGTGACCCCGAGTCGCCCACCATCGGCCAGGTGGTGAAGGCAAGAGAACTGGTAGTTGCCGCGGTGGCGCCGTTTGTGACTCCCGAGCCGCTGCAGAACTACGACCTCATCGTCCATCCGGTCTCGGGTGCTCAGTCCATGGGCGATCCTATAGAGCGTGACCCCAAGGCGGTGGAAGACGACCTACACAAAGGCTGGGTGAGACGGGCGGTTGCCGAAGAGATCCACGGCGTGGTTTTTGCCAACGGCAACGGCAACGCCAAAGGCGACCGGGCTTGTGTGGTTGACGAGACCGCGACCGCCAAACGTCGCGATGAGATGCGAGCCGACCGCAAGGCCCGGGCCGTTCCCTTCAAGGATTGGTGGGCCGTGGAGCGCGAGAAAGTAGAGGCCAGGGAGAACATGGACGAGGCCGTTCTTGTGATGTGGCGCAGCAGCATGGAACTGTCGCCGGACTACGGCGAAGAACTGAGGCGGTTCTGGAACCTGCCTGCCGGGTTCGAGTTTTAGGCAAGGAGAGCAGTATGGCTGATTTTCTCAAACGGGATATCGAAAAGCTCATTGACGGAGTGCTGCCCTGGCCCGCTGTCCAGGACATGCTCAAGAGCCCCAAGGACACCGACCGTTTCGACAAATACGTTGAAATTCAGCAAAGCCGGGTACCCTGGGACGAACAGATACTTTTGCCGCTTACGCCCAAGCTCTTTATCGTGGCCAAGGATGGACAGCGGATCGTCAAATGCAGCTGTGGACACGAATACGGTGACTACCGTGTGAACTGGAAGCTGTCGGCGCTTATCAGTGTGCGTGACGACGAGGCTTCGATTTCCGAGATTTACAAAGGCCGCGACATGCCGGACCCGGCCTGGGTGCAGATCCGCGAGTACATCTGCCACGGTTGCGCGACCCAACTTGAGGTTGAGGCGGTGCCGCGGGGGTGTCCACCGGATTTCGAGTTTCTCCCCGACCTGGACACCTTCTACCGCGATTGGCTCGGCCGGCCCTTACCCGATGAGAGCGAGTACGAGGACAAGACCCTCGACGTCATCGACGGGTGGTCTGCGTAGGACCCGGCCTTCGTGAGCACGGCTCTCGATAAGACCCTCGTTGTAGACCTCACCGGCGAGTTCTTTTCCGCCACTGCCGCCGCCCTGCTCGGGGATTTTGGTGCCGAGGTCGTACGTATAGACCAGGGCCGGCGCCTTGGAGGTACCCCTTTGTCCGATGGCGACGAGGCCGGGCTGGCCAGCCTTGAGTCTTTTGCCAACCGCAACAAACAAAAGGTCGCCCTCGACCTGGACGCCGAGAAGGGACGGGCCGCCCTGCTTGAATTGCTGTCGTCCGCCGATGTTCTGATTACCGACTTGAGTGACCGTGAGCTTGCCGGCCTCGGCATTGATGAGGAAGGGCTGCGTTGCAAAAACCCCGGCCTGGTCTACGCGGTGGGCAGCGGCTTCGGGCCCGCTGGTCCCGATATCGGGGGATCGCTCCTGGACGAGATTGCGGCTGCAAGAACCGGCATGATGCCCATACTCGGCCAGCCCGGCCAGCCCCCCGTCTATCCAGGCCACGGGCAGATGTATACCTCGGTAATGCTGGCCTTTGCGGTGACGGTGGCACTCCTTCACCGCGACAACGGCGGCGGAGCCCAGCGTGTGGATTGCTCTCTGCTGGCCGGCAACATGTACGGGGCCAGCCTGGACCTGCAGGCCTTTCTTGCCATGGGTGGAGAGCGTTTTCTCCACGCGGTCGACCGTCTGGACGCCGGCAATCCGATGAGTGGGACCGTCTACCGTTCCAAGGACGGCCCCTGGGTGACCTTGACCATGCCCGACACCGAGCGCTACTGGCCGCGCTTTTCCGAAATCGTGGGGCTTGCCGTGGATGACCCCCGTTTTGATTCCCACGAAAAACGTTGTGGCCAGAGCCGTTTGGAAATGCTGCAGGTTCTGGAAGAGATATTCTCCAAGCAGAAGGCCGAACACTGGCGCGACCTGTTCAACAAACAGAAGATGTCGGCCGACATCATAGAAGACTACCGCTATCCCGAAGCCGACAAAGCCGCGCGCGCAAACCGCTACATACTCGACCCCGGCTCCGAGGATGGCGTTGAGACCAGGACCATCGGGTTCCCCATTCACATGAGCGAGACGCCGGCCCGGCTCTCGCGTCCGGCCGGGCCTGCAGACGGCGACCCGGCCGAGCTGGTAGCCAAGCTGGTGGCAGAGCGGCGGGCAGCCGCCTCTGCGGTGGCGCCCAGCGACAGTGACGGCGGCGGGGCCACGGCCTCCAGGCTTCCGCTTGAAGGGCTGCGCATCGTAGACCTTACGATGTGGTTCCAGGGGCCGGTGGCCGCCCAACACCTGGCCGACCTCGGCGCCGAAGTGATACACTTTGAAAATCCCAAAGGCGGCGACCTCGCCCGTGGTGTGGCCAGCATCAAGGCCCTGCCGGTGGGGGACTGGAATCAGTATTTCCTGGTCATAAACCGCAACAAGAAGTCCATGGCGGTGGACCTTAAAACCGAGGGTGGACGCGAGATACTCGGGCGCCTGATCAAGAGTGCCGACGTGTTCCTTTCAAACCTGAGTCCCAAAGCTCTTGGCAAGTGGGGGTGTTCTTACGAAGAGCTCACGGCCATCAACCCCTCTCTCATCTACGCCATGGGCACCGGCTACGGTCCCAAGGGTACCATCGATAAGCCTTCTTTCGACATGACGGTCCAGGCCCTGGCTGGCCTTATGAGTCGTCTGGGCGAGCCCGGGCAGCCTCCCATCTACCTCGGCATGGGCTCGGGGGACGCCATGGGTGGGTTGATGGCGGCGTTGGCAATCAGCCTGGCCCTGTACGCCCGTCGTCGCAGTGGCAAGGGGCAGTATCTGGATGCATCGCTCTACGGCGCCCAACTGTTCATGGCCGCGCCGAGCCTGCAGCCCTACCTGGCCACCGGGGACCCGCGCTACCGCGAGCAACAAAGCCGCAGTGAGCCGGTAAACCCGCTGTGGAATACCTATGAGGCCGACGACGGCTGGATGGTCGTTTGCATAGAAAACCAGGACCAGGGTTGGACGAAACTCTGCTCTCTGCTTGGCCGTGAGGGCTTGGCCGGTGACCAGCGTTTCAACACGGTAGAGCGACGTCGCGGCAACCGGGAACTGGTGGCGGTGTTGGACGAGGCTTTTGCCGGCGCCGGTGCCGACGATTGGGTCCAGCGTCTGGGCGAGGCCGGGCTGCTGGCCGCACCGGTCTGCAACCTCGCCCAACTGGGCCAGGACCGGCAGGCCTGGGACAATGACTACCTTCTTAAGACCAACTGTTCGGCCGTGGGCCGTGAGGTTGACATCCGTGGTTTGCCGGTGGGCTTTTCACGCACGCCGGGGCGGGTTGAAAGCCTCGGTCCCGAACTCGGCCAGGACACCGAACTTATCCTTTTTGAGTCTCTCGGTTACGACTGGGACGAGATCGGGCGTTTCAAAGAAGAGGGCGTTATTTTATAGCCGTGGCGGCCGTGGATTCAGCCGGCACGTCGGCCCCGGGTGGGCCGCTTGAGGGGGTCAGGGTCCTGGACCTCGGCACCATGATGGCCGTTCCCTATGCGGCCACCCTGCTCGGCGACCTCGGTGCCGACGTTATAAAAGTGGAATCCCACTACGGTGATGACAGCCGCCACCTCGGCCCCGAGCGCGAAGGCGAACACTCGCCTTTTCTCGCCATCAACCGCAACAAACGCAGCCTGGTCGTTGACCTGCGAGGGGAAGCCGGCCAGGAGGTCTTTGCCCGCCTGTTGGCCACTACCGATGTTGTGATCACCAACGTTCGCGAGCCGGCCCTTTCCAGGCTCGGCCAGTCCTACCAGCAGGTGCGCCGCCACAAAGAGGACATCATCTGGGCCGGTGTGACGGCCTTCGGCCCCGACGGTCCGTACGCAGGCCGCCCGGGTATAGATTTTCTGGCCCAGGGGTACGCCGCCATGATTTCTCTTAACGGCCAGCCCGGCAGCGACCCGGTACGTGTCACCATCCCCGTGGTCGATGTGATGACCTCCTTGCAGGCCAGCGTGGGCATCCTGGCGGCACTGCGGGTTCGCGAGGCCACCGGCAAGGGGCAGCGTATCGATGTTTCCCTGCTCGATGCATTGGTGCACGCCCAAGCGCCGGGACTGGGGGCCTATTTCTTAAACGGCGACGTAACGCCGCGCACCGGCAACCGCAGCCAGTATTTTTCCCCCTCGGGGGTGTACCCGACCTCGGACGGGAAGGGCGTGGTTATTACCTGTCCGTCGAACAAGTTTTTCCGCAACCTCTGCAACGCGCTTGAGCGTGACTGGCACGAGGAAGAGCGGTTCTCGACGATCGCCAACCGCCTTGCCAACGAAGACGAACTCGACCGTGTGCTGTCCGAGTGTTGTCGGCAGTTCTCCCGCGACGAACTGGTCGAGCGCCTCGTTGCCGCCGACGTGCTGGTCGCCCCCATCCAGGACATCACCGAGGTGGCCTCAGACCCCCAGGTTGTCCACAACCGCATGGTCACCGAGGTCACGCACGCCAAGCTGGGTGCCTACAAAGTGACCGGTGTGCCCATAAAAATGGGCAGCACCCCGGGCAGCGTTCGCCTGGCCCCACCGGTGCACGGCCAGCACAGCCGGGAAATTCTGGCCGAGCTGGGCTACGGGGAAGGCGAGGTCGAGGAACTGGCCAGGGCCGAAACTATCTACTCGTCCTTGTCGTAGTCTTTGATCAGTTCTTGCTGTTTTTCAGCCGCGCGTTTACGGATATCCCAGAACCGGGGTGTGCGCTTTTCCATAAAAGCTTTGCCGCCTTCTTTGCCCTCGGGCATGTCGAACCAATCGGGGTATAACTGGCTCGACTTGATACCCATCTCGTCGTAGCCGTCCATCTCCTGGTCGAATGCGGCCTTTAAGATTTCCAGACAGCCGGGGCTTACCTGCAGCAGGTCTTCGCACCAGAGGTCGACTTCGTCCTCAAGGCTGTCGAGCGCAACGACCTTGTTTACCAGTCCCATGGCCAGAGACTCTTCGGCCGTGTAGCGGCGGCACAGCATCCACATCTCGCGGGCCTTCTTGGCACCGACCACCTTGGTGAGGTAGGGGACGAAAAAGCCGTCGGCGGGGCTTGATACCTTTGGGCCGGCCTGGCCGAACTTGGCGTTGTCGGCGGCTATGGTGAAGTCGCAGCAGTAGGCCATGTGGTTGTGGCCGCCCAAGCAGTAGCCCTGGACCTGGGCGATCACGGGCTTCCTCGACATACGGATAAGACGGTTGTGGGGGTAGCGGTTGTAGAAGGCCTCGCGCAGACCCCAGGTTTCCCAGTCCACATCGCCACCGACTCCGAAATGTTTGCCGGCCCCGGCCACTATGATGGCGGCTATCGAGGTGTCGTGGTTGGCGTCGTAGAAGGCCCTGAACATCTCGTCCACGGTGGCCAGCGTCATGGCG
>JAYGCL010000072.1:0-19937 GCA_046583365.1 Deltaproteobacteria bacterium
CTGGCTCAGGGACGGGACTAACCACTCTCCAGTCCCGTTGCGTGCCGAAGGGGCCGCCTCTGTCTACAGGGGCGGCCCCTTTTTAATGGGTGGCCGTCATGCTGGTCGCTAGCCGCCCGCCTCCATGATCGTGCGGACGACGTCGCCAATGGCGCGCAATGATTGTGGGTGTGCGGGCTCCCAGTGGAGCTCGTTGCGCAGGCGTTGGTTGGAGGATCGCGCGGAGCGCACCACCGCGTCGATGGCGTTACGTCCGGCGACCAGGCGCGCGATCCATACGGAAACATGTCGCGGGGGGCGGCGGCCCAGCGCTGCAGCGATGCAGGCCGCTACCTCGTTGAGAGTGACAGCTGCGTCGTCGACGACGTGGTACACGCGCGAGGGATTCTCGGCCGTCAGCGCGAGCACGAACGCCCGCACGACGTCGTCGACGTGGACCATGTCCCAGAGGTTTTGTCCGTCGCCGGGGACCAGAAAACGCCCCCGCGCCTGGTCGCGAACGATATCCGCAAACCAGCCGCCGGGGCCGTACACATGGCTCGGGCGCAGCACGACCGGCTCGATGGCGCCGTCGTCGCCGCGCGCGAACAGCTCGGCCTCGGATGTCTGTTTGGAGCGGCCGTAGGGAGTCTTGATCGGCAGCTCGCTCTGTTCGGTCAGCAGTGCGCCGCCGGCATCGCCGGTGACGACCGTTGATGCGAACAGAAATCTGTGCACGCCGGCGCCCACCGCGGCTTCGATCAAGGCCGCGGTCCCCTGGGTGTTGACGCGCGCCAGCGCGGTGTCGTCGCGGGTGCTGGCGATTCGTGCAGCCAGATGGACGACCGCCTCGGGTCTTGCTGCGGCGACGAGACTGCGGAGATGCTCGGCGTCTTCCAGGTCGCCTCTAACGGCTTCGACTTTTTCGGGTAGCGCGTCGTCGGCACTCTCGCTGCGACACAGAGCCACCACTTCGTGGGCCAAGCTCAACTTCTGGCAAAGCCGGCTGCCGATGAATCCTGTGGCGCCCGTGAGAAAAACTTTCATGTGATTTAATGGTGGAGCAGAGGGGATTCGAACCCCCGACCCCCACGTTGCGAACGTGGTGCTCTCCCAACTGAGCTACTGCCCCAAAGTTCTGGAGTGTTTAGTGGGCAAAGTTTGGCTTGCTCTCGGCTATTTCCTGTTCGGACTTGCACGATATGCACAGCGTAGTTACCGGACGCACCTTGAGACGGCCCACCGAAATCATCTCTCCGCATTCTTCACACTCACCGAAAGTCTGATCCTCGATTCTTTTCAAGGCATCCTCGATCTTGTCGATAAGTTTGCGTTCGCGGTCGCGGATTCGCAGGTCACGGTTGGCCTCGCTCTCCCAACTGGCACGGTCGCTGGGGTCGGCAAAGCTCTGGTCCTTGTCGGTCATCTCGCTCACCGTGCGGCCGGCCTCTTCGATGAGTTGCTGGCGTTGGCTCTGGAGCAGGCGCTCGAACATGGACAGTTGGTCTTGGCTGAAGTAAGTCACCTTGGTATGGGCAGGCCCACGAGGGCATGCCAAGAGGCGGATGCTAGCATCCGCCCTTTTGCCTGTAAAGGGTTTTTGGGGACCGGACTCAGTCTGGCCGGAGCCGCGGATTGACTTGAGAATCGCTTATTTTGACACGGGATCCGGCATTGCTGGCGACATGACGGTGGCGGCCTTGCTCGATGTGGCCGGGGCCTGGGGGCGTTCGGATGTGACGATTGAGGGCTTGCGCGAGGCCCTTGGAGCAGTTGCGGTGGACGGCTATCGTATCGAGGCGTCCAAGGTAGAGGTGGAGGGCCTGGAGGCCACCCGCTTCGATGTTGTTACAGAAGAAGGAACCGAGGTTCCGAAGAGAAACTGGACGGAAATCCGTGGCCTCATAGAAGACGCCGCCGGCGGTGGGCTGGGCCATGATGCCGCCGCCAGGGCCCTTCGGGTTTTTGAGGCCCTGGCCCGCGCCGAGGCCCATGTCCATGGCGTGGATGTCGAGCAGGTCCACTTCCACGAGGTCGGTGCCATCGACTCCATCGTCGATATAGTGGCCGCCTGTTGGTGCCTCAGTCGTCTGGGCATAGAGAGTTGCTTTTGCGGCCCCCTGCCCACGGGCAGCGGTTACGTTGATACTCAACACGGACGCCTGCCGGTACCGGCCCCGGCCACCGTGCGTCTGCTTGAGGGTTTTGAGGTCGTGGCCGGCGACGGCAGTGGCGAGATGGTAACGCCGACCGGGGCCGCGATCCTTGCCGCCCTTGCCCGTCCCTTAAGACCTTCGTTTGTACTCGAAGCCAGCGGTTCGGGGGCCGGCAGCCGGCGTCTCAGTGACCGCCCCAACCTGTTGCGCGTGCTGGTTGGCCAGGCCGAGGCCGATTCGGATGAAGAGGTCATAGTCATCGAGACCGACATCGACGACATGACTGCCGAGCACCTGGCCTACCTGGCCGAGCGTTTGCGTGGTGGCGGGGCCAGGGATGTGACCACGACTGCGGTGGCCATGAAAAAGGGCCGCCTGGGCAGCCGCCTCACCGTGCTGTCGGGACTTGGCAGGATGGAAGAGTTGGCCGCCTTGATACTGAACGAGTCGAGCACCATCGGCCTTCGCTTTAAGACCATGGCAAGGGTGGTGCTGCCGCGCACGATTGAGAACGTTGATACCGACTACGGCCCGGTGGCCGTTAAGGTGGTCACCCGTCCCGACGGCCGCCGTACGGCCGAGCCCGAGTTCGACGATGTGGCCCGTGGCGCATTAAAGCACGGCGTGCCGTTTAAAACGGTAAGAGAAGCCGCACTGTCAAAACTTAAATTGTAAGACCCTCGGCCGCCTGTGCCAGGACGCCCGAGTCCCAGCTCTGGTCCTGGTCGAAATCTGCAAGCCAGGGGAAGGTGCCGAGATATCTGGCCGACGTAAAGCGGGCGATGGTGGCGGCGTTGCTGCGAAGGGCCAGGTCCTGCTCGGCCGGCGGACTGAGGGAGTTCATTACGTAGCCCGCGGTTTTTAATTCCCCGGCGGTCTCAAGCAGGGACAGTGTGAGCAGGGCGTGGTTGATGCACCCGAGTTTGGAGCCGACCACGCAGCACACATCAAGGCCGAGCATTTTTGCCAGGTCGAAGTAGCAGAAACCCTCGGCCAGGGGCACCAGCAGACCGCCTGCTCCCTCGACGATAATGAAGTCGCAAGACGAGGCCACGGCGTTAAAATCGCGGGCCAGACGTCCGGGGTCCACGCTTGTGCCTTCGGCCTCGGCCGCCACCAGCGGTGCGGCCGGTTCTTTGAACAGATAGCTGGCCGTCGTGGCCATCCCCTGCCAGCCGCCACCGGCCTCTTGCAGACGGCGGCAGTCGGGGCCCATGAGCCGGCCGTCGGCGGCGGCCGGGCAGCCGGTTTCGGCGGGCTTGTAGACGCCGACCTTAAGTCCTCTTTCAGCGATGGACGCGGCGATGGCCGCAGCCACAACGGTCTTGCCCACCGAGGTGTCGGTGCCGGTTATAAACAGGCCGTTCATGTGCTTGTCACTTGCTGGCCTCGACCACGGCCTCGGCTGTGGTGGCAACCAGTCGTTCGAGCAGGTCGGCGGGGATGGTGAGCGGGGGCATCAACACCATGCAGTCGGCCAGCGGCCTGATGATCACCCCTTGTTCGCGTGCGGCCAGCACCGCGCGGTGGGCACGACGCTGTGCGGGGGGATGGGGCGTGCCGGGGCCGGCCGTGAGGTCGAAGGCAGCCATCATCCCCACCTGCCTTGGCGGTCCTGTCTGGCCGGCCTCGGCAAGAGGTCCGATGTAGCGGTCGAGCAGGTCGGCAAACACAGCCGCACCGCGCCGACATGTTTCCAGCACTGCCTCGTCGCTGAAGACTTTGAGATTGGCAATGGCCGCGGCACACCCCAACGGGTTGCCGCCGTAGGTGTGACCATGGAAGAGGGTTTTGTACTCTTCGTAGGGGGCCGAGAAGGCCTGGTAAATCTCTTCGCTTGCCAGCGTGGCGGCAAGGGGCAGGTAGCCGGCCGTCAGTCCCTTGGCCAGACACATGATGTCGGGGCAGACCCCGGCCTGCTCGACCGCAAACATGCTCGTCGTGCGGCCAAACCCGGTGGCCACCTCATCGGCTATCATAAGGACGCCGAAGCGGTCGCAGAGCTGTCGCAGGCCGGCAACAAAAGACGGTGGTTGGGGCCAGATGCCGGCCGCCCCCTGCACCAGCGGTTCTATTACCACGGCCGCTATCTGTTCACCCTGGCTGTCCAATAGTTGTTCGAGCTCAGCCAGGCTCGCCCGTGCGGCTTCTTCGAGGTCGCCGTGGCCGCTCCCGTTGTGTGGTGGGCACAGGAAGGGGGGACGAAACTTCAACACCTCAAAGGTGATGGGCTCGTAGCCGGTGTGGAAGGGATGGCTGCGGCCCAGGCTCACCGCGCCCAGGGTGTCGCCGTGGTATGCGTCGGCCAGGGACACGAAGCGGGTGCGTTGCTCTTGTCCTTTCTGGCGCCAGTACTGAAAGGCCATTCTCAGTGCGACCTCGACGGCGGTGGACCCGGAATCGGAATAGAAAACACGGGTGAGCCCGTCCGGGGTGATCTCCGTCAGATGTTTGGCCAGGGTTATGGCCGGCACGTGGCTCAGGCCCAACAGGGTGGAGTGAGAAACCCGGTCGAGCTGTTCTTTCATGGCCGCCACGATTGCCGGGTGTCCGTGGCCGTGCACGTTGCACCAGATCGAAGACACGCCGTCCAGGTAGCGTCGCCCATCGCTTGCGACCAGGAAAAAACCATCGGCGCTCTCTACCACGATGGGGTCGTAGGAAAGCCACTCGGCAGTCTGGGTAAACGGATGCCAGAGGGAACGGCGGTCTTCGGCGATAAGACCGGCGGTGCTGTCAGGCGATGCAGTCGACAATTTCTCGGTAGGCTCTTTCAAGGTGCTCCTCGCTGTGGGTGGCCATGATGCTCAGACGAAGTCGGGAGGTATCGGCGGGCACGGTGGGGGGGCGGATGGCGGCCACGTAAATGCCGCGCTCGAGCAGGCGCTCGGAGGCCGCCACCGTGTCGCGGACACTGCCGGTGATTATTGGAATAATCTGGCTGTCGGTGTTGGGGACGTTAAGGCCGGCCTTGCGCAAACGCTGGCCGAGGCTGCGGGCGCGGCGGCGAAGACCATCGCGGGGACCGGGGTCGGCCTCTATCAACTGAGCGGCCGTGTCTGCCGCGGCTGCGGCCGCCGGCGGCAGGCCGGTGGTAAAGATGAAGGGGCGGGCGCGGTTTATGAGCAGGTCTATGAGCCTGCGGCTGCCGGCCACATAGGCGCCGAAACTTCCCAGCGCTTTGCCCAGGGTGCCCACGTGCACGTCGGCCTCTATGCCTGCTTCCTCGGCCAGCCCCGAGCCGCGCTTGCCGAAGATGCCGCTGGCGTGGGCTTCATCGACCATCAGCCAGGCTCCGTGGCGACGGCAGGCGAGACTTATATCGGCCAGCGGTGCGAGGTCGCCGTCCATCGAGAACACCGTCTCTGTTATCACCAGCACCCGCCGTCTCTGTCGGTTGGCGGCCAGGATGCTTTCGAGATGGTCGCTGTCGCAGTGGTCGTAGACGGCTACATCGGCGCGCGCCAGACGGCAGCCGTCGATGATGCTGGCGTGGTTGAGTTGGTCGCTTACGACCAGGTCGCCGGGGCCGCCCAGCGCGGTGACCACACTTAGGTTGGCCTGGTAGCCGGTCGAGAACAGCAGGGCGCTCTGGGTGTTGGTCCAGGCCGCCAGGTGGCGCTCACATTGCTCGTGGGGGTGCATGTGGCCGGAGATGAGACGAGAGGAAACGCTGCTGGTGCCCCAGCGGGTCGTGGCCTCGCGGGCGGCCTCTATCAGGCGGGGGTGGGAGGCAAGGCCGAGGTAGTTGTTCGAGCACAGCAACAGCACCTGGCGACCGCCAAGCCTGACCTCGGGGCCCTGGATGGACTCCACGGTTTTCATCTGTCTGAGCAGGCCGGCCTCATTGATTGCAGCCAGGTCTTTGCCCAGGGCGACGTCCAGGTTTAAACGGGAGGGGTACATAAGTGGTGGTGGCCTAGTTAGGGGCGTCGGCCGGGCTAGTCAACCGGCACAACTTAAGAGGTTTACAATTGGCTGTAATGGCGAAAAGCAAGCGGGCCAAGGCTAAAACGCGCTACGTCTGTCAGGAATGCGGCCACCAGAGCCTGCGTTGGCTGGGCCGTTGCCCGGCCTGCCAGGCTTGGAACAGTATGGCCGAGGAGGTAACGGCCGCGCCACGGCCGCGGGCGACCGAGCCCGGGCTGGCCGTCGAACAGGCCCGCGCCCTTGATGAGGTTCCGTTGGATGAGAGCCACGGTCGGCGGGCCACTTTGATCGGCGAGCTCGACCGCGTTCTCGGCGGCGGCCTGGTGCCCGGCTCGGCCGTGCTGCTGGGCGGAGACCCGGGCATCGGTAAGTCTACTCTGGCCCTGCAGTTGGCCGGGGGTCTGGCGGCGGCCGGGCAGACGGTGCTCTATGTGGCCGGCGAGGAAGCCCCGGCCCAGGTGCGCGCCAGAGCCGAACGCCTGGGCATAAAGACCAACGGCATCCTGGTGCTGTCGGCCACCGATACCGACTCGATAGTGGCCGCCGTAAAGGCCGCCTCGCCGTGTCTGGCCGTGGTGGATTCGGTCCAGACCGTTTACACCCGGCGGGTCGAATCGGCCCCGGGTACCGTTTCACAACTACGCGAGGCCAGTGCCGAACTGATAACCGCGGCGCGCGAGGAAAATACGGCGACCTTGCTCATTGGCCACGTCACCAGGGAAGGCACGATTGCCGGCCCGCGTGTACTCGAGCACATGGTCGATACCGTCTTGTACTTTGAAGGCGACAAAGACCACGCCTTCAGAATCTTGAGGGCCGTCAAAAACCGTTTTGGACCCACCGGTGAGATCGGTGTGTTTGAAATGCTCGCCGATGGGCTTGGCGAGGTGTCTGACCCCTCCGACGTTTTTCTTGCGCGCCAGAACTCGGCTCCGGGCTCGGCCATAACCGCATCCCTGGAAGGCAGCCGTCCGCTGATGGTCGAGGTGCAGGCCCTGGCCGTACGCGCCGGCTCCGGAAGCGCCCGTCGCACCACCCTGGGCGTAGACCACGGACGTGTGGCCATGCTGGCAGCCGTGGTCGAGAGGACCCTGGGGCTGGGCTTTGCCGACCGCGACTTGTTCGTCAACACCGTGGGCGGGGTGAGGGTGGAGGAGCCGGGGGCCGACCTGGCGGTGGCGGCCGCTCTGGCCTCAAGTCACTCGGGGCACGCCGTGGGCCGCGACACCGTGGTGATCGGCGAGGTGGGCCTTACCGGCGAGGTACGTCCGGTCTCCCAGCTTGGCTTGAGACTCAAAGAAGCAGCGCGCCTGGGATTCAAGCGCGCCGTGGTGCCCAGTGCCTCGACCAGGCGTAGCAAGCAGGCCGATACCGCCGACATAGAGACGCTGGCCGTGTCTACACTCAAAGAGGCCTGGAGCCGGCTTGGCGGCTAGCGGCCGAGTTCAGGGAATCAGGGCTGTGATGAGTTCCTGGTTGTAGGAAATATCGATGTCCTGTTTGAGCTGTTTCAGCAGTTCGGAAAAAGCTTCCTGCTCTTTGCGTTGTCGCAGGCGCAGGGTCTCTTCCTCGCGGACTTCCTTGAACTCTTTGCGACGGGCCTGCTCGCGGCTGCTGCGTACGAATACGTAAGCATCACCGCGGTGTACGAAGGTGCGCGACAAAGCCTGGCCGTCGGCGGTGGTTGCAAAGGCGAGTTCCTTAAGACCGGGCAGGCTTCCCAGGCCGAGTACGAAGTCGCCTTTGCGTGTAAACGGGCCGGTCTCCTTGATCTCCAGGCCGCTCTCTTCGGTGGCCTCTTGCAGGCTGCGGCCGGCGCGTAGTTTATCGAGCAGGCCGTCGGCACTGTCGCGGGCCAGGCCGGTGGCGTTGGCCTTGCGGTAGTCCTGGCTCAGCTGGTCCTTGATATCGGCGAGCAGAGGGATGTAGCTGTCGCGTCGTTCCTGCAGCTCTATGAGGTAATAGGCCTCGCCTATGCGTACCGGGTCGGTGGCATCGCCGACCTCTTCAAGGTAGATGGCGGCGTCCACAAAGGCCGGGGCTGAGCCCAGGCCCGGCACGATATCGCCACGGCTCAAGAGCCCGGTGGTCTCCAGGCTGAGGCCGCGCCGGGTGGCTACATCTTTGAGGCTTTCAGCCTGGTCGGCCTGGTAACCTTGGGCCAGGCCTGCGGCATCTGCCGCGGCTGCATCAAAGGCAAAATCGGCCGCCGCCTCTGAGGCCAGCTTGTCTATAATCTCTTCGCGTGCTTCTTCGAGGCTTCGGGTGCTGGCCTCCTGGCGGTCGTAGGCCTGGATAAGGTGATAGCCGAACTGGCTTTCCACCACGGCGCTCGTTTCGTTTATGGCCAGGTCAAAAGCGGCCTTCTCGAAGGATGGCACCATGCGGCCGCGGCCGAAGCTGCCCAGGTCTCCGCCGGCGCTGGCCGAGCCGTCCTCGGAATGTGCACGGGCGAGTTCGGCAAAATCCTCGCCCTCCTCAATCCTTGCGGCCAGGCCCTCGATGGCCGCAAGGGCCTCGGCGCGGGTCTGGTCGTCGGCATCGGCGGCGACTTTTTTAAGAATGTGCCGGGCGCTTACTTTCTCGGGCACGCTGAAGTTGCGTTGGTTGAGGATGTAGTACTCCTCGACCCTCTCGTCGCTTGGCGTGCCCTGGCCTTTGAAGTCGTCGGTCCGGTAGGCAAGGTAGGCCACACGGACGGTCTCGGGTTTGCGGTAGCGCTCGGGGTCGCTTTCGAAAAGCTCTTCGAGCGCCTCGTCGTTGATCTCAACCTGGTCGCGGAAATCCCCGGCCGCAAAGCTGACGTAGGACAGTACGATTTTTTCGTTGGCCTGACGGTAGTCTGCCAGCACCTCGGCCTCGGTGACATGAACGCCGCGGCGTATTACGTCGACGAGCTGGGAGATGAGAAGGTCGCGGCGCAGGGACTCTTCAAAAGCCGCGGCGCTCAGGCCCTGGCGGACGATGGCGGCCTTGTAGGCGGCCGAAGAAAAAACGCCGTCCCTTTGGAAGGCCGGCACCTGACGGATGGCCGAGCGCACGGTTTCATCGGGGATACGCAGGCCCAGACGACGGGCCTCCTGGCCCAGCACCTCGGCGTCGATGAGTTCGGACAAGGCCCGCGATGGGATGTTGAGCGCGCGCTCGAGTTCGGGGGGCAGGTTGTCTCCGTACTGGTCGCGGTAACGGGCGCGCGTGGCGACCCGGGCGCGTTGGAATTCGGGTACGGAAATCTCCGCGCCACCCACGGTGGCCATGGTATCGCGGCTTGCGCCGATCTGTCCGCCCCCGCCCATAAAGAAGACGAAGACCAGACAGATGATGCCGAGGGCTATCTTTATGCCCCAGGAGCGGGCGTTTCTGCGCATGAAGTCGAGCATTGCCGGTGGACCTTCTTAGCCGATAGCACCGTCGAGCGCTTCAGACAGACGCGCCTTGGGCACTGCGCCGATAATCTGCTGGGCCACCTCTCCGTTTTTGAAGACGATGAGGTTGGGGATGCTGCGCACGCCGTAGGTTGCAGGTGTGGACTGGTGCTCGTCGATGTTCATCTTGACGATCTTTGCCCGTCCTTCGTATTCGCCGGCCAGCTCTTCGAGCAGAGGGGCGATGGCCCGGCAGGGGCCGCACCAGGGGGCCCAGAAGTCGACGAGTACGGGAACGTCGGCCTCCAGAACGTCGGCACCAAAGCTGTCATCGGAAATTTCAGATATGTTAGACATCAGTTTCTCCTGTTCTCAGAGTGCCGGAGGTCGGACTCGAACCGACACGGAGTTGCCCCCACCGGATTTTGAGTCCGGCGCGTCTGCCAATTTCACCACTCCGGCTCACCCTGAAGGCTTTTGGGGAGATTTTAAGCACCACAGCCGAAAGTCAATCCCGCGGACCGAAAATCAGCGTTTGGCCGGGGGCCTCATGCGTTTTTCCAGCTCTATGATGCTCGGCTGTATCTGGGGCTTGCGGGCGGCACGGGTCTCAATTTTGGCCATGGCATCGGTGGCCAGGCGGCGCAGGCCGGGGTCGTCGGAGGCGCTGCGAAGTTTTTCCAGGACCTGCAAAAAGTCGGGCCCGCCGGTTTCTCCCAGCGAGTAGATGGCCGCCGACCGCAGTCCGGTGGCGTCCGTACGCAGCGCAAAGTCGGACAGGGCTCGGGCCGATGACGGGTCGCGGATGCGCCCCAGTGCCACAATGATGCGTTCCTTGGAGGGCAGGTCCACGTGTCGAAGAAACAGCGACTGCACCAGGGTGGTGGTGGCCAGACGGCTGCCTATCCGCCCCAGGTGGTCGATGGCTTTAAGGCGCACGCGGTGGTCGGCATCGGCCATGGCCGACAACAGCGGTTTGATGCTTTCATCGCCGCCGCTCTGGCCGATCGACTCGACCGCCTCCAGGCGCACCTTTACCTCAGGGCTTGCCAGGCGTTTGATCCAGGCGGCCATGTTTGCGCCTTTGGAGGCACGCTCATAGCGTTCCACCGGTTTTGGTGCCCGACGGAACTGGGCCCAGGCCACGGTCGGTGGTGGCGCAAGAACAGCCACACCCAGTGCGATGATCAGAGTTTTACAATACCTGTCCATGAAGTCCGTCAGCGGCAGAGGCTTGCGCGGCCCGGTTTCAAGTGCAAGGCGCGCCGCGATGGTGGCGGCCGTGGCCGTGGTCACCGTGGTTGTGGCGGTAGCCGCAGCGGCCGTGGCCTGGGCGGGCCTGGCCCCGGACGAGGTGGAGATAAGCACGCCGGTATACGAGGTCTCCACACCCGAAAAACGCGATTCCGAAAGGTTTGTTTTCAGCTTTAACTGGAGCGGTATTCCGGTGGGTCGCGTGAGCATGACGGTTGCCGACAGCGGCTTCGGCCCCGGCCGGCGGCTCAGCCTGAGCACCCAGGGCCGCACCAACGCGGTGGTTGATCTGCTGTGGAAGTACCGCATGGACTTTTCCGGGGCGGTTACGTTGGAGCCTTTCGCGCCGTCTGAGTTCTTTTCTCGTGAGCAGGAGAACCGGCGCCACAAGACTACCAGCATTAAATTCTCCCGTGGCCCCGAGGCCCGGATAGAATCCGTCGTCACAAAAGGCGAGAGACGCGAGGAGTTCTCATTTGCCGCCGGCAATACGCTGGATATTCTCTCCACGGTCTTGTTGATGCTGGAACTGGATTACTTTGTGGGCGAGCAATACTACTTCGATGTGCTCACGGGCAAGTCTCGCTATCTGGTAATCGCGGGGGTCGAGGCCCGCGAACTCATTGAGGTGGCCGGCAAGACAGAGGATGCCTACCGTCTCCTTATAGAGACCTCCGACCTCACCGACCCCGATGACGATGGGAAGCACCGCGCCACCCACCTGTGGGTTTCGGCCGAGCGCCCTCGTCACCTTCTAAGGGCTGTCAGCAAGACCTTCATCGGCTCGGTCTACGTTGAACTGGTCGCCGTCGAGCAGCCCTAGTCGCGGCCTGCAGCCGCAATAAGAAGCGTCCCTTATAATAGCTAGTGGTAATGCTACAAAGCGCCCGGTCTATCTTGACTTCCGGGCCCAGACCCCTTTAAACGACCGGATGAGTTCGGCTGAACATCACGAAGAGCTGCCCTTCTGGCGTAAATATATATTCTCCACCGACCACAAGATGATCGGTATTCAGTACGGGCTGACCGCACTGTCATTTCTTTTCTTCGGCTTCTGTTTAGTGATGCTGATGCGTTGGCAGTTGGCCTATCCCGGCCAGCCCCTGCCCATCATCGGATCCTTGTTCGGAGACGAGAAGATGCCCGGCGGCATCATGCTGCCGGAGTTCTACAACCAGCTGGGCGCCATGCACGGCACCATCATGGTCTTTCTGGGCGTCGTACCCCTGGCCGTCGGTGCTTTCGGCAACTACATCCTGCCCCTGCAGATCGGCGCTCCCGATATGGCCTTCCCCAAGCTCAATATGGCCAGCTACTGGTGCTTTTTCCTGGGCGGCGTCATCATGCTGGCCAGCTTCTTCGTACCCGGCGGTGCAGCCCAGTCGGGTTGGACCTCCTACCCACCGCTTTCCGACATCGCCTCGAGCGGCCAGACCTGGTGGCTTTCGGGCATGGCCATGCTGATCGCATCCTCCCTGCTGGGGTCGGTTAACTTTATCGTCACGGTCATGCATCTGCGCGCTCCCGGCATGACCATGTTCCGTCTGCCCTTTTTCTGCTGGGCCCAGTTGGTTACCGCCTTCTTGCTGTTGCTGGCCTTCCCGGCCTTGAACGCGGCCGCCGTGTTACAGTTTATGGACCGCGTGGTCGGCACCAGTTTCTTTTTGCCCAGCGGCCTGGTGGTAAGCGGCGTGGCGCTTGAAGTCAGCGGTGGCGGCAACCCGCTTCTGTGGCAGCACTTGTTCTGGTTCCTGGCCCACCCCGAAGTCTACGTCCTGGTGCTTCCCGCCGTGGGAATCGTCGCCGAGATCATCGCCAACAACACCCGCAAGCCTCTGTGGGGCTACCGCTCGCTGGTCTACTCGGTGATCTTTTTAGGCTTCATGTCCTTCATCGTCTGGGCCCACCACATGTTCATGACGGGCATGGGTACGATGATGAGCAACTTCTTCCAGACCACGACCATGATCATATCGATTCCATCGGTGGTGATTCTGACCGCGCTGATGATCTCGCTGTGGGGTGGTTCGATACGCTTTAATGTACCGATGTTGTTCGCGCTGGCCTTCCTGCCCATGTTCGGCATCGGCGGGCTCACCGGACTGCCGCTGGGCCTGTCCACGGCCGACATATATCTGCACGACACCTACTACGTCATAGGCCACTTCCACTACGTGGTGGCACCGGGGTCGATTTTCGCCCTGTTTGCGGGCGTCTACTACTGGTTCCCGAAGGCAACCGGCCGCATGATGAACGAGACCCTGGGCAAGATGCATTTCTGGCTCTCGTTGATTTTCATAAATGGGATCTTCATGCCGATGTTGATCCAGGGTATGGCCGGCGTCTCGCGGCGGCTTTACGACCAGACTTTTTACAGCCACGGTGCCGCCGTGCAGGACTTGACGATATTTATCTCAAGCTGCGCCTGGCTGCTCGGGGTCACGCAGTTGCTCTTCATCTTCAACTTCTTCTGGAGCATGCGCAACGGCAAAAAAGTCGAGAGCGACAACCCTTGGCAGGCCACCACACTTGAGTGGGCCACGCCGACTCCGCCCCCGCACGGCAATTTTGCTACTCCGCCGCAAGTCTACCGCGGACCCTACGAGTACAGCGTGCCGGGTGCGGCCACCGATTTCTGCCCCCAGAACGAGTCTTAAGCAGCCATCAGCAGCCAGGAGAGCGCAAGTACATGGAGATACCCTACATAGAAGAAGCCCACCCCGATACCGGGGTGCCCAACGCCAAACTCGGGATATGGTTGTTCCTGGCCTCCGAGGTGATGTTGTTCTCGGCGCTGTTCTCCTCTTACGTGCTGTTAAGGGTCGGCGCGCCACACTGGCCGGAGGGCTCAAGCATCCTCAACGTGCCCATGGCCACCTTGAACACCATGATTCTCATCACCTCGAGTGTGACCATGGTGATGAGTTGGGCGTCTTTGAAACTCAACGAGTTCGGCAAGTATAAACTCTACATGGGGGCGACCATCCTGCTGGCCGCCGCCTTCCTGGTGGTCAAGTACTTTGAGTACACGGCCAAGTTTTCACACGGGCTTTACCCGTCCACCAGCACCTTCCTTGCTATTTACTTTACGATAACCGGGCTCCACGGCATCCACATCATCGGCGGCATGGTCGTCAACGGTTACCTGCTGGGACCGGGGTCGAAGATGTGGAAGACCCACCCCGAACAGTTCGCCGGTCGTGTGGAGGCGGCGGGCCTGTACTGGCATTTTGTGGATCTGGTCTGGATCTTCCTTTTCCCAGTCTTCTACCTGCTCTAGGAGGTCTCATGTCTGGTCATTCAGTCGAAGAGATAAAGCAGCACGTTCGCACCTACGTGGCGGTCTTTGCCGCGCTGGCCACCCTTACGGTGGTAACCGTGGCGGTGTCCTACCTCGACCTGGCAATCTCGACGGCCATTGCCGTGGCGCTGCTGGTGGCAAGCGTGAAGGCCTCGCTGGTGGCGCTCTACTTCATGCACCTGATTACCGAGCGCCGCACGATCCTGGGCATCCTCGGCCTCACCTTCATCTTCTTTGTGGTCTGCCTCTACGTGCCCACGACCTGGACCCAGACCGAGGTGGAGTCCCATTCGGTATGGGATTCGGTCGAGGTTCAACGGTCCGATGACGGTGGCCACGGCGACGGCCACACCGATGGCGACCACCACTAAGTGCCATGTCGCTCAAGACCTTCCATATAGTCTTCGTCACGCTCTCGGCCCTCATGTGTGCCGGCATAGCGGTGTGGAAAATATCGTCGGGCGAGCCCGGCTCTTTAGTCCAGGGCCTGGCCGCGGCTGCGGCCGCCATCGCGCTGGTGGTCTACGGAGTGCGCTTTCTGAAGAAGTTCAAGGAGTTGTCCTTCCTGTGAGCCGCCCGGGAAAAGCCGCCGTATTGGCCCTGCTTGTGACCGCCGCGGTGGCCTTGCTCACTGCCGGCGATGCAAGTGCCTGTTCGGTATGTTTCGGCAATCCGGACGCGCCGATGGTAAAGGGCGTGCAGAAGGGAGTCCTGGTACTGGTAGGTTGCGTGGGCACGGTGTTGTCGCTGTTTGCGAGCATGTTTCTTTACTGGGTCTGGCGTGTTCACAGCCGTGGCCAGGTAAACAACGGAGTACTGACTAGATGAACATAAGTTACAAGAACTGGTTTCTTCCCCCCGACCTGTCCACCCACGGATACCAGATCGACAACCTTATCATTCTCGTTCACTACCTGATGCTGGTGCTGTTTATCGGCTGGGGCGCGTTCATGATCGTGGCCCTGGTGAAATTCCGTGCACGACCGGGAGTAAAAGCCGACCCGGTTGGAGTTACCAGCCATGCGAACACCTATTTTGAAGTGGGCGTGGCCATTATCGAAGTTATGATCCTGGTCGGTCTGGCCATTCCCGTGTGGGCCGAATTAAAGAGCAACCCTCCCACGTCGCAACAGGCCGATGTGGAGGTGCGCGTGGTGGGCGAGCAATTTGCCTGGAACATCCACTATCCGGGTGCCGACGGTAAGTTCGGCCGCACGGCAGTAAGCCTGGTCGACCAGTCAAACCCCCTGGGCCTGGACCGGGACGACGAGGCCGCGGCCGACGACATAACCACTATCAACCAGTTTCACTTCCCGGTCGGTAAGACCGTGCTCGTCCATCTGACTTCAAAGGATGTGATTCATTCCTTCAACATCCCTTCGATGCGGGTCAAGCAGGACGCTATCCCCGGCATGACGGTGCCGATGTGGTTTAAAGCCAAGGAAACCGGCGAGGGCGAGATCGCCTGCGCCCAGCTTTGCGGGCTTGGCCACTACCGCATGAAGGGCTTCTTCACGGTTGACAGCGAAGAGGACTACCAGGTCTGGCTCGACGAGCAGGCCGAGGCAGCCGCCTTCGAAGACGACTACTATTAGACGCTGGCGCCCGTGCCAGTCGGCGCGGCCTACTCGAGCGCGCCGCCGTTTATCCAACTACGGATAGCGTCGCGGTCGGTCTCGCTCATGGTTGCGCCCAGCGGCATGCGCGACCCGCAAAGCGGCGAGGTGGCATCCAGCTTGTTCATAAGGAAGCTGCTGGCGTCATCCCCGGCCACTACCAGCACAAGCGCGCAGTCGGCCGTTGCACCCACGAGCGCCGCATAGCCGGCACTTGAATTGTCCATGTCACCGAGTCCTCCGCCGGCCGAGCCGTTGCCGTGGCAACCGGCGTTGGTGCAACTGTTGTCGGCAAAGACCGTCATGACCTCCGCCCAACTGGTGGCCAGAGTGGTGGTCGTGGTGGTTGTAGTGGTCGTGGTGGAGCAGACCGGGCAGTTGAGACTCGGAACCAGGCCGATGGCCTTCTTGAGTACCAGCAAGGCATCAGAGGCCAGGATCCCGCCGCTGTCGTCGACGTCACACTTGCACAGGTCGCAGGAGGTCAGGCCGATGGCGGCCTTTAAGGTGATGAGGGCATCGGAGGCCAGGATGCTGCCGCTGTCGTCAGCGTCCCCGCACTCGTCAGAAGAGACGGTTACAACCGTACTGCTCGTAGAGGTGGTGCCGATAAAGCCGCCGGTGGTGGTCGATGTGGTCGAGGCGGGCAGGCTGGAGCTGGTGGTCGCGGAGCCGCCCTCACCTACGGTGGTGGTAGTAGAGGTGGTTACCGTGGCATAGGAGAGGTCTGCGCGGGCCGTACTGGCGCGGCCCGCATAGACGTGAACCGTAATCAAAAATAAGATTGCGATTATGGGCAGCACGAGGTTTGAGGCTTTACGCAATAAGTCTGGCATGATGTTCTATCCGGGCGCGGGCCGCGTGGCGGGTGCGGCCCGCTATCGTGAGCCACGTTAACCCGCCGGCCGGGTTTTGTCTATGGAGGTAGGGATGACGTCTTGGAAGAAATGGTTGCTCATGGTCGTTGTCGTGGCGGTGGTGGCCGAGCAGGCCTGGTTGGTTGCGCCCACCGTTTTGCGATTGGTCTTCCCGCCCCAGACCGATGCCGCCGAGCGCGGCCGCATAGTGGCCGAGGGTCTGGGATGTTTCTCCTGCCACGGTCCCGAGGGAGCCGGCGGCATTGCCAACCCCGGTAGCAAGGACGGTGTGGTGCCGGCCCTGGGTGGCGGCGAGATCATGATGTGGGCCGACAGCGAGGAGGAGGTGAGGGAGTGGATTCTCTACGGCCATCCTCTGGAAGACGAAGAAGAGACGCATGGTGACGACGACGATAGCCACAGTCACGACGGTGACGACGGCGACGACCACGACGAGGCGCTCGAGATGCCGGCCTTCGAGCCGTTTCTTGGCGCCGGCCAACTCGACCTGTTGATAGCTTACATCGGCTCTATCTCGGGCCTGCAGTTTCCCGACGACCATGAGACCGCCGAGGGGTTAGAGCACTTGTACGAGTTGGGCTGCTTTCGTTGCCACGGCCCCATGGGTACCGGCGGGGTGGCCAACCCCGGCTCGCTGAAAGGCTACGTGCCGGGCTTTTTCGGCGAAGATTTTGCCGAACTGGTGCGCGACCGTGAAGAGGCCCGCCAATGGGTGGCCGAGGGCATAAGCGAGCGTTTTGCTGAGAATCCTCTGGCCCAAACCGTGATGGAGAGGCAGGCCATCAACATGCCGGCCTACGGGCGCTTCATGGACGCCGATGAGATCGAAGAGTTGGTCGATGCCACCATGTGGCTGGCCGGGGGCAAGTGGCGCGAGATGCCGGTGCCCTAGGGCGCGCGCGGTCCTCGTCTGGGCGCGCCGCCGCCGCTCCGCTGCGCTAGAAGAACAGGTGCGCTTCCAGGGTCAGCTCGTCGCGGTTGTACTGGGGCTGGTTCTCGGGGCCGTTAAAGACCCGGTAGAAAACCCGCAGCTGTAAGAAGCGGTCGATGAAGGGCTCTATGCCCAGGCTCACGCGGTTGCGGGCATCCTCGGTCTGGTCGTCGTCGGGGTCGTAGTAGTCGAAGACCACCTTGGTGTTTATCCAATCCCGCCACAGGTAGTTGGCCTCGCCCGAGGCGGCCCAGGACTTTGTGGTTTCGCCCGAAGTCTCGCTGTCAACGAAGGTCGATTGGGCAAGCAGGGTCCAGCGGCCTATTGATGCGCCGCCGAAGGCCGTCAACCAGAGAGCCTCGTTGGAGTTTGGTTTATCGTGGGCCGCCGAGGCCCCGGCCATAAGGTTGGCAAAGGGACCCACCTCGGGCCACATGCGGTAGGCGCTTGCCACCAACAATTGGTCGGTGTCGTCGTCCTCGGTGCTCTCTGAAACCGACACGAACCAGTTAAGCCCCTCGCCACTGCGACCCAGCTCAAGGCCGGCCACGGTGCGGTTAAAGGTAAAGCCGGCAACCGAGCCGGCAAACGACTCATCGTCTTGCAGCTTGAGCCCCCAGGCCGGGAAGAAACGGCCGGCCTTGATGTAGGCGTCGTTGGGCAGCACCTTATCGAGCAGGATAAAGGCCTCGCGGTTCTCGGCACTGTTGCCGCCGCCGGGGCTTAAGTCTTCGTCGATGTATACCGAGAGAACCTCGGGGATGAGGCGCAGGTGGGCGTAGATGGTGGCCTGTGCAAGGTCCATGTCGTTGCTGTCGAGGCTGCGAAAGGCGGTGTTGTTTTTGACGCTTCCCACCGTGTCGTTGCCGTCGGCATAGACGGGGTTGTCTTTAAAGGTGACTTTATCGACGAGTCGCACGTCGGCACCGATGCTGAAGAAGTCGCTCACGTTGGGCGAGAACCAGTCCTCGTGGGCCGGCAGTATGCCCATGCCTTCGTTGGGGAGGCTTAAGATATCAACGGCGTGCATCTCTGCGGTAAGGGTTCTCATGCCGCCGCCCGAGCGGTTTACGTGGCAGTCGCCGCAGGAAAACCCACCGCGCACGGCCATGTAAGGCTCGGCCTGGGCCATGGGCGCAGTCGCAAGGATTACCGCGGTCGCGAGCAGGGCCGCTGCTATTGGGTGTGTTGTTTGCTGCATCTCGGTTTCCCCCTGCCTTAGTAGTAAAGGGTGGTTGAGGTCGTTGATGTGCTCGAAGTGCTCGAAGTCGTCGAGGTGCTGGATGTGCTTTGGGCGGCCGGGTCTGTGGCAGACTTTGCAAGCAGCGATGCCGAGGGCTCGCTGGCACCTGCGTTTATCCAGGCGGTGATAAGGGCAATCTCTGTCGTGCTGAGCGAGCTGCCGGTGATCGGCATGAGAGCGCCGCAGGTGGGGCTGGCGCCAAGTTTTTCTATCAGGTAGCTCGCCTCGGCGTCCCCTGCCACCACGAAGGTCTGGTCCTCCGAGCACAGCGTGGAGGACACGCCCATCAGGGCCGTGTAGGAGGCGGCCGCGCTGCTCAAGTCCGGCGACTGGGTGACCCCGTCGTGGCAGCCGGATGTCGCGCACTTGGCCGTGAGGATTGTCGACTGAATCTGGTTCAAGCCACTGGACGACGAACTCGACGTCGTCGTGCCCTCTCCGGCACAGCCCGCGGCAAGGGCCAAAGTGAGAAGAATGGTTGCTGTTTTGTACGGTGGGCAGCTACGCGCATGCATGACGGCATGCTAGGTATTCGGCCCAGCCCGTTCAAACAGGCCGTGTGCGTTTGTCCGCTGGCTTTCTGTGAGCCCGGGCTGTGCTATTAGTGGGGTAGGGGTTGAGCCCGCCGAGGAGTTATAGATGCGTTACTTAGCCGCCGTTGTTTTTTCGTTGATGCTCGCGGGGATGGCCGTTGTCGTGCCGGCACCCGCCCGGGCCGCCGACGTGGTGGTGGGCGAAATCCTCGACCTGGCCTGTTACATTCCCAAGGGCGCCAAGGGCCCTTCGCATGCGCGTTGCGCCAAAACCTGTGCCGAACACGGCATGCCCCTGGGCCTGCTGGATGACGAGGGCAAGGTCTACCTGCTCTATCCCAAGCACGGCAAGGAGAAGGCCTTCGACGCGGTAAAGGTGCTGGCCGCCGAGCGTGCCAGGATAACCGGCAAGATTTCGGTGCGCGCCGGCATATCGGGCATCGAAGTGCACGAGGCCGTAGCGGCCGAATAGGGTTGTGGCCTGTATGCCGTCCCCCGGCATACACATGAGCAGGCTGACGTAGCTCAGTTGGTAGAGCAGCTGATTCGTAATCAGCAGGTCGGCGGTTCGAATCCGCCCGTCAGCTCCATGAAATCAAGCCTTTACGCGATTCACTCGCGGCCACTCAGATCCGTAGTAGGCGCATAGTAGGCGGCCGGCCAGCGTGTGAGGTCCAATCGCCGGGCTGTGGGAATTATTTATTTCTTGGGTCCGGTGGAGCGGCTCGAGAAGCTCTTGGCACAGTCGCTT
>JAYGCL010000015.1:0-2155 GCA_046583365.1 Deltaproteobacteria bacterium
TCCATGGTCCCAGGCCCCAGGCCACTGCCACTAGTCCCAGGGTCAACACCGTTCGCATAATCACTGCCGTTTTCTTGTTCTCCATCTCCTCATCCCTCCCATCTGTGGTCTTTAATGACCCGAGGATAGAGCCCTGGGATGCAATCCGTATGGAGTGCTAGCAGAGAAACAGAGGGGATTTTGTGCAGGATCGGTGCAGACCGACGACGGTCCGAAAGAGCGGGGTCAGGCGGCCGGTAGAGACAACTTAAAGCAGGCCCCACTGTTGCCGCCGGGCAACAGGGCTATCGTACCCCCATAGGCGTCGAGGTGGGAACGCACCAGGGTCAGGCCCAGGCCGGTGCCCGACTTTTCGGGTGCCGTGGTGAAAAAGGGATCAAAGATGCGGTAAATGTTTTCGTCCGCCACGCCACTGCCGTTATCAGCAACCGTAATCTCCACCCCGGCCGGGCCGCGGTCCCTGGCCACCACAGTGACCTCGGTTGCCCCGTGATTTCTGGCGTTACTGATCAGGTTAACGAAAACAGTCTCGGCTATGTCCGGGGCAATGGCCACCATGCAGGGACTTTTCCGGCACTCGTAGACAACCGCAAGCCCCTGGGACTCAAACCTGCCCGTGAGTTTGTCCATCACCCGATCCAGGTCCACCTTATCTCCCGGCCGAGCGACCAACACCTCGGCACGGGCCAACTCGAGCAGCCGTGCGGTCAGGCTTTCCAGGCGATCAACGTCGCTTGATACGTTGCCGAGGAAACGCTTGCGATCCTCGTTCGACATGTCCGTGGCATGCTCGCCCAACAACTCGACACCGGCCTTGATGGCCGATAGCGGGGTCTTGAGCTCATGGGATACGCCACGGGCAAACTCGCGGATGTACTTGCTGCGCTGCTCGAGGCTGGCCGCCGTGGAGGCCAGGGTGTTGGACAGAACGGCTACCTCTTCAGTCCCCGGTCTGGGAATGGCCATCTCACCGGCCGGGTCGCCGGCGGCCACCGCCCTGGCCTGCCCGACCAGAGCCTTTATGGGCCTGGATATTCCGATGGCCGTCATAGCGGCCACCCACATGGCCAGTACGGTTGCCAGCACCAGGGCTACGGCCAGTTCTCTTCTCTTGGTAAACAGCGCCTTTAACGGATTGCGGGGCGTGCGCGCCAACAGCACCGCTCCCAATACGTGGCCCTGGCCGATGATTGGAAAACCGACATAGACCGTCCGGTCTCCGGCCCTCACCATAGAGGTGAGGCTGCGCAGGAGAAGATTGGCCGGCAATGGCTCTCGGGCGCGGCGGCGAAATACGCTTCTCACCTCGCCGGCCAAAGCACTCTTGACCTCTACCAAACCCGAGGCTGCAAACCCGAGTACGTTGTTGCTGGCCGCCACTGCCACCCCCTGGTGGTCGAAGACTTTTATCGATGCCAGTGTCGTTTGCTGAACCTTGCCCAGCAGCGGCTTGAGCGCCATCCCGGCCCTTATCGCCATGGCATCGGCCTCCAGGTCCGGGGTTTCCAGGAATACGGGGAATTCGAGCACCGGACTGCTACCGAGGTCCAAAGACGGCTCGATCGGATGCAGCCCGGTCTCTTGTGTAAATTCGACCTCGCCTACCATGCGGCCTTCACGGAAATATTTAGTTTGACCAGACTTCTGTCCCGCACCACCGGCCGCCTGGACCCCTCGCGGTGCGGCCGCCACGAGACCTCTCTTTTCGGCGTAGCGGTCAAGCGTAAGCCGGCTGCGACCGTCCCTTGTGGCGGCCAACACGCGGCCTAACGCATCTACATAGACGGCCTCTACAAAGGCCGCCTGGGCATACAACTCGACCTCGGTCTGACGCACGAGTTCATTCTGGTATATGCGCATGCCCACAAGTCCGACCACGGGCGTGGCCAGGACAAAGAGGTTGGCGAGCAGCAGCAGGGTCCGTAGCTTGAGGGGAAAGAGCCGAAGGGCAAGCTTCATCAGCAATCGCCGAGCTTGTAGCCAACTCCCGGCCTGGTCTCGATGACCTGCTGGCCACCGACGGCCGCGAATTTGCGACGCACGTTGCGGATGTGGCTATCGATGGTGCGATCACTGATCGTCACCGATGGACCCCGGGCAGCATTCATCAGTTCATTGCGGGTAACCACCCAGCCCGGGTGGCGCATGAGTGCCG
>JAYGCL010000047.1:0-9993 GCA_046583365.1 Deltaproteobacteria bacterium
GGGTTGCCCCGCATCATCGGCATATTGATCGAGGCCCGCACGCTTACCAGTCGACCGACTGCCCCCTCTTCGATTAGTTGCCGGGCCCGCAGCACCTCGGGCCAGTACTGGGCGTTCTCGGCCACCATGAAGACCGTTCCGGCCCGGGCCGCCGCCGCCATGATGCGCTCGCAGGCAGCGGTAGTAACGGCCATGGGTTTTTCCAGAAGAACGTGCTTGCCCGCTTCGAAGGCCTCGATGGCAAAGCGCTCGTGCAGGTGATGGGGAAGCATGAGATCCACGGCATCAAAGTCGCCCTTCTCAATAGCTTCGGACAGGGATGTAAAAGCCTCGGCACCGGTTTGCGAAGCCACCGCCGCGGCCCTTTCGGCTACCGGGTCGACCGCAGCCGTAATGTTTATCTGCGGGGCGCGGTCACTTAGGCCCATCAGGTGCATGTCGGACACGGTGCCGCAGCCAACCAGGGCGAGTTTGAGTTCCGAGGCCATCAGAGCTTCTCGCGGGTACAGGCTATCTGGTGTTCGAGCCAACCGGTCTCCCAGAAATTTTCGCCTCCCCCCTCTTCCAGAAGCAGTTGGTGAGCCCCGAGGTAGGCCTCCAGCGCCTCACGGTTATCGGGCGCGCCGGCAAGGACCATCTCGCAAAGGTGTATGGCCTCCAGGGGCTGCCCCGCTTCCAGGCGGGCACGGGCACAAGCCACAAGCGCGTCGGGGCCGCCGGCCAGCTCGACCACATCGGCGTAGACCGCCCCTGCCTCGGTGGCGTAAAGCTCGGTGGTGGAACGGAACTGAAACCATCCCCCGTAGCTATGGTAGATGGTCTTGACCGCC
Source organism: Deltaproteobacteria bacterium (assembly GCA_046583365.1). Taxonomy (GTDB): domain Bacteria; phylum Desulfobacterota; class Binatia; order UBA1149; family CAYXZP01; genus JAYGCL01. The sequence continues at coordinate 831 of JAYGCL010000047.1, forward strand.
CAGCGTACGTTGCCGTAGCCTTGGCCCACCTCGAGGTGTTCGGGAAGCTTGATCTCCTGCATCAAAGTGGCAACGTCCTTGCCCTGGTTCATGCCTTCCAAAGTCTTGTCGTGGACGTAGACGACTGCGTCGCGGAGGCGCTCGACCTCGGCCCTTATGACCTCACGACCGTAGATAGGTTCAAAATGGCCGGTAATGAGCACCTCGGGTTCCAAAGCCAGTATTCGCTCAAGCGAGTCAAGATAAGGCAACACGTAGCGGTAGCGGTCGCCACGAACCGTGTAAAGGTTGGGGAAATGCGGGAACAGGGCGCCGAACTGGTTGCCCACAAAAGCCACCTTGTGCTCGGGTAGCCACACGGCCAAAGAGTCTGTGGTCTCGCCGCCGGGCACCGACAACAGTTCAAAGCGCAGGCCCCCCAGTTCAAAAACATAGCGGTCATCGACCAGGCGGTCGGGCACGGGCCTGGACTGCACTACGGTCTCGGGATTCTCGGCTAGGGCACGCAACGATTGGGAAATGATGCGCGAGAAGAAGACAAAACTCCGCATACGGCGAAAGCCCTCAATCCTTTCGTCGTCGGCCTGGCAGGCCGCGTTGTTTTTATGGGCTATGACCTCGGTGCCTTCTTCCTTGAAGCAGTCCACACCGCCGACGTGGTCGACATGGCCCTGGGTCAGAATGATATAGCGCAGGGGGGCATCGCTGACCGCGCGGAAGAGCTTTTTATGGTGGAGGGCCTCAAAGCCCATGCCCGTGTTGATCACCACATTGCCATCGGCGGTAACCACCAGATAGCTGTTCGAGGTGCCCTCGGACATGTAGATGAAGTCGTTTACGGCCACAGCTGCCTCAAGCGCCGCCGGCGCCATGGCCGCGGCACCCCGGCGAGAGTCGACCAGGGAGGATTTCATCGTAGTGGCCCCAAGATGGGCAAGGTGCCGCTCGGTCTGCATCAAGTCAATACTCCGGCCATGGCCGCCTGGCCTGTAATCAGCCGGGTTTGCATGGAGTCCGGCCAACACATGTATTAGAGACGCACCCACAAGAGGAGACGGACACCGATGATAGACCTCTACACAGCAGCCACACCCAACGGCTGGAAAGTTTCTATAGCACTCGAAGAAATGGGCCTGGACTACCATGTCCACTCCCTCAACTTGATGGGCGGGGACCAGAAAGAACCCGACTATCTGAAAATAAACCCCAACGGCAGAATCCCGACTATCGTCGACCGCGATGCCGGTGACTTCGCAGTCTTTGAGTCCGGGGCCATTCTCATCTACCTGGCTGAAAAAACCGGCTTGCTCTTGCCCACCAATGCCAAGGGCCGCTCACGGGTCGTGCAGTGGCTGATGTTTCAGATGGGTGGGATTGGCCCCATGCAGGGACAAGCCAACGTTTTTTACCGCTACTTCCCAGAAAAAATCCAATCGGTCATCGACCGTTACCACAACGAGACCAAGAGGCTCTACGGGGTTCTCGACTCACATCTGGCCGCTAACGAATACCTGGCCGACGATTACTCGATTGCCGACATCGCCAACTGGTCCTGGGTAAAGATTCACGCCTGGGCCGGGGTCGATATAGACGATCTCCCCAATCTGGAACGCTGGCTGGATCAGATAAGCGAGCGCCCGGCCGTTATGCGCGGGGTAGCGGTGCCCGACCAACAACTCGGGCGTGAAGATCTGGAAAAAGCCGGCCGCGCGGTCCTGCAGCGCTAGGCGCGCTCAGGCGGTCTGGCCGGCGTCGATGGCGACCGCCGCCGCGTTTACGTGGCGGGCCTCGTCCGAGCCCAGGTAGGCGACCAGAGCGGCGATCTCGGCGGGCTGGGCAAAACGCGTGTCGGGAGCCCGCATACGTTCCATCAGCGAAGGGCTGGCGTCCTCGGGAAAGCGCAGGTTGATGGTCAAAGGGGTAGCCACCCCGCCCGGACATATGCAGTTTACACGCACGCCACGGTGGGCAAGTTCCACGCCCATCGACTTGGTAAGCAACACCACCCCGCCCTTGGATGCACAGTAGGCCGCCCCGTAGGCCATACCGGCCAGACCGGCCGAAGATGCCATGTTTACGATGTTGCCGCCGCTGTCAAGAAGGTGCGGAACGGCCGCCTGCGACATGAAGAAAGTGCCAGACAGGTTGATAGCCAGGACCCGGCTCCACTGTTCAACGCTGAGCTCGGTGCAATGGTCGAAGATGGCGATGCCGGCGATATTGGCCAGCAGGTCGAGTTTGCCAAATGCCGCTACCGCCGCGGCCACGGCGGCCTTGCAGGCATCAGGGTCGGAGACATCGCAAAGCGAGCCAATGGCCTTGCCACCGGCCTCGGATATATCGGCAACCGTTGCGTTTAAGCCTTCTTCGGCAACGTCGGTACAAAAAACCTCGGCGCCTTCGGCCGCAAGCCTCAAGGCCGTCTCCCTGCCTATTCCAGATGCCGTACCCGTTACCAATGCCGCTTTGCCGGAAAATCTCGTGTCCATTTAAAACCTCCAAGAGGTTTATATCCGGTACCCGCTTACTGACAAGCAGTGCACACGGGGCTTTCGGGAGCGATGATATCGATAGAGGCCTTTAGAACCATTAAGGCATCGTTGGCAAAGATGGGGGTAACGCTGGGCCGGGGGGATTTTCAGGCGGCTTTTTCGCTCTCGACTTCGAAGTGCTCCAGGTAGGGGGCGAAGCGGGCGTTTATAGACTCACGACTGAGACCGAAATCCCTGGCCGTGTAGATGTGCTCGCCATGCTTGCCGCGAGGGTTGTTCTGCTGATGGCTGCGCAGACGTCGCTCGGCCTCTTCACCCAGGTCGAGGTCGAAGTAGGCGTAGATGCGCTTTACCGCTCCCACCGGGTCTTCGACCACTTCTCTGAAGTGGAGGTCGAAAAAACGCGAACTGTCGTACTCGCGCCGAACTTCCATCGAATCTAAAAGACTGCGCGACCACAGGTCCAGTTGCCAATCGGCTATTGCATGGCGGTCGGGGTCATACTCGTAAATGGCCCGCCACCCGGCCACCAGACTGCACACCGACGGCATCACCTTGGAAGGGTCACGGTGGGTCTGCACGATACAGGCATCCGGGTAGACCTTGAACAGGGTACGCAGGTTGCGCATGTGAACGGGGTACTTCAGCACCCAACGCTTGTCGGGCGTGGGAGAACCGATGAGCTTCAGAAGGTCGCGGTGGCGCTCATAGGTGGACGTCATGTCCTGGGCCGCGTACCACTGCGAATACGATGGCAGGGTGGAGTTGCAGTCAAAGGTGTCGTCGGTAAACGATTGCTGAAACAGATGGCGGCATTCTTCGGGACCGTCGGCCGTCATAAGGTGTATGGCCCTGAGCGCCGGGTCCAGGTAGTACATGGTCTTGAGGTCACGCAGGGCGTCCTTGAAACGAGGATGCCCGGACCACTGTTCTCTTGGCGGCCGTGGGCAGGGTGCGGCGGCCAACCAGTATTCGAGTACCTGTATTCCCGGATCCTGGCCGAGCAGGTGGTGCAGCGCCGTAGTGCCGGTTCGCGGTAGCCCGAAGATAAAGATTGGGCGGTCGATTTTCCGTTCCAGTATGTCCGGGTTCTCCTTCCAGGCCTTCTCAGCCACCAAACGGTTTTTCAGGATGCCCACAAGCTGCTGGTCGACCATCATGCGGCCGAAGGGAGTAAGCCGCGACTCACGGTCGTAGGCTTGCGCGAGTACGCGCAAACCATCCAGGTAGGAAGGGTCGCCGAAGTCGTCGTAGCCTACGGCCTTGGCTGCGGCCGCGTGCATGGCATCCTGGCCGGCGGCCAGCCCCGCCTTGCGACGCCCCAGACGCTCCATGCCCCGGCTAACGGCATTGAATACGCGCACCGGGAACCTCTGCTTGTTGGCCGCTGACATGCGCGTGTCGTTTCTCAGGCCGGTGTCAGCAACAGTACCGGGATATTGCGCTCGGTACGGGCCTGGTAGAGGTCGAAGTCGGCATACATTTCAACCAGGCGGGGCCAGACCCTGGCCTTCTCTTCGTCACTGGCACGGCGGGCCCTGTAGCTGCCTTTGTCGTTGTCTATTTCGACTTCGACATCGGGGTTGGCACTGAGGTTGAGGTACCAGAGCGGGTGCTTTGACATGCCACCCTTGGAGGCGACAACGACAACGTCGTTACCCTGGCGCAGGTAGAGCAGCGGCACGGTCAGCCGACGTCCGCTCTTGCGGCCTTTGACGGTAAGCAGGCACACCGGGGCACCGGCAAAGCGGCCGCCCAACCTTCCCCCCGAGGCCCGGTACATGACCGTGTTCATCTTCGACATCCATTTGATTAATACGTTGCCCACACGTTCCTGGGCCAGCGTAAACGGCTTTGGCTGGGTCTGGCTCATGGGCCAAGCTTATAAATCACACCAGGATTTGTCCATTTGAGACCGGGAACAGGGGATTTCCTTCCGTTTTTGCATTGCAGCATACCGTGGTAGAACACGTTCTATTATGCAGACTGACCTTTGTAAGCGCTTGGGGATCGACTTCCCCATTTTTGCCTTCACTCACTGCCGTGACGTAGTGGCCGCGGTGAGCAATGCCGGTGGCCTCGGCGTACTCGGTGCGGTGGGTTTTTCGGCCGAACAGTTGGCCATAGAACTCGACTGGATAGACGAGCACGTGGGTGACAAGCCCTACGGCGTCGACCTCGTAATCCCGGCCAAGTACGAGGGCATGGGGGAAACCGACGTAGACAAGCTGGAGGACATGCTGAGAGCCCAGATTCCTCAAGAGCACCGTGATTTTGCCGCCGGACTTCTCAGCGACCACGGTGTCCCCGAACTTCCCGTCGAAGAAAAAGCAAGGGAGCTTCTCGGTTGGACCGAAGCCACCGCCGGCCCCCAGGTGAAAATTCTTCTCCAACACGAAAAAGTAAAGCTGGTAGCCAATGCACTGGGGACACCACCGGCTGATGTGGTCAAACAGATTCAAGACAGCGGGCGCATCGTCGGCGCCCTTTGCGGTAGCGTAAAGCAGTCCCTCTACCACAAGGAGGCCGGCCTCGATTTCATCATAGCCCAGGGCTACGAGGGCGGAGGCCACACGGGAGAAGTTGGCAGTATGGTCCTGTGGCCGGAAGTCATCGACGCGGTCGCACCCATACCGGTGCTGGCCGCCGGCGGTATCGGCACGGGCCAGCAGATAGCCGCCGCACTGGCGATGGGCGCCCAGGGTGCCTGGACAGGGTCGTTGTGGCTCACTGTCACCGAGGCCGAGTGCCCCTCCGAACAAAAAGAGTCCTACATGAAGGCCACCAGCAGGGATACGGTGCGTTCGCGCTCCTACACCGGCAAACCCTGCCGCATGCTTAAAAACGACTGGACCGAGGCCTGGGAAAAGGAAGACACCCCCGACCCCCTGGGCATGCCACTGCAGTTTATGGTCACCGCCGATGCCGTCTCACGCGGGCACCGCTACGCAAGCACGGCCCAGGCCGTGGCCTTTAATCCGGTGGGCCAGATTGTCGGCAGCATGAACGACGTGCGCCCGGTGCGCCAGGTCGTCCAGAAGCTGGTTGATGAGTACCTCGACTCCTTCGACCGCCTGCAGGCGATAATGCCGGAGGTTTAGAGGCCGGCGACAGCCCGGCCCGCGCGGCGACCGAAAAAAGTACCGTCGCCTATGGAAAGCCCGCTGCTGTAGCCGGGAGCACTTAGTCCGGCCGTGGCCCGGCCAGCCGCGAACAACCCTTTCAACGGCTCTCCATCTATGGTGAGCACCTCGCCGTTGGCCGAGGTACGCAGACCCCCCAGCGTAAAGGCGGCAAACATCGAATTGGCCGTCGTGCAGTCCAAGGCCCCATAGGGCGGCTTGAGTGGCGTCACATACTGGCCGGCCTTGTGGAAAAGCGGGTCCTCGCCTTTTTCTGCATGGCGGTTGTAGAGGTCCAGGGTGCTGGCCAGGCTTCCCGGCGGCAGCCCGAGTTCGCCTTCGAGTTCTTCGGCGCTTTGGCCAACCCCGGCAATCTCGCGCTCAACCTCGGGACGTACGAAGGTCGCCTCGTCCATGACCATGTAAGCCCGACCGTACTGGCGGAACAGGATCTGTGCGCCGAGAACACCGAAATAGACATCTTCGTTTATAAAGCGCTGGCCCTGGCCGTTTACCAGAATGCCCTTGAGGATATCCTTTGGCGGAGTAAGAGGGATGGATATGGATCCCATCTCCATGTTGATGGCCACGCCGCCGGCCGCCGTACCCATGTTTATACCGCTGCCGTCATCCCCCTCGGCTCCCACACGGAAACGGCACTGCCTCAGCATCGGCGCATACAGCGAGAGCATCTCCTTGTTGGTGATGAAACCGCCGGTTGCCAGCACCACACCGCGGCGGGCGTGAATAGAAGTCGTCTGGCCGGCGCATCTGGCCGTGGCTCCAACCACCCCCCCGTCACGGTCGACGACCAAAGATGTACAGCGGGTATCGGTCAGCACACGGCAGCCGGCGGCCTCGGCCCCGGCGGCGAGTTTTTCCATCAGCAGCCAGCCTGTCTGGTGCGGCGTCTCGGCCACATGACCGCGGGGAGCCGGCCTGGCAATGGTGTTGTAGGGGTGGGCCTCTTCGCTGCCCGAAAAAATCAGGCCGTCCTCGTTGGGGGGTTCGCCGCTGTAGCCGGGATAAAAAACCGGCTTGAAGGGAACGCCAAGGTCCACAAACCACTGGAAGTGTTCGACACTGCCGTCGCAGTACAGGCGTAGTTTGTCCTGGTCGGCCGCCTCTCCACAGGAAGCCTCAAGGTACTTGAACATCTCCTCGGGCGTGTCTTCAAAACCACAGGCGGTCTGCAACGAAGTACCGCCGCCGAGGTATATAACCCCGCCCGACATTGCCGAGGTGCCGCCGGCCCCACTGGCCCTTTCGGCTATGACCACGTCGGCACCGGCGCGGGCCGCCTCTATGGCTGCGGCGGCTCCGGCACAGCCGAAACCCATCACCAGCACATCGGTCTCGGTGTCCCAGTTGCCTATTTGTGAGCTGCCAACGATACGGGAATTCATTCAGAGCAGGCGGCCTATATAGTATCCACCCCACACGGCGGCCAGGCCGACAAAGGTCTGCACGGCAACGTTCATCCCGGCCATCACCGCATTGCCGGCCATAGCCAGTTCGATGGTCTGCAGGCCAAAGGCGGAAAATGTCGTGTATCCACCGAGTATCCCGACCATGCCGAACAGTTTCATCTCAGGGGAAAGGCTGCCCCGCTGTGCGGCAAAACCGGCCACGACCCCGATAATCAGACAACCCGAAAGGTTGGCGATAATGGTGCCCAGGGGCAGGGCCGAACTACCGGCCATACGCTCGGCGGCAAGGCCCGTGAAATAGCGCAGGACCGAACCTATGAAGCCTCCGGCACCCACATAAAGGGCCAGAGTCAGGGTTCTGGTCATGACGGGGAGCCCCCGGAATTGCCGATAACCATTACCTGCTCCTCCACCCTCTCCTCGATTCGCCAGCCCTCGTCGGTTCTCAGCAGCTTGTCGTGGTAGTAGGCCCCCACCGTGAACTCGGTGACCGACGCGTCTTTGGAGCGCATCTGCATGGGGTTGAGAACATAAGTTTTGGCCGCCGCCCGGTCCCCGTTCAGGTCTACAGTCGAGTTGCTGATTATGTGCATCATCGCCGAGAACGTGGGCAATACTTTTGACAGCCACTCTTTGACCTCGGGGTAGGCACCTTCAATGCCGCCCGAGCTTTTATAGTCGATGTGAGCGTCGGCCGTGAAACAACTGTCGAGCAGGTCCCACTGGCCGGTATCCAGCGCCACCGTATAGCGCACGAGCAGGTCGTTAATCTCCAAACGGTCGGATATTTCCTGTACGGTCATCACGGTTGACTACCTCTATAACTCTAAGACGGAGGCCGTCATTTTACCATTGAGCCATATCCCCAGGCGCGGCAGGAATCTCATCGTATAGTACATGAACCACGACTCGGGAGAGACCGGCGCGACCGCACGGTTGCGCGCAATGGCTTTCAGAATATTGCTGGCGACGCGCTCGGGACCGTAGTTGCGTTTAGCGTAAAGCGCGGCCGTACGCTGACGACTGTCGCTCTTGCCGGCCTCACCGCGCAGACGTGAGGATTGGACTATGTTGGTGTTGATGATGCCCGGGCAGACCGCCGTCACGCCAATCCCCACATCCTTAAGCTCGCTACGCAGCACCTGAGAAAAACCGAGGACGGCAAACTTGGTCGCACAGTAGGCCGACACACCCGGTGTAGGCGAATAGCCCAGCAAGGACGACAGGTTGACCACATGACCGCCACGGCCACGTTCAACCATGGCGGGCACGAAGAAGCGGCAACCGTGGACAACTCCAAAAAGATTTATACCGACTATCCAGTTCCAGTCATCCAACCCGGTCTCAAGGAATGTACCGCCGAGCCCGACACCGGCATTGTTGACCAGTATGTCAACCGCCTCGATCCCCCTGTGGACCTCGTTGGCGAACGATTCCATTTCCCCGGCGCTTGCCACATCCACACGGCGGGCCAACACCGAACGCCCCAGGGCCTCGGCGGCCAGGCGGGTTGCGTCCAGCCCGTCCTGGCTGACATCGCAAAGAACCAGATCGGCGCCACGGCCGGCCAGGGCCAGAGCCGTGGCCTTGCCTATGCCGCTGCCGGCACCGGTAACCAGGGCCGTTTTTCCCTTAAGTGTCCTGATATTCATGCCCCTTTCCTAAACGAACACAGAGTCTATGGCCAGAACAGGCCGTTGGTTGGCATCATGGCCGGACGCGGCATAGATGTTGGGCGGCCAACCGGGGCACCCCCGGGCCGACAGCAGGAGGTAAAGATGGACGGTGTATACAAAGTCTACGGAGCCCAGGGGTCACCGTACTCGGTAAAGATGCGGGCGGTGATGCGCTACCGCCGCCTTCCCCACCAGTGGATAGTGCTGGGACCCGCCGGACGGGCGGGTCTGGATGCTCCGGGGCCACAGATAATCCCTGTCGTCGAGTACCCCGACGGCTCCATGCATACCGACTCAACGCCCATCATCTACGACCTGGAAAAACGCCACGCGGGCGACCGTTCTCTGTTGCCCGAGGATGCGGCCAGCGCCTTTATAGCCCACCTCCTGGAAGACATGGCCGATGAGTGGGGTACCAAGCTGATGTTTCACTACCGTTGGTT
>JAYGCL010000017.1:0-5768 GCA_046583365.1 Deltaproteobacteria bacterium
TTCAGCTTTGGTCATAGGTGTGGGCGCAACGCAGGGGCTCGGCGCAGCCCTTTGCCGGCGTTTCGCCCGCGAAGGCATGCAGGTGTTCGTCGCGGGGCGAAGCCCTGAAAAACTCGATGCGGTAGCGGCATCGATACGTACCGAGGGTGGAATGGCCAATACCCTGGTCGCCGACTGCACGGTGGCCGGCCAGGTGACGGCTATGTTTGACGCCGTAGACAAGGACGCGAACGGGCCACCGCAACTGGTCGTCTACAACACGGGCAACAACCGCTTTTCGTCTTTGCTCGACATGAGCGATGAATTTTTCGAAGGGCTATGGCGGACCTGCGCCTTCGGTGCCTTCCTGTGTGGACGTGAGGCAGCCAAACGTATGACCCCCGCAGGTGGTGGCACGCTTATTTTCACCGGTGCTACGGCATCCCTGCGCGCACGGCCACCGTTTACGGCCTTTGCCTCGGCCAAAGCGGCCGAACGGGCTCTTGCACACGGCATGGCGCGTGAGTTCGGACCCGAAGGCCTTCACGTCGCCCATGTCATCATCGACGGGGTGATCGACGGCGACCAGGTCAACTCACGTTTCCCGGCAATTAAGGAACAGCTGGGCGAGGACGGTATGCTCTCGGTAGATTCTATCGCGGATGCCTACTGGAACCTCCACAGCCAGGACCGCAGAGCCTGGACTCTGGAACTCGACCTGAGACCCTACAAGGAAAAGTTCTGAATTTCTCCCTGTGGGGAACAGACTCTACTGGACGGCGACCTTGAAAACCTCGTCGTGTTCGCGGGCCCGGCTGCCGACCTTGATGCCGATCGAGTCTCCGCGCCCGGCCTTCTCAGCACCGGCGTGATCGATCTGGATCGAGCCTACCTTCTGTGTGAAGTCGGTCGTGTGGCCCCTTAAGTGGACAGTGTCGCCGACCGACAGAGACCCCTGAAGGTCGATCGCAACCACGCCTATCTTGCCGAAGTAATGAGACACCACTCCGACCTTCTTTTCACCTCGCGTCTGGCCTGCGCCAAACATCCCCGCGAGCCAATTTTTGAGAGCTGAGAGCATAGCCTTCCCCTCCTTCAAGCAAGCACTCCGCCTGCGTCCGGATATTGTAGCTTTCGGATGGCCGACTTGCGAGAAAAGCGTCTAAGCCACCCGGGCAGTAAAAGGCAGCGTTTCGTAACGGCGCACGAAGGGTCCGTCGGCGAAGCAGCCGGCGGCTGCGTCCACCGTAAAGTCGGGGCAGCGGGCGAGCAGTTCTTCGAGCACCACGCGCGATTGCATACGTGTGGCCGCGGCCCCCAGACAATAATGGGCGCCGTAGGTGAACGTCATAAGGCGGTTTATCTTGCGGGTGACATCGCATTGCTCCGACGTCGGTCCGAATTCGTCTGCGTCGCGGTTGGCAGAAGCATAAAGAAGCATCACCCGGCGACCCTCGGGTATCTCGATACCGTCGATTTCGACCCGTCTTGTAACAGTGCGCGCCAGCCCCTGGACCGGCGTGGTCAGCCGCAGGCACTCCTCGAGCGCGTTGGGGATCAGTGTCGGGTCCTCTATCAGCAGGGCACGCTGGTCGGGGTGCTCGGTCAGAAGCTCGGCCATACCGCCCAACAACCCAGTGGTAGTGTCGTTACCCCCGGTTACCATCGTAAAGGCGAACCCCAGAACCTGGAGGATATCGACGTCGGCCCCCTCGACCTCGGCCTGTATGAGAGCCGAAACGGCATCATCTCCCGGCTCGACGCGCCGCCGATCTATCAACTCTGAAAAATATCCTACCAGATCGGCCACCGCCTCGCCGGCATCGAGCGTATTGCCTGCAGAGTTGGCCTGGACGATGGCCTCGGTCCAACCGTCAAAACGCGCGCGGTCTTCTTTGGGAACCCCGAGGTAGTGGGCCACGACAAAACTGGGCAGCGGCTTGAACAGTTCGGGAATGACGTCGCCCTCGCCCATCGACCGCAATGCCTCGATACGCTCGATGACGTACCGACGGACCTCGGGTTCGAATTCAGCCACCGCGCGAGGGGTGAATCCCTTAGAGACCAGGCGTCGGAAGTCGGTGTGCTCGGGCGGGTCCATCATGACGATGGGCCTGACGTCCATGCCTATTTTCTCGCGCTCACCGTAGGTAAACGTAAGCCCCTCGGCCGAAGAGAAGGTTTCGGTGTTGCAAGCGGCATCGAGTACGGCCTGCCACCGGGACAGGACGTAATAGTCCCCGTCCTCTACATGGTGTACCGGGTCCTCGTCGCGCAACGCACGATACATGGGAAACGGGTCGCGCCAACGCTCGCCGCCGCAGGGCTCAAACAACCCCATCGGCTACTGGCAGCTGGCGTTTAACACACCGTCATCAAACGCATCGCAGTTTTCATTGAGCCCGTCGAAGGCATTGAGCATCTGACAGGCCCGGCAGTCGACCAGGTCGCCGATGCATTGGGCGAAGTTACTCGCATCGGACGCATCCGAACATTGGCCGGGAAATGCGTTGGTCACATAGTAGAGCAGATGCCTTTCGGTTTCACCGCACTTCTTGGCCATCTGTTTAGCCACCTTGGCCACGGCCTTGGTCGCCTTCCCTCTCGGGTCTGTAGCCACCACATCAAAGCATTCTGCAAGCGCAGATCCTGAGTGAATCTGACCGCTTTTAAGGCCCGCCTTCTTGCAGCGAACGAAAGTATCAAGCTCCGCAGAAAGAATCTTCTCGTAGCCCTTGGCTATAGCCGCCTGGCAGGATGCCCCGCGCCTGTCTTCGCCGGCGCCAATGAGTACGGAATTAAGGCTGCTGCCGAATACATCGCCAACCAGTCCCAGGTAACCAGCAACGGCTGCAGCGTTGATGGTCTCAACACCCGTGTAGCCGAAGTCGGGAAGTTGGGTACAGCTACGCTGGTAGGTCTTCACGACCTTGGACTGGGCCTTGGCGACTTTCCCCCGTACATCTGCCGTCAGGCAGGTCTGAGGGTCAGCTTCGGTGCCCTTACCGGCGTTCTTAATGCAACGGGCACTGGCCACGCCCTGCGCTTTGGCCAGATTCCCGGCTCCCTTGTTAAGACCGTTGATGCATTTCTGCTGACGGCGGTTCTGCACAATCTCTATCTCGCAATAGGCCGAGCACCCGTCACCATCCACCGTATTGGCGTCGTCACAGACCTCACCCAGAGCAGCCTGCGTTATGCCGTCACCACAGCTCTCAACCGCCGAGCAATCGGCATTACAGCCATCCTCACTTGTGGTGTTGCCGTCATCGCAGGCCTCGCCCGACGTGGTGTTGAGCGTACCGTCGCCACAGGCCTGCGTCGTACAATCTGCATTACACGTGGCTGACTCGCCCGCATCGTCACAGTCCTCGCGTGCGGGTGGATTTATCCGGCCATCCTCACCGGCCTTGCCCCAGCACTTGAGCGCTCCCGCACCCGTGACCGCACATGTGTGGTACCGACCCGCCGAAACCTGAATGAACGTGCCCACTGGCGGGCTCGATTGGCCATCCTCATCGCTCCCCCAGCACACGAGTGCGCCCGCTCCGTTGAGCGCGCAGGTGTGCCGCTGTCCTGTCGCGACCTGAGTGAACGTTCCCACGGGCGCCGTCGATTCACCTTCATCATTGCGCCCCCAACACTGGACCGCACCCGCACTCGTAACCGCACACGTGTGGGCCCAGCCGGCCGAGACCTGTGCGAACGTGCCCACGGGTGGGCTGGACTGACCCTTGTTATCTTCCCCCCAGCACGAGAGCGTACCCGGGCCATTGACCGCACATGTGTGACGCTTACCCGCCGACACCCCCGTAAAAGTGCCGGTGGGAGGATTCGACTGCCCACACTCCCAAGCGGGGTCGGTGCAGTCGGTATCCACCGTTCCCTTGCCCCAGCACTGGACCTGACCCGTACTGTCGATGCCACAACTGTGCAGTTGGCCCGCCGAAACTTGAGTGAACGTGCCCGCAGGGGGGCTGGAGCGGCCATCCTCATCGCTCCCCCAGCATGCGAGCGCACCGGAGCTATCGAGCGCACAGGTATGGGTCCAGCCTGCCGCAACCTGCACGAACGTGCCCACCGGCGGGGTCGATTGGCCAACGACGTTGGTCCCCCAACACTCAAGCCTGTCTATATTGTTGAGACTGCAATTATGGGCCTTGCCTGCCGAGACCTGCGCAAAGGTCTCAACAAGGCCGTCACCGCAGGTGCCGGCTTGGGCCTGAGCGGCCAGCCCGAGCACCAACACTATCGCTGTAAGTCGAAGTCCCCTCACGGTATCCAACATCGACGCTACCACGCATTGGTCTGTTCTGTCCACGCCAAAGCCCTGCCCCCCCAAGTGGGGATTCAGTCCTGCCGGGTGGGCGTCAGCGCTTCCATCGGATAGTCGGGCTTTCCCTCTGCTGCCAGGGTGAAGAATTCCGGCCCGAAGGGGTCCTGGCCGCGAATAAGCATGGACCCCCGGCGGATCGTCCAGTCTTTGGGTGCCAACGCATCGGCTCGCACGAAGTGCCGTTCGGCCGCTTGCTCACGCCCGTGCCCGCAGAGCCACCAGGCAAGCGCACGCTCGGCCCGGGCCTGTTGGCTCTCGGCATCGGGCTCTATGCGCAGCGAGAGTACTTCGTCTTCGGACAACATCCCCTCGCCCGACCTCACCCAGGCGCGCAGCATGTCCAGGTAGGGTGCGGAGGCCTTGCCATGAAAAACCGTGAAGGTATCGGTGCCGAACTGCGAGTCATGGGGACGACAGATACGCCCCTGCTCGTCGATCCAGATCATGGTCGGTACGTTGACCACGTGGTACAGCTCGGCCAGCAGGTGTTCGGTGTCAATGACGCTCGGATGTGTGGGGGCTGCCCGCTCAATAAACTCTCTCGGGTCGTCACTGCAACGGTCCAGGGCAACGGTAAACGGAACGAACCCCTCGGAGCCAAGCTCCTCGTACAGTGCCTGCCAGACCGACAGGTCCTCTCGGCAGCCTCACCAGGAGGCGTAGGCTATGAGCAGGACTTTCTTGCCACGGTAATCCGACAAGCGGTGCATACGACCGGAGAGGTCCGGAAGCTCGAAGTCCGGCGCTTGCAGACTGGACAGCGAGCGGGCGCGTTCTTTGATGCCCGTGCCGAGCAATGCCACGCCCTCTTCCTGGTCAATGGCCAGGGGACGTCCAAGCAGGCCGGCCAGGGCCACCAGGTCCACGCCACCCGCGGCGCCAACCAGAGACTCGCGATCAGCAATCGGCACGCAGACGTCGCCACGGCATAGCCCCTGCTCTTTGAGCGACCATCCCAGGGCGCGCTCAAGCGCGGCCGCCTGCAACAAGACCCGGTCGCCGTCACGTGCGACCTCTACCGAGGTTGCACCCGTGGGGACTCGGCCCCCGTGGCTCAACCTCTCGTCGTCTATCAGGATGAATTCGCTCATCGTGTCCTGCTACGCTAATAATGCCCGGTGCAATACACTATGCGTGTGGGGGATATCTGCAGATGAACACTATTACGAATGACTCGGCCATGCCATACCGCGTACTTTTCATCGGCTTTGCTGGCTACCAACGGGACTATCCGGACTGCTGGCGAGTAAAGATCCGGAGACTGCCCAGGTGAAATTAGGGGTGAGCATTGGGTACTCGGGGCGAACCCTCAAGGTCCCCATCCAACAGATCAAGGAAGCGGAATCCATCGGCTGCGACTCGGTGTGGACGGCTGAGGCCTATGGATCTGATGCCCTGACGCCGCTGGCGTGGATCGGGGCGCACACAACAAAGATAAAGTTGGCTACCGGCA
>JAYGCL010000058.1:0-6866 GCA_046583365.1 Deltaproteobacteria bacterium
GGGCATAGAGGAAATAAGTACCCATCCTATGGCACTTTTCTCTTGACAGTTTCAGGCCCGTCCAACTACTGTCCCTAGTGGGCTGGTGTTATACAAGATTTTGCCGGTCGAACTCTTCGACCAACTCTCTGGAGGACTAAGTTAATGAAGCTACGTTCCAAAACCCCTATCGCCGTTGCGACTCTTATTGCCGCGGCGCTGTTCCTAACGACCATGGCCGGCCAGGCCACGGCCTTGGACAAGGCCGAACTGAAATGCCGGGGGACCATCGCAAAAGGCTTTACCAAGCTTGCCGCCGCGGCCGACAAGGTAATGACCATCTGCCACAAGCTTCGAGTCAAGGGCAAAGCCCCCTACGCCTCGGCCAACTGCAACGACCTGACCCAGGCCGATGCCAAAGGAAAATATCAGAAGGCGGTGGGTAAGCTCACCGGCGGCATTGCCAAGAAGTGCGCCGGTCTGGACAACGACCTGCTTAAAAACTACGTATCCTGTCCAGCTTCCTGCCAGACCGAACAACTAAGCAACCCGCTTGCCGACTATACTGACCTGGGCACCTGTCTGGCCTGCTACGCCGGCGATGTCGCCGAGACCAGAGCCGCCTCAGTGTTTGGAAGTCCCGTTGCATCGGGCATGTCCAAGACCGACGGCAAATGCCACGGGGCCATCGGTAAGGGCTACGGCAAGTACGTATCCACCATCCTCAAGGAACGGACCAAATGCCAGAAAAAAGCCGACAAGGCCGGCAGCACTGATAGTGCCGGCTGTGCCAGCGTCGACCCCAAGGGTAAAATCGCCAAGGCCCTGACCAAGGCAACTGCCGGTATCGACAAGAGTTGCGCTGGGGCCGACCTGGCCACCCTCGACTCCTGTGCCAGTACCGACACCGCCGCCCTCAAGGCCTGCCTGGGCGGAGCCCACGCGGCCGATGCCGTCACCCTCTACGAAGCCAACTACGAGCTGGCCGCTACAATCTGCCCGGTGGGTGCCGAGGCACGGGTAAGAGCCGGAGCCAACTGGAGAACCTCTCTGGATGTCGGGTGGACGGGCGTTGCGCACAACGGCGATATCACCGACGACTACGGGTTCACCGTCACCACCACCTGCCCTAACGCCTTCCCGCCCTGCGGCGAATGTTCAATCGACGGCCTGACCCCGTCGGCCAACGCCCCTTTTGTCCGCTGCAAAGACGACCCCACCATTCGCTGCGCAGTGCCATTTACCACCGACCCGGCCTGCCCCAGCAGTCAGGAGTGTATCTTCATGCTGGGACCACCGCTGGCCCTGTCGAGCGGCAATAACCCGGTCTGCGTACTCAACGCCCTGGCCACAGACATCACAGGAACGGCAAACGCGGAAACCGGAGAGGGCGCTTTTGTTGTACAACTCATGGGCAAGACTCACCTCGGTGAAGGCCTCACCCAGCCTTGCCCGATCTGCGTGGGAGATACCGTCCCGCAAGACGACAACCAGGACGGGGTCTGCCAGGGCGGCCCTGCCGACGGCCAGGCCTGCGACGTCCAGGCATTCTCGGCGACATTCGGCGATGTGAGCCTCGACTGCCCACCCTCCCCACTCACCAACATCAGCGGTAACGGGTTGGCCCTCAACCTGAACTTCACCACCGGCACCGCCCAGATGGGTTTTGACAATAAGTGTGACCCCCCCTTGGGCAGCTACGACTGCGCCTGCGGCGTGTGCACGGGAGACACCACCGTTAACTGCGTCAATGATGGCGACTGCGCAGCTATCAATGCCGGCACCTGTACGACTTTTGGCGGCGGCGCCGCACGGCTCCCGAACCAGTGCAACGATGGCAACTGCGTTGATATCGGAAACGAGAAAGGAGTGTGCGCCACAGCTGGCCCGGTGGACAGGTTCTGCGACGGCATTACCCGCACAAACGGCAGTGGATTTATCGGCTGCCAGTCCGACTTCGACTGTGAGGCCGTGGACTCCGTCTGCGGCGGCGACTGTGGCACTTGCACGCTGGAGTCAACGCGGGGTTGTTTCCTCAATCCGATCATGGCCCATGGCCAGGCCAGCCTCGAAAACCCATTGATGGCGACCACCTTCTGCATATCGCCGGTGGGCAACGATGCCATCAACCTGGCCGCCGGATTGCCGGGACCCGCACGGCTTTTGCTGGACCAACAGATTAAGAGAATCTACTAAACAACCTGGAGAGAATACTATGACAACTGTAAAAGCTGTTTCCCTGTCACTGGCCGCCGTTTCACTGGTCGCTCTGGTCGCGGCCCCGCTGGCCCAGGCCGTGGTCGTCGTCACGAAATCGGAGGCCAAGTGTGCCAGCAAGCTCGGCAAAGGGGCGGCCAAACTGGCGGGCGCGATCATAAAGGGCACCTCCAAATGCCTGGCGAAGGACATCTCCGGCAAGACCGTGGGCTCCTGTCCCGACAGCAAGACCATCGCCAAAATGAACAAGGCCAAGAACAAACTGGCCGGCGGCGCGGCTAAGAGTTGCGGCAGCACCTGTTCGATATCCGAACTCCCGTGTCTGGCCGAGTCCCTGTGTCCGCCTTACAACAATACCCACGAACGTTGTTCGGCCCTGGGCAAGAACTATTTTGACATGGGCAACATCGGCTTTCCCGGCCCCTATTGTGAGACTCAGCTGGGGCGGCCCATCACCGGTCCCGGTGACCTCGCCGAATGCGTGGAACTGTCCACCATTGCAGCCTCCGATGTTCTGATCGATGTTATCTACGGCGGCATCACCAACGCTACGGGGATCTCTGGCGGGGCCCAGAAGTGTCTGGACGGGTTGTCAAAGGCGACAGGCAAACTGGCCTCGACGATACAAAAAGGTGTCGGCAAATGCAGGGACCTCGTCAATAAGGGCAAACTGGCTCTGAACCCCAGCGGCTGTGCCACCGACAACGCTAAAACAGTGGCAAAGGTCAACAAAATGGCTGCCAAGCTGAGCTCCACGGCCGTCAAAAAATGCACCGACGCCCAGGTTGCAGAACTCGACATCTGCGGCAACGGCGTGGGCGGTACCTCCACGACGGCTGCCGCAAGCGCCTGCCTTGAAGCCGCCGCCCGTGAAATAGGCGACAGCACTGAAGTGCCCACCCTGCGCAACTACTCACCGGGCTCACTCATAGAGGCGGCCTATCCTCCGGTGGCCGTGTGCGGAGACGGCATTGTAAACCAGGTGCCAAACCACTTTCTGCTACTGGGAGAGGAGTGCGATGGGGATGACGATGCGGCTTGTCCCGGCGGCTGCATCCCCCCCGGCGATGTATTCGAATGCAGTTGCGACACCATCCGCCGTGTACGCTACATGGCCGATATGGGTTTGACCGACCTTGACAACGGATGGACGGGGTCGTCGCACGAATCAACGGTGTCTCACCTTGCCGGCTACGTCACAGCGGTCAGCGACTGCAATTGCAGCGAACTGGACGGCTGGAACTGCGTGGGCACCACCACCGATTCGGTGTGTACAGGCTCAGGCTACCAGAAGCCCGCATGCTCGCACGACCCCTACGGCTCTACCCGTTGTGACGGCCACGGCAACAGCAACGGTCTGGACACCGATTCAGACTGCGCCATGTGCGACCAGTTTGCCGCCAATGCCGGGGACTGGTGCGTCAACGAGGGTAACTGCCAGGGCCAGTGCTACAACGAAGTCGGCAACGTCACCGGCACCTGCGATAAAAATACCGATTGTACGGGAGGGGATGTGTGCCGTGGACAGTGCAACACTAACCACCACTGCATAGAACTATACAACGGGTTTCCGCTACCGATAGCCTCCGGCGGCACGGCCGTTTGTGTCCAGAGCCGTTTTCGCGAGGATGTCCAAGGCACCACCAACATCCTGACCGGCTCGGCGGAACAGTACATCCACCTGTACTCTACCGTTTCGTTAGGAGTGAACAACGAAATGCCCTGTCCGGTCTGTGGAGGCTTCTGTCTGGGCGGCCCGCGTGAGGGGACCGTGTGCGAGGGAACTTGTTCCGGCGGGGGCGCAGACTCTTGCCGCTTCACCTCCGACTGCCCCACCGGGGAAACCTGCACGACCGCGGCGGCCAGCTGCCCCGGAGGGGTATGCAATCTCGGCAACGTTTGCTGGGGCGGGGACAGACACCTCTTTTCGTGCAAGGTTGGAGCCTTAACATCCTTTGGAACGACTTCATCCGATTGCAGTCCTTCGGCCGGTAAGAACATCTCGGGCATTGGCTTGCAGATCAACTTCGACCCCTCGACAAGCGGTGAGTCCGAATTCGCGTCCTACCAGCCCTGTTCGGCACCCGGCTACGGCAACTATGACTGCCCCTGCAGCGACGATGGGGGTGTCAAAACCAAACCAAACGCCTGCGCCTTCGCCTGCAACGCCGGTCCCAATCTCGGCCTGGGTTGCGGCTCGGGCGACAGCGGTGGCGTGATCAGTCTGCCCACCGTCTGCGTAGGTGGAAGTGGCGACGGGGCTGCTTGTGACGAAGACAGCGATTGCCTCGGCGGCGGTGCCTGCTCGGGCAACCCCAGCCAATGCAGCGACACCCTGACGACCTGTTCCAGTGATGCCGACTGCCCAGCCGGCACTTGCGGCGACGCCTGTCCGGGAGGCCAATGCGTCCCGTTGTGCGTGCCGACGGCAGAGGACCCCTACGAAGGAGTGTGTGCGGCCGGACCCGACCGTTACCACTGTAGCGGCGACGGACACGCCTTCCGCGTTTGCAGCAAGACCCACCACGGTACCCAGAAGCTTTGCGAGGCCGGCGTCAACGGCGTCCTTGGCGATGACGACGATATCCCGGGGGCAGGCATCTGCGTGAGTGACATCAGGCACTGCTTCCTTGCCGAGATCAGAGCCCAGGGCAAGAGCTGTCCCAGCATGGATTACGACAACTGCGAAGGAACACCGAGCACGCCGAGAGCCGGAACGGTTTACTGCATACCCTCGACGAGTAACATCGCAATCAACTCGGTAGCGGGGCTTGGCGGTCCCGGACGCTTGCGCACCGGTGGCGTAAACGTGGGCAACGGAACGACCATCCCCTAGTAACGCCAGCCCAGGCCGTTACCAGCGGGGAGCCCGCGGCTCGGTTACAACCGGGCCGCGGGCTTTTTTTGTCTAATGTGCAGCAGGGATATCGGGCGCCAGCCGGACTTTACCGTACTCCTGTCTGGCCTTGTCTCTGACCCGGGCCTTGCGAAACTCGGTGTCCTTGTGTGAGAACTCATCGATACGGAACATCGAAAAGGTACCGTTGAAATCAACCGAAATGGGAAACGGAGCGCTGGCCAGCGTGGATTCGACATAGTTGCCGGACATTTTTGACACCGACACCTCCTTTACCCCGTACACGGATATATTGCTCCCACCACCGGTCATGGGGTTGCCGTCAAGCTTGCTCACCACGGCAAACAGAGTGCCGCTGAGGCTTACGTCCTTTCTCTTGGTCCCGTCGTAGGATCCCCGGGCAACGACCTCGTGTGTACCCCCCACAAAAACCGCCTTCTCGGGCGCGGCCAATTTGTACCAGGAAGAGCCAAGGGTGGCTATATCGGCAGCCGTCGGATTCCATAACTCGTGAGTTCTATGGCTGGCGGCCAGCTCATCTGCAAACGGCAACACGCCGTCGAGAACACGGATATTTAAATCTTCGTTGCCTATAACTGAGGTGCCGTCCACCTCTTTCTCGGTAGCCCGGTAGTCGATCTTCAAAAGCCTGGCCTTAGTGGACTGCAGCATGGGGCGGCGGATCATAATGAGGGCGTATTTTTTCACCCCCCCCAGAGCCTTGTGGTACTCCTGCACCCCACTTATCTCGATGCTGTTGACCTTGGTTATGATGTCACCGACAAATATGGAGTATCGTCCCGATGCCTTGGGGTCTGTAAACCCGCTGATGACTACCCCGCGCGGCGGGTCTCCGGCCACCGCAGCCAGGGGGGCCGGTATCGCAGCGACCTCGAGGGGAAGGACCTCATCGCCCTGCCGTTCCACACGGACACGGAAGGAAGGGGCCATGTGGGCAACGACGAGCCATATCCCGCTGATGTCGGTACCCAGGGTTCCGCCCAGCGAGGTTTTTTGAAAAAATGCCGCCGCCGGTTGGCCCGAGGCTCCCGAACCCAGGGCCAGCACTGTCAACGCAAGTAGAAAACAACCAAGTCTGGATCTCCTTAAAACTCCTATGCGGCCGCCACCGGCCGGGGGTACGCTCCGGTGGACCCGTATAGACAGGAGAAAACATCGAAATCAACCACCCCTGCTCCCTGCTTGACAACCGCAAAGCAGGCCATTAAAGGTTAGCCCCTGAGATTTTTGGACCGGCCAGGCGCCGGTTCCGGACTGGTTCCGAAAAGGAGACTTACATGAAAAGCACCCGTACTCTGTTGCCCGCCGCACTGGCGTTGATGTTTACTATCGTACTGGCCGGTTGTGACGGCTTTGAGGGCGACAGCGTAACTTCTTCCACGACCGCACAGGAGTCCGTGACCTTGGCCGGGACCAGCGGCGATTCCTTCTCGGCGGTTACCATAACCCTGGCGGTCGCCGATGCTGCGCAACTCGATTCATCGACACTGACAATCTCCACCACCCTGGCGGCCAGGAACTACGCTCTGACGGCCACCTTCCACCGAAGCGATGGGGCTCTCACTATAACGATTGCATGCGGCGACGGCCTGACCTGCACCGACGACATCGACGTGGGCGACTCCCTGTTCACCTACAATGTGGCCACGGCCGGCGAGACTCTGGACGACGACAGCGACGACATAACCGTAAGTGGCACTTGTGCCAGCAGTAGCTGCAGCGATACCAGCGCAACCGTATCGACGACGACTTCGACGACTTCGACGACGACCACCTCGACGTCATCGACTTC
>JAYGCL010000068.1:0-6737 GCA_046583365.1 Deltaproteobacteria bacterium
GCACCAAGTACCTTCAGACGATAGCGGCCGTTCAGAACCAGGAAGGCACCGACCATGAGCCAGGCGAAAAACGACATGCCCTCGCTGAAACCGGTTACCGGCAACATGCCCACAGCCACCGAGCGCAGACCCACGGCCACCGAATGGACGGCAAAGCCGGTGGCCAGGGCTGCGGAGGCAAAGCCACCGGCCCTTGACTGGCTACGCAGCAGGTAAATACAAAAGGCCGACGTGGCCAACAGATACAGGGCCGATGCAACCTCAAGCAACACGACTTCCATGCTCACCCCTTCTCCCCTGTGGCGGTCTCGGAAACGTCAAAACCGCACCCGATAATACCTTCGATCAGCTGGCCGGCTTCCTGATCACGGCCGGAGGCCAGCAGGTCTAAAAGCCCCCCGTCCAGGATACTGGCAAAGACCCGCGACCGCTCCTCGGGGCTTTTGATGCTATCCATGACCACGGGGCGCAGGCGACCGAGGATTTCGGCAGCACGGCCGTATTCGGGACCGATCGCCTCTTCAACCCTGCGACCCACGCTGCGGGCCAGGGTCGGGCTGGCCCCGGAGGTGGACACCGCCACCACCACCTTGCCTCGGTGCACGAGGTAGCCCGATATGAAGTCCGAGGCATCGGCCTCATCGACTACGTTTACCAGTGCCCCCGCGGCCCGGCCGTCGGTGGCAATCGCGCGTTGCAGACGGCCATCGTCGGTACAGGCAAACACCACGGCGGCACCGTCCAGATCACCGCTCCTGTACGGGCGGCGATGGAGATTGAGTAGAGCCGCCATAGACTCCAATTCGGCAGAAAACTCGGGGCTCACCACATGCACCTCGGCGCCGGCCTCAGCCAACACAGCAGCCTTGCGGGCGGCCACCGGCCCGCCGCCAACTACGACACAACGCCGCCCGTCCACATCCAGAAACAAAGGTAGATAGCCCACCGGCGTAACCTAACACGCCCGCCCGCGGTTGTTTAGGGTAACCGTATGACCTGGCCGTAGCGCAACGCACGCGGGTCGGCAATGCCGTTTACCCTTTTAAGAGCCGCCACTGTGGTTCGGTAGATGTCTGCGATGTGCGACAGGGTCTGTCCCCTGCCCACCCTGTGAGTGCGGGCGACAACGGCCGTCGGCACCCTTATCACCTGACCGCTTTTGACCCGGTCGGGGTCGGCGATACCGTTGCGGCTTTGCAGAACCGACACCGAGGTACGGTAAAGACTGGCGATGTGCGACAACGTCTGCCCCTCCCTTACCAGATGAGAGCGGTAGGCCGACCTCCCTGCCCCCACCGGAATCTTGAGCACCTGGCCAGTACGCATTCGGCGCGGGTCGCTGATGTTGTTGTGATACTTGAGCGCCGCCACACTGCTGCGGTAAAGCAGGGCTATATGGGAAAGCGTTTGCCCACGCCGGACCCGGTGTGAGGCGTAATAGTCCAACTGCCGCTTGTAACGGACGGCCGGCGGCAGGCCGGCATAAGCATCGGCGAAACCCCGGGCCTTGGCGGCCGGGACGTTAAGCCTGTGGCCGGCCGGGACGTAGAGCCTGCCCCTGGCCACATCGGGTTGCAGGGCCGGGTTGAGCGCGGCCAGGTCGTCCTTGTCCAGGTCCATCGACGCGGCCAGCACGTCGAGGCCCACATAGTCGGGCACAACCACGCTACGGGCCAAGGGGGGCGGCGGCGGTAGACGACCGCAGTATTTTTTTACGTTTTTCATGGCGTCAAAAGCCGCCAGAAACTCCGCATAGAAATTGCGTGAGGCAAAGCCGAAGTAACGGCTGCGATGCCTGCGTATGATGGTTGCAAGGTTGTTGGTTCTATACTTACGCACCGCACTGGCCATACCGCTGCCACCGTAGTTGTAGGCCGTAATGGCCAGGGGCCAGGTGCCGAGCCGGCGGTAGTTCTCGGCCAGGAATTTTGCCGCGGCCTCGGTGGAACGCATGGGGTCGAGGCGTTCATCGACCACGTGGTCAACACGTACGAAACGGCGCCCGGTGCTGCGGGTAAACTGCCACATACCGGCCGCCCCGACCCGGGAATAGGCACCGTGACGGTAGGCCGACTCTACCAGCGGCAGACTGACCAGGCCGATGGGCAGACCCTGGGCGGCAAACACCTCCTCCATTGCCGGCAGGTAACGCGACGCGCGCGCCATGGTGTCGCAGAACTGATCGCCAAGCCCGCGCTGGACGCGGATCCTTGCGGCCAACTCCTCATGGTCGGGCAACGCGGACCCCTTGCGCTTTAAGCGACTGGCAATGCGGCGTTCTTCAAAATTGCGGGGGGGATGCTTGGCCAGCCTGCGCACGATGGCGGCCACGCGATCGGTTTCCTCCTCCGAGTAGCGAGAGATGGCCCTGTCGCGGGCCATGGGCGACATCTTGCTGTCAACGATATCGCCGAGGTCGGCTATCACATAGACTAAGTCGAGGTGGTAGGGGTCGTGGAGGAC
Source organism: Deltaproteobacteria bacterium (assembly GCA_046583365.1). Taxonomy (GTDB): domain Bacteria; phylum Desulfobacterota; class Binatia; order UBA1149; family CAYXZP01; genus JAYGCL01. Next base: position 2,464 of record JAYGCL010000068.1, read on the forward strand.
AATCTGGCGGCTGGTGTAGCCGGTAAACACCTCGCGCCAGAACTCAACGTTGGCGTCGAGTTCCCGGTAGCGGGTAAAGCCTTCGTCGCGGGCTGGGGCCGGCGTAGCCGGCGTGGCAAGACCCGGCAAGGCCAGGACCCAGACGATGACTAGAATCAGGCGGAGCACGCACAATGCTACCAAACCACCGAGCAGCTTTCTATCCCTGATTCCCATGTTAGTGGCAGCCGTATCGCTGGCCGCCTGCTCTAACCCCCAAAAAGCATCTTCGCCTGCCTCATCCACCCTGACCGTGGCCATTGAGGCCGCGCCCTCCCACCTCGACCCCCGCTATGCCACCGGTGCCAACGCTTCCCGGATCGGCGGCCTGGTCTTCGCCTCGCTGGCGGTAGCCGATGGGCAGGGCGGCTACCAGCCCTATCTGGCCCGGAGCTGGCAGCGCCTGGACAAGACGACCTGGCGTTTCGAACTGCGTCGGGACTTTGTTTTTCACGACCACAGTCCCCTGCAGGCCTCCGACGTCGTGGCCACCTACCGTTCGGTCATCGACCCGGCCTCGGCCTCGCCCAAACGAGGGGCAATCGCCAGTCTGGTCTCGGTCCAGGCCCAGGGGCCGTGGACGGTGGACTTTATCCTGGCCTGGTCTGACGCCGCTTTCCTGGAAGGTAGCAGCCTCGGCATCCTGCCGGCCTCCCTGGCCACTCGCACCGACATCCCGAGTGAAGACCTCATCGGGGCCGGCCCCTACCTGATTTCTCGTATCGTCGAGAACGAGACGGTGGAACTGGAGGCCTTTGCGAAGTTCGCCCACGGGCCCCCGGCCATCGCCCGCATACACTTCAAGATTGTTCCCGACCAGGTCATGCGGGCACTGGAGCTGCACCACGGCAGTATCGATCTGGTGCAAAATGCCATCGACCCGGACACGGTGGACTGGCTGGAGGCAAACAGCCCCCAACTCATCGTCCACCGTGGCCCCTCAAACAGTTTTCAGTACCTCGGCTTTAACTTCGAACACCCCGCGCTCTCGCGTCTTGAAGTCCGGCGAGCCATTGCCCTTGCCGTTGACCGCCGCAGTATCATAGAGAGCCTGCTCGAGGGTCAGGCCACCGAGGCCTCCGGCCTGCTGCCCCCCCAGCACTGGGCCTACGAGAAAGAGGTCAGGCGCTATCCTTTTAATCCCCGGCGCGCCGGCCGCCTGCTCGACCGGGCCGGCCTCACGGACCCCGACGGCCAGGGCCCCCAGCCCCGTCTGGTGTTGGGATACAAAACAACTACCGACCAGTTGCGCCGCCGCATAGCCGAGGCGCTGGCCGCCCAACTCGGGCGGGTCGGCATAAAACTCGAAGTGCTCTCCTATGAGTGGGGGACCTTCTACGACGACATCAAGCGCGGCAACTTTCAACTCTACAGCCTGGCCTGGGTGGGCATCACCGACCCGGACCTGTACCGCAACATCTATCACTCGGCCATGCTGCCGCCGGCCGGCGCCAATCGCGGCCGTTACCGCAACCGCCGCATGGACCGCCTGACCACAAAGGGCAGCCGCAGCGACTCTCTCAACCATCGAGGCGACCTTTACCGGCGGGTACAGAAGCACGCGGCCCGGCAGCTGCCCTACCTGCCGTTGTGGTGGCCCGACAGTATCGTCATTGCCAACCGTCGTCTGCGCGACTTCACCCCCCACCCTTCCGGCGACCTCTTGGGTCTGGCCCGGGCCCGGCTGGAGCCCAAACAGTAATATGCGCCGCTACACCATAGGCCGCCTGCTGGCGGCAATCCCTACTGCACTGGGCGTGGCCACGCTGGTCTTCATGCTTATTCACATCATGCCGGGAGACCCGGTCGAGGTGATGTTGGGAGAGAGTTCGCGGCCGGCCGACCGCGTGGCCCTGCGCGCACACCTGGGCCTCGACCGTCCGCTGGCCCAACAGTACGCGACTTTTCTGGCCGGCCTGGCCCGCGGCAGCCTCGGCCAATCGCTGCACAGCCAACGCGATGTCGCCACCATCCTGGCCGAGCACGCCCCGGCCACCGCCCAGTTGGCCCTGGCCGCGCTGGCCATGGCCCTGGCTCTGGCCATACCAGCGGGGCTGCTGTCGGCCTACAAGCCGGGAAGCCTCACCGACCGGCTCTGCCTCAGCCTCAGCCTTGGCGGTGTAGCCGTCCCCAACTTCTGGCTCGGACCCATGCTCATCATGGTCTTCTCGATCAGTCTTGGTTGGCTACCGGTGTCGGGACGGGGCAGCCCGGCCCACCTGGTCCTGCCGGCCTTTACCCTGGGCGCAGGCATGGCCGGCATCCTTACCCGCATGACGCGCACCACCGTGCTCGAGGCTCTGGGCCAGGACTACATAAGAACCGCCCGCTGCAAAGGGGCTTCGGAGTTTAGCGTGGTCTCAAAGCACGCGCTTAAGAACGCACTCACCCCGCTGATCTCGGTGGTCGGACTGCAACTGGGCTCGGTGCTGGCCGGCTCGGTGATAACCGAGACCGTATTTGCCTGGCCGGGCATCGGACGGCTGCTGGTGCACGCCATCAACACCCGCGACTATCCCGTGGTCCAGGGCTGCGTACTGCTTATCGCTGTGACCTACCTGGTCGTAAACCTGATGGCCGACCTGGCCTACGCCTGGGCAAATCCACGTATCCGTTACGCGGTACAAAACGATGAAGACTAACCGCCGCACCGGCCGACCCGCCCTAGCCGTCGGTCTGGCCACATTGGCCCTCATGGTCGCCTTCTCGCTGGCAGCCCCATGGATCTCCCCCTTCGACCCCAGCGCCCAAAATCTCAGCCAGGACCTGGCCGCACCCAGCGCCCAACACTGGCTGGGCCAGGACAAACTCGGCCGCGACCAGCTGAGCCGCATCATCTATGGAGCCCGCGTGTCCTTACAGGTGGGCCTGGGCAGCGTGGCACTTTCACTGTTGCTCGGCATCACGGCCGGCGTGGGGGCCGGGCTTGGCGGCCGTGTGGCCGACAGCGTGATCATGCGACTGGTCGACGTGTTGCTGGCTTTTCCCGGCATCCTGCTGGCCATCGCCATGGCGGCGGTACTGGGCCCCAGCCTCACCAATGTCATCGTCGCCCTTGGCCTCATAGGATGGACCGGTTACGCCCGTCTGGTACGCGCCGAAGTGTTGGCCATAAAAGCCCTGGACCACGTCGAGGCGGCCTCGGCACTGGGAGCCGGACGTTGGCGCCTCGTCGTCCGCCACATACTGCCACTGCTGGCAGCCCCGCTCTCAGTGCAGGCCACCTTCGGTATGGCCTCGGCCATAGTGGCAGAGGCCAGCCTCAGTTTTCTCGGCCTCGGCGTCCAACCTCCCACACCGTCGTGGGGGTCGATGATCAACGAAGGCCGTTCCTTCATGCTCATGGCTCCCCACATGACCCTGTACCCGGGATTGGCCGTACTCATGGCCGTACTCGGACTCAACGCACTCGGAGACGGCCTGCGCGAACGCCTCGACGTGCGCTCGCGCTAGGGCGCCAGGGGACTGTGCGCTACGTTTCAGCTCTGGCAACGAGGGCAGTAGAAACTCGAACGCTGGCCCACCACCACCGCTTTGATCAAAGTCCGGCAACGTGGGCAGGGCTGGTCGGCACGGTCGTAGACGCGGCGTCGCCACTGATAGCCGCCCTTGCGTCCGATGCCGTCGAGAAAATCTGAAATCGAAGACCCCCGGTGCTCTATGGCCTCGGCCAACACTTCGCGGGTGGCCGCAACCAGCCTTTCCAACTGTGCGCGACTGGTACGCTGCAAACGACGACGGGGACGCAGACCGGCGGCAAACAGAATCTCATTGACGTAGATGTTGCCAAGGCCGGCGACCACAGCCTGGTCCATCAACACATCCTTAAGACTGCGCCGGGTGTGCCGCTTAAGGGCGGTCAGATGGGCCGCGTTAAACCCGTCCTGGTCCAGAGCATCGGGGCCGAGGCGGGCGAACAGGTCGCAGCCGGCCGCCGCTTCAACCGTCATCAAGCCAAAGCGGCGGGCATCGTTAAAGACCAGGCGGCCGTGGCGACCCAGGTGCACGACCACATGGTCGTGACGGTCTCTGGCGGCGGGGTCGGAAGGCTGCCGGTAGACCAGCCTGCCACTCATGCCCAGGTGCACTATCCAGGACAGGCCATCGTCGAGGTCAAAGACCAGGTACTTGGCCCTCCGGCCTATCCTTTCTATACGGCGGCCTTTGAGGCGGCGGCCAAAGTCCGGGTCCAGAGGGCGGCGCAGGCTCGCGCAGGCCACATCCACGCGGCTCAC
>JAYGCL010000077.1:0-68312 GCA_046583365.1 Deltaproteobacteria bacterium
ATCTGGGTTGATGTGGGAGGACCGCTCAAGCTCGCACCCGATGCCAACGAAGCCGAAGCCGAGGACTGCCGCCGCCGCGTGGAAGGCATGCTACACGACCTCCACCACCGCTCTTTCCAACGCCACGGCAAATCCCCGCTACCCGCGCTGCACACACTGCGATCGCAAACGAAAGAGTCAGCCTAGAGCCTGACAGCCACCTCGTGCTCGGCAAGAAATTCCTTGCACTCGGCGATCGTGTACTCACCGTAGTGGAAGATAGAGGCGGCCAACACCGCGTCGGCCTTGCCGGAGGTGAGACCCTCGAGCAAGTGTTCGGGGCCGCCTACTCCACCCGAGGCTATCACCGGAACCTCCACGGCGGTGGAAACCGCGTGGGTAAGCTTGATGTCGTAGCCGGCCCTGGTGCCGTCACGGTCCATGCTCGTGAGCAGGATCTCCCCGGCGCCGACCTCGGCCATGTGGCGGCACCACTCTATGACATCGATACCGGTGGGACGGCGGCCCCCGTGGGTGTAGACTTCCCAGCCCTGGTCGGATTCGGGGTCGGCGAACAGACCGGGGTAGGTACCGGCCCAGTGCGGGCGGCCTTCCCCCGGAGTAGCATCCTCGGCAAGCTTGAGTTCGCGGCCACGGTGGCGGGCATCCACGGCAACCACTATACACTGGCTGCCATAACGGCGGGCCGCCGAGGCGACGAAGTCGGGGTCGGCTACCGCCGCGGTGTTTATCGACACCTTGTCGGCTCCGGCTTTGAGCAACATACGGATGTCCTCGTTGCCGACTATGCCACCGCCTACCGTAAGGGGCATGAAAACCTGTTCGGCGGTCCTGGCCACTATGTCCAGAATGATGGCGCGCTTTTCATGGCTGGCGGTTATGTCGAGAAAGGTAAGCTCGTCGGCCCCTTCAGCGTCGTAACGGGCCGCGCACTCGACCGGGTCGCCGGCATCGCGCAGTCCGATAAAATTGACCCCCTTAACGACCCGTCCCGCTTTGACGTCGAGGCAGGGAATGATTCTCTTGGCCAGCATCGTCTCAGGCCGCGGCCTCCAGCAAGTCGGACAGGGCCAGGGTACCGTCGTAAAGGGCGCGGCCAACTATAACACCGGCTATGCCCTCGCCTTCGGGACCGCCGAGCCTCTCGATGTCCCCAAGCGAGGAAACGCCTCCCGAGGCAAACACTGGGATCGACAGCCCGGCAGCCAGGCGGGCCGTGGCCTCGACGTTGATACCACCCGAAGTACCGTCGCGCTCTATATCGGTGTAAACGATGCCGGCGGCTCCCTGCTCCTGGCAACGCCGGGCCAGGTCGAAGGCGTCCACCGCGGTGTCGGTGGTCCAACCGTCCACCGCCGCACGGCCCTGGCGGGCGTCTATGCCAACCCAGACCCGGCCCGGGAAGCGGCTGGCCGCAGCCTCAACCACAGCGGGGTCGGTAACCGCCACGGTGCCAAGTATGACCCGGCCGACCCCGGCCTCGAGCCAGTAACCAACCCCTTCGAGGTCTCGGATACCGCCACCCAACTCGGTGGCCACCTCGCCACCATGGTCGCTGACAACCTGCAGAATTTCCTCTACGGCGGCGCGGTTATCGCTGGCACCCGAACGGGCCCCGTCCAGGTCGACCAGGTGTAAGGCACGGGCACCTTCGGCCAGCCAGCGCCGGGCCATGGCCGCCGGGTCGGCAGAAAAGACCGTCTCGCGGTCATAATCCCCCTGCACCAGGCGCACACACTTGCCGTCGCGGATGTCTATGGCCGGGACTACCAACATCTCAAAGCTCGCGCCCGGCCGCCAGGGCGGCAAAATTTTCCAACAGTTTGAGCCCCACCGACTGGCTCTTTTCAGGATGAAACTGAGTGGCAAACACATTGCCCTGCCATACGCTCGAGGCAAACTCACCACCGTGGTCGGTCACCGTGGAGGCGAGTCCCTCAAGGTCGCAATCGGCATAGAAAGAGTGGACAAAATACACGCTGGCCCCGTCGGCTATGCCCTTGAGCACGGGGGGGCGGGGGTTAACGCTGATACGGATCTGATTCCACCCCATGTGGGGCACCTTCACTCCCGCTTCCTTGATCTTAAACCGCCTTACCGTTCCCGGCAGAATACCGAGGCCGTTAACACGGCCGAACTCGTGGCTTTGCTCGAAGAGAATCTGCATGCCCACGCAGATGCCAAGAAAAGGACGGCCGGAGGCGGCCGCATCCTTGACCGCAGCTTCAAGACCGGCCGTGCGCAGGTTGTCCATGCAGCGTGCAAAGGCTCCCACTCCAGGCAACACCACACCGTCGGCCGCAGCTATAGCCCCGGCATCCGAGGTCACCGTCACCTCGGCACCGACAAACTCAAGGGCCTTGGACACGCTGCGCAGGTTGCCCATGCCGTAGTCAACAACGGCAATCACAGGACTAGCCCTTGAGCGTTCCCTTGGTCGAGGGCACTCCCTTTACACGTGGGTCAACCGCAACGGCCATGGCCAGAGCGCGGGCCAGAGCCTTGAAGGCCGCCTCCACTATGTGGTGGGGGTTACGGCCGTAACGCTTATTGATGTGGAGATTCATCCCCGCACCGTTCATCAGTGCCTGCATGAAATCGTTGACCAGTTCGATTTCGAAGTTGCCGACACGGTGGTGGCGTACCTTCAAGTTGTAGACCAGGAAGGGACGGCCGCTCAAATCCACGGTGACCGCCACCAGGGCCTCGTCCAGGGGCACCTCGGCGTGTCCGAAGCGCACTATGCCCTTGCGGTCTCCCAACGCCTTGTCGATGGCCTGGCCCATGGCGATGCCCACGTCTTCGACAGTGTGGTGGTCGTCGATCTCGGTGTCGCCATGGGCTTTAACCTTGAGCGACATGAAACTGTGGCGGCCGAGGGTCTCAAGCATGTGGTCGAAAAAGGGAATGCCCGTGTCTACCGAGTAGGAGGGTGGCCCATCGAGCCCCACGCCGACGCTGATGCTGGTCTCGGAGGTCTCGCGTTTAACCAACCCCCGGCGGGACCGCGACCTGGAAGTTTTCGTTTTCCTTTTACTGGCCATTGTTCATACCGCCTACCCCAGACGACGGCTTACCGCCAAAGCGTGGGCTCCAAGCCCCTCGCTGCCTGCCAACACGATCGCAGGGCCCGCAAGCCGCCGGAGACCGGAACGACTGACTTCGATGATACTGGTTCGTTTCACAAAATCATAAACCCCCAGAGGCGAAGCGAAACGCGCACTACCACCGGTGGGAAGCACGTGGTTGGCACCCACGATGTAATCGCCCAGTGGTTCGGTGGAATATTGACCGAGAAAAATGGCACCGGCGTTTTTTATGCGGCCGAGCAGGCGTCGGGGTTCGGCAACCAACAGTTCGAGGTGCTCGGGGGCGATCTGGTTGGCCACTTCGATGGCCCGCGACATGGAGCGCACCAGTAAAATGGTGCCAAAACGAGCCAACGAACGACGGGCCACCGCCCGGCGCTCAAGCGCGGGCAGCTGTCGCTTGAGTTCAGTCACAACTCCTGCGGCCAGGCGGCGACTGGTAGTAACGCACAAGGACGCGGCCAGGGGGTCGTGTTCGGCCTGGGCCAGCATGTCGGCAGCAACAAAATCGGCCCGCGCAGTGCCGTCGGCCACGATCAACACTTCGGTAGGACCGGCGACCATATCAATGTCCACCTGCCCGAACACCGCCCGCTTTGCCTCGGCCACGTAGGCGTTGCCCGGCCCCACAATCTTATCCACGCGCTCAATCGAACGGGTCCCATAGGCCAGCGCGGCTATGGCCTGGGCACCACCTATCTGCAACACCCGGGTAGCCCCGGCCAGGTCGGCGGCCGCCAACACAGCCGCCGATACGCCATCGACCGAAGGCGGCGTCACCACGGTTATGTCGGCAACACCGGCTATCTTTGCGGGCACCACGTTCATCAACACGCTGGAGGGATAGGAAGCACGCCCACCAGGAACGTACACCCCCACCTTCTCCAACGGGGTTATGCGCATCTCCGTCCTCACACCGGCTTCCCTCAGTTCGAAACCGCGTTCACGCTGCAACCTGTGGAAACGGCCGATCCGGGTGTGAGCTTTTTTAAGGGCCCGGTAGGTCTCGCTGTCGAGCCCGGCACAAGCGCGCTTGATCTCTTCGGGTCCGACCTGGAGGCGGCGCGGCGAGAGCCGCACGCCATCGAGGCGTTGGGTGTACTCAAACACCGCCTTGTCACCACGGCGGCGAACGTCGGCAATAATACGGGCCACATCCCTGGCTACACGGCCGCCGCCGACTGCGCGGCCACGCAGTTTCTCAAGCCTCCGCCCGGCCTCGACCGAGCCATCGCACAACGGTGTTATCATGCCGCTTTCTCCATACCCCTAAGCCGCAACCGGCACACGCTCAATACAGGCACCCAGGCCACGAAGTTTTTCCTCAAGGCGCTCGTAGCCGCGGTCGAGGTGATAGACACGCATCACCTCGGTTGTCTCTTCGGCCGCCAGGCCCGCAAGCACCAGGCAGACGCTGGCACGCAAGTCGGTGGCCATCACCGAAGCTCCACACAGTGAGACTTGCCCCTTAACTATGGCCCGGTTGCCCTCCAGCCTTATGTCGGCACCCATACGCATAAGTTCCTGCACATGCATGAAACGGTTCTCAAATATCGTCTCGGTCACCACCGAACTTCCCGAAGCCATACACATCAATACCATGAACTGGGCCTGCAGGTCGGTCGGGAAGCCCGGATGGGGCGCGGTGGTCACATCCACCGCCCGCGGCCGACGGTCGGCAAACACACGGATACCACCATCCTCAACGCCGACTTCCACCCCCGAGGCCCGCAGCGCCTCGATAAGCATCTCATGGTCGGCGGCACGCGCACCCTTGACCAGCACTTGTCCGCGGGTAAGCGCCCCCGCAATGAGGAAGGTACCCGCCTCTATGCGGTCGCCGATAACCGAGTGCTCGAAGCCGTTAAGCTCCGTCCGCCCTTCTATCTCGACGACCGAGGTGCCGGCCCCTTCAATACGGGCGCCCATTTTGGTCAGTACCGCGGCAAGGTCCACGACCTCGGGTTCGCGGGCCGCATTCTCGATACGGGTCGTTCCCGCGGCCAGGGAGGCCGCCATCAACAGATTTTCAGTGGCACCCACCGAGGGCTTTTCAAGAATAATGTGACCGCCCCGCAAACGGCTGGCACTGGCCTCCACATATCCGGCCCTGGTTCTGATGCGAGCCCCCAGTCTGTGCATAGCGGCCAGGTGTATGTCTACCGGCCGCCCGCCAATCGCGCAGCCCCCCGGACGCGACACGCGGGCGCGACCGAAACGTGCCAGCAGGGGACCCAGGACCAGAAAAGAAGCACGCATGGTACGGACCAGGTCGTAGGGGGCGTCCTGGTGCAAGATTGCCGAGCAATCGATACGGAGTTCCCCCGCGGCCGGACGCTCGACCTCGGCTCCGAGGTCAATCAATAAACTCACCAGGGTCCTTATGTCGACGACATCGGGAACGTTCTTTATGTGGCAGGGCCGGGCGCTCAGAAGACTGGCCGCAATCACGGGCAAAGCCGAGTTCTTGGCCCCGCTGGTCTGCACCTCTCCGCTGAGCCTGCGCCCCCCCTGTACGACTATTTTGTCCATGCCCCTCGCTCAGGCCGGGCGCTTGCCGGCCACCACACGGTCGCGGCCGGCAAGGTCGCGGTGACAGGCGACCTCACGCCAACCCTGGCTCTCAAACAACTGGCGCACCTGGGCAGCCTGGGTGCCGACCTCCACGAGCAGCCACCCCTCGGGCACGAGGTAGTCTGCCGCGGCCGACACCAGAGGCGCACTGACCGACATCCCCTCGCTGCCGCCGAGCAGAGCCCGGCGGGGCTCCCAGTGGGCCACCTCGGGAGCCAGGGAGGCTATCTCACCGGTCTTTATGTAGGGGGGGTTACTTACCACCAGACTGAAAGGTCCTTGCCCGTTGGCTCCATCGAAAAGGTCGCCGGCGGCAAACTCTACCCGCCCGTCAACTCCGTGGCGCCGGGCGTTGTCGGGGGCCACCTCAAGGGTGGCCTCGCAAAGGTCGGTGGCCAGGATTCGGGCCCAGCCCACCTTAACGGCTATAGCCACGGCCACGGCCCCCGACCCGGTCCCGATCTCAAGCATATCGGTGCGGCCGCTCTCGCCAATACTCTCCAGACGGTCTATGGCCAACTCCACCAGAAGCTCGGTTTCCGGACGCGGAATGAGAACGCGACGGTCGACCGCGAAGTCGAGAGAAAAAAATTCACGGCGGCCGATAATGTAGGCAAGCGGCTCCCGCGAGGCTCGCCGTTGCAGCAACTGGCGGTAACGGGCCACCTCGCTTGCGCCGAGTTCTCGCGAGTAGCTTGTGTAGAGTTCCACCCTGCCGGTATCCAACACTTCGGCAAGGAGCAGCTCTGCATCCAGACGGGCGCCCTCGATGCTCCTGGCGGCGAGAAAATCGGTGGCCAGGCCGAGGTAATCTATAAGCCGCCGGGGCTCAATGCTCGGGGCCTCCTTCACTTACCGCCCTCCGTCTTGAGGGCCTCGGTCTGGAAATGCAGGCTGACGGCGTCGAGCACTTCGTCCATGTCGCCGGCAATGAAACGGTCGAGAGAGTACAGGGTCAGTCCTATGCGGTGGTCGGTCACGCGCCCCTGGGGGAAATTGTAGGTGCGGATGCGCTCGGAACGGTCGCCGGTGCCCACCATGGCCTTGCGCTCGGCGGCCACTTTGGCCTGTCTCTTGGCTTCCTCGAATTCAAACAAGCGGGAGCGCAGAATCTTAAGTGCCTTGGCCTTGTTCTTGTGCTGGGATTTTTCATCCTGGCATGTCACCACCAACCCGCTGGGCACATGGGTCAGACGCACGGCCGAATCGGTGGTATTGACCGATTGTCCCCCCGGCCCGGAAGAGCGGTAGACGTCAACACGCAGGTCGTTGTCCTCTATGCGCACGTCAAGCTCTTCCGCCTCGGGCAACACAGCCACGGTGACCGCCGAGGTGTGAACGCGCCCCTGGGTTTCGGTCTGGGGTACCCTCTGGACGCGGTGGACACCCCCCTCACGGCGCAGACGTCCGTAGGTTCCGCGTCCGCTGACCAACAGAGTGGTTTCCTTGATGCCCCCCATGGTACCGGCACTGAGGTTGAGTTGTTCACTCTTCCATCCCTTTTCCTCGCAGTAACGGAGGTACATTCTCAACAGGTCGGCCGCGAAGAGTGCGGCTTCCTCGCCGCCGGTGCCGGCCCGGATTTCGACAATCGCGTTGCGCTGGTCGAGAGGGTCTTTGGGGACCAGTAGGGCTTTCAAACCGGCATCGGTCTCTTCGATGTTGGCCGACAGAGCCCGGGCTTCTTCCCTGGCCATCTCGCGAAGCTCAAGGTCGGAATCGTCTTTGAGCTTTTCGGCCTCTTCCAGACCCTCGGCCAGGGACCGACGCTGGCGGTACAGAGCCACCACTTCGGCCAGTTCGGAGTGTTCGCGCATGAGTTGACGCAGGCGGTCGCGGTCGTTGGACACCGCAGGGTCCTGCAGGTCCTTTTCTATCTGCTCGAAACGAGCCTCAACCTCCGCAAGCTTCTCAAACATGGCTTAAAAACTTATACGGCCTGCGCCCGGCAGCCAAAAGCCGCCAACGCACCCGGGCCACAAAAAAAGGGGCGGAAACCCGCCCCTGTCTACCCGACAACTGAACTGCCGGAGCTCAGTTTTTGCCGTAGCCAAACTTCTCGTACCTCTTGCGGAAGCGTTCGACGCGGCCGGCAGTATCGACAATCTTCTGCTGGCCGGTATAGAAGGGGTGGCAGGCCGAACAGATCTCGACATGGATATTTTTGGCTGTGGACCGCGTCTTAAACGTGTTGCCACAGGCGCAAACGACATCAACATCGCCGTAGTGTGGGTGTATTCCCTCTTTCATAACCCCTTGAGCCTCCGAACCCCGAAGCCGGTTCTTATAACAACGCAAGGGGGACTGTTCAAGTGGGGCACGGCTCATCTCACCCGGCCAACGGCGGCTCATCTCACCCGGCCAACGGCCTCTTGCCACCCCCGATAGAGGCGGGCCCGCTGGGACGGCTTCATCGACGGCCTGAACACACGGTCGGCCTGGCGGGCCTTTTCCACATCCCCTGCCCCCTTGAAGATGCCGGCACCAAGGCCGGCCAGCAACGCCGCCCCCACGGCCGTGGTCTCTACAACACGGGGGCGGTCTACGCCCACGCCGAGGATGTCGGCCTGGAACTGCATGAGAAAATCGTTGGCCGCGGCTCCCCCGTCCACCCGCAATAACCGCAGACGGCGCCCCGCATCGGCCGACATCGCCTCGACCACATCACGGGTCTGGTAGGCCAGGGATTCCAGCGTGGCGCGAATCACGTGGTCGGCCGTAACCCCCTGGGTAAGCCCGACCAGGGCACCACGGGCCTCGGCATCCCAATAAGGCGCACCCAGGCCGGCAAAGGCCGGCACCAGGTAAACGCCCAGTGTGGACTCCACACGGCGGGCCGCAGCCTGGCTGTCGGCGGCCTTTTTTATCAGCCCCAGTCCGTCGCGCAGCCACTGCACCGCCGCGCCGGCAATAAAGATAGAGCCCTCCAGGGCGTAGGCCGGGCCACCGTCGGCCGCACAGGCCATAGTGGTGATAAGATGGTTTTTTGAGACCACCGGCCGGTCGCCGGTGAACATGAGTATGAAACAACCGGTCCCGTAGGTGTTCTTCACCATCCCGGGCCGAAAGCAGCCCTGCCCGAACAGGGCGGCCTGTTGGTCACCGGCCACTCCGGTTATGGGAATCGAGCCCTTGCCGAGCAGGCCCGCGGCAGTCGCACCGAAACTGCCGGCCGAGGGCCGGACTTCGGGAAGAACCTCGGGGGGAATTCCCAGGGTCTCGCACAGAGACTTGTCCCACCGGCGCGAACGGATGTTGAAAAGCATGGTCCGCGAAGCGTTGGTGTAGTCGGTGGCGTGGACCTTGCCGCCGCTGAGTTTCCAGATCAGCCAACTGTCGATGGTGCCAAAGGCCAGTTGGCCGCGGACGGCTTTGGCACGGGCGCCACGGACGTTATCGAGCAGCCAGGCCAGCTTGGTGGCGGAAAAGTAAGGGTCTATTACCAGACCGGTCTTGCGGCGTACGGCGGCCGTAAGACCGGCCGACTTAAGCTTCTGGCAATGGGCGGCCGTGCGACGGTCCTGCCACACAATGGCGCGGTGCAAAGGACGGCCGCTTTTGCGGTCCCACAACACGGTAGTCTCGCGTTGGTTGGTAATACCGATGGCCGCCAGGTCTGCGGGCCGGATACCCGCATTGCGGCAGGCCTTGGCAATGAGCGAGTACGTCACGCGCCAGATCTCTTCGGCGTCGTGCTCAACCCAGGCCGGCTTGGGGTAGAACTGTTTGAACTCCGAATAGGCACGGCCCAGGACACGGCCGCGCTGGTCGAAAACCATAACTGTAGAACCGGTGGTGCCCTGGTCGAGGGCGAGAATGTAGCTGGCCATCAGCCGGTCACCAACGAACGCCGCTCGCCGAGGAGTTCCCCCAGCAAGGCCTGCATGCGCACGCGCAGGGCATCGCTCAGCCCGTCTACATTGGCATTGCCCTCTTCCACATCCACGTACTCGACCGTGGCACCGAGCCGCAGACGCCATTTAAGCGGCAGTGGCAGCAACCCGAAAATACCCAACAGGGGAAAGACCGGGGTCAGGGGAAAACCGGCTGCATGTCCGAGAACGGGATAGCTCTCCTCGCTGCCGACCACGGCACCGGGAACAATACTTGCCCCGGCCTCTATGGCCGCCCCTATAAGGGCGGCGTCGTCAAAACGTTCGAGCCGGTAGCGGCGTTGATAGGTCTTGGCCAGGGCCGCACGGCCTTCGGGAAACCCCAGCACCACCGCGCCACGGGACAAAAGCTCAGCCGCATTCTCCGGCGTGGCCGCAACCAGACCGGCCCTGTGAAGAAAATCGCCAACCACGGGAAGTTCAAACACTCCCGCATCCCACAGGGCGTAGACACGGCGCTGCCCGCAGCGGCCCCCGGCCATGTGAGCCCACAACACCAGGGCCTCTACCGGCAACGGCCAGGCACTACGGTTGAGCAACACCAGCACCCCTCCGTGTTCGGGAAAGCGGGCCGAACGGCTTTCGTCCAGGCCCAGCCAGGCCCGCGCAACCGGCCTAAGGATGTCGGCCAGCGCCGAGGACAGGTGCTCGTCCATGCCAAGGTCGTCGGTGGGGGCGGCAGCAAAACGCGAGGCTCTTGCCGCGATGAAGTTTTGCGGTTCGCGTAAACCGCGGGCAAGGCCGCTGCCGGCCATCCACAACTCGCGGCCGAGGTCGAGGACAAACTCTTCGAGCGGGCCGCGGGCCTGGGCCGGCCTCTCAAGCTCGCGGGCAACGCGGCCCTCGAGGTCTTCGAGGCGTTTTAAGAATATGTCCAGGGGATGGGCGGGGCCGGGGGAGGCGGCCGCCTTCGGTTCCTTGCCAACCGCCTCCGGCTGCGTGTCAACCACCCGCACGTTGCGGATTGTTAGCGCTGGCCGGGGCAATTGCAACGAACCCGCCCCCGTCTAATAACGCCCGATATGCCCAGCACTTCCCCCCGCATTGTTTTCGTCACCGGCAAGGGCGGCGTGGGCAAATCCTACGTCGCCCGCCTGCTTGCCCACAGTCAGGCCGAGGCCGGCCGCCGGGTGGCCCTGCTCAACTGCGATGGCCGGCCGGCGGCGGCATCCGCACAGGGACAAACCAGCAAGGCCGCCTACGGCGGAGTAGACATCGTCGATTTCGACGAAGGCCGGGCCCTGGCGGCCCTGGTAGGCCGGGTGATTCCCCTTGCCTTCGTGGCCCGGCGCCTGCTCAGCAGCCGTACCTTCGCCGCCGTGGCCGCGGCGGCCCCGGGCATAGCCGACCTGGCCCTGCTGTGGACCATCGCCGGGCTGGCCGACGGTAGGACCGGGGTCTACGACCTGGTCGTTGTCGATGGCCCGGCCTCGGGACAAGCCTTAAAGGTAGTTGGCGCCCCACGGGCCACGACCGGTCTTGGCCTGTTTGGACGGATGGACTCTCTGGCCCGGGACCTCGAAGAGATGCTCGGCGATGCCCAACGCTTTCGCGCCCTGGTCGTAACCACGGCCGAAGAGCTGGCGGTGCTCGAAACACAGGTCCTGGTCGATGGCCTTGCAGAGCGCGGCGTAGATGTGGCGGCAGTCGTGGCCAACGCCGTCTGGCCCCGTCACTGCAACCGGGAGCAGGAGGATTGGCTCACAAAAAACCCCTCTTCCTACGACTCTGTCCACTACCTGTCGGTAAGGCGCGAGCAACTCAGGGCCCTGGCCGCCCTCACTGGTCCCCGCCCCCCCTTTGTCGTTGCCTACCGTTTTGACAGTGGCACCGACGACACGGATGCGGCCCGCGCTCTGGCCGCGCATCTGGCCGAGGCCTGGACGTGAGAGCAGAGACACTGGATAGCCTCACCGACGGACGACGCCTGCTGGTATTCGTTGGCGAGGGTGGGGTGGGCAAAACCTCAATGGCGGCGGCCACGGCCCTTGCCGCCGCCGTGGCCGGCCGACACGTAGCCGTACTCACCATCGACCCGGCCCCCCGTCTCTGTGATGCCCTCGGCATCGACACCATCGACGGCAGGCCGCAAAACGTAAGCCTGGGCAGCAGGCGCGCCCAGGCCGGCGGCTCTCTGGTAGCCATGAGGCTGGACACCAAGGGCACCTTCGACGCCATGGTCGAAGAGTTGGCCCCCGACCCCGTAACCGCCGCCCGTCTGCTGGCCAACCCCGTCTACCAGGCCATCTCCGACCGCCTGGGCGGCTCCGAGGGGTATGTGGCCTTCCAGCGTCTTTGGGAACTGGCCCGCCGCCGCAGCTACGACCTTATCGTCGTAGACACGCCGGCGGCGGCAAACCTGCAAACACTGATGTCGGCACCGCTGCGGCTATCGGCCCTGATGGATAGCCGGGCCGCCGAAATCCTCGCCGACCCGGCCAGGATCCTGATGCGCGCGGGCTCGAGTCTGGCCCGCACCACCGCAGCCATAGCCCTGGGCATCCTCGAACGTGTGGCCGGGGCCGGCCTGCGCGGCCAGGTGGCGGACTTCATCGCGGGCTTTGAACCGCTGCTCAATGCTTTGAACTCAAGGGCCGCAGAAGTGAACGACATGCTCGCACAGGGCTCTTTCGTAGTGGTTCTCAGCTTGCACGCCGACACCATGAATCTATCGTGTACCTTCTGCCGCGAACTGGCAGAGGCCGGCATGACGGTCACCTCGGTGGTGGCCAACCGTGTCATCCCGGCCTCAGGCCAGGACCCCGAACAAACATTAGCCCCGCTCGTCGACGACGCACCCACGGGTACGCTTGAGGCCGTGCAGAAGATGGAGACCGACCTCGGCCGCCTGCGTTCAAGCCAGACCGCGGTCATGGAAGAACTTACAAAGCGCATAGCCGGCACCACCGTGCTGACGGCTCCGGCGGCCAGAACAGGCATCGGTGGACTCGACGACCTCGAGACCCTGGCCGCAAGCCTCCAGCAGGTCGTAAGCGCCGCTTAGCGCTTACCCTTCTTTTTTGTTTTCTTCCTGGCCGTCGTTTTTCGGGCCTTGCTGGCCCTCTCAGGCTTCGGGCTGTCCTCGAGGTGTTTTCTGAGCGCCTCCAGCTTGCGGCTGAGGTTCATCAAAGTGCCGTGCAGACCGTCGACCTTGTCGGTAAGACGCTGCAAGTCTCTGCGCGAGGGGATATTGGCCAGGGCTAAAAGACCATCGAAATTTTTGTCCACCGTGGCCTTGGCCCGCCCGGCGGTTACCAGGATCTCGGCCAGGGCATCGAGCACCCGCCGGCTGCCCAGCTGTTTGCTGGCCTCGGAGACAAAGTCGGAGAACAGCTTGTCGAAACTTTTGCTCGCCCTTTCACTCACCATGGGTGGCCTCCGGGACTGACCCCGAAGCGCCGGAAGTATAGGTATCGGCGGGCAGGGGGGCAAGCCGCACCCTCTCATTTGCCCGCACAGCCTCGCCTTGGTAAATCAATGGACGATGCGCGGTATTATTGGTGCAGTACTGGCGGCCTCCCTGCTGGCGGCGGCCCCGGTCTCGGCGGATTCGATGCGCTATTTCAAGCTCGACACGCCCGAGTTCCGCGCCAGTGCCAAACTCGGCAAGCAGATGTTCGACGCCTACCAGTGCGTGCTCTGCCACGCCACCGAGCCCGGACAGGCGCTTACCGACGATATCATCGCCCCCAACCTGATCCTGTCAAAAGATCGCCTGCGGCCCGAATGGATCGTCAAGTGGTTGGTGGACCCCCAGTCCCTGCAGCCCGGCACCAAGATGCCCAACTACTTCAGCTTTAACGAAGACGACGACTGGAACCCCATCTACTCGGACACCGATGCCCACATGCAGTACAAGATCGTCCTGGCCCTGCGCGATTATCTGATGATTCTGGGCACCGACCTCGAAGAAGAACTCGCCAACAACTAAGACTCCCGCTCGGCCACGGCCTCGGCCACGGCAATGCCGGCCGCATGCGATATCGACAGGTGAATACGCCCGGCCCCCATGGCGCGGGCACGCTTGAGGGCCCGTCCACGAAGAACCACCGAGGGAAATCCAGAAGGCTCGCGTACAACCTCTATGTCCTGCCAGGCAAAGCCCCAGGGAGCCCCGCTGCCCAGGGCTTTCATGACAGCCTCCTTGGCGGCAAAGCGACCGGCAAAGCTCTCGGCCCGGCCGGCCCGCTGCCGGCAATACTCGCGCTCGCCCTCGGTAAACACGCGAATCCGGAAACGCTCCCCGGTTACGGGGTCGGCCAGAGCCCGGTCCATGCGGCTGACCTCGACGACATCTATGCCTATACCGAGGATGGCCATCAGCAGGCCCCACAGCTGTGGCAGGTGGCCACATCGCAAGGCTCGGTCTCACGCTCGGCGATAGACCGGCGGCGTTCAAGCCAGAGGTAGTCACGGTCTATGTGGTGGTCGATGAAGTCCCAGGGAAACAGGGCATCGTGGGGGTACTCCTCGACCACAAAGGCATCGGGGTTGAGATCGACGGTTTCGTGCCGTCCCCTGCGCATTGCCTGGATTGGGGACCACCAGTCGGGACTGCGGGCCAGCACCTCTACTATCTCGGCCACACGGCGGTCGCCGCGCGACAGCAGGGTCTGAAGATAGGCCTCGCGGGGTGACTCGCTTTCCATCTCTACGTTGGCCAGCCGCCCCAGATGGCGGCGCAGCCAGGCCATCTTTTTGCGAGCCGTCGACACCGAGGCCATAGCGTCCCACTGAAAGGGAGTCCAGGGCTTTGGCACGAAGGGATTTATCGAAACCTTTATCTTTCCCACCCGCCCGCGAGAACGACCGGCCCCAACCATGCGGTCGCGGATACGCCCGGTAAGGTCACAGATACCTTCAAGGTCGCTCTCGTCCTCACCGGGCAGTGCGCACATGAAATACAGCTTGAGCGACTCGACCCCATCCCCGACCATAAGGTCGGTGGCCCGCAGGATTTCCGCCTCGCTTAAGTTCTTGTTTATCACCCTGCGCATACGCTCGGAGCCGGCCTCGGGGGCTATGGTGACCTGGCGGGTACCACCGGCCGCCACCGCCTTTGCCAGGCGCGGGCTTATCATGTCGGCCTTGAGTGAGGATGGGGAAACCCGGCCCCCGGCCTCGGCCACAGCCGCACAGGTAGAGGCCACGCCGGGATGGCTGGCCATTTCGGCACCCACCAGACCGATCTTGGAACTCTCGGCCAGGCCGGCCAGGGCATCGCGGGTAAGCCCTTCGGCGCTGCGATGGCGTACCGGCCGGTACATGAAACCGGCCGCACAAAAACGACAGCCCCACTCGCAACCACGGCTGGCCTCGACAAGGTACTGGTCACCGAAAACCGCCTCCGGGCTTACTACCGCGGTGTGCACCGGGTAGCGGTCTAGGTCGCTCAGGTAGCGGCGGTTGACCCTGGCCGGCCCCTGCCCCAGCCGCCGGAACTCGGTGAGAGCGCCGTTGCCGGCATAAAACGGTTGGTAGAGGTCGGGGCGGTAGGCCCCTTCTACGGCCGACAGGCGCTCAAGCATGTCGCCGTGGCCCAGACCCGCCCAGCCCTGGGCACCCTCGAAAGCCTCGGGCAGCATCTCTTCGGCCTCACCGATGAGGAACAGGTCGAAGAAGGGGGCCACCGGCTCGGGGTTGAGAAAGGTCGCCGGCCCACCTGCCATCAGCAGGGGCCAGGCACGCGAGGAATCCTCGCGGTCGGCCCTACGCGCCGGAATGCCGGACGCA
Source organism: Deltaproteobacteria bacterium (assembly GCA_046583365.1). Taxonomy (GTDB): domain Bacteria; phylum Desulfobacterota; class Binatia; order UBA1149; family CAYXZP01; genus JAYGCL01. Next base: position 15,290 of record JAYGCL010000077.1, read on the forward strand.
TCGAGCATGCGAACGATGTTGGGGTAGTCGCTTTCGAAAGAAAGCGAAAAAGCCAGGATATCAAAATCGCCCGGGCTGCGGCCCGACTCCAGTGTGGCCGGTGGCCGGCTCGGGTCGAGGAAGAGCCGTTCGCAGACAACCCCGGGAGTGGTCGCCAGCATGCGAAAGACCGCCTGGTAGCCGAGGTTGCCCATGGCCACCTCGTAGGTGTTGGGATAGGCCAGACAAACCGACACACTGCCGTGGGAATTGGGTGTAAAAAGGAACTTCTCGCCGCGCTTGTTCAAACCAACTGGCGAGTATAGCCGCACACGACCGTTACTCAAAAGCCACAAAAAAAGGCGGCCCCCCGGAGGAGGACCGCCTTTTTTGCTGACCCACGGAGTTGTGGGCCGGTCTACCTCAGGAACGCATCCGCGAGGCCCGCTCGCGCCAGCGGCGTATGTAGGCAGGAATGTCCACGGAACCCTTCGAATCCGCGTCTGGAACCTGCTCAAAGGCCAGCTCTTCCTGATCGATACCGCCAGCCATCGGATCGTCGATGGAATCATCCATCAACGCCACCCGGCGGGCCCGGGAACTACGCGCAGAGTCCATCGACACCACACGGTCATCGTCACGGCGGCCATCGCTTACGCGATCACCGAAACCGGTAGCGATCACGGTCACGCGTACTTCGTCTTCGAGGTCCTCGTTGTGAACCAGACCAACGATGATGTTGGCATCGTCGTGGGCCTGATCCTGTATGAGCTCGACCGCCTCGTTCATTTCCTGGATACCGAAGTCCTTGCATGCGGTTATGTTGACCAGCACGCCGCGGGCGCCTCCGATTGAGACGTCTTCGAGAAGCGGACTGGATATCGCCGACATCGCCGCATCCACGGCTCGGCTGTCGCCGCTGCCGAACCCGGCTCCCATCATCGCCATGCCCATCTCGGCCATGATCGTACGTACGTCGGCAAAGTCGACGTTGATCAGACCCGGCTGGGTGATGATTTCCGAAATGCCGCGAACGGCGTGGAGCAGAACGTCGTCGGCCTCTTCAAAGGCGTCCATGGCCGTAGTCGTGCGCCCCGATACCTCGATCAAACGCTGATTGGGTATGACGATGAGCGTATCGACGGCCGCGCGCAGTTCGTGGATGCCCTCTTCGGCCACACGACAACGCTTACGCCCCTCGAAGGAAAAAGGCTTTGTCACCACCCCAACAGTCAGAGCGCCAAGGTCTTTTGCAATACGGGCAATAACCGGGGCACCGCCGGTGCCGGTACCGCCGCCCATGCCGGCCGTCACAAACACCATGTCGGAATCAACCAACTCTTCCCGAATCATCTCTTCCTGCTCAAGAGCGGCCTTACGGCCGATATCGGGGTTGGCCCCGGCGCCCAGCCCTTTGGTGAGCTTGTCGCCGAGCTGTATCTTTGTAGGCGCGACGTTGACGGACAGGGCCTGGGAGTCCGTGTTGGCCGCGACAAAATCGACGCCGTCCAGGTCGGCACGGATCATCGTACTGACAGCGTTTCCACCACCACCACCGACACCAACTACTACTATGCGGGCGCTATCTTCGCCCCGGTTTACCAGTTCAATCATCTCCACACCTCCTCCACACAACCACGAAGACTAAAGTTTAGCCTCTCGCGGCCCTGATTGCGACAGTCAAAACAACTCACTCATACGCTTGCGCAGCCACTGGGGCACAATTTGATCGCCAACCCAGGCCGGCCAACCCCGGCTGAGGTCCTCAGTTCTAAGGCCACGTGCAAGGCCGACAGCCGTCGACCATGTAGGATCATCCACCTCATCGGAAAGACCGACCACCGCGCGGGGCTCGCCCAGCCTTACCGGCCGCCCGAGTACCGCGGATGCCACATCCACCACCCCCGGCATCATCGCAGAGCCGCCAGTCAACACAACTCCGGATGTGAGCAACTCGCCGTAGCCGGAACGGATGATCTCGTCGAGCACCGATTCGAAGATTTCTTCCATGCGGGAAGCGATAATATCGGCCACCAGACGGCGACTCACCATTCTGGGCACCCGCCCCCCGACGCCCAGCACCTCGACGCTGGAATTGTGCTCGAGGGCCTCGGGGCAAGCCACCCCGTCCTGCTTTTTGATGCGCTCGGCATCCGCCATGGTGGTTTCCAGACACCGTGACAGGTCGCTGGTCACGATAGCCCCGGCTGTCGTTAATACGCTTGAGTAGACCACCGCCGAGCCGCTGTATATGGCCAGGTCTACCGTGCCTGCACCAAAGTCTACCACCGCCACGCCGAGTTCCTTCTCCTCGGGCTCAAGCACGGCCTCGGCCGAAGCCAGAGAGGACGATACCACCCCGGCCACACTGAGACCGGCCCGGTTGCAGCACTTTCTCAAGTTGCCGACCACCGAATCACAGGCCGAGACCACGTGCAGGTGGGCCTCCATGCGGATGCCGTTCATGCCCACCGGTTCGCTGATGCCACCCTGGCCGTCGACCACGTATTCGCGGCAGATAAGGTGGAGGATGCTGTGGTCGGCCGGCAGCGGCAAGGCCTGGGCCGTCTCAACTGCACGGCGGGCCACGCGCGGAGAAACTTCACCGTTGTCTATGGGGACCACGCCGTGAGAGTTCTGGCCGCGGACGTGGTCGCCAGAGACCGAAACCGTAACCTGGTTGATCTGGCACCCGGCCATCAACTCGGCCTCGGCCAGGGCAACACCGATGGCCTCGGTGGTGCGCTGCACGTCCGATAACCGTCCGGCCCTCATGCCGCGGGACACGGCCGTCCCAACCCCCAGGATCTCAAGTCCCGCGGGCGATTCTTCGGCAATTACGATTGCGGTCTTGTGGGTTCCGATATCGAGACCGGCCAGGATCGAACGTTTCTTAGCCACGTCCGCTTGTCCCTCGTAGCCGTTGAGGGGCAGTCCTGCCAGCCGCCGACAGTACGGTGGTAAAACGCCCCCGACGGGTCCTTACGACCGCCCGGCCGGGGTAGGAAAGGTCTATCTCTCGTACCCCTGCCAGAGCCCCCTCGTCGAGACTTTCAATAACAACCAGCAAGCGGCCAACGGATTCGTCGGCATCAAATCTGCGGCCAAAGGAGACCAGCAAGCGGGGAGACTCGGGGAACAGGCGCACAGCGCCGTCTGCGTCCACGTCCACCTGCGAGACCCGCAGTCCACCACGTTCGGCCGCCAGGGCCACGGCCAGAGCAGTCCTGAGCCTCAACACCCTGGCACCGTGCCCCGCAGCAGGAGTGTCCCACCCGCTCAGATAGGGAAGGTCGGGCCTCGACCGCTCTTCCCCGCGGTAGACCACCCCGCCGGCGTCAACCGAGTATAAACGGCCAGCGACCACGGTGGCGGCCACGGCCCGGCGCCCGCTGATGGTGACCTCGACCCGGTCGGGAAAATGCCGGCGTACCGAGGCACGCGAGACCCAGGAGGGGGCGGCAAGAACGGCCTCGGCCGCTTTGACGTCCACATCCCATATGCTTGTGCCACCGTAGAGGCCGGCCCTGCGGGCCACTTCGGCCGGTGCCAGGGCTGCACCGTCACTGACCACACGGATGGAGCGCAGCTCAAAGTAACCGTGGGAAACAAGGGCCGGACGGACATAGGCAAGGGCGACATGGACAATGCCCGCCGCGGCCGACATCACCACGGCAGTCGTAATGGCGCTTTTGAGCCAGCCCCCGGCCGACCCGCGTAGTCTCCTCAGAAAAGGCCTAAGTCTCATCCCACGCCCCGATAAGCCGTACCTCTGGCTCCAGCCAGACACCACACTTCTTCCACACCGCCTCTTGTACTAAACTCATCAGGTCGCGTACTTCACAGGCCCTGGCCCCACCGAGATTTACGATAAAATTCGCGTGCTCGGGTGAAACCTGGGCGTCTCCAACGCTCAGACCCTTCAGGCCAGCCCTTTCTATAAGCCGGCCCGCAAACTCGCCATGGGGATTTTTGAAGACGGAACCGGCATTGGGTAAGCCGCCGGGCTGCTTCGTCTTGCGCTTCGCCTGAACCCTTTCTACAGCCGCCTTCAGTCTCCCCAACGGCGAGCGCACTAGCCTGAACCTGACAGAGATTATCATGACATCGGCCCCGAGTGCCAATTTACGGTAAGAAAAGGGCAGGCGGGACCGGTCCATATCGACGATTTCGCCGCCGCGGGTGCAGACCTGAACCGCCTCTATGGCGTCACCGATCTCACCCCCGAAAGCACCAGCATTCATCAGGGTGCCGCCGCCCACCGAACCGGGAATGCCGGCCGCAAACTCAAGCCCGCCAAGCCCCTTTTGCACACTCTCACGCACCAGACGGGCAAGCCGGACGGCCGCGCCGGCCTCAACCACGACGGCCCCGGCCTCGTCCGCCTGGCCCCAACGGGTGTAGTTGAAAGCCTTTCCAAACCTCACCACCAGACCCCTGACGCCGCCATCGGCCACCAGCACGTTGGTGCCGCCGCCAAGCATGGTGACGGGGATATCCAGGCGGTCGGCCTGCTCCAGGGCCCGCGACAGCACCTGGGGGGAAGAGGGCTCAAGGAGCAGGTCGGCAGGGCCACCGATGCGAAAAGACGTATACGAATCCAGCGCGGCGTCGGTTTTCAGGCCATCGCCGGCAAAGGCCGAAATAAGCGAGCGGGCCTCGTCCAGGCGCCGCGCAACTGGAGTGGTTTCAGACACGGCGTAAGGCTGTCGGCCGTGGGCCTAGGAAGCCGCCAGGCGCCGCAGTATCTCCGCCCCCAGCCTGGTTATATCGCCGGCGCCCAGGGTGATCACCACGTCCCCACGGCGGGCCAGACGGGCGACCTCGGCGGCCAGAGCCGGTCCGGCCTCACGGTAGTGAACGGTACCCGAGTGGCAACGGTCTATGGCCTCGGCCAGAGCCTTCGCTTGAGCACCCTCGATAGGGGCCTCGCCGGCGGCGTACACATCGGTCACCACCACCTCGTCGGCGTCTGCAAAAGCCCGGCTGAAATCATCAAACAGATCGGCCGTGCGCGTGTAGCGGTGGGGCTGAAAGACGGCCACAATGCGGCGGCCCAAGCCGATACGGGCAGCGGCCAGGGTGGCCCTTATCTCGGTGGGGTGGTGGCCGTAGTCGTCAACCACCATCACCCCGCCGCTCTCGCCTTTGACCTCAAAGCGACGCAGGATTCCTTCGAAAGAGGCAAGAGCCCCGGCACAGACCTCAAAGCTCATGCCAAACTCCAGGCCCACGGCAATGGCGGCCAGGGCGTTGAGTACGGAATGCCGGCCCGGCATCGGCACCGTGGCCCGGCCAAGCCGCCGGCCCTCTCTTATCACATCGAAGGAGGTCTCAAGGCCTTGCTGTTCCACGTCCACAGCCCTCAGCCCGGCATCAGCCGTGGTCCCGTAGGTTGTGTAGCGCTTCTTGATCTTGTCGATAATCGAACACACGCGCTCACAGTCGGTCGACAATACGGCACGGCCATAAAAGGGGATGCCGTTGACAAAGGACACGTAAGCATCGGTGAGGCGCTGCATGGTGCCGTAGTAGTCCATATGCTCACGGTCGATATTGGTGACCACGGCAATGGAGGGCCGCAGGAGAAGGAAACTACCGTCGCTCTCGTCGGCCTCGGCCACCATGTAAGCCGAACGCCCCAGCCTGGCATTGGTCCCGCCCAGTGATTTCAGCCGCCCGCCGACCACCATGGTGGGATCAAAGCCACCGGCAGCCAACACCGAAGAGAGCAGAAAAGTCGTCGTGGTCTTGCCATGGGCGCCGGCCACGGCAACCCCACACTTGGTACGCATCAACTCGGCCAGCATCTCGGCCCTGGGAATAACGGGGATATGAAGCTCACGGGCTCTGCCGACCTCGGGGTTGCCATCGCCGATGGCCGAGGAAACGACCACCACATCGATGCCGCTTTCAACCGCTTCGGCCGCATGGCCGTAGCACAAAACCGCGCCCAATCCGGCCAGGCGGCGGGTGGCCTCACTCTCGTGCAGGTCTGAGCCGCTGACGCTGTAGCCCAGAGTCAGCAGTACTTCGGCGATGCCGCTCATGCCGATGCCACCAATACCGACCAGATGTATGCGACCGCCGGCCGCCGAAGCTACCTGCCCGGAGGCGGGGCCACCCAGTTGACTCCAGCCAGGCTGCAACCAGTCTTGGAATTGTTCGGACATCAGACGTCTTTCACCACCGAGGCCACCACTTCGGCTACCCTGGCAACAGCGCCGGGGCGACTTATAGCCGAGGAGGCCCGGACCATGGAGTCTAGCCTGTCGGGGTCGCCGAGCAACCCGGCCAGTTCGCGCTCAAGGGTCTCGGCCGCTTCCTCATCGTCTTTGACCACCAGGGCGGCGCCGGCCTTGAGCAAGGCTGCAGCGTTATCGCTCTGGTGGGCCGAGGCGGCATGGGGATAGGGAAGCAGGATGGCCGGCGTGGCGGTTGCGGTCAGTTCAGCCACGCTGGTTGCCCCCGCCCTGCACACGGCAAGACGGGCACGGCGGTAGGCCGAGGCCATGTCGTCGATAAAGGCGACCACCTCGGCCTCGACACCGGCATTGCGGTATGCCTCGCCCACCTCCCGACAAGCCGCAGCGCCGGCCTGGTGAAGAATACGGGCGGGCCTGAGTGAGGCCGGCAGGCGACCGAGCGCGGTGGTGACGGCACGGTTCAAGCTTTGGGCCCCGCTGCTGCCGCCAAACACCAGCAGGGTGTCGCGGGGCCGGTCGGGCCTGAGACCATCGATCTCAGCGCCCACGGGGTTGCCGGTAAACACGGCCTTGCCGGCGGCAAAGTGGGACGCGGTAGCCGCAAAACTCGTACACACGGCAAAGGCCCCACGGGCGAGAAGACGGTTGGCCAGACCCGGGCTCAGGTTCTGTTCGAGCAATACCACCGGGACCCCACAGCTACGGGCCGCCACCACAGCCGCGGCCGAAGCGTAGCCGCCCAGGCCCACCACCACATCCACACGCTGGCGGCGGAGCTCGCGCCTGGCGGCAAAAACCGCACGCGACAGAACGGCCAGCGAGCCGGCCGCGGCCAACGGGTTGCGCCCACGCAGGGGTTCCAGTGGCTGGGCTATCAGCCGGTAACCGGCCGCCGGTACCAGACGGGCCTCAATCCCACGCTGGGCGCCGAAGAATACCAGGGACCCGGCAATCCCTCTGTCACGGAGATAGGCGGCCAGCGCCAGTCCGGGAAACAGATGCCCCCCGGTCCCACCGCCGGCAAGGGCCACTCTCACCGCTCACGCAACTCCCGCGAAAGCGACATCAGCATACCCACCGCCGCCATGAACACGAGCATGGCCGAGCCTCCGTAACTCACAAACGGAAGCACCAGGCCCTTGGTAGGCAACAGACCCAACACCACGCCCATGTTGATCAGGGCCTGTAGAGATATGAGCAGGGTGAGGCCGGCAGCCAGCATCTGTCCGAACATGTCGGGGTGGAGGTGGGCCACACGAAAGCCCCGGTAGGCCAGGGTCGCAAAGCACAAGAGAAGAACCATGGCACCGATGAAGCCGGCTTCCTCGCCGATCACCGAAAAGACAAAGTCGGTGTGGGCCTCGGGGAGCAGACCGGTTTTCATCTGAGAAGAGCCGAGCCCGGTGCCGCTCAGTTGGCCGGACCCGAAGGTGTTGTAGGACTGCCGGATCTGATAGCAGGCATCGCCGGGATCTTTGGAGGGATCGATAAAACAGAGCAGCCTGCTCAAACGGTAGGGGGCATGCCTGACGGCCGCCGCCACGGCTCCGCACATGAGAAGGCCAAGTCCACCCAGTTGCAGAAATGGTACGCCGGCCAGAAACATGAGAACCACACCAAGAATTCCTATGAGAGCTGCAGTGCCGAAATCGGGCTGCAGCAGCAGAACCGAACAAACCACCGCCATCACGACCAGGGTGGGGGCAATACCGAAGCGCCAGTCGCCGAGTTTGTCACTCTTGCGCGTAAGGGCGGCCGCCAGATAGACGACAAAGACCAGCTTTAAAACCTCGCCGGGCTGCAGGTTAAGCGGCCCCAGGGAAATCCAGCGGCAGGCCCCTTTGGTACACACCCCGAGGCCCGGCAGCAGCGGCACGACCAGGAGCAGCGCCGCGATGACCAGGGCCGGCCTTGCCCAGCGCTGTATCAGGTCGGAGCGAACCCGCGACAGCAGCCACATCAGCACGACACCGAGCAGCACCGAAATACCGTGCTTGGTAACCATGCGGTAGCTGTCGCCAAAACGGTTCTGGGACAGAAAGTAGGTGGTATCAAGGACCAGCAGCAGACCCGTCAGTACCAACGCAACCGTGATGATCACGATCCAGGGGTCGGAGCGGTCGGAAGCGCGCACCCTCAAGCGCGGCGACATCTGTACCTGGCCCTTCACCCCCTTACCTCCTCCACCAATTCGACAAAGCGCCGGCCCCGTTCGGCATAGCCGTCAAACTCATCCCAACTCGCGCAGGCAGGCGCCAGCAGAACCACGTCGCCCGTCGAAGCCGCGTCCAGGGCGCGCCGGAAAGCGTCGTCGAAACAGTCGGCCTCGCGCACCGTGGTACGACCGGCCAGAACCTCGCGCAACTCCCGCCGGGCCTGTCCAAAAACGACGGCGGCCTTAATCTTACACGCAGAGGCGGCCAGCGGCCAGAGGTCCGCGCCTTTGGCCGTCCCGCCGAGCAGAACGACGACCGGGCGGTCGAAAGCCTCAAGACTGCTGAGTGTGGCCGCAACGTTGGTGGCTTTGGAGTCATTCCAGAACTCAACACCCCCGGCTTCGGCCACCAACTGCAGACGGTGGTTGAGGGGTTTGAAGCGGGCCGCGGCTCTTTCGACCGGGCCCGCGCTCACCCCTTCGCCTCTGGCCACCTCGGCCGCTGCGGCCAGGTTGGCCAGCGTGTGGGGGACGGAAAAAGCCTCGCCCTTGATGGTAGCCTTCCAGCCCTCGCCGTCGCTGAGCGTCATGCCGGCCCGGTCGGCCAACATTCCCCGGCAGCCGGGGTCGAGAGGGGAAAAGCCGAAAGAACTGAGTGCTGCCGGGCTGCAGGCACGGGCCTGGCGATAGCAGTCCCCGTCCCTGCCGACCACTGCCCGGGCCCCGGCGTCCAGGTTGGCCAGCAGGCCGAGCTTTACGGCGGCATAGGCCTCGGGGCCGCCGTGACGGTCGGCATGGTCGTCGCCGATGTTTAAGAGTAGGGCCGTAGCCGGCCTGAAACCGCGGGCCCACTCGAGCTGGAAACTGGACACCTCGACAACAAAGTAATCGACCTCAGCCCCAACGCCGTCGCTCAGGGGAGGGCCGAGGTTTCCCCCGCTGAAGACCCGGTAGCCGGCCTCTTCAAGAATCATCGCCAGCAAGGTTACCGTGGTGCTTTTCCCGTTGGTGCCGGTAACGGCCAGAACCGGTCCGTCAACCATGGCGGCGGCAAACTCTATCTCGGAGACTACTTTCACCCCGGCCGCCTGGGCCCTTTGCAGGAGAGGGTGGGAAGAGGGCACACCCGGGCTCGGAATGACCAGGGTGGCCGAATCCACGCATCCCGCAGCGTCCCCGGCCATCAACGGCTCCGCGACCGCAGCCAGTTGTCGGTCGGTGCGCAAGTCACGATGGTCGTCGACCACCCGAGCCCGCGCGCCCAGGCGGGAGACCAGGCGGGCAGCGGCCATGCCGGTTTCACCCGCGCCAAGGATGACAACCCGGCCCAGGTCAAAGCGTGCTCCACCCACTCTTTTCAACGCAGCTTGAGAGTGACCAGGGTCGCCAGCGCACAGATCACCGAAATGATCCAGCAACGCACAATGATCAACGGTTCGGGCCACCCCTTCAGTTCAAAGTGGTGGTGTATTGGTGCCATGCGGAAGATTCGTTTGCCGCGGAGTTTTATAGAAGCCACCTGCAGGATCACCGACATGGCTTCGGCCACAAAAACGCCCCCGGCCAGAATCAACACGATTTCGTTTTTCGAGATTACCGCAACCATCCCGATACCCCCGCCGAGGGCCAGTGAGCCCACGTCGCCCTGGAAAATGTGGGCCGGATAGGTATTCCACCACAAGAACCCGAGCCCGGCCGCCGCCATGGCCGCACAGATGATCGCCAGCTCCCCGGCCCCCGGCACAGGCGGGATAAAAAGGTAGGCCGACAGCTTGGCGTGTCCCGCACAGTAGGCCAGCAGGGCATAGGTAGCCGAGGTGGTCATCACCGGACCTATGGCCAGACCGTCGAGACCATCGGTCAGGTTCACGGCATTTGAGGTTCCAACGATGACGAGTACGGCAAAAGGAATGTAGAAAAGCCCCAGGTCGGGGTGGAGGTCTTTGAAGAACGGCACCGACAGGGTCGCGTCAAAGCCCCCACGGGTACACAGGATGGTGGCTGCTATGCCGGCTATGAGAACCTGCCCGAGGAGCTTTACACGGGCCGGAAGTCCAGCGTTGCGACCCTCTTTGATCTTGAGGTAGTCGTCCAGGGCGCCCAGGGCCCCAAAGCCGGTGATGACTGCGAAAGTCAGCCACACGTAGACGTTGGTCAAGTCGGACAGCAGGAAAGACGGCAGCAGCAGCGAAAAGAGGATGAGCACACCACCCATGGTCGGGGTACCCTCTTTTGAGGCATGACCATCGGGGACATACTTGCTCACCGGCTGGCCGATGTGACCGGCCTTCATCACCCGTATCAGCCGGGGCCCGAAAAGGAAGGAAACCAGCAAAGCCAACAGTGCGGCCGCCAGGGCACGGAAACTCAGATAGCGGACTACGTTTAAGACCGCGTAATCGGAGGCCAGTGGCGACAAGAGGTTGTATATCATCGCAGCGCCTCCTCTTTTAAAAGTTCCACCACTCTCTCCATGCCTGCCCCCCGCGAGCCCTTTACCAGAACCGTATCGCCACGTTTCCACAAGGCAGCCACGGCGTTGGCGGCACCCGAGTGGTCACTTACAACGGCCACCGAGTCCTCGGACAGACCGGCCTCGAGGGCACCGCCACACAGGTCCCGGGCATGCGGCCCCATGGCACACAGCAACACGGGCTGCAAAGAGGCGGCGGCCCGCCCCGCACGAGCGTGCCAGAGGGCAGCGTCGTCTCCAAGTTCGAGCATATCGCCGAGCACAAGCAGACAACGCCCCCCGGGCCTGTCACCAATGGTCTCGATGGCGGCCTGAAGGGAAGCGGGGTTGGCGTTGTAGGCGTCGTTTACGATTATCACTCCATTGCCGAGTACTTCTACGGCCAGGCGCATGGGCACGGCCGGGGCCTTTGCCAGTCCACGGGCCACGGCCGCCAGCGGCACTCCCAACTCCAGCGCCACAGCGGCCGCACCCAGGGCGTTACCCACATTGTGACGGCCTCCGGTGGCAAGCACCACTTTTGTCTTCTCCTGTTCGTGGACAAGCTCGAATGCCACATGCCTGAGGTCTCCACTTTCTATGTTCTCGGCCCTGACCGACCCTTGCAGTCCGAAAAAAACTTTGCGGCCGGAAAATCTGGCCGACTGTGCGAGAACGTGCTCGTCGTCGCGGTTGACCACGGCCGTAGCATTGGCCGGCAGACCGGCGAAAAGCTCGCCCTTGGCTTGTGCCACCCCCTCCAGCGAACCGAGGCCCTCAAGATGGGCCGGCGCCACACAGGTCACCAGGCCATGGGTGGGCGCGGCAATCTCCACCAGACGGGCAATCTCACCGGGTGCGTTCATACCCATCTCCAGGATGGCTGCGCGGTGCCGGCCGTCTACCTTCAAAAGGCTCAGCGGCATGCCCACCAGGTTATTGAAATTTCCCTGGTTGGCCGAGACGCGACCGCTCCCGTAGGCCTCCTCGAGAACGGACTTGAGCATTTCCTTGCTTGTGGTTTTGCCGTTGGAGCCGGTTATGGCCACGACCGGTCCCGCAAAACTACGCCTGTGCCGGGCGGCAATGGCGCCCAGGGCCGCCAGCGTATCGGTGACCTCGACAAAGACCACGCCGCGGCGCTCAAGAGAGCGCCCCTGCCCACAGACCACCACGGTGGCACCGCGAGAGACGGCATCGTCAATGAAGTCGTTGCCGTCGTAACTCTCTCCCTTGAGCCCCACAAACACGTCTCCCGGACTCGTGGTACGGCTATCGGTAACAACCTGGCCCACAAGCGCGGCACCTGCGGCCACCCCGGCGGCCGGGACACCGCCACTGGCCTCGATGAGTTCGGCAACCGTCACCCGGCCTCCGCCAGGCGCCGACACAAGTCACGCTCGTTGAAGGGAATCCTGAGCCCGCCTACCTCCTGGTAATCTTCGTGCCCCTTGCCGGCCACCAGCACCAGGTCGCCGACCGCGGCTATCTCAAGTGCCAGGGCTATGGCACTGCGGCGGTCCGGCTCGAGCGTGTAACCACCCGAGCGGCCACTCCCGAAAATCTCAAGTGCAGCGTCCATATCCACCTTGTCCATGGCCACCATGCCGGTCTCTATGGCGGCAATTATGTCGGCCGGCTCCTCGCCCCGAGGATTGTCGGAGGTCACAACGGCGACATCGGCAAGGCCGGCAACCACGCTGCCCATTTGCATCCTTTTGCCGCGGTCGCGGTCCCCCCCACAACCAAAGACAACGATCACACGGCCCGCAGGGTTAAGTTCGCGCAGACTTTCCAAGCTGCAGGCCAGAGCGTCGGGGGTATGGGCGTAGTCGACCACCACCAGAGGCCCGCGCGCCGAGACCACCTCCATACGCCCCGGCACGCCGACGCAGGCCCCGATACCGCGGGCAATGGCCGTATCCTCTATGCCGATAGCACAAGCCGTGGTCGCAGCGGCCAGAATGTTGGCGAGGTTGGTACGCCCCAACAGCGAGGTCTCGATGTCGAGTCCGCGGCCGTCAAGTTCCAACCGGGCCCTGGTCCCGCGCATTGAACAACTGGCCGCCAGCACACGGGCTCTGCCCTCACCCCCGGGCTCTGTCGAGTAGGTCCACAGGTCCCGGCCCCGGCAATGGTCTTTGAGGTCGTCGGCCCGCGGGTCGTCGTTGTTTATAATCGCCACCCCGCCGACGGCAAGATAATCGCTGAACAACGAGGCCTTGGCCGCAAAGTAGCTCTCCTGGTCACCGTGGTAGTCGAGGTGGTCGCGGCTTAAATTGGTGAACACCGCCGCATCGAAGCTGCAGCCGGCCACGCGGCTCTGGCTCAGAGCGTGGGAGGAGACTTCCATGGCCACCGCCCGACAGCCGGCCTGCTGCATTTCATCCAGAATGGCGTGCAGGTCAACGGCCGCCGGAGTAGTCATGGGGGAGGGTCTCTCAAAGGCCGCACAGCGGGTACTTACCGTGCCGATAAGACCCGGGCTTTGTCCCGCCGCGCTGAGAATACTCTCCAGAATACAAGCCGTGGTGCTTTTTCCATTCGTGCCGGTAACGGCCAACATGGTCATCCGCTTCGACGGTTGGCCATAAAAGGCCGAGGCCACCACCCCGCAGGCCTTGTGTACATCGCCAACCGCTATGGCCGGGATGTCGACGTCCAGCGCGGCGGCCGCCGAGTCGCTACACAGCACCGCTGCTGCGCCGGCGGCCAGGGCTTGTTCAATGAAGCCGGAGCCGTCGGTACGGGTGCCCGCAAGTGCAACAAAGAGGTCGCCGGGGTCGAGGCTACGCGAGTCGCAGGACAGCCCGGTTATCACCGTGGCTGCTGAGGCCGAAGCGGCCATGCCGGCCTCAGCCAACGCGTCCACAAGTGAGGTCAGCGAAGATTTACGGCCCACCACCGGCCAAGGTTAGGGCAAGCCCCCGACGGCCGCCAACTCAAGGGAAACAGCCTGGTCATCATCCAGCTTAACACCCGGGGCCGGCACCTGGCCTACCACGTAGCCCTGCCCCTGCACCTCGATGTTGCAGTTACAACCGTCCATGGCTCTCATCGCCGAACGCAGCGCCAGGCCATCGAGGTCTGGCATATGCCCAAGGCTGGTGGCCACCCTGTCTGTCGGCGGCCGGGGTTGGGGTACAACCACTTTCAAGGGCGGGGCCGCCAACGGCTCGGGCAAGCCGTCGGGGCGGCGGGGAATCTGCAGGTATCCCACAGCCATGTCGGCTATGCGGCGGAAAACCGGGCCGGCAACAACACCGCCGTAGTGACTGCCCTGCGGCTCATCGATAACCACAGCGATTACCAGGCGTGGGTCGTCGGCCGGCAAGAAGCCAACGAAAGATGCAACCCAACGGTCTTTGCTGTAGCCCCCCCTTTCATGCTTCTGGGCGGTACCGGTCTTGCCGGCCACCCTCACCCCGGCCACCTGTGCCTGCGGTGCCGTGCCCGAAGCACTGACCACGTCTTCGAGCATCCGTGACACCAGGGCAGCGACCTGCGGGCTCACCGCCCGGCCCACCCGTTCGGGTCCGGTTACCTCGAGCAGACCCTGGTCGTCGGAACGGATTTCACTGACGACGTAAGGACGCATCCTCACGCCGCCGTTGGCAAGGGTGGCATAGGCCGAGGCCAGCTGCAGTACGGTGGTCGACATCCCCTGGCCGAAACTTATATTGGCAAGGTGGATATCCCCCCACTTCGAGGCCGGGTGCAGCAGACCACCGACTTCCCCAAGGAGCCCGGAAGAGGTGGTGGAACCGAAACCGAAACCCCTCAGAACAGAATATACCGCGTCAACCCCGGCCTCGGCACCGATTTTGGCCATACATATGTTGCTCGAAACCTTTATTATCTCGGGCACCGAGAGTTCCCCGTACTCGTGGTGGTCGTGGATGGTCCATTTGCCGATATCCATGTTGCCGTTCTCACAGAAAAACCTGTCGCGCTCGCTCACCGCACCGCTTTGCAAGGCGGCGGCCAGGATAAAAGGTTTGAGCGTGGAGCCCGGCTCGAAACGGTCGGTAACGGCACGGTTGCGACGGGCCCCGACCGCATAACGACCGTACTGGTTGGGATCAAAATCCGGCACGTTGGCCAGGGCCAGGATTTCTCCGCTGCGGGGGTCCATGACCACTACCGAGCCGGCAATCGCCCCGGTGGCTCTTACCTGGGCGGCCAGTTCGGAAGCGGCCAGGCCCTGGATGGTGGCGTCGAGAGTGAGTTTGAGAGAGGCGCCACGATTAGCCCCACGAAGGTCGGCGTCGTTTAAGTAGCTGTTTCCACGACCGTTACTGCACACTCGCACTTCGACCTCTTTGCCACTAATTTTTTCGTCCAGGGACTTTTCCAATCCCTCAAGGCCGTTGGCATCGATACCCGAAAAACCGAGTACGTGGGCGGCCAGGGGGCCGGACGGGTACCGCCGGGCCTGCCTCGGCAGGACGTCTATGCCCGGTATACGAAGGCGTTTAACCTCGTTGGCCTCGTCAAAACCGACTCTACGCGACAGCCACAGGTAGTTGCTCCCCGGGTTTTGAAGGCGTTTGGACAGGACAACTGGTTCCACACCCAACAGAGGGGAAAGGATTTCCACATGGGCGGGGTCGAAGGTGTAGCGAACCCTCACGACGGCCACCTGCGAGGCCCTCACGCTGGTGGCCAGGGTGCTGCCGTAGCGGTCTCTTATCTGACCACGGTAGGACATCTTTACCGTCGTTGCGCAGGTCTGGTAGCTAACGGCCAGGGCCTTCTCCGCACCGACAACAATGCTGAGATAGTAACTGCGAACGCACACCGACGACGCTGCCAATACGCAGACCGCGGCGACCACGGCCAGGCGGCGACTGAACCTGTTACGGCTGAGATTTCCCCGGCGCATTGACTGCTATTACCTGTCCTGCCAACGGCGCCCGCAGGCGCTGGGCCGTGGCCCGGCGGCGCAGAAGCTCCGGGGCTTCCTGGCGACCGGCGATGATTTCCAGTTCTTCGTGTTCGTGGTCGAGGTCGTCAATAATCGTAGCCGTCATACTAATTTTGTGGCCCAGGTCCTGGACACTGAGGCGTATCCATACATTGGCCACCGCCAGCAGAGCTACGACCACGACCAGCATGGCCACACGGCGTTCGAATCGAGCCTCGGCAGGATCGGAAACCCCCAGACGCAGCCAGGCGGCTACCCAGCCATGCGTTGTCCTGCCCCGACCCGCCACCAGACTTCCTCAGGCGGCCAGGCGCTCTACGACGCGCAAGCCGGCGCTTCGTGACCTGGGGTTGGCTTCGACTTCCGCACGCGAAGGTCTGAGTTTTTTTCTGGTCACCACCTTGACCCTGGCCTGCCAGCCACAGTTACAAACGACCCGGATGGGAGGACAAATACAGTCGGAAGCAAGACGCCTGAACGCCCGTTTGACGATACGGTCTTCCAGAGAGTGGTAGCTGAGCACCGCCATGCGCCCGCCCGGGGCCAGAGCCCGCCAGGCCCCCTCCACCAGCGTTTCCAATTCGCTGAGTTCTTCGTTCACGGCGATACGAAAAGCCTGAAAGGTACGCGTGGCCGGGTCGTGGCCGGGCCTGCCCTTAAGCCCCGCAGCCAGTACCGCACGGCGAAGGTCGCTGGTGGTAAGCAGGGGTGCCTGGGCGCGCAGGGCCACAATCGAACGGGCTATACGCCGCGACGCTCTCTCCTCACCATAGCGATATATGAGGTCGGCAAGCTCGCCCTCAGTCAGACTGCCGGCCAGATCGGCGGCGGTGGCCTCGAGACTGAGATCCATGCGCATGTCCAGGGGTCCCTCAGTCGCAAAGCTGAAGCCCCTTTGTGGCCGTCGCAGTTGCAGCGAAGAAAGCCCAAGGTCGGCCACAATGCCGTCGACCCGTTGCCAACCACACTCCTCAAGGGTCTGTTCGAGACGGGAGTAACTCGTGCGCACCAGGGTGGCGCGAGAGCCGAAGCGCTCAAGGTAACGGGCGGAAGATTCCAGGGCCTCGCCGTCCCGGTCCATACCCAACAACAGGCCGGAGGGGGCGGAAACCTCGAGCAGGCGTTCGGCCATTGCGCCCTCACCAACGGTTGCATCTACGTAGCGCCCACCCGTTCTCACTTGCAGGACCTCCACGACTTCTTCGAGCATCACGGGAATGTGACGCCCACCGCCGTCCATAATCAGAGCCGCAGTCCCTTAAGGGACTTGATCCTGGCTTTGTTACGTTCGGCGTTCTCTTTGAAGCGTTTCCACTCTTCGACCGACCAGAGCCTGAACTTACGGATATCGCCGGTGTAGACGCACTCACGGACCAAGCCCGCGTGGTCGCGGTGGTTGGCGGGCAGGAGAATGCGGCCCTGACGGTCGAGAATCTGTTCCTGGGCCGGGTGGATGTAGTTGGACAGCAGCACGTCGAGGACTTCCGAGGCATCCTCGCCGTCTTCTACCGTCGACAGATTGAGAATCTCCTGAGCAACCTTCTCCCACTCGGTCAGCGGGTATATATCGACGTAAGAAAAGTCCGGTTTCGGGGAAAGGGTAACCACCACCCGTCCCTGGTTGGCACCCCCGAGGGCACCGCGGAACTTGTGAGGAACTGCTACGCGGCCTTTGTCGTCTATCGCGTGAAAGTAGGTTCCGAGAAACATGGGAAAAATGCGTGGGTGGCCGGCCCGCTCCAGGGCCGCCTCTCAACCTCGGCGTGAAATAACCGCCTGCTGCCAGCTATACGGTTCTCCACCTCGACATACTCAGCCACCACAACCACCCACGGAACCCCACTATGCCCCATACACACTCTTTCAGTCAAGGATTTTTTTCGTTTTTTGCAGACCTCCTCCCCACAAAGCGAAGATGAGGCGAAAACGTGAGCAGCTGAGCCATGCAATACTGTGATTTTAAATATTCCGGAGCTGTGTGGAAACTCCGCTAAGCGGTGTCCAAAGACACCGAGGCCGGTGTGCGAGTCGGCCTCTAAGCCGGATTCTGTCCCCCAGGACGAGCCTGGGACGGCAGCCATTCATCTGGGCCGACAGTTGCCCGCCGACTCTTGCGACCTTGACCCGGGGACTTGGGGCGGGCCACCCGTCCCCCTATTCGGTCTTGCTCCAGGTGGGGTTTACATAGCACCGGCCGTTACCGGCCAGCCTGGTGAGCTCTTACCTCACCGTTTCACCCTTACCCGGCGTCAAGACGCCGGGCGGTCTACTTTCTGTTGCACTTTCCCCGCCTCACAGCGGGCCGCCGTTAGCGGCCACCCTGCCCTATGGAGTCCGGACTTTCCTCTCGCACAAAGTACGAGCGACTACCCGACCGACTCGCAAACCACGGCAAGGCTAGACCAAACCCCCGGCCAAGTCGCCCCCGGCCGGCAGCGATGGTCTAGGACTCGCCTTCTTCAGCGGCGGTAACGAAAAGGATTCTCTGACAATTTGGACACACGCGCACAGCGCCGGTTTTCATGATCTCTATGAGGGTTTGGGGAGGAACCGTCATATGACAGCCCCCGCAGGTACTGCCCTGCACCTCGACCACCGCCAGGCCACCGCGACGGTCGAGCACCATCTCGTAGCGCTTGCGCAACAGACCGTCTATAGCCCCGGCCACCTCATCGCGTGCACCTTTCTCACGGCTCAGGTCCTCGCGCAGCTCGGCTATCCGCGTGCCTTCGGACTCTTCCTCGAGGTCATCGGCCTTGTCCAGAGTCACAGACTCGGTCTTGAGTCGGCTCAAACGGGCCTCGATCTCCTCGACCTTCTCCATGGTGCCGAGAAGCGCATCCTCGTGGCTGTCGATTTCCTCGGTGAGGTCGTGGATCTCCGTCTCGCCTGCACGCAGCTCACGTTCGGTCTGAATCCGGGCTACACGGGCACGGCGTTCTTTCAGAAGCTGCTGCCGCTCGCTGACATGGCGTTCGGCCAAGGCACGTTCACCCACCAGGCGGTTACGTACCAACGTTGCCTCTTCTATGGTCTTTCGCAGTTGCTCGCGGGCGTGGCGACGGTCGCGAAAGCGTTCTTCATAACGCTCGACCTCGCGCTGCCTTTCGAGCAGGACCAAATCGATGCCTTGTAGTTTAAAAAGCTTCTGTAATTCTCCAGCCAACAGCGGTCTTACTCTCCTCTAACGAACGGTGGGCCCACCAGGACTCGAACCTGGGACCAGAGGATTATGAGTCCCCTGCTCTGACCAACTGAGCTATGGGCCCCATGTCCGTCAACTGATAAGCCCCCGGAGTTTTTTGCTCCGTCCCGGCAACCTCAGCTTGCGCAGCGCTTTTGCCTCTATCTGACGAATACGCTCACGGGTAACGGCAAATCTGTTGCCGACCTCTTCCAGTGTATGGTCGGTTTTCTCGCCAATTCCAAACCGCAGCCTCAGCACCTGCTCCTCACGCGGGGTCAGGGAGGCGAGCACTTTGCGGGTCTGCTCGCGCAGGTTCAGGTTCACAACAACGTCGGCCGGAGCCACAGCCCGCTGGTCTTCAATGAAGTCCCCCAGGTGGCTGTCCTCTTCATCGCCCACCGGGGACTCAAGTGAGATAGGTTCGCGGGCTATTTTGAGCACCTTGCGCACACGGTCGGGGGGAAGGCCCACTATAACCGCCAGTTCTTCCGGGGTCGGTTCCCGCCCGTTGTCCTGAAGGTACTGCCGTGTGGCCCTGATCAGCTTGTTGATCGATTCGATCATGTGCACCGGGATGCGGATGGTGCGCGCCTGGTCGGCAATCGCCCGGGTAATGGACTGGCGTATCCACCATGTCGCATAGGTGGAGAACTTGTAGCCGCGTTGGTACTCAAACTTCTCGACCGCTTTCATAAGACCGATGTTGCCTTCCTGGATAAGGTCGAGAAACTGGAGGCCGCGGTTGTTGTAACGTTTGGCTATGGAGACGACCAGACGGAGGTTGGCCTCTACGAGTTCACGCTTGGCCTCATCGGCCGTGTTCTGGGCCGCAACAATAGTGGCCGACAGTGCATTGAGAGCGCTGGTGTCGAGCTGTATTTTTTCCAACAGGTCGGCCAACGCCTCGCCCGAGTCCACAATCGCCACCGCCTGTCGCTTGACGCCTTCGGCGCTCATTCTGAGCGTACCGCAAATGCGCTGGTCGGCCGTGCGGTCCTTTCCCAGCTGACTTGCCAGCTTGACGATCTCTTCGGCTTTGCGTCCGGTCTTACGCTCGGCCTTGGATATGGTTGAGCGATAACCACGAATGCGCTCCCGGCAGGTGGAAACCTGGGATACCGCCAGTTTGGTCTGAGCCACGTTCAGCGGCATGCCACGAAGGCCTTTGAGGAAGCGGCCGTTGGTCTTCTCCAACTCGTCCACGACACGGGCATAGGCCGGGCCATCGGGCTTGAGTCTGTGCTGCTTTGACATCAATGCGTCAATCTCGTCAGCCATTTTTGCAAGACGGTTCAGTTGGCGGGCGGCCTTCTTGAGCAACACGGTTTCATCGGGCGGCTCTGCAACCTCGACCACACCGGAGGCCGCGTCATCCTCAGACTGGGGTTCCGGCTCGGCTATTTTTACAATCGCACCGACACGGATTTCGCCGGCTTTGAGAGCTTCGGAAAGCACGGCTACGTGCCTGCGGCCAAACGGCGAAGAAAAGACCAGGTCGAACACCTCGTTCTCGCCGGCCTCCATGCGCATGGCAATCTCGACCTCGCCTTCGCGGGTGAGCAGCGCTACCGCCCCCATGTCGCGCATGTACATGCGCACATAGTCAACCCCACCTTCGGCGCTTTCCTTAGCCCCCTTGGCATCTGCGGCGGTTTTTCTGGAGGTTCCGGCCTTGGCCATCAAGGGCGCTTCGGAGGGCGATGGCTCGGCGCTATCGCGTACATCTATCGCGCTGTTGCGCAGCGTGTCCAGAACCTCTTCGATGTCGTCTTGGTCGGTTACCGATTGGTCAAGGATAGCGTTTACATCATCGAAGGTTACATAACCCTGCTTTTTGCCAAGCTTGACGAGATCGTCAACCCCAACCTTCTTTCCTTTTCCTTTGGCCGACATCCTAACCGTTGCGCTGCCTCCATTGGGACAGTTGCTCGGCCGGTGTGCGGTGGCTTTCGGTCTGGCTCTCGCGCCTCAACTGAGTGGCTACGGATTGGTTGTGGCGGCGGCGGGCCGCCTTCTCGATGCTTGCTATACAGTCGCTCACAATTCGTTCGCGCATGGGTTGGTCGGAAAAGGCATCCTCAAGGAGCCTTGCGGCGATACGATCGCGCAGGTCCTCGGGAACCTCGGCCAACAATTGCCCGCGGTCAAAATCCTCCCCACGGCCGGCGCTTTCTATCATAGCACCGAGAAGTTCTCGCCAGGTGGCGTCTTGGACGAGACTTATCACGCCGCTTTCGGCCACGCGGCCGGCCGCGGTGGGATCGGCCAGGATAACAGACACCAGAAGCTCTTCGGGCCCGGCCGCACCACCACGCGAGGCCGGCCGCCCCTGCACCGCGGCCCGTGCCGGCCTTGCCTGGCCACGCAACACCTCCTGGGAAAGCCCCGTCCAATGGGAAGCCTTACGCACAAGCAGGTCGTACTCGAAAGGGTCACGCACCTTGGCCAGCAGGCGGGCCAACTCCGCCCCCACCCTGGCCGTGGCAACCGTACCCTCCTCGGAGGTTTGCGCCAGAGACTTCAAGTAGGCATCGGCCAGGGGCACAGAGGCGGAAACGGTGGCCTCCAGGGCCTCCCGCCCTCCCTTCTTGAGCAAGGAGTCGGGGTCCTCTGAGTCGGCAATGAAGCTGGCTGAGGCCCAGATGCCGGCTTCCATAAAAACGGGAAAACTGCGGGCAGCGGCCTTCTCGCCGGCCTCGTCGCCGTCAAAAAGCGTCACCACCTCGCCCGTATAGCGTCTCATCAGACGGGCCTGTTCCACCGTCAATGCCGTCCCACAGGTGGCAAGAGAGTATTTAATGCCGGCCTGGTGGAGCGCAATCACGTCCATGTAGCCCTCTACGAGCAACACCTTGTCGCTGTCGCGCAAGGCACCTTTGGATTCAAACAGGCCGTAAAGGGCCCGGCCCTTGTGGTAGACATCGGAGTCGGGAGAGTTGAGGTACTTCGGCCCGTCATCATCGCCCACCAGTCGGCCACCGAAACCAAGCGTACGGCCCTGACCGTCGCGGATCGGAAACATCAAGCGGCCGCGGAAGCGATCGTAATAACCACGGCTACCGCTGCCCACAAGACCCAGCTTGACGGCCACGCCAGAATCCACTCCCTCGCGCTTCAACCAACGTACCAGCCCGTCGCCGGAGACCGGGGCGGCGCCGAGCAGGAACAACTCGATACTGTCCGGGCTGACCTCGCGGGAGCCGAGGTAGTCGAGCACACGACGACCGTCGGGAGCCTCGTTGAGAAAACGGTGAAAGTAGCGAGCGGCCGAAGCGTTGGCAGCGTACATGACCTCGCGCTGGGAGGCCGGTATGCCGCCGCCCTCGTGGGTGGGAACGTCTATGCCATAGCGGTCGGCCACCTTGGCAACCGCTTCGGGAAAGGTCAGGCGCTCGACTTCCATCAGAAACTTGAAGACGTTGCCGCCGGCACTACAGCCAAAGCAGTGATAGAAGCCCCCTTCATCGTTGACCGAGAACGACGGGGTTTTTTCAGAGTGGAAGGGGCAGAGACCCATAAGGTTCCGCCCACGACGTTTAAGATTGACGTGTAGAGAGACGAAGTCTGAGAGTTTTGCCGCTTGCCTTATCTCGTTGATCTTCTCCTCTGCTATCACGGCCGTGCGCTACGGCACCGCCACAGCAGTACCGCCGGTAATGACGGCAGAGACAACGGGGCCGGTCAAACCGGCCAGAGGACCGGCCAGAGTCGAAGCGGCCAGGCGCTTGTCGAAAGCCTCCACCGCAGCCCTGGCCTCGGCCGGCAGGCGGCCGCGTACATCGTCGAGAGGGGCCGTCCCATTGACCGCCAGAATCAGCGTGCCCAGCAGCAAAGCGCCCTTGAGGAGACCAAACACCCCTCCCCCTAAACGGTTGAGAGGCGAGATGCCGGCGGCCAACCACAGGCGGCGGAAAAGCCGCACAACAATACGCACAATGACTACGGTGGCTATGTACAAAATCGCAAAGGCCAGCACCACAAGCAGCCCGCCGGGGAGAAAGGCAAGGTAAGGACCGGCCCGGCCCACCAACTGCGGCCCGTAGGCAAACGCCACGGCCAGACCCGCCACAATGATGGCCAGGGACAAAATCTCGCCGAAAAGTCCGCGCGAGTACCCACGCAGGGTAAAAAACACCACCCCCACGACCAGTCCTGCATCCACTACGCTCATCACCGCCTCCGCCGGCATACTAGCATGCCTTGACACTGCCGGGTGAACGGCAAGACTCGGCCTTCCTCATCCAGCCGCCAAACGCCGGTGGCGGGCTCGGAATACGCAATGAAAAGTCTCGTTCTGCTTGCAGCCGCACTGGCCGTCTTTAATGTTGGGTGCCAGCCGATGCCGACAAACACTCCAGATACCTACACCCTGGCCAACGGTCTGAGAGTGTTGGTGCGTGAAGACCACTTTGCTCCGGTGGTAGCCCTGCAGGTGTGGGTAAACGCCGGTGGTGCAGATGAGTCGGACGAGGAGGCCGGTGTAGCCCACGTCCACGAACACATGCTCTTCAAGGGTACCGCCCGCCGGGGCCTCGGCGACATCGCCCGTACCGTTGAGGGTGCCGGCGGACGCATCAACGCCTGGACTTCCTGGGACCAGACCGTCTACCACATCGTTCTGGCCTCGCGTCACGCCGAGTTGGGGCTGGACGTGTTGGCCGATGCCGTGCGCAATTCGTCTTTCGACAAAGATGAATTGGAAAAAGAACTGCGGGTGGTAATGGAGGAATGGCGTCGTGGCCAGGACCGGCCCGGCTCAAGGCTTTTTCATTCCCTGTTTGATACGGCTTTCGACCTCCACCCCTACCGCCGTCCCGTAATCGGCACCGAGGAGTCCATCAACGGACTCAGCCGGGAAAAAATCCTGGATTTTTACGCCCGCCACTACGCTCCCAACAACATGACCCTGGTAGTGGTCGGCGACGTTGAGACGACGGAGATCAAGGAAACCGTCGATAGGCTGTTCGGGGATTTCGAAAGACGGCAGCGGGATACGGTTGTGCGGCCGGCAGAACCAGAGCAGACCGGAGTCAGGTTCGAGTCGGGACGCATGGACGTTGAAGAAGCCCACCTCGGACTGGGTTTCCACATACCCTCGGCCTCCCATGCCGATGCAGCGGCCCTCGACCTTCTCTCTTTCGTACTCGGTGGCGGCGAAAGCTCGCGACTCTACCGCCGCCTGGTGGCCGATGAAGAGTTGGCTACCGACACCGGCACCTTTGCCTACACCCCTCCCGACCCGGGGATATTCGTGGTTACCGCTTCCCTTGAAGCCGACCGTATCCAGGACTCCTATGCCGCCATCATCGAAGAGATCGCCCGCGTGTCCCAGCAGCCCCCGAGCCAGGAAGAGCTGGACCGGGCCCGCCTCAATCTGGAAAGCGATTTTATCTTCCGCCGCGAGACCGTACAGGGACAGGCCCGCGAACTTGGCTACGCCCTTACCACCCACAACGACCCAAACTACGATCGCGTCTATATAGAGAGGCTGGCCATGGCCACGCCCGAGACCCTCAGAGACCTGGCCGCCACCTACCTGCGCCGCGACAACATGTCGGTGGTAACCGTACTGCCACAGCAGGCAGCCGCCCAACTCAGCCTGGAAACGGTCACCACTGGCGCCGAGGCCATAGCGGGCCCGGCCCCGGCAATTAACGCACAAAAATCCGACAACGGCCGGCCAAAAGCCCAAGCCACAACGGCGGCCGACTCTCCCGAGCCCCAAGGCCAACCAAAACTCATCCGCCTTTCCAACGGCGTGCGTCTTATTGTGCACGAGCACCACGAGGTCCCGGTCTTTTCCGTGCGCGCGGCGGTACGTGCCGGCGTATTGGCTGAGACGGACGCAACAAACGGGATCTCCAACTTTACGGCCGAAATGCTTACCCGCGGTACACACAAACTTGACCGCCGTGGGTTTGCCGCCGCCGTAGAATCGCTGGCGGGCTCGGTCGGCGGCTTTTCCGGACGCAACTCGATGGGGTTGGCCGGAGCCTTCCTGTCCGAACGCTTCGACCAAGGCATGGCACTTTTTCTCGAATCCCTTCTCGAGCCGGCTTTCTCACCGCAAGAAGTAGAAAAGGCCCGCCGCGAACTGTTGCTGGCCATCAAACACCGCAACGACAACAGCTCACGGGTGGCCTTCGACATGGCCTTTGCCCAGGTCTACCCCGACCACCCCTACGGCATGACCACGCTCGGACAAGAGCAAAGCGTGGCAGCGATTTCCAGAGACGACCTGGTCTCTTTCTACAAGGACATGCTTGACCCCGGCAACCTGGTCATCACGGTGGTGGGAGACATCGACGAGGAGGCCGTGGTCGAGACCATCGAGGCTGCCCTTGCCGGCTTAAAGCCCAGTCGGCGGCCCTTTGAACTGCCGGCACCGGCCACACCGCCGACCTCGGTACGCCAGATCCGCCACACCACCTCTCGCCACCAGTCACACATAGTCCTGGCCTACCCGAGCGTGGATGTGCTCGACCCCGACCGTTACCCCCTGGCCGTACTCGACATGATACTTTCCGGCCAGAGCGGACGGCTCTTCGATCAACTGCGCGACCGCCAGAGCCTGGCCTACAGTGTGAGCGCGTTTGTCACCAAGGGCCTTACCCCGGGCGTGCTGGGTGCCTACATAGGCACCGACCCGGCCAACACCGAGGCCGCCCTGGCCGGCCTGCTCGGCCAGCTTGAGGATATCGGCAGCCAGGAACCCACGGCTGCAGAAATGGAAAGGGCGAAGCGTTACCTCATAGGCTCCCAGGAGATCGGATTGCAAAGCAACTCGGCGATGGCCGAAGACATGACCTTTAACGAGCTCTACGGTCTGGGCTACCTGGCAAGCCGCGACTATCCCGAGCGCATAAACGCAGTCACGGCGGCCGAGGTTGTAAGGGTGGCAAGCAAGTACTTCAACCCCGCCATCAGGGCCGAGGTGGTGGTGGGACCGCAAGACGACGCGGATTAGGCCTGCCCGGGGTGGTCGGTAAACAGCATCTGTACGCCCAGGCTTTTAATACGTTTGATTTCCGACTCCTCGTTTACCGTCCACACCCCGACCCCAAGACCCGCTCGGTGGGCGCGCTCGACCAGGGCCCGGTCGGTGACCGCAACGTGAGGATTTATGAGTTCCGCCCCAAGCCGCCCGGCCACCGTGAAGGCCTCTTCCATATTCTTCGGGACCGACAGTACGGCAATGCGGGCACCGGCAAACAGACTGCGCAGTTGGTCAAGGGCCGTGTAGTCGAAGGAGGAAAATACGACTTCATCGGCCAGGCCTTTTTCGATAACGGCGGCCACCGTCTTCTCGACCAGCACCGAGGTTTCGGTCGGGCTGGCCGCATCGCTACGTCTGGGTTTGAGTTCTATGTTCATAAGACCTTGCCCGCCCAGCGTCGATAGCGTCGTCTCCAGGCTCGGAATCCGGCAACCGCCAAAGTCCGAACCAAACCAGGAGCCCGCGTCCAGACCGGCAAGGTCGGCAAAATTCTGCTCTGCCAGCACACCGCTGCCGCTGCTGGTCCGGCCCAACACTTCATCGTGGAAAACCACCACCACCCGGTCGCGGGTCAGTTGCACATCAAACTCAACCCCGTCGGCACCCAGCTCCATGGCCAACTGGAAAGCCTCCAGGGTATTCTCGGGCCTCAAGGCCGAGGCCCCGCGGTGGGCTATTACAAGAGGGCCGACCATGGCGGTAAAGCTAGCAGTCTGCGACAAAAGGTCCAGGCTGGACGTAAGCCGGCCGGCCCCCCATGACATCTCGCGTCAAGCCTCAGGACCGGCCGGTGTCGGCCGGGATTGAGTATTCGCGCCTACCTCTGGTAGAAAACGCCATGCTCACGGCCACGGCAACCGCCCCCCTTCCCAAGACCAGGATCTACGTGGATCCGGAGAAACTCGGAGCCGACCGCGCGGTTTTGACCGAGTCGAGCTTTCACCATCTGAAGCACGTCCTGCGGGCCACACCGGGGTACGAGCTTATCGTTTTTGACGGCTGTGGACGCGAAGTCGTGGGTGTTCTCGAAGTATACCAGGGAGAGACCGCCGTGGTGCGTGTACTTGGCGACACCGGCGCCAGCACCGAATCTTCTCTCAAGCTGACCATCGCCCCCTGCCTGGCCAAGGGCAAGAAAATCGATCTGGTTGTAGAGAAGGCCGTCGAGTTGGGAGCCGATCGAATATCCGTGGTCACATCCAAACGCAGCATCGCATTCCCGAGCAAGGATGCCGCTCTGCACCGAGTCGAGCGTTGGCGCCGTATCGCAGTGGCCGCAGCCGAGCAGTCCGGGCGTACCCACGTTCCTGTGGTCGAACGCATCCGCCCCATCGAGGAGGTCTTGCGTTCCAAGACCGACGACACCCTTGGACTGGTGTTCACGGTCGGCGCCGACCCGGACCCTCCGGCCACGCTGCGGCAGCGTTACCCTAACACCCACAGCGTAATCGCCATCATCGGTCCCGAGGGGGGACTCAACCCCGAAGAAATCGCGACCGCTCGCTCCCACGGTTTTATCGATGTGGGCCTTGGCCCCCGGGTACTGCGCAGCGAAACCGCGGCCATCGTAGCCGCCGCCGTCTGCCAGCACCTGTGGGGAGACCTCGGCCGCAAGCCCCCCCCGGGCGGCCAGAAATAGACCGGTGCGCTTCCTGTATGTGATGGACCCCATCGAAGGGGTCGACATAACAAAGGACACCTCTTTCCTCTTCCTCACCGAGAGCCAGCGACGGGGTCACGAGAATTTCTACTGCCACACCCGTGACCTGAGCGTGGTAGAGGCGCAAGTGCGGGCTCGCTCGGCACCGCTTCGGGTGCGCCCCGTCCAGGGCGAGCACTACGAGATCGGCCCCTACCAAAGCCGCGGCGCGGAAGAGTTTGATTGCGTGTTAATGCGCAAGGATCCGCCCTTTGACACCGACTTTTTCTTTGCAACCCACCTGCTGAGCCTCATCGACCCGGCCTCAACCCTGGTCTTCAACCACGCCCGGGGATTGCGAGAGGCCAGCGAGAAACTGTTTATCCTGCGCTTCCCCGATCTCATCGCCGAGACCATAGTGAGCGCGGCCACAGACGAGATCTTGTCGTTTCGTCAACAAGTGGGCGGTGACGTAGTTGTAAAGCCGCTTGACGGTTGCGGCGGCATGGGGATTTTCCGCATCGCACCGGGGGACCTCAATACCCACTCGATCATTGAGACGGTAACGGCCCGGGGACAACGGCCGGCAATGGTGCAGCGTTTCCTGCCCGAGTCGCGCAACGGCGACAAGAGGCTCATCTACATTGACGGCCGTGCCGTCGGCTGCATGACGAGAATACCAAAGAGCGACGACCTGCGCAGCAACATCCACGTGGGCGGCGACTGCGTGGCCTCGGACATCAACCGCCGCGACGAAGAGATTTGCCGCCGCCTGGCCCCCACCCTGGACGGTCTGGGCATCTACTTTGCCGGCCTCGATATAATCGGCGGCTACCTGACCGAGGTCAACGTAACCAGCCCCACTGGCGTTCAAGAGGTAAACCGGCTAAGTGGCACCAAGTTGGAGGCCGAGGTCATAGACCTGGTTGAACAACGCTGCCAGGAGTTAAAATGAAAAAACCCACGCTCGCCCTGACCAGTGCCATCGGCGTCCTTGCCTTACTGTGCCTGGGTGCGGCACCGACAGACAAGGCTCCCGAGCAGAGGCGTTTTCTGTTCACCTACAATCTGGTTCTGCACCCCCCCCAGGACGCGACCAGGATTGAGGCCTGGATCCCCGTGCCCAGCAACATCCCGGGCCAGAGCATCGGCAAGGTTACCTTTGAGACCTCGGCCGACTACCGCTTCACCTCCGAACCGGCCTATGGAAACCACATGGTACACCTGGTGGTAGAGGGGCCGGCCGCCGGGCCCATAGAAGCCTCCATGACGGTGGAAGTCACCCGCCACGAGTACCGTGGAACAAACAGCGGCCAACCCCACCCACGCTACCTTATGGCAAACAAGCTGGTCCCCACCGACGGTCTGGTAGCCCGCCTGTCTACCCAGACCATAGAGAAGGCCGCAGCCACGACCGACATGGAAAAGGCCAGGGCCATCTACGAGTACGTTACCCGCACGGTAAGCTACGATAAGTCGGGCACCGGTTGGGGGCGCGGCGACGCCCTGTTTGCCTGTGATGCCAAGAAGGGCAACTGCACGGACTTTCACGCCCTCTTCATCGCCATGACCAGGGCGGCCGGAATTCCCGCACGCTTTGAAATCGGCTTCCCCTTAAAGGAGGAGCTCAGTGCAGGGACCGTGGGCGGGTACCACTGTTGGGCTGAATTCTACATAAAAGGCCGGGGCTGGATTCCGGTGGATTCGTCCGAGGCCCACAAGGACCCCACACGCCACGAGTACTACTTCGGAGCCCTCGACCCCCACCGTGTCGAGTTCACCAAGGGACGAGACCTGGTACTGAGCCCCCCGCAAAAGGGAGAGCCCCTTAACTACTTCGTCTACCCTTACATAGAGATTGACGGCAAGCCGCTGCAAGACCTGGACCGGGTCAAGCTTAAGTTCTCCTACAAAAACGTGTGAGATCCCCATGGACGATCTTTCCCAGCTGGAGTCCCGCCTCCAACGCCTCGAAGACATAGAAGAGATCAAGCAACTCAAACACCGCTACCTGCGCTGCCTGGACACCAAGCAGTGGGACGGGTTGGCCGAGACACTGTGTGAGGATGCCACCACGTCTTATGCCGACGGCGAGTATTCGTTTAAGGGCCGCGACAAGATCGTGGGCTTTTTAAAGTCTACGCCACTGGCCGCCAAGGACGGGTTGATAGGCGTCCACCACTGCCAACAGCCCGAGATTGAGATCACCGGCCCGACTACGGCCCGCGGCACCTGGGCCCTGTACAACTACCTCCTGCACAAAAAAGAAGGCATGGGACTGAGGTTGTGCGCCTTCTACTACGACGAGTATGAGAAAGTGGACGGGCAGTGGAAGATAAAAGCCACCGGCTACAAACGCATTTTCGAGGAAACCTGGAAGCGCTCGGACATACCCAGCCTCACCCTTCTCAAAGGTTAAGCGCCGCCGCTCTGCGGCCGGTTTGACCACCACCACAGGCGGCGATAGAGAAAGCGACCGGGTGGTTTGTCGCCCATTGCCATCCTGAACAGGCCCGGTGTGCCCAGGTAGCTCAGTTGGTAGAGCAGAGGACTGAAAATCCTCGTGTCGGTGGTTCAATTCCGCCCCTGGGCACCACGTGGCAGCCCTCGGCGCCCTCTGAAGGAGAACATTCCATGCCTGCCACAAAACCGCCGCGCTGTCTCGGCATCGGCCTGTTTTATAACGACGAGGACATGGTCCGTGATGCGTTGGATCACCTGCTTGAGAACAACCACGACCTGGTGGTGTGGGACCACGGCTCCACAGACGGGACCGCGGCAGTCCTGGACGAATACAACTCACACTTCGTGGAACGGTTGTTCCTGCCGCGTGAGTTCGACTTCTACAAGCTTTTCGAGACCGTGTCGCGCCACGTGCTTAAAAACTACACGAGCAAATACGACTGGATCTCTTTCCCCGAATCCGATGAAATCCTCGAGGGTCCCGATCGCAGCAAGTCTTACTACGAGTACATCCGGGAAGTTTACGACTCGCCCTACGACTGGGTCCAGTTCAACAACATGGTGTACTGGTTCACTTCCGAGGACGACCCATCCATCACCCTGCCTGTGCAACGCGTGCGTCGTTATTGCATCTGGGCCGACTGCCCACCGCGCGTTTACGCGTGGCGTTCCTCAGCAATGAACATTCGCAAATTCAACCATAATGCGGCCAACGGCGAGAAGTATCCGCTACACTTCAACACCTGCCATTATCAAATGCGCAGTGAAGAACAGATGAAAAAGCGTATCCGCGACCGCATGGGCCTGCGAAAGGGAGGCAAGAACTTCCACTTCGACTACATGGCCAGAAACATTTCCGGCCTGTATGTAAAGCCCGAAGACCTACACTACGACGACCGAAAATCGGATCTCAACCTCAAGGAAATTTTCGACTGGAGTGCGGTTTACGGCAGCTACGATCAGTTGTGTGAGCAGCTCAAGGAAGAAAGCTCGTCATGGTTCAAGAGAGCTAGGTAATGGTTCCTCAGGGCAGTCACGCCGGCGAGTCACCCGCCGGGCTGAATCTTGATCTCAACGGCGTCGAGTCGTCCTACCGCTCTTCTCACCTGGGCTCCCTTCTGTATGGATTGGTTCGCTCCCACGCCCCCCGTCTGGTCGTGGAGCTGGGCACCTACCACGGCTACGCCGCCCTGCATTTTGCTGCGGCCCTTCGCGACAATATGAACCCTCATAGCCGTTTGCACCTCATCGACCTGTGGAATAGCTATCCCTATCGTCACTGCTCCATGGAAACGACCCAAGACAACTTCGCACGCAACAACCTGCTCGACCTGCCCCATTGCGAAGTCTCCTTTAAGGAAGGCGACGCTTTCCAGAGTTCCAGTGACTATAAAGATGGAACCATAGATCTTCTCCATATCGATGTTTCCAATACCGGCGACAAGCTCAAGCAACTTCTCGAGCTGTGGGCTCCAAAAATGACACCGACCCCCAACGCCCTTATCATCGTTGAAGGGGGCTCTAAAGAACGCGATGAAGTCGCCTGGATGGTCGAGCACCAGATGTCTCCCATCCAGGGTCTCTTGTCTTCGCAGTGGCTTACCGAGCGATTTTCCTACTTCTGCTTCCAACCGTTCCCCTCTTTGTGCGTGCTGAGGTGTCGCAATGATTCCGCTGCATAAAGTGTTTATGCCGCCCGATATGGCGGAACTCACTCAGTCCGTGTCGGCCGTGCTTGAAAGCGGGTGGATCGGCGAGGGGCCAAAGGTTGTCGAACTTGAGCAAGCCCTGCAGCCGGCCCTCGGTTCCCCGCACGTCACAACCGTAAACTCGTGCACTTCGGCCATTCATCTGGCCCTGAGACTATCCGGCGTCGGCTTTGGCGACGAAGTCGTCACCACCGCCATGACCTGTGCCGCCACCAACGAACCCATCCTCATTGCCGGTGCCAGACCGGTATGGGCGGACATCGATCCAACCTCGGGCAATATCAGCCCTCAAGGCATTCGTGAGAAGCTCACCAGCAAAACGCGGGCCATCGTGATGGTGCACTGGGGTGGTTACCCCTGCGACATTGACGAGATCATGGCCATCGCCAAAGAAGCCGGTGTGGCCGTCATTGAGGACGCCGCCCATTCTCTCGGCTCCACTTACCATGGCTCCCTCATCGGTAGTCACTCCGATTTCGTGTGTTTCTCTTTCCAGGCCATCAAGACCATCACAACGGGAGACGGCGGTGCTCTGGTCTGTCGTAGTCCCGAAGCCCACGACCGCGCGCGTTCGCTCAGATGGTTCGGCATCGACCGTGAGCGGCGCCAGGTCAATCAATACAACATTGCCGATTGGGACATCATAGAGGCCGGATACAAGTTCCACATGAACGACATCGCGGCAGCCATCGGCCTGAGTCAGCTCCCCCACCTTGAGGGCCTGCTGGCCCGACGGCGCGAGAACGCTCAGTGCTATCGGTCGGCTCTTGCCGGGCTGAAACGTGTCCAGTTGCTACCAGAGGAGCAGGACCGCTCGTCTGCTTACTGGCTGTTTACTCTGCTGGTAGACGAGCAGGTCGATTTCATTCGACACCTGGGGGAGAAGGGTATCGCCGCCTCGATTGTCCACCGCCGCAACGACCACTACACCGTGTTTCGGGAGTACCAGGACCCGAACCTGCCGGGACTGGATGAATTCTCAAAGCGCATGGTCTGCATACCCGTGGGGCCCTGGGTCACCGACCGAGACAGGCAGCACATCATCGATGTGATTTGCACAGAAGACTGGTAGCAGCCCCCTGCCGATCGCCCCTGGGCACCACATGCGCCAACCATCTCAACTGCGAAGTGTCGGCCCCCGCCATATCATCAGCCGCGACGACCGAATGGCCCGTGTCATACGTGCCGTTGGCCCCTGCCTCTTGCCCAAAAGGCCCAGCCGTTACGCGGCTCTGGTAGGTGCAATAATTTCCCAACAGGTATCCGTACACGCCGCCCGCGCCGTACAAGGGCGCCTGCGCCAGGCCGCCGGCGGCTACCTGAGCGCCGCGCGCATAGACAAACTCAGCCCCGCCCGGATAAGGGCCGCCGGCCTGTCGGCAGCCAAGAGCGCTTACGTGGCCGGACTGACTGAAAACGTGATATCGGGCCGGCTTCGCCTGGATGACATCCACCGCCTCGACGACGAAGCCGTCATCGAACGGCTGGTCGCGGTCAAAGGCATCGGGCGCTGGACGGCCGAGATGTTTTTAATGTTCGTACTCAACCGTCCCGATGTAATGCCCACCGGAGACCTGGGAATCAAAAACGGTTTTAAGAAAGTCTACCGCCTCCGCGCCCTGCCCAGCGAAAAAAAGATGCTGGCCCTGTCCCAGCCCTGGCGGCCCTACCGAACCATAGGCAGTTGGTACCTGTGGCGTAGCCTGTCGGTCGACAAAATCCCGGCGGCCTGACCCGCGCGCACTACCCGCTTGGCCCTTATTGGGGCTGGGGCACGATACGCAGGTAGGGCTTGATGGTTTTCCAACCGCCGGGGAATCGCTTGGCCGCATCCTCGTCTGAAACCGCCGGAACGATGATCACATCCTCGCCCTGCTTCCAGTTGACCGGCGTGGCAACCTTGTGCTTGGCCGTCAGCTGAATGGAATCGAGTACCCGTAAAATCTCGTCGAAGTTGCGACCGGTGCTCATGGGGTAGGTAAGGATGAGTTTTATGAGCTTGTCGGGACCCACGATGAACACCGAGCGTATGGTAGCGTTATCGACCGCCGTACGTTCGCTGGCTTTGCCGGAGGCGTTGGGGTGGATCATGTCGTAGAGTTTGGAGACCACCAGGTCGCTGTCTCCGATCAAGGGATAGTTGAGGGCATGGCCCTGGGTTTCCTCGATATCGCCGGCCCACTTTTCATGATCGCTTACCGGATCGATGCTGAGACCGATTGCCTTGCAGTTGCGTTTGTCGAACTCGGGCTTGAGACCGGCCACATAGCCAAGCTCGGTGGTACAAACCGGGGTGAAATCCTTGGGGTGGGAGAACAGAATGGCCCAGCCATCGCCGATCCACTCGTGAAAATTGACGGTTCCCTCGGTTGTCTCGGCACTGAAATCCGGTGCCTCATCTCCTATACGTAAAGCCATTGGTCTACCTCCAGACGCTTATTTTCTGTATGGCCAGAGCCCAAAGGGCCTTGGCCATGAGTACGAATTTTCTCTTGCTCCACCCCTCGGTCTTTACCCGCCGGCCCCCGAGATAAGTCTCTATAATTTCGATCTCCGTCAAACGGTCGGGGTCAATGAGCAGGGGGTTTTCGGAAAGCACCACAAAATCGGCAAGCTTTCCCACTTCGATGCTGCCGATTCGGTCCTCGGCAAAGAGTTGCCAGGCCGCATTGATGGTCATCGCCTTTAACGCATCTTCGATACTTACGCGCTGGTCGGGGCCCAGCACCTCGCCCTGCCCCCCGGCCTGAGTACGCATCTTGCGGGTAACCGCTCCGCGCAAAGCACGGAAGGGACCGAAGGGAGACGCAGGGGTATCGGTGTGTATGCTGAAACGGTGGCCGTGTTTGCGGGCCCAACCAAGCGGCATGAAGCGGGCGGCCCGCTCGGGGCCTACAATGCTGTCCTTCAAGGCGCGGCCGTAGAGATGGACGTGATCGATGTAGAAACTCGGAGTAACCCCTAGCCTGGCGGCACGCTCAAGCTGGGCATCGGTGATGAGCGCGTTGTGTTCAAGGCGGTGGCGGTGGTCCCTGCGGGGATGGGCGCGAAGGGCCGCCTCGATGGCATCCAGATACTGGTCCATGGCGCGCTCACCCTGGACGTGGGCGGCCACCTGTCGTCCGGCACTGTGGTGCTCGGAGACCATTGAGAACAGTTCGGCATCCGAGAAATTCAAGTGCCCCCGGCTACCGGCCGGTATGCCGAGCCCCGTGGTTGTGAGTTCGCTGGCCAGGTAAGGCTCGCGCATCGCCATGCCCCCGGCATAGGGGGAACCATCGACGTGGAGCTTCACACCGAGAACCCGATAGTTGCCGGTGTCGCTGCCGGCCTCGGCAATCGGCGAGGACATGATGCCGGTAAGCACGTAGACGAAAGTCCGAAGCGGGGCTGTGGGGTGCAGCGCCGTCTCGCGCAAAAGGCCCAGGTGGTCGTCCACCACCGGGGGCGGCCCCGCCGCACCGATGGTCGTGTAGCCGTTGCGGGCATAGGCGTTGTACTGCTCAGCCAGAAGGTAGGCGTAGGCGGCGCGGGGGACGGGACCAAACTGGGCACGGAAGCGGCTGATCGCCGGCGATTCACGGACGGTACCGTTCAGGTCGCCGTGCTCGTCCTTGTCGAAGGAACCGGTGCCGCCCGGCGACGGCGTATCACGAGTAACGCCGGCGCTCTGGTAGGCCGGGCTATTAACGAAAACCGTGTGCATGGTCTGGGTCATGATCAGCAAGGGGTTATCGGGGGCCAGACGGTCCATCTCGGCCAGACTCGGGGCACGCAGGCCCAGCTTCATGGCCGGGTCCCAACCAAAGGCGATTATCCATTCTCCCCTGCCGGCTTTTTCCACGGCCTCGGCCACTGCGGCCATCATCGAGTCGCGGCTGTCGTGGCTGAAGCCCGAGACATCAACGGCCTGGGACAGCAGCGCACCGGCCAGCGGGTGGGTGTGGGGCTCTATGAGGCCCGGCATCAGGGTCTGCGTTCCAAGGTCAACCAATTCGGTCTTTGGCCCCTTCCAGGCTAGCACCTCGCCCTCTTGCCCAACCGCAACTATAACCCCGTCGCGCACCGCCACAGCTTCGGCGGCCGGCCGAGCATCGTTTATGGTAACAATGTGACCGCCGAAAAAGATCGTGTCGGCGGGCCCTTGATTGTCGGCGGCACAGACCGGCACAGCAACGGCTGCGCCTGCGACCACAGCCACCATTGCCACGGCGGCCAGCCACTGTCGGTCAGCCACCGTAAAGACCACCGTTTACATGCACGATGCTGCCATGGATGTAGCCGGCAGAGGTGGCAAGAAAAGTCACCACTTCGGCTACCTCAGCGGGTTCTCCCATCCGCCCCAAGGGCACACGCTCAAGGATGCCCTGGCGAGCCTGGTCAGACATCCCCTGGGTCATTGCGGTGTCTATAAAACCGGGCGCCACCGAATTGACGAGAATCTTGCGGCCAGAAAGTTCATGGGCAAGAGAACGTGTCATCGCATCGATCCCGGCCTTGGCCATAGCGTAAGGAATCTGTCCGGCGTTACCCGTGTAGGCAACCACACTGGAAATATTTATTATGCGTCCACTGTTGGCGCGCAGCATGAAGTGCCGAAGAACGAGACGCGTGAGCAACCAGGTCCCGCGTTCAATGGCAGCCACGGCATCGTAGTCCTGGATTTTCATCCGTGGGATAAGACCGTCGCGACTGAATCCGGCGTTGTTGACCAGTACGTCTAAACGCCCGGCCTTTTCTTTGATTTCGGCAACCATGGCCTCTACCTGGTCGGGGTCGCCGAGGTCGGCCTTTACAGTAAAGGCTTCGGGAAGCTCGCCGGCCAGACGACTGGCCGCTTCCTGGCTGCTGTTGCAGTGTACGATTACCCGCAGGCCCGCAGCGGCCAAGGCACGACAGCAGGCCTGGCCAATACCGGTGCCGCCACCGCTTACCAGTGCTGTCTGTTTTTCACTCATTATTGGCCTTAGTTGCCGCTCAAGGCCTGCAGGGAGGCCACGTTGCAGAACAAAAGGTTCTGCCATGGGCAATTACTCGAAGGTGTAGCATCCAGGGAGGTATTGGAAAAGTAGCCCCCAAGGGCCCGGGCAGGGCATTGGGAGGCAGAAGCGGAGGCGGTCGGCCCGGTCACGGCGAGCAACAGTCCCACACTCAGCATAATCCTGGATCCAGAAACCACGGTCGCATCCTAGCAAGCACACGGTGGTACAGGTAGCCCACGCGGGATAGGCTGCCGCCATGCCGATATCTCCAACCAGTCAGTATACAAAAAAGAAACTTCAAGTAGACGGCCTCAATATGGCCTACGTAGAGGAAGGCCAGGGCGACCCCATCCTCTTTCTCCACGGCAACCCCACCTCTTCTTTCCTGTGGCGCAATGTTATGCCGCACGTACAAGGACGGGGCCGCTTGATAGCCCCCGACCTCATCGGCATGGGCGACTCGGACAAGCTCGCCGACAGCGGTCCCGACCGCTATCGCTTCGTCGAACACCGCGACTACCTCGACGGCCTGCTCGAGGCCCTCGACGTAAAAGAGCGGGTCATCCTGGTTCTCCACGACTGGGGCACGGCGTTGGGCTTTGACTGGGCCAACCGCCACCGCGACGCGGTCCGTGGCATTGCCTATATGGAAGGGCTTGTGGGTCCGTCCACCTGGGCCGGTTTTCCCGAAGGCCCGAAGGGGCTTTTCCAGTCCCTGCGCTCCGACAAAGGCGAGGCCATGGTGTTGGAGAAAAACTTCTTCGTCGAAAGGATGCTACCCGGCGCCATCATCCGCAACTTGAGCGAAGAAGAGATGAACGAATACCGCCGCCCCTTCGAACAACCGGGAGAGTCTCGCCGCCCCACCCTGACCTGGCCCCGGCAGATCCCCATCGACGGGGAACCGGACGACGTAACTGCAATCGTCAAAGATTACGCGGCATGGCTTCCCGGCTCTGCCGTGCCCAAGCTGTTTGTAAACGCCGAGCCCGGTGTGCTCATAACGAACAAAGTGCGTGAGTTCTGCCGCAGTTGGAAAAACCAGAGCGAAGTAACGGTAGCGGGCTTGCACTTCTTACAGGAAGACTCCCCCGATGAAATAGGTATGGCCATTGCCGACTGGGTGGACGGCCTGTGAACAGGATTGTTAAATTTTTTCTCAAATTCCTGGGTGAGATCGGCTTCTGGAAACTGTGGAGCAGGGGTCACATATTTCTCTACCGCCGCACCGGCGGACGCATCGGTAAGCAAATCGATGGCATGAGCCATCTGCTTCTGACAACCACCGGACGGCGTTCGGGACAGGCCCGCACGGTGGCGCTCAGCTACATGCCCGAAGGCCGCGACTACGTTATCGCCGCCTCCAACGGCGGCGCCGACCGGCCGCCGGCCTGGTGGCTGAACCTGCGCGCCAGGCCCACGGCCGACATTCAGATCGACGACCAGCGCGTGGCGGTAACGGCAAGAATGGTAGACCAGGACGAAAGGGCCCGGCTATGGCCGAAGCTCAAGGCGGCCAACCGCTATTACCCCTACCACGAGAGCAACACGGCACGGGAAATCCCCGTCATCGTACTCAGCCCCGCCCACGAGCAGGGCTAGCCAAGAACCGAAAGGTAGACCTCGGCGTTAAAGCCCACCAGTACGGTCTTGCCCACCTTGAGGCAGGGGGCTCGCAGGTTGCCGGTGGGGCCGAGCAGAGAATCCACCACCGCAGCCGGGGCCTTGCCCGCGGGTTTGAACTCTTCGACCTTCTTACCTTTGGCCACGATTACCCGGCTTGCCGCACGTACCAGTGCGGCGGCTTCCTTGCGGCCCAGCTTTCTGGAGGCCGGGACGGTCTCGCGCGGCTGCAGGCCTTTGTCGTCCAGAAACCTGGACGATCGCGTACACGAAGTTCAACCGTTGCGGTGGTAGTACCAGTCGGGGATCTTAGACATCGGGGCACCTTAACACGGCTGCCCCGTCGCCCAAGCCGGCATCGGGCCGGTTTGCCGCCACGCCGTAAAGGCGGCAAGGTGGCACTCTGCGTCGATGAAAAAAATTATCGTCTGCCAGCACGTTGCCTACGAAATCCTCGGCACCCTCAACCCTCTCTTAAAACGGGCCGGCCTGCGTATTCGCTACGTCAACTTCGACCGTGAACCCGGCGCCCGTCCCGACCTGGACGGCTACCAGGGCCTGGTCGTTCTGGGCGGTCCCATGAGCGTCTACGACACCGACGGCCACCCCCACCTGGACACCGAGGTGGAGTTGGTGCGCGAGGCGATAAAACGCGACATCCCGGTGTTGGGTATCTGCCTGGGCGCCCAGATCATTGCCCGGGCCCTGGGGGCCCGGGTCTACCCCAATGCAGAAAAAGAGATCGGCTGGTACCCCATCCAGGCTACCGACCACGGTAGCGCCGACCCATTGATAGGCCACTTCGCCCGCAACGAACAGATCTTCCAGTGGCACGGCGATACTTTCGACATCCCCTCCGGCGCTGTGCATCTGGCCAGCTCGCCTGGTTGTACAAACCAGGCATTTCGCTATGGGGACAAGGTGTACGCGTTGCAATTTCACCTGGAGGTGGACGAGGCCATGATAGAACGCTGGCTGCGGGTGCCCCACCACGTGGCCGAGATTGCCGCACTGGACGGCAAAGTGGACCCTCAAACCATTCAACAGCAAACCCCGGGCAACATAGGCCGGCTCGAAGAACTCAGCCACTTAGCCTTTGGGGCCTTTGTCGACCTGTTCGGCCAACTCAAGAAACAGAGGACCCTGCCCTCAAGGTAGCGCCGCCCAAAGAACCGAGAGAAAGGATAGAGCCGATATGTCAACGACAATCTCTTTGTGCAGCAGAATTTTAACCGCAGCCGGTCTCATCTGTCTGCTCATAACCCCGGCTCTGGCCGGTACCCCCGGCGGTGTCGAAGGAGCTCTGGAACGTGCCTCCCGCGCCATAGACAAAGATCCGGGCCTGGCCACGGAAACCAAAGAGGCTCTCAAAGAACTGCTCAACGCCCTTGAAGAAGAACGCGGCCGAGCGGCTGCCCCTGCGGCCCACGCCTCCACACCGGCAACCACCGCTACTACCGCCACGGCGACGGCGACCGTACTCGACCGTCTCGACGTCTACGGCGACTTTCGCTACCGCCATGAGACCAACGACACCCAGGGCTCTCCCACCCGCAACCGCGAGCGCATACGCATGCGTCTGGGCGCCGACTATCGGCTGAACGACCAACTGAGCATCGGCGGCCGTGTATCAACGGGCAGCCGCACCGACCCCAACTCGCCGCATAACACCCTGGGGGAGGGCTTCCACCGCTTCGACATCAACCTGGACCGGGCCTTTTTTGACTACCGTCCCAGTGGGGCACCGGGCCTGTGGCTGAAGGGCGGTAAGTTCGCCCACCCGTTCTGGAAAAACCCGGTCTATGGCGAGGTACTCTGGGACGGCGATGTACAACCCGAAGGCGGTGCGGTCGGCTACGGACTGGGAGGGCTGGGGATCCTCGACAGTCTCGATGTAACCATCGGAGAGTACATACTCGTCGAACAAGCCCTTGCAGATGAGGCCACGGCCTTTGTGGCCCAGTTGGCCGGCACGAAAAAACTGAGCGAGGTATGGAGTGCCGGCGCTGCCGTCGGCCTCTACCATTGGTCCAACCTCACCCCCGACGGCAACACTCTCCTGCTCGACGACAATCAGGGTAACGCCACCATCGATGATGACAGCAATGACATAGCCGACCGTTTCTCTTCGCGCTTCGAGGTCATAAACCCGATAGCCGCACTCACATACAGCGGCGGGCAGAGGCCGTTCACACTGGCCGGCGAGTACATCTACAACCGCAAGGCGGCCAGTGGCCGCGACTCGGGATGGGGTCTGGGGGCAGCGCTGGGCCGGGCCAGGGCGCCGGGGGACTGGCGGCTGTTCTACCAGTACTATGAACTCGACGAAGACGCCTTCTTCTCGGTGGTGGCCGGCGACGATACGTTACGAACAACCAACGCCCGCTCGCACATCTTCGGTCTGGATTACAAGGTGTCCGAACATTTCAAACCCAGACTGTGGGGCCTGGTCTCGCGACGGCTCGAACAGCTGTCGGGGGATACCGACCCGACGGCAAACGACACCCGGCTGAGGCTGGACTTGAACTTCAGCTTCTAAGTAGAGGCCAACAACTTTTCGCTGTAGGTCACACGGCCGGTCAGTTGCCGTGGGTCGCAGGTACAAAGGACCAGGGCCGCCTCGGCCACGGTCTCTACGGGTTCCAGGTGGGTGCCTTCGGGCATGACGTCCAGTGCCTCGGCTCCCTCGGTAAGCACCGCGGCCACCGGCGCAAGCGTGTTAACGGCAATCCCCGAGTCGGCAAATTCGGCAGCCATGGCCCCGGTCAGACGGTTGAGAGCTGCCTTGGTAGTGGCGTACAGGCCCGCACCAGCCCGCGCCTCCCAAGACCCGTAAGGAGGCCCCGGGGGATGCTCGGCGGTTGCCGATGACACGTTTACTATCCACCCCTGCCCCTTCTCTCGCATGAAGGGAAAGACCAGTTGAGAGAGATGAAAAGGCGCGATGAGGTTTACCTCAAACGTAATCCGCATACGTTTTTCCGAATAGTCGGCCAGCGGCATGTAGATTGCCGCAGCGGCGTTGTTGACCAGAATGTCTATCGGACCCAAAGCTTCGCAGGTGCGCTCAACGATGCGCCGCCGGGCCTCGGCCTCTAACAGGTCGGCACCGATAGCCAGAGCCTGGCCCCCATGGCGGGTAATTTCGTCTACCGTTTCTTCAAGTGTGCCCGCGAGACCCTCGGGGTGAGAGTCCAGGCTGCGGGCCGTAACCGCCACGCGGGCGCCCTCGGCGGCCAGTCTCAAGGCGATGGCCCGGCCTATACCCCGGCTGGCCCCGGTAACCAGGGCCACCTTTCCCGCACAGTTCACTGCTCTTTCTGTGTGGCGTCGAAATCGGCCATGATTTCTTCAAAGCGTTGCTCGACCAGAAAACGGGTGCCCATATGGGTGAATATGTACAGGCGATTGGCACGCACCCCGGCAAGCACCCGTTGGGCCACCTCTTCGGCCTCGATCATGTCGGCGGCCAGGACCGGTGGGATTTCCTGGCTGGGCTCGGGCATGGGCCCGCCAAAGCGCTGGGGGCGGTTGCGCGCTGAAGTCTCGGGAAGGTCGGTACGCACCATTCCCGGGCACAGGACCGATACGTCTATACCTTCGGGGGCCAACTCGCCGCGCAGCATTTCGCTGTAGCCCACCACTGCGTACTTCGAAGCCGTGTAGATCCCGATACCAAAACCTACAACCGCCGACAGACCGGCCATGGAGGCGGTGTTTACGATGTGTCGACGCCCCTGCCCCGTGCTACGACGCATCAGAGGAAGCAAGGCGCT
Source organism: Deltaproteobacteria bacterium (assembly GCA_046583365.1). Classification (GTDB taxonomy): domain Bacteria; phylum Desulfobacterota; class Binatia; order UBA1149; family CAYXZP01; genus JAYGCL01. The sequence continues at coordinate 57,385 of JAYGCL010000077.1, forward strand.
TGTCGAATCGACAACCCCATGCAGGTTAACCGCCATCACCCACTGCCAGTTCTCATGGCTGGCCTCGCCAAGCAGCGCCTCGCAGACCACACCGGCGTTGTTGGATAAAAAGTGTAACTCCCCGAACTGCTCCTCTACCGTCGCGGCCAGAGCCGCCAACGAGGCCTGGTCGGTCACGTCGGTCTGAACGGCAATACTTTTTACCCCCAGGGCCTCGACTTCGGCACTGACCGCAGCCGCGGCATCCTCTTCGATGTCGGCCACGGCCACGGCCATACCCTGGCCCCCCAGCGCCAAAGCTATGGCACGGCCTATGCCGTGTCCGCCGCCGGTCACCACCGCCTTCTTGCCTGTGAAATCCTTCATACCCCTCCAGGACGCGCGGCCACCAGTGCAGTCACCGCCTCGGTGATGCCATCAACCGACAAATGATACATGGGAAAAAGACGTTGAATGATCCGGCAGGTATGGCTGCCATTCCAGTAAGGCTGGTCCTCGGGGTTTATCCACACCACCCGTTCGAAGTGGTCAAGGATACGCTTAAACCACACCACCCCTTCGGTCTCGGTGGCCAGGTGTGGGGTTATGTGGCCATAGGGCTCCAGAAGTTCGGCCGGGTGCATGGCAGCATCGCCCACAATCACGACTTTCCAGCGTCCGTCCAGACGGCGGAAAAGATCGCCGGTCGCAATGGCGTTTTCCTGGCGCAGACCTCCGGCCGTGTATACGTGGTCGTAGATGCAGTTGTGAAAGTAGTAAGCCTCCAGGGCCTTCAGTCCCCTCTCCTCGTGCAATGCCGTCAACAGCCGGCTCACCGGTTCGTAGAAGGGTTGCATCGTTCCGCCAACGTCCATCAACAGGAGAAGACGTACGTTGTTGCGTCGCGGGGGCCGGAAAACCAGTTCTATCTCACCGGCATTGCGGCAGGTCTCGTCTATGGTCTCGTCCAGGTCCAACTCGCAGGCCAGACCGTCGCGGGTAAGCGTGCGCAGGCGCTTGAGCGCCACACGGATCTGACGCGTATCGATGGCCACATCGGTACGGTAGTCTTTGAAACGACGTTGGCCGGCCACCTTCATGGCCGAACGGTTGCGACTCTGTCCGCCCACACGAATACCGGTGGGGTGGGTGCCGTTGTTGCCGAAAGGAGAGCGTCCGCCCGTACCCACCCAGCGGTCGCCGCCATCGTGGCGTTCGGTCTGCTCGGCCAGAGTTTCCAGGAACCTCTGCATGAGTTCATCCGAAGAAAGCCGTTGGAGAGCTTCCAGTTGTTCGGGGCTCAAGCGTTCAAAATTTTTCGAATCCGACAGCCACTCCAACACCTCGTCCTCTATACCCAAAGACCCCTCCACGCCCTTGAACACACGCAAAAATACATGGTCAAAAGCGTCGTAGTAGGTTTCGCTCTTTATCAGACAGGCGCGGGCGAGATGGTAGAAGCGGCCGAGGCTGGAGCCGTGCAGGCCCTTACCAAGCGCCTCGTTGAGCGTCATCCATTCCTGGATGCCCACCGGAACGCCTTCGTCGCGAAGGCCGTAGAAGAGGTCGGTAAACAACGGTCTCGCCTATTGATTGTAGCGGGGTCCCAGGTCTTTCCAGCTGGAGGGATACTCGCCGCCCTGGCCGTCGTATCGCTGCAGGGCATCCAGATCCTGCTCTTTTTTGAGCAGAGAACCCACAAAGGGAATGTTGGCCTCAAGTTTTTCCATCGACACCCCGGCCTTGAGCAGCACGGCTATCCAGTCGATGAGTTCCGAGGTCGACGGTTTTTTGCGAAGCTCGTTCTGGGTACGCAGCCAGTAGAACTTTATGAGCACCTGGTCGAGTAGTTTCTCTTCCAGGTTGGGGTGGTGGACGGCAACGATTTTCTCCATTAACTCACGTTCGGGGAATTCGATGAAGTGGAAAATACAACGGCGCAGAAACGCATCGGGCAGTTCCTTTTCATTGTTCGAGGTAATCACCACCACCGGCCTTTCCCTGGCGGAAATCTCTTTCCCCGTCTCAAGGATGGCAAACTGCATGTTGTCGAGTTCGTGCAGAAGATCGTTGGGGAACTCCACATCGGCCTTGTCGATTTCGTCAATCAGCAACACGTGGCGGTGTTCGGCAGCGAACACGCGGCCCAAGGGGCCCAGCTTTATATAACGGTCGATATCGGACACGTCGCCGCTGCCGAAGCGGCTGTCGTTGAGCCTCTGTACGGTATCATAAACGTAGAGCCCGTCGGCGGCCCGCGAGGTGGACTTTATGTGCCAGGACTCCATCGGCAGGCCCAGCCCTTCGGCCACGTGATGGGCCAGCAGGGTTTTGCCCGTACCCGGCTCGCCCTTTATGAGCAGCGGCCGCTGCAGGGCTACCGCACAGTTGACGGCATCGACCAGGGGCGCCGAGACAATATAGCCGTCGGTGCCTTTGAAACTCTCAAAACCGTTATCTTCAGACATGTGGTGCGGTCTCCTTTGGTGTGCGCACGGGCGTATCTATAGCCTCGGGCGCTTCTAATTCTTTTTTCGATTGATCGGCAATCTTGAATTTTTCAAGCTTACGGCCACTGGGTATCACACTACCCTCGTAGCTGCCCACGGCTTCGTTGAAGGCAGCCAGTGCGCTTGAAAGTCCCCTTCCCATTTTTTTGAGGTGTTCCTGAAAAACCTCGACGCGACGGTGGAACTGGCTGGCCGCCTCCCACACCCCACGGGCCTCTTCGGCCATGGCGTGCTGGCGCCAATAGATTCCGACTGTACGCAGCAGGGCCACCAGGGTCACCGGCGTAACCACCAGCACCCGCTGGCGCATGGCCTCTTCCTGTATGTCGGGGTTTTCGCGGAAAGCCGCTGCCAGGAAATGGTCGCCAGGCAAAAACATGACCGTAAAATCCACACGCCCCTTTATCTCGCTGGCGTAGTCCTTGCCGGCCAGTTCGCGCACACGCTGACGGACATCGCGGGCGTGTTGTTTGAGGCATTGGTCGCGACGAACATCATCGTCGGTCTCAATGGCGTCGAGGAAAGCCGCCAACGGCACTTTCGAATCCACCGGAATAAGATCGCCACCGGGAAGACGCACTACAAGGTCAGGGCGGTTGCCATCGGCCGTGGTCTTCTGTTCTTCGAAATCGCAGTGTTCGGCCATGCCGGCGATCTCAACGATGTTGCGAAGTTGCATCTCCCCCCAGCGGCCGCGGGCCTGAGAACTACCGCGCAAAGCATTGGCCAGAGACTCGCTCTTGGTTGCCACCATGCGGTTGAGTTCGGCCAGGGCCTCTATCTGTCCCTTGAGGTCGTCGTAGGCCGCCCGCCGGCCCCCCTCTACCTGACTGGTGGCTTTGGAAAGATGGTGGAGCTGTTCGGTTATCGGTTTCAGCTGCTCGGCAGCCTGGCTGAGAAACATCTGACTGTTGTCACGCAGCGCATCGCCGGCATGATTGCCGAAAGCATCGCGGAGTTGGCCGAGGAAGGCCTCCTCGGTGGTCTTGCGGGCCTCTTCGGCCTTTTGGGCGGATTTTTCCTGGCCCGTCAGTTCGGCCCGCGCCCTCTCGAGCTCTATCTTGAGGCCGTGTATGGCCTCGCGGTGCTCGTCCTGGCTGCGACGGGCTTTGCGCGCCGAGACAAGCCGGGCAAGCCCGAACCCGAGGCCAACCCCCAGAATCCCAACCAGGGATGCAACCATCGTTACTGTCGCCACGCCCATACCGCTACCCGTCCGTCCCCACCACCTAGCTCTACCTCCCGGTCAAATCTAGCTTGGGGCCGGCGGATTCGGCCTTGCGACGCTGGCGGGCGCCCACCCGTTCGTCGCTGATAAGGACGGTTGCCGGCACCGTGACGATGGCGGCGACCAGAGACCCGCACAGTACGGCGGCCGCCATCAGGCCAAAGTGTCGAGACATGGCCATTTCGGAAAAAGCCAGCACCAGGAAGCCGAGACACAAGACCACGGTGGTAAACATGACCGGCCTGCCGACAACCGTGATGGCCCGTTCAATAGCCGCGGGGGGGAGAAGGCCGCGGGCACGCTGACGGCGGTAACGCACCAGCACATGAATGGCGTTGTCCACGGCAATGCCGAGCACAACATTGCCCATCATGACCGGCAGGGTGCCAAGCCCTACCCCCAGCCAACCGGTCAGGCCCAGCACAAATGCAATCGGCAATGCCCCCGGTATCATGGCCAGCAAGCCATGGCGCGGGGAGCGTAGAAGCAGCATCATGACCAACATCACCGCGATAAAAGAAGCCGTGAAGCCACGCACCAGACCATTGATCAGGTGCTCTTCCATATCGCTGTACAGAACGGCCAGACCCGTGGCCGTAACATCAAAAAACTCAAAGTCGGCTATCTGCTCGCGAACATCCTTGACTACCCTCTCGTGCACACCGACAGCCGACATACGCGTGAGAATAGACATACGGGCCCGTGAAAAATCGAAGCTTACAAAGCTGTAGAACTCACCGTCGGGGGCGTCCATTTCGTACATCAAAAGGTACTGGGCCACTTCGGCCCGCGACTCGGGCACCTTCAGCCAACGCTGGTCGCCACCGTGGAAGGCACGGTTCATGTCGCGCACAAAATCAGCCGGCGAAATGGTCCTTTCAATATCGGGGTCGGCCTGGAGCTTTACCTGCAAGGCGGCCAACTCGGCAAGACCAGCCGGGTTTTTTATGCCCTCACTTCCTTCGGCGTCCCTGCTCTCAAACAACAGTTCAATCGAGTGAACCCCGCCCACCTTGTCTTCAATAAAGTCGGTGGCCTCAATAATCGGATGGCCGGACTCCAGGTAGTCGTACCAGTTGGCCGAAACTCTCACATAGGGCAGCCCGGCCAGGCCGATGGCCATAAAGGCCAGGCTGGCGCCGACTACCAGATAGCGGTGCTGGGTTGCCAACGAGAAGGCACGGTGGAGGAAACGCGACCGGTGGTTGGAGTCGCCGCCTTCGGCCGCCGAAATTAAAACGACCGGGGGCGGCAACAACCGCAAGACCGCGGGCACCAGAGTGTAGGTCACGACAAAGGCCATCAAAGCTCCAACGGCCGCCAACAGCCCGAACTCTCTAAGCGGCGGCACACGCACCAGTTCCAGACCCAGAAATCCCAATGCCGTGGTAAGGCTGGTAAACAGGCAGGGAATGAACACCGAACGGGCCGCCTCAACGATGGCCTCGGCACGCTCCCGCCCGTTGGCCAGTTCTTCCTGGTACTCACAGATCATGTGCACCGAGTCGGCCACCCCCAGCGCCAACAGGATAACGGCCAGCATGGGTGTGCTCATGTTGGCCATATAGCCAGCCAGGCCCATTATGCCGAGCGTCCACACCAGCGAGAGCCCCACCGTCAAACTCGGCAGCAATACCCCGCTGAAACTGCGAAACAGCACCCCCAGCACAATCAAAAAGACAACGAACATGAGGCCCAGAAGGACGTAGAAATCGTTTACAAAAGCCTGCCAGAAGGCGATGTCGAACTCGGTAAGACCGGTAATCTTGAACTCTACACCGTCGTGGGTCCCCAACACGGCCTTTATACGGTCCATGGTGGCCATGCGTACCGGCACGGGTGCATCGGGACCCGCTATCTTGACTGCCATCAGTGAAATTTGGCCCTCCGGGTCGGTCACCGTACCGGCGTATAGGGGGTCGCTGGTGAGTTTCTTAAGAATCCTGGCGCGTTCGGCATCATCGAGGGGCAGGTTGACCATCTTGTCGATTTTGAGCAGGTCATCCTCGGCCCGAATTTCCTCCATATTGGTAATGGCCGTAACTCTGAGTACGCCCTCGAGCTGCTCAATCTCGGCCACCAGACTGGAGGTCATCTCAATGTTGTGCTCTCCCAGCACCCCGCCGGGAGCGGTCCAGGCTACAAAGGCGTAATCGTCGCTCTGAAACTCGGCGCGGTAGTCCTCGTAGGCGGCCACCGAAGGGTCATCTTTTTCGAGCCACATTTCCGAGGAGTTTTCGAATTGTAGTGTCGACACAGGCTGCAGGGCCGCTGCCGTTACCAGCACTACCAGGGCCACGACGACCCAGGGGTATTTTACGATGAAGCGGAGAAACGGCATGGCAAGGGTGAGCTTAGCGGCAGGTTTCAGTTGATGGAATAGCGCTGTCCGACGGTCGACCTGAACAGTTCCTCTATGTTGTTGACCTCTCGGTCGAGAGTCTCCTCGCTCCAGGCATCCGTGGCTATGGGCTCGTGTACGACCACACGGACGGTGGCCGCGCGGATCAAACGCCCCCCCCTGGGCATCACCGCACGGGAGTTCAGCAGCACTACCGGCACCACCGGTCTACCGGCCTGCATGGCCAGGTGGAAAGCACCCTTCTTGAAACGCCCGATACTGCCATCGATGCCGCGGGTGCCCTCGGGCGCCACCACCACCGAATATCCTGCGGCCAACGCCACCACGGCCGGCTTCAGTTGCTCGAGTGCACGGGCATGGTGAAAGCGGTCGATAAAGACCACCCCGGCCCAGGCAAATGCGGGGCCGAAGAAAACGTTACGCCTCATCTCCTTCTTGGCTATGCCGACAAAATCGTGACGAATGAGCGCGGTTATCATCAGGGGGTCGACCGTGGACTGGTGGTTGAATACGAAAACGGCCGGACGTGCCGACTCCAGATGGTCGGCGCCTTGTATGTCAAAACTTATGCCGGCCGCCGCCGTGCCGAGCCTGCCCCACACAGCCAGGGTAGCGTTGAGTCCGCGGCGACGGCTGAGAGTTACAAGCGTAACGACAAAGCCCGCAAGCAAGCCGGGCAGTACCGCAAATACCGCAAGCAAGGAGCGGACAAAGGCGACAGCGTCGCCGGCCACACCGTTCAGGCGGCCTGGGTGCCGGCCCCAATCTTGTCCAGGAGTTCCACCAACTCGGCAGGAGCTTCTATGTCGGCGTCCTCGGTCGAATCCTTGAGGTTTTCGAACTGCAGAATACCGATCTTTTCGTACTCCTTGCGCACACGGTCGGTAAGCAGGCCCAGGCGTTTTAAGTTCGGCACAATCTTAGAGAACAGCATCTGCCTGAAGCCAACCATGAACGGGGTCTGCTTGGCCCACTCGGTCCACACCTTGACGTCGAAGTCCATACGCTCATAGACCTGCTCCATGAGCAGACGGTCACGCATGAGATAGGTAGCCTCAATCACAAAATCTTCGCGTTCTTTCAGCTCGGAACTGCTCAGTTCGTGGGTATAGATATGTTCGAGCGAAAGCACACCGAAGGCCACGTGGCGGGCCTCGTCCTGCATTATACGGTGAGTGATGTCCTGGATGAGAGGTTCGTCGGCGAGTTCCATCTTCATTATGCCAAAGGCCGCAAGGGCCAGGCCCTCGACCATTATCTGCATGCCAAGGTAGGTCATGTCCCAACGCGAGTCGGTCACAATCTGGTTGAGCAAGGTCTGCAGGTGAGGGTTGATCTCGAAAGAACGGCCTAGCTTTTCGGTGAGGTAGCGGTGGTAGACCTCGACGTGGCGAGCCTCATCGGCCGTCTGGTTGGCGGCATAAAACTTAGCCTCTTCGGTAGGCGCCGCCATGGCTATTTTAGCACTGGCCACCAGTGCCCCCTGTTCTCCGTGCAGAAACTGCGAGAGCATCCAGGCCGTCATATTCACGTCGAACTCGATTGCCTGTTTGGCGTCCATCGGGTGGGGCGGGTCGAGAAGTTGGTTTACCATCTCGTGGGTGCCCCTGCTGGTGTTCCTGGCCGCCCGCCCTTCGATGTCCACATTGATGCTCCAGTCCAGGTCAGAGGCGTTCCAGGTGGCCGTCTTGCCCTTTTCATACAGGGTGAGGAGCTTGGACTGCTTAAGCGCGTACTCCCAGTCAAAGGTGGTATCGAAGGCACAGGGCACCGCCTCGGTGGAGCCCACCGCGGGCAGGGGAAGGGGATTCTTCTGTTCGTAATCCATCTTGGGAGGGTGCCCGCCAGTCCCCGCTATGGCAAGAGATGGGGCCAACGGCCGGGCCGACCATCGGCAGAGCCCCGGCCGGCCGTTGCCAAAGCCCGGCCGCCGGTACATACATCGCACACGATGATAACCCTTTACGGCAGTGCCCAGAACCGTGGAAGCCGCTGCATCCTGGTGCTCGAAGAGTGCGGGCTGGACTACCAGATAAAGCCCATCGACATAGACAACGGCGCCCAGAACGACCCCGCCTACCGCGCCATCAACCCCAACGGCAAGGTGCCCTGCCTTGACGATGACGGCTTTGTGGTCTGGGAATCGATGGCCGTTAACCTCTACCTGGCCGGCAAGTACGGCAATGGCCTGATACCCGAGGATACCCAGGCCAGGGCCAAGGTGTTGCAGTGGTCATTCTGGGCGATGACAGAACTCGAGGCGGCCGTGCTGTCTGTATTCACCCACCGCGTGCAGCTTCCCGAAGAGGACAGGCGGCCCGAGATTGCCCAACAGGGCATGGACAAAACCGCCGTGCTGCTGGCCGTCCTGGACGGCGAGCTTGAGGGCAACGACTACCTCATCGACAATGGTTTTACGGTTGCCGACCTCAATGTGGCCCACGTTGTTATCTGGGCTACGCTGCTTGGAGTCTCGATTGAGAAATACAAAAACGTAGGCCGCTGGTTTGCCTCGATACAAGAGCGACCCAGTTTTCAGAAATTGATGGACATGCGCTCTTAGCATTGTCAGTTTTTTTGGAGGAGAAAATATATGCTTAATGTAGGAGACACGGCGCCCGACTTTGAAGTTGCCGCCCACGACGGCAGCACGGTTAAACTATCGGCCCTGCAGGGGAAGAAAGTCATCCTGTGGTTCTACCCCAAGGCCGACACCCCCGGTTGAACTGTCCAGGGTAACGGGTTCCGTGACCAAATAGACAAGTTCGAAGAGAAAAATGTCGAAGTGCTGGGAATCAGTTTCGACAGTGTGGAAGAGAACAAGGCCTTTGCCCAAAAGTTTGACTACCCGTTCCGGCTCTTGAGCGATGGCGACCGCGCCGTCGGCATGGCCTATGGAGCCTGCGACTCAACCGAGGCAGGCTACGCCAACCGTATAACCTACCTCATTGACGAGAACGGAACGGTGGCCCATGCCATGGCCGAGGTAAATCCCCAGACCCAGAGCGAAGACCTGCTGGCACTGGTATAGACGGGGCGGGGGCCTCTGCTCAGGAGAGCAGACCGTAACCGGTAGCCGCGCGCGTGCTGCCATCGTTCTGCCAGGCCTGGATTACAAAGCGGCACATCTGCGAGAGGTGTACCTCGTCGGCGCCGTCCACCAGCCGGGCCGAGCGGGCCTGGCGCATCATGTCGCCAAGCGGCGAGTCGCTGGAAAACCCGAGCGCCCCGTGGACCTGAATGGCGCGGTCCAGAATACGCCAGAGGGTGTTGGCCACGTGGTACTTGGCCATTGAAATTTCCTGGCGGAAAGGAAGTTTGTTCTCGAGCAGATAGGCAGCGTGCAACACCATGAGCTTACTCTGGTAAAGCTCCAGGGCCGAGTTTGAGATCATCCACTGTATGCCCTGTTTGTCGGCCAACACACCACCATGAAGTTCGCGCCCGAGCGCGCGTTCGACCATCATCTCCAACACTTTTTCGGCCTGGCCTATCCAGCGCATGCAGTGGGCCAGCCTGCCCCCGCCGAGGCGGGCCTGGCCGAGTTTATGGCCGCCCCCTCTCTCGCCGAGGATTGCCGAGTCGGGCACCACGCAGTCCTGGAGACGGATTTCGCAGTGGTTGTGATGGCCGGCCATGGTTTCTATGTCGCGTACGACCTGCCAACCGGGGTTGTCGGTGTCCACGATAAAGGCGGTGTTGCGGGCCTGGGGAGGGTCAGCCTCGGGGTCGGTACAGGCAATCACTATGGCAAATTGGGCGCCGCGGGCCCCCGAAATGAACCACTTATGGCCGTTGATCGTCCAGCGGCCACCGGCCAGCACCGCCCTGGTACGGATGCCCGTGGGGTCGGAGCCGGCCACTTCGGGCTCCGTCATGGCAAAGCATGAACGCACCAGGCCACCGGTAAGGGGCCTGAGGTAGCGCTCCTTCTGCTCGTCGCTGCCGAACATCAGCAGGGTGTGCATATTGCCCTCGTCGGGGGCCTGGCAGTTTAAAACAAACGCGCCGATACGCGAGCGCCCGCATTCGGCCGAGACCGCCGCCATGGCCACCGGCCCCAGACCCATGCCACCCCACTGCGCCGGCATATGGGGACACCAGAGGCCCTGTCCGTAGGCCTTCTTGCGCAGCCTTATTATGGCATCGCGGAACTGGGCCCTGGTCTCGCACTTTTCCTCCTCCGGCAACACATCCTCGGTGATGAACTTGCGGACGCGGTCACGAATCTCCAGAACTTCGGGCGGAAAAGAAAAATCCAGCATGCCTAGGGTGCGACGAAATAACGCGCAAAGGGGATGAGCATCTCGTCGGTGGTAGTCGAACCTCCCATGACGTTGCAGGCATCGCAAAGACCACCGGGACAGACGGCATCATTGCCGAAACACGACGCACCCGCATTGCTACCCCCCAGACATTTAACCTGGCTGTCGGAACAGGGACCGCCGGCACCGCCCACTTGGGGCACAACCGAGGTAGACTGCCGCTTTATCTCACCGGGGTCGGTAAAGCCGTTGTCGTAGAGTGCGCAGAACTTGATGGTCCGTGCGGCCTGGGTGCCGCTGAACAGTAACGGAGTGTCGTAGGGTGCGGCGTACTGGTCTCCCCAACGAAGCACCAGGGGGTCGCTGTAATCGAAGCTTTCGTAGATGAGGTCGGTTGCACTGCCGGGCAGACAACCGGCACTGGTCGTACCCCCACCACCTTGGCCACTACAGGCCTGCTGGGGAGGGCCATAGATGCGGAAACGCTTACCCCACTGGTGGGTGTGGGAGTTCAGCTCGATGATGTGTGAATTGTTGGGGAAGGTATAGGTCGCACAGTACTCGCGCTGCTGGTAGGGCGGCAC
>JAYGCL010000011.1:0-2541 GCA_046583365.1 Deltaproteobacteria bacterium
GGGGGCTTCCCGTCCCAGAAAGCGGCAGTGATTGCACGAACGGTGTTGACCTTGGTGCTGGCGGCAGTGGCCTGGGGCCTGGGACCATGGAGCCTGGCCACGACGGCCGTTGCGGCAACGGCTGAGGCAACAGCCACTGTAGGATTAGGTGATGTCAACGATGGGACACTTCTGCTTCGTACTAAAAGTCCGGGGGCCTACCTGGTGGCCCCCCGTGTCGGCACCTGGGTCGAGGTTGAGGTAAACGGGGTCGTTGCCCAGACGTCGGTCGTACAACGTTTCTACAACCCTTCGGACATGTGGGTTGAGGGGATTTATGTATTTCCCTTGCCCGAGTCGGCTGCGGTCGACGAGCTTTATATGCTCGTAGGCGACCGACTGATCGAGGGACACATAGAGAAACGCAAACAAGCGCGCAAGACCTACGCAAAGGCCAGGAAGCAGGGGAAGGCTGCCGCTCTGGTCGAACAACACCGGCCCAATCTGTTTATGGGGTCGGTGGCCAACATCCCCCCCGGTGGCGATGTGCTCGTCGAGATCGGTTTCCGCCAGCAGATCGACTACGAGGACGGACAGTTTTCGCTTCGTTTCCCGATGGTCGTAGCTCCTCGCTACGAGGCCGGAAACCCGCAAGGAGCCGTGGGCAAGCAGGCCCGGCAGATCAACCAGTCGCTTGGTATGCCCAGGGGGAAGGGGGGCACCGACGGGGTGGAGATAGAGGTAAGGCTTAACACGGGTTTTTCTACGGCCTGGGTGAAAAGCCCCTCGCACAAGCTCGACATTCAAGAGGAGGGTGATGGTAGCCAATTGGTTCGCCTATCGCGTGGAAGCGTGCCGGCCAACCGGGATTTTGTGTTGAAGTGGGCTCCAAAGACGGGAGATTTACCCATGTCGGCTCTTTTCAAGGAAAAGGTCGGCGACAGTTTCTACCAGTTGATCATGGTCATTCCGCCAAAGCCGGGGCAGAAGAATCGCCTGGAGATACCTCGTGAGGCCATCTTTGTAATCGACGTTTCGGGGTCCATGTCAGGCCCCCCTTTGGAGCAAGCAAAGAAGGCGGTGATTGCGGCGCTCGGTAAGCTCAAGCCTGTCGACAGTTTCAATATCGTTGCCTTTGAGTCGGTGGCCACCGCGATGAGCCCGGTTGCTTTGCCGGCCACTGAAGGAGCGTTGCGAAGAGCCCGGGCTTTTGTCTCCGCGCTGCAAAGCAGTGGTGGGACCAACATGATGTCTGCCCTTGAGCTGGCACTGGATGGCAATCCGAGCCCCGGTCGTTTGCGGCAGGTCGTCTTTGTGACCGATGGCGGCGTGTCCGGCCAAGATACTCTCTTCCGTTTTATCCGCGACAACCTGAGCGACAGCCGTCTTTTCACCGTCGGTATAGGTTCGGCGCCCAACAGTTACTTTATGAAGAAAGCCAGCCAGTACGGCCGGGGCAGCTACGTTTACATTGCAAGCATCAAAGAGGTGGCTCCGAGCATGGAGCGTCTGTTCAGCAAACTGGCCAGTCCGGCACTGACCGATGTGACGATAGAGTTTCCCGAGTCGGCAGAGGCACAAATGTGGCCCGCCCGGGTGCCTGACCTTTACAGTGGTGAACCAATCATGGTCGCCGTACGAACGAGCACTCCACTGGAGGAAGCCATCGTGGTTGCCGGTTTGCGCGGTAAGCGGACCTGGTCGGACGAAATATATCCGGCCGAGGCCAGGGATGGAGAAGGGGTGGGTATCCTGTGGGCGCGGGCAAAGCTGGATTCCCTGCAAGACGCCATACGTCGCGCAGAGGATGAAGATGCCCTGGGCGCACTGCGCAATGAGGCTACCGAGGTTGCACTCGAGCATGGGATGGTCAGCCCGTTTACATCCCTTGTGGCCGTGGATGTTACCCCATCAAGGCCGCCGGCCGAGGCACTGCACAGCCGCATGGTGCCTCTCAAGCCGCCGGCTGGGGGGCGCTACACCAGGTACTTCAAGGCTACTCTGCTCCCGAAGACGGCCTGGGGTGCAGAACTGACCGACATGCTTGAAGGGACGGCTGGTCCTGCAGGCAAGCAGAGCGCCCGCGGAATGGCCTTGGCCGGCCTGCCGCAAACGGCCACACCCGCTGCGTTCATGTTTGCAGTGGGGCTGGTCACGTTCATGGCCGCACTGTCCTTGTCTCTGCTGGCGTGGAGGCGGGTGTGAGAAGCTCCGCGGGTCGCTACCTGTTGTTGGGCGTGACGCTCTCGTTGTTTGTCGTGTCGCTGTGGCAGATCGGCGGGGCGGTCTACATCCACGCAAAAGCCGAGCTCTCACAAGTGCTGCTCAAACGGGCGTGGGCGCGTACTCTGGAATATGGGGAGCCGTCGCGTCCCTGGCCCTGGGCCGACACCTGGCCGGTTGCCAGGCTGCGTGTACCGCGGCTGGGAATCGATCAGGTCGTGTTGGCCGGCGCCAGTGGAGCCAGCCTGGCGTTTGCGCCTGGGCATCTGAGCGGAACGGCCAGCCCCGGAGAAACCGGCAGTACGGTGATCAGCGGGCACCGAGACACCCATTTTCGTT
>JAYGCL010000029.1:0-36213 GCA_046583365.1 Deltaproteobacteria bacterium
CGGCAATCATCGGCACCTACCACGTGTTTGTGGCCCTGTCCGAGCGCCGCTATTTCCCTGACCGTCTGAAGGCCCGGCACTCCCGCTACAACACTCCCTACAAAGCCATCATTGTGGCCACCGTGGTACCGATGGCCGTTATCCTTGTCACCCAGGGCCGCATGGACACGCTCGGCGACATGTACGCGTTTGGCCTGCTGGGCGCTTTCATAATCGAGTCGGGGGGTCTGGACATCCTGCGTTGGCGTGATGGGCAGAGGGGCACGGTTTTCTGGGTGGGGCTTTTGCCCACCGCCATGGTGGTGGTGGCCTGGCTCGTCAACATAGTCGAGAAACCCCAGGCCACTTTTTTCGGTGGCAGTATCGCCGCCTTGGGCATGCTGTGGGGTTGGGGTCTAAGAACGGGCAGGATCAAGGATGTGGTCTACAGTTTCTCAATGGTGGCCGAAAAACGAAGCAAACAGATAGCCGCTGTAGACGTCAGCGAGATCTCTCACGACATTATCAGTCTGCAGCAGGCCGAGGAGATAACCAGACTGATGAAGAGTTCTACTCTCATTGCGCTGAGCGGCGTAAACCCGGATGTGGTCTCCGAGGGCGTGCGCCGGGCTAAGGGCATGGGAGAGTCGGCGCTTTACAGTATTTTCGTGGAAGAGTGGCCGGGGCTTTTTCCCAGCGAGGCGGGGGTGTTGCCCGGCCCCGTGGGCATTGAGGCCCTTACCCGGGCCGCCGAGCAGGCTGCCGACCAGGGGGTTGAGCTGCTGCCGGTGTGGGCAGCTTCCCACAGTGCCGCCGAGGCCATTGCCGAGGCTGCCCGCAGGCTGGGTGTGGGCGGTGTCATAGTGGGCGTGTCCAGGCGTTCGGCCCTCGGTCGTGCTTTGAAGGGGCAGGTTGTACGAAAACTCACCAAACAGCTTCCGGAGACCTGTCGACTGGTAATATGCGACTGAGTCTGGCCGTTCTCGTGGTTGCCGCCTTGTTTGGCCTGGCCAGCCCTCCGGCCGTGGCCGGTCAGAGGCCCGAACGACAGGTGGTGACCCATTTTTTTCGTACCGGGGCAGGCCTGGCCAACCTTTACAGCGTTGTGGGGACGAGCCGTTCCTACCGGGTAATTGGCGACGAAACCTTCGTGGAATTGGCCCGCCGCTTTGATCTGGGTTTTAACGAGTTGGTAGATGCCAACCCCGCCCTCGACCCGTGGGAGCCAGGTCCCGGGCACGAACTCCTGTTGCCGAGTGAGTGGGTGCTTCCGCAGGGTAGTTATGAGGGCCTGGTAGTCAACATCCCTGAGATGCGTCTTTACTACTACCTGCCTTCACCGCGGGCTTCGGGGCGTTCCTCCATGGTGGTCACATATCCGGTGGGCCTTGGCCACAAGCGTTGGGATGAGGCGAAACCGGAATTTACGGTAACCGCCAAGACGCTGGACCCGGTCTGGACGGCCGACGGTGGGAGGCTGTTTGGACGTCTGTCCCGCCGTATAGCGGGTGGACATAGCGACAATCCCCTGGGGTCCCACCTGCTGGAACTGAGCCTCAGCGGCTACTCCATTCACGGGACCAATAAGGACTGGGGCGTGGGCATGCGGGTCAGCCACGGCTCGGTGCGCATGTATCCAGAAGATATCGAGGCCCTTTTCCCCCTCATCCCTGTCGGTTCACCGGGCCGTTTTGTTTACCAGCCGGTCAAGGTGGGAATGCGCCGGGGGCGGGTGGTCGTGGAGGTCCACGACGACATTTACGGCGTGGCCCCCTGGCCCTGGCTACTGGCCACCCAGGCGATTGAGGAGATGAGCCTCGGACGTTATGTCGACCCCGAGAGGCTTCGCGCCGCTGTCGAAGCTACCAGCGGGGTTCCCACCGATGTCAGCTATGTGGACTGGCCCCGCCTGGACACCAGCGAGAAGGTCGGGTTCAACCAGCGCGGCAACCCCTTGCGGCCCTATCCGAAGCCCCAGGACTGATGGCAGCCAGGCCGCTTACCAGCGGGTGGAGAGCCTTACCCCGGCGTGGCGGTGGCTTAGTTTTGTTCGTAGCTTCGGCAGGCGCAGCCCAGAGACACCCAGCATACTGCCGCCGCGTTTGGCCAGTCCCCCGGCCAGGGCATTAACGCCATCGAGGGGGCCTTGGGCGCCACGCTCGGCTGCCTTGACGATAGCCGCCAGGCTTTCGGCGCTCATTGTAAGGATGGAGTCAGGCCCGTAGTTTGCCCGCAGCACCCCTACCAGTTCGTGGGGGTTGCGGGGGCGCTTGAAGTCGGTGTCTCGGCCGGCCGTCAACCCCGTCCGTTTGGCGGCTGCGGCCAGGGGCCAGACTCTGCGGTCGCTGATGCGGCGTGCAGCGTCCAGACGGTCCAGGCTTACGCCGGTCTGTAGTCCGGGAAAGTCCGGTTCGGCCATGGCCGTGCTTACAAGCAATGGGGCCAGGACCAGAACAATGGCAAGGCTTCTCACACCTCTATGATCGTCACGTCTGGCGGAGGTTATCAAGGCAAAAAAACGCCCCCCCATGTTGGTGGGGAGGCGTTTAAGCAGCCGCCTTGCAGGGCGGCAAAGCGTTTGCTCAGGAGGCCTCGAGGAGGGCTTCGTCCTGGTCTTGCTCCTGGTGGGCTATCACACCGCGGCGTTCCAGGAGGGGAACGATACGGGCCGTGGTGCGCTTGAGTGGCGCACGCTGCTGTCGCCATTTGGAAAGGCCACGACGGATATACTCGGGGTGCAGGCCGAGTATCTCGCAGATGTTTTCATAGGAAAACGGCCACTCACGCTCACACATGTCGATCCATTCCTCAGCGTCCTCAAAGAGCATACGACCCTTTGGGTCGCGGGCCAGGGCGTACTTCTGGTAGCACTCCACGGCATCCTGGAGGACGGCGAGCATGAGTCGGCGCTCACGGACCAAGCCTCCCTCTCTGGAGAAGGCCGCAAAGAACTGTGCCGGCAGTAAAGTGTCCGGTTCAAAAAGATTTACGAAACGATCAGCCATGTTGTAAAACCTCCCGCCCCTTCGTCAGGGTGCACGGTGCCGCAGAGCGTCATTATAGCCCGGTTTCTGCGGCTTTGTAATATGAATTCTCATAAAATATCGTTTCACTATATATTAGCTACGCTTTTTTAATGTGGCTTTTCCCCAAAAACCACTACCCTCTCTGACGGCGGAGGCTTTGAAAATAGTCAAGCCGTCATAAAAATTCACTCCCCCGCTTAGTCGCTGGCACTAAAGCATCCCGGCATCCCGACTGTCAACCGAAAAATGCTCCAGGTTTCTACTTTCCGCACCTGGCAACCTCTCTGACCCGGGCCGTTGAGGCCGGCAACCCTGTTACTGGCAGTGGGTGCCGGCCCCTGGTGGTGTGGTTGGCTGGTCGTTTTAAGAGTTACGGGTGGCCCCGGCGAGCAAAAAATTTGGCTGGCCGCCTCTTCCCGACAAACGGGATTCTTTGCACATGGCCCGGGCCACGCTGTCGGCCTCACCGGCCAGGGCCATGGACAGGCTGTTGCGGCCGGTTCCCTCCATACAGTTGGACAGGGTGGCCAGGCGGGCCTCAAGCCGTTTCCAGTAGGACTGCCGTCTCTGCCCCCTGGCTTGGGTATGGGCCGTCCAGGCTCGCCATAATTGCAGGTTTTTCTCCGCCCTGGCCCTGGCCAGGGCCGGATCACCGAGGCTGCGTGCTCTCTGGTGACGGACCCCCGCCGAGGAGGTCATACGGGCGGCGTTGCGTTTTGCCGGCCGAGGCCGGTTGGCGGCCTGGGAGGGGAGGCGGCGGGTTTGGCGCTTGTCGGCGGCCGGCACGACGCCGACGACCGTTCCCACCACTGCCCGGTGTCTGGCCGGAGTGGGAAAGGGCAGGAGTTCGGGGTTTGGAGGGGCCAGGACCAGGCCGTGGCCTTGTTTATTCTCACGCACGCGACGTACGAAAATTCCTTCGCTGTCGCGTACTATGACCAAACGCCCGGCTTCGATACGGCGGCCAGGTTCGACGATGAGAAAGTCTCCCTTGGCCGCACCCAACCCTAGGCAGGTTTCAGACATGACGCGTAAAGCGTAGAGGTGCCTTTTCTTCCAGGCTCCGGTAGGCAACCCGATGATTCTCTCCACTACCGCGGCCGAGAGTCCGGAAGCGGTGTTGGGCGAGAGCAGGGGTCCGGCTTCACGGGCGCGGCCCGGACGGTAGCCGGGGGCTGAGGCTACAGACTCCATGTCTGCAAATTTAGGCGAATAAAGAGCGAAAGTCAATCGGGGTCGGTGCGGTTTATTGGTAGGCGGCGTATTCTATAAGCCTGTCGGGGTTTTCCCGCCAGGGGCCCTGCCACTTGTCTAAAATCTCATCGGCCGGACAGCGGCCGGCCTCCACCATCTCAAACAGGGGGTCCAGATAGCGGCCCTCATCCCCATCGCCTGCGGCCTGGCGCTTTAAGCCTTCACGGGCTATTGCGCACAACTCACGGGCATACTCGGCCAGGGCGTGCCCATCGACCCTGGCCTGCAGAGCCGAGCGCGCCGCCCCCTCTGCAGCCTCCAGTCTTTGGGCAAAAGACCAACGGCCAACAACGTCCCAGGCTGCATCGAGGCAATCGTTTTCGTAGAGCAGTCCCTTCATCAGGGCGGGGGTGGCCAACAACAGCCTGGCCGGCTGGTTGTCGGCCGAGCGTACTTCGAGCCAGGTCTTGAGCCTGGCTTCCGGGAACAGCGTAGAAAGATGCAAAGACCAGTCTTCAAGGGTGGCGTGGTGGCCGTCGAAGCCTTTGGCCAGGAAGGAGCGAAAACTGAGCCCGTTGGTGGCCAGCAGGAGGTTGTCCCGGCTTATGAAGTACATTGGGACGTCGAGGGCATAGTCGGTGTAGCGGCCAAAGATGTTCTCGGTGTTGAAGGCGAACTCAAGGAGTCCGCAGCGGTCAGCATCGGTCTGATTCCAGATATGGGCACGAAAACTTCGGTAACCACTGGCCCGCCCGTCTATTATCGGCGAGTTTGCCGATACCGCGAACAACACCGGTGCCATAGCCATGGCAAGGCGGAACTTTTTACGGGCGTCGGTCTCGTCGCAGTAATCAAAGTTGGACTGCACAGTAGCGGTTTGCTGCATCATCCGGTGGCCGAGGCTCCCGCTGTTCTCCATGACCGTACGCATGATGCGGTAGCGTTGTTTGGGCATCCACGGCATCTGCCCGATTGGCGTTTTTGGCACTGCACCTAGCCCAAGAAGCCGTAGACCAAGGCCCTCAGCGGCACTGATGCTTTCATCCAGATGTTCTTGAATCTCCTTGTCGGCCTCACACAGGGAACTCCAAAGGCGCCCCGAAAGCTCCAACTGTCCACCGGGTTCGAGTGTAATCGAGGCACCGTCGCCGAGCAGGGCAATAACGTTGTCGCCCTCGTAGACGGGTTGCCAGCGCGCGTTGCCGGCCAGACTCTTGAGCAGTGCAGCGATACCCGCGGGGCCCTGGTAGGGAACTGACTCGCCGGTTGCGGCGCTGACCACAGCCTTTTCGAACTCCACGCCCACCTTCCACTGCTCGCGTGGTTTGGAACCGGCGTGGAAGGTGGCCTCCAGCTGGTCGAATGAGTCTATGGGCGACATCCGGCCTGACCCCGCCTACCTTTCCTACCTGGCCCTGCCACAAGCGCTGCAGTACAGCGACTGGGGGGTCAATGCCTGGCCACAGTCACTGCAGTAAAGAGACTTGCCACCGTCGCTGACGGGGGGGGCCGGGGTGGGCTGGCCGGCCGACGACCGGCGGTGGTCGAGCTTGGCCATGGCCGACATGGCCCGCTGTTCGTAATCATCGCGCAGGATGGCGTAGTCGGAAGGGTCGAGTTTGCCCATGGCGCGGTCGAACTCGGTCTCACGAATGGCCAGCAGGGCCACGTTTTTTTCGTGTTCGAGTTGTTCGTTGGCAAGCTCCTCCGACTGCCCGGACAAAGTTCTGCCGCCCACAAAGGGACTGGCTACGGCCGCGGCCACCGCGGCGATTATGATGATTGCCACCAGGGTGGTCACTGCTCTAAATCCTTCAGTTCCTGCCCCAGCCGGGCCTTCAGTTCCTGGCTGTCCGTCTCCGAGTACTCATCCGTATCGCCGTGTCCGACTGTTGCCGGCTCCGGGCGGGCCCAGCGTTTTATCGTCCAGACCAGCAGTAGTGTGGCCACCAGCAGTGCGGTGTAGGGCGTGTACCAGGCCAGCAGATTGAATCCACGGTGGGTAGGGGAGGACAGTACCTTTTCCCCGTACTCGGTGACAAAAGCGCGGATGATAGTGTCGGCGCTTTTCCCCGCTGCCGTTTCGTCGATGATTCTTTTTTTGGCGGGGACGGCAAAGCTGCACTGCAAGTGGTCGCAGTTGGCAACGGTCAGGCCGCAACCACACTGACAGCTGAGGCGTTGCTCGATACGGCTGGGCGTGAGGTCCTTACCGTCGGCACAAACACCAGCGGCGGCCGGGCCCAGGATTGCCGCGAGCAGAAAAGGGGCAAGGAGCCTCATGCTTGCCCCTTACGGGTCCGGCGGGGGAAGATGGCAATGGCGGTACCGGCCATCAGCACGAACCCACCGATCCAGAGCCAGGCCACCAGCGGGTTTATATAGACCTGGAAAGTCGCCCGTTTTTTATCGTCCACGCTGCCAAGAATGACGTAGAGGTCTTCTCCCAGCGTGGAACGGAAGGCCACTTCGGTGGCCGGTTGTTCGGGGCGGCGGTAAAAACGTTTCTCCGGCCTCAACACTCCCTTGTCCTGGCCGTTCTTGCTTATCCCCAGGGTGGCAACCAGACGCATGAGATGCTCGTCGCTCCTATCCTCCATGCCTTGGTAATCCAGCGTGTATGCGCCCACCGAGAATGATTGGCCCGGGTCGACCGTGTGCATCTCTTCGACCTGGTAGACGGAAGACATGGTAACGCCCAGAAATATGAAAACCACGCCGAGGTGGATTACGTAACCGCCGTAGCGGCGCTGGTTTTTGACCAGCAGCCTGGCCATGGCCAGTCCATAGCTCTCTGTGGTCATGGACTTGCGAGCCGAGGCACCGTGATGGAATTCGGAGAGGATGCTATGCAGAACAAAGGCCGAG
The DNA here is from genome assembly GCA_046583365.1 of Deltaproteobacteria bacterium. Lineage (GTDB taxonomy): Bacteria > Desulfobacterota > Binatia > UBA1149 > CAYXZP01 > JAYGCL01. Next base: position 7,068 of record JAYGCL010000029.1, read on the forward strand.
AAAGACACCACCAGTACGGCCGAAATCGAATGCATACCGGCGGTGATGGCTACGGCACCGGTTAGCAGCCCGCTCAGAACGGGACCGAAAAATGCGATTTTGAGTTTTTTAAGTGAGGCTCTCCGCCAGGCTACGAGAGGGCCAATGCCCATGAGAAGGAGCAGTGCGATGCCCAGCGGGGCGTTGACCTGATTAAAGAAGGGGGGCCCTACTGTGATCTTCACACCGCGCACCCACTCGGAAAGTACCGGGAATATCGTGCCCCACAGCGTGGCGAAGGCTATCCCTACAAACAACAGATTGTTGAACAGGAAGGCCGACTCGCGTGACAGTACGGAGTCGAGTTGATGGCGTGGGCGCAAGTCCTTGAGTCGCATGATGAGAAGACCGCAAGACGTGGCGACTATGAGTACCAGGAAAATCATGAAGAAAGGTCCGAGCCCCGACTGGGTAAATGAGTGTACCGACGAGATGACTCCGCTGCGGGTGAGAAAGGTGCCGAAGATAGTGAGGCTGAACGTCATGATGATGAGCGACATATTCCATACCTTGAGCATGTCTTTGCGTTCCTGAATCATGACCGAGTGGAGATAGGCGGTGCCGGTCAACAAGGGCATAAAGGCGGCGTTTTCCACCGGGTCCCAGGCCCAGTAGCCGCCCCATCCCAGGACCTCGTAGGCCCAGCGGGCCCCCAACAGGTTGCCAATCGCCAGAAAAAACCAGGCCGCCAGCACCCAGCGCCGCGTGGTACGTATCCAGATATCGTCGAGCCGGCCGGTGGCCAGCGCTGCGATGGCAAAGCCAAAGGGTATCGTCCAGCTTACATAACCGAGGTAGAGACAGGGGGGGTGGATGACCATCCAGTAGTTTTGCAGCAGTGGGTTCAAGTCGCTGCCCTCGGCGGCGACGAACGGAAGTTCGGCAAACGGGGGTGTCACAAAAACCAGCAGGGCAAGAAAGAAAGCCGCTACGATCATACAGGTCGCCGTGACGAAAGGCATAAGCTCGCGGTTCTTGTTGCGGTTCTGCCATATAGCGATCGCGGTCATCGTCATCAGGATCAGTACCCAGAACAGCAACGACCCCTCCATGCCTCCCCACAGGGCCGCCAGCCGGTATTGCATGGGCAGCGTGGTGCTCGAATAACCGGCCACATACTTGAGGCTGAAATCGTGGGTGGCCAGCGCATACAGCATGACCCCGGTCGCAATCATCACCAGTCCCCACACCGCCAGTGCCGCGTGTTCGCCGCTGGCCACGAAGTCATGACGCCGGCGCAAGCCGCCGTACACGGAGGCCGCCGTGGCATAGACAGCGGCCGCCAGTGCCAGGAACACTGTAAGATTTCCGATTGAGGTCACGGGTCAGGGTTGCTCGGGTTCGTACTTTGAGGGGCAGGAGGTGAGAATGGTGGAGGCTTCAAAAGAAGCGCCCCCCGTGTGCAAGCCTTCAACAACCACGTCGCGGTTTTCGGCAAACATGTCGGGCAACAACCCGCTGTAGTGTACGTTGATGGTACCTTCCGCGCTGATGTCGGCCAGGGTGAACTCAAGGGTGCGGGTTTCGGCCTGCCAATCCACAGTGTCGGGAGCCACCCGTCCGGCAATTCTCACCGTCTTGCCGGCGTAGGCTTTCGAAGCTGAAAGGTATTCGGCCACCGTGACCATGTACATCTTGGTCTGGTCAACGGCCGTGTAGACTAAAAATCCCACGGTGGTGACGATTATGGCAATGCCTATTATGAATTTACTGCTAGGTTGCATGGGTGGGTCTTCTCTGGCTGACCCTTAAGGTTACCGTGGCCCAGCGGATGCGACAAGGGGAAATATGGAGCGGGTGACCGGGCTCGAACCGGCGACGTCCAGCTTGGGAAGCTGGCATTCTACCACTGAATTACACCCGCACCGAGGTCCGAATATGGGACAGGCTCCGGCCCGCGTCAACCTCGGCCGTGGCTGCCCTTTTAACCTCGGCCCATAATCTGATACAGCCCTCGGCCATGTCCGAACAAGTCCGCCCGAGTTGGCACGAGTATTTCATGACGATCACCGCACAGGTGGCCCAACGCTCCACTTGCCTGCGGGCCAAGGTGGGTGCCGTGATGGTACGTGACCGCAGCATCCTGGCTACCGGCTACAACGGTGCGCCGGCCGGCATGCCTCATTGTACCGATGTAGGTTGCCTCGTTTACCAGTCGACCACCCCCACCGGTGATGTCGAAGAGAACTGTTTTCGTACCATCCACGCCGAGATCAATGCCATTGCCCAGGCCGCACGCAACGGCAACCGTATAGACGGGGCGGATATCTATGTGACGCACACCCCTTGTATCCACTGTTTCAAGGTCATCATAAACAGTGGAATTCGGCGTGTTTTTTACGCACGCGCTTACAAGCTTGAGACCATTGCCGAGCTGATGGAACGCACGTCCATCGAACTGGTCGAGATAGGTGAGGGCTAAGGTTTAGTCCTCATCTGTTCTGGCGTTGTCGACCCCGAGCAGATTTCTCAGTTCGTGTCCGGTGTAAGACGAACTACACTGCGACACTTCCAAGGGAGTACCGGTGACCACTACACGGCCGCCACCGTCGCCGCCTTCGGGGCCGAGGTCGATGACGTGGTTGGCGTGGGATATGAAATCGGTGTGGTGTTCGATGACGATTACCGAGTGTCCCCGTTTTGCCAGTCCATCGAGAACCGTGATTAAGGTGTGAACGTCTTGCAGATGAAGCCCGGTGGTGGGCTCGTCGAATATGAACAACGAACTTGAGGATTTGCTTTCGTCGGCCAGGAAAGCGGCGAGCTTCAGCCTCTGGGCCTCACCGCCTGAGAGCGTGGACGTCGCCTGTCCTATGGCCAGGTACTCCAGCCCCACCGAGGTCAGGCAGTCGAGCTTGGCCCGCAGAGATGTCCGGTCGTGGAAAAATTCACGGGCATCCTCCACCGTCAGGTCGAGTACATCGGTGATGTTACGGTCGCGGTAGCGTATTTCGAGAACGTTTTTTTTGAACCTGCGGCCTGCGCATTCCTCGCAGACTACATCGACGTTGGCCATGAAATGCATCTCGATGGTGACCGTACCGGTGCCTTGGCATTTTTCGCAGCGGCCGCCAACGGTGTTAAACGAAAACCTGCTGGCTGTAATTTTGGCCCGCCTGGCTGCTGGCGTGGAAGCGAAGAGTTTGCGGATGTCATCATAGAACTTGAGGTAGGTGGCCGGGTTGGACCTCAGCGAACGTCCCACCGGTGCCTGGTTCATCATCAACACTTCGTCTATGTGCTCGAAACCGTCGATGCTTTGGCAGGCGCCGGCTTCCTGGCCACCGAGACCGTTCTGCTTCAGGTAGTTCTGGTAGATGATGCGTTCCACCAGGGTTGATTTTCCCGAGCCCGATACACCGGTAATACAGACCAGGCCGCCGAGTGGGATCTCCAGGTGTTCTATCCTGAGATTGTTTTCACTGGCCCCCTTAATGACGAGTTTGCCATGGTTCCCGTTGCTGTTGCTTTTCTCCTGGCGGTGGAGGGTGCGGATAAGGAGAAGACGCCCCGTGGCACTGTCTTGTCCGGGCAGGCTGCCGGGCTTGCCCTCGTAGAGGATCTCGCCCCCGCGGCTGCCGCCCCCCGGGCCCAGGTCTATGACGTGGTGGGCGCCCTGGATGATGGTCGGGTCGTGCTCGACCACGACTACCGTGTTCCCCATCCTGGTGAGCCGTCTTAGAACCTTTAAAAGTCTGGCACTGTCGCGGGGGTGGAGACCCACGGTGGGTTCATCCAGGGCGTAGAGCGTGTCGGTCAGGGAGCTGCCGAGTGCCGAGGCCAGATGAATCCTCTGTGCCTCTCCCCCCGACAGTGTTCTGGCCTGTCGTTCCAGGGTGAGGTAGCCGAGCCCGACTTCGATCAGGTAGGCCAGACGGTTTTTGAGTTCTCTCATCACAGATTCGGTGCGTTGGCGTAGTTGCTGGTCTAATTTCAGACGGCCAATGGTTTTTTGCAGGTCGGCAATACTCAAGGAGCAGAAGTCAGCCAGGTTGCGACGTCCGATACGCACCGCCAGGGCTTCCGGCTTGAGCCTGTTCCCCCTACAGTCGGGGCAGACGCGGTAACTGCGGTAGCGTGCCAGCAGTATGCGCACGTGAGTTTTGTAACGGCGCGATTCAAGCCACTTGAAGAACCCCTCAACCCCGGAATTTTCACGGTCCCCTTCGAGCACCCATTTCTGTGCCGCTTCGGATAGCTGAGAGTAGGGAAGTTCGGTCGAGTAGCCGAGACGTTCGGCAGCGGCGAGAAAATCGTTCTGGAACTCCTGGTAGGCCGGCGTGCTCCAAGGGGCCACGGCTCCATCCCTCAACGACAGACTCTTGTTCGGGATTACCTTATCAAGGTCTATGTCGACGATGCGGCCGAAGCCTTCGCACTCCGGGCAGGCACCGAGGGGACTGTTAAAGCTGAACAGGTGGGGGGTGGGTTTGACAAACTCACGCCGGCACCCGCGGCACAGGTGGCGGCGGCTGAATGTGGCCTGGCGGTCGCCGGCAATTGAAAAAACACCAGCTTCCCCAGCACCGAGTTGGAAGGCGCGCTCAAGAGCCTCTCCTATGCGGGATTGCCGGTCGGGGCCGATTGAAATCCTATCGACTACGACTTCCACTTCTGCACCCGACAGAGCCTGGGCCGCGGCCTCTTCGAGTTCTACAACCTGCCGGTCGATGACCAGGCGCGTATAGCCCTGGGCCTGCAGGGCATCGGCCACCTCGGCGCTTTCCATCCCCCCCACAGGGATGCGGGCGGAGAAGACCGCCCTCGTCCCCACGGGCCAGTCCAGGAGTGCCGACGTGGCGCTTTCAGGGCTGTCGTTGGCCACGTCTTTACCGCAGTCGGGGCAAGTCATACGGCCGGCATGCGTCATCAACAGGCGGAGATAGTCGTGTACCTCGGTGATGGTTCCCACCGTTGATCTGGCGTTTTTGATCGAGTTCTTCTGTTCGAGCGCTATGGCGGGAGGAATGTCGCTTATCGAATCTACATCGGGGCGTTCCATTTGTTCCAGAAACAAGCGGGCGTAGGTGGAAAGGGACTGTACGTAACGGCGCTGGCCTTCCGCGTAGAGGGTGTCAAAGACCAACGATGATTTACCCGAACCCGACACCCCGGTGACCACCGAAATTCTGCGGGCCGGGAAACGGCAGGAGACACCTTTGAGATTATGGGTGCGAGCCCCGCTTATTTTGATGGCTTTTTTCAAATATCGACCGCTTCCGGATCTACAGCTTTTCGGACAGGACCCTGCGCCCATGGACGTAAGGCCGAGGCGCATAAACTTGCGAAGCTAGCACAGGGTGGCCAGTTGGCCAAAAATGGTATAGGCAGGTCTCGGAACCTGTGGTAGGTAGAGACGGAGACGGTGATGGTCGCAAGGGGGGTCGGGAAAAGCTCAAGCGGGGCCTGCCGCCTTCGTTGGCAAAGCGGCGCAAGCCCACGGCTCCGGCTGGCAAGGTGGAAAAGCCGCAGACCGTATACGACCGCCGCCATGAAAAGGACGAGGTCGACGAACAGTTGGAGTGATGACTATGGCGCGAAGATTTTTTTCCGGCCAGGCCGGTGGTTGCGATTTTGACCGTTGGTTTTTGCCTCCTGTTGCTGGTCGCCACGCCGGCCAGCGCCGCGAGGGGCTACTCGGATGCAGACTCCAATCCCCTGAAGCTTATCTACTTTGCCGTCTATCCGGTGGCCAAGGCGGTGGAGTGGATGGTTTTCAGACCCCTCCACCTTGCCACCTCGCGATTGATCCCCGATCCTTCAGACCGCGCCGAGGGCCGTCGTGCTTGTACGCTCTCGGGACGGCGTCCCTTGCGTAGCTGCACCCCTCCGGGCAAGCGCTGAGGGCCTTTTGTTGTGGACAGGACGCTGGGAGTGGTTTTGTTTGAAGGCTTCGAATTGCTCGATGTCTACGGCCCCCTTGAGATGTTCGGCAACCTGCCAGGCATCAGCATAGAGATGACGTCGGAAAGAGGTGGTGCGGTAGCGAGCGCCCAAGGTCCCAAGGTTCTGGCTGACAGCACATTGGCCGACTGCCCCCACCTGGACCTGGTCCTGGTGCCCGGCGGTGTGGGTACCCGGGAGCAGACCGACAACCGGGTTATGCTCGACTGGTTGGGCGAGCGGACGTCCGCGGCCGAGACCGTAATGACCGTATGCACGGGCACGGCCCTGCTGGCCAGGGCGGGGATTCTGGATGGACGCCGGGCTACCACCAACAAGGCCTGGTTTGGCTGGGTGGCCGACCAGGGACCGTTGGTCGAGTGGGTCAAGGAGGCCCGTTGGGTCGAGGACGGCAAGTTTGTTACGTCCTCGGGAGTGTCGGCAGGAATAGACATGGCTCTGGCTGTCATCGCCCAGCTGGCCGGGGTCGATACCAGCGAGACCATAGCCCTGGCCACAGAGTACGATTGGCACCGCGACCCGGCCTGGGACCCTTTCGCACGTCACCACGGCCTGGTGTGAGGCGTCAGACTACAAGCTCAAGTCTGGCGTAACGGGAAACGAGTTTTTTGAGCCCCACCCGCTGGAAACGTACTACTATCTTTTCATTGTCTCCGCTGCCACTGACCTTGCACACCGTGCCGATACCGAACATCGGGTGAGCCACACGCAGCCCTGCCCGTAGTTGACCGTCGGGGTTGGCCGCATGCAGGGCCGTATCATCGATGGTCCAGTCATCGCGGCTGCGGTTGTAGGAGGCTGGCGTGGTTGTCGCGGGGCTGCGTACTGCCCGGCTGGATTCAAAGACGGTGAACTCGGCCGGTATCTCATCTATAAAACGCGACGGCAGGTTGTGCTGGTAGGTTCCGTATACGTGACGGGCCTTGGCATAGACCGCGGTCAGGTGTTGACGGGCCCTGGTCATGGCTACATAGAAGAGCCTGCGCTCCTCCTCGATGCCACCGTCTCCGTCTTCGCGTGAACGGGCGTGGGGGAATATCCCTTCTTCCATGCCGACCATGAACACGTGTTCAAACTCGAGTCCCTTTGAGTTGTGTACGGTCATCAGTGTGACTACGGAGGTGTCTTCCGTGTAGCCATCGACGTCGGAGGCCAGAGCGATCTGTTCGAGGAAAGTGTCCAGGGCCCCCATGCCGATTTCTTCGTCGAGTTCCTGGCTGTCAAAGTCCCGGTCGAAATTCTGGGCCACGGTAATAAGCTCGTGGACGTTTTCAATACGGCTTTGGGCCTGTTCGCCGGCCGATCGTTCGAGGTAGGCCACATAATCGGTCTCCCGGATAATTCTGTCCAGAATTACTGCCATGCTCTGGTCACCACCGTGTTCGAGCCAGGGCGTTGCCATGTTGCGGAATCCCTGTAAACGCGAGCGCACCGCCGAAGCGAGACCCGATAGGTAGCTGTCATCGGAGAGTACCGTCCACAGGCGGGTGCTGCGCCGGTTCGCCTCAACGCCCAGACGCTCCCAGGTCACCTTTCCGATTCCACGCGCGGGGACGTTAGCGATGCGGGAAAGGCTGAGGTCGTCCATGGGGTTGGAAACGAAACGCAGGTAAGCGATGAGATCGCGAATTTCCTGGCGGTCATAGAAACGGGTACCGCCCACGATGATGTAGGGGATCTGCTTGCGGATGAGTTCTTCTTCTATGGGCCTGGATTGGGCGTGGGTCCGGTAGAAAATGGCCGCATCGCCGCGCCGGTCCCCCAATTCGCCCAGACGGCGGGATAAGAGGCGGGCTTCATCGCGCTCGTCGGCAACGGCCACTATGCGCAGGGGTGAACCGGCGGCGTTGTCGGTCCACATCTTTTTGTCCATACGCCCGTCGTTATTAGCAATGACGGCGGCGGCCGCGTTGATGATATTGGAGGTGGAACGGTAGTTCTGGTCGAGATGGACGACGTGGGCACCAGGAAAATCACGTTCAAACTCAAGAATGTTACGGATGTCGGCCCCCCTCCAACCGTAAATGGATTGGTCGTCGTCTCCCACCACACAAATGTTGCCGTGGGCTGCCGCCAGCATCGATACCATGAGGTACTGGCTGCGGTTGGTGTCCTGGTATTCGTCTACCAGAATGTAACGAAAGCGGCGTTGGTAGCTTTCCAGCAGCGTCTTGTCGTGGCGGAACAAGCGGATGACGTTGAGGATGAGGTCCCCGAAGTCCATGGCGCCGAGCCCCTGCAGACGTTGCTGGTAACGCCGGTACAGTTCGGGCAGCTGGGGGCCACTGGCCGTGGTTTCTTCGGGGAGGCGGGCCTCGTTCTTGGCCTTTTCTATGAAGGCGCGTACCAGGTCGTGGTGAAAAGAAACGGGGTCCAGGTTGGCCTCGGCCACGGTTTCTTTTATCAGACGGGTCTGGTCGTCGCGGTCGTATATGGAAAAACGCGACGGGTAACCGAGCACCTGGCCGTGGCGTCTGAGCAGTCTTGCCCCTATGCCGTGAAAAGTGCCTACCCATAGATCGGCCGCGACCGCCCCGCTGAGACGTTTGGTTCTCTCGACCAATTCGGCGGCGGCCTTGTTGGTAAAAGTCATGGCCAGAATTTCGTCGGCCCGGGCCCGGCCGGAAGAGATCAGGTTGGCGGCACGGTGGACCAGCACCCTGGTCTTGCCACTGCCGGCGCCGGCCAGGACCAGGATGGGGCCATCACCATACTCGACGGCTTCACTTTGACGGTGGTTAAGACTCATAGGCGGCGTCCGATGCTGCCCGAGCTTGGGGCTTTCGGCAACCGCCGGTCTTGTCTATAGACGGTGTGTGCCGGCCTACGAACCCAGGGATTCCGCCTACCGCGAGGCCCGTCGCCTCGGCTACCGCTCACGGGCCGCACTCAAACTGATCGAACTGGACCGGAAGTTCAGTCTCTTTCGCCCGTCCCAGTCGGTAGTGGACCTGGGCTGTTGGCCCGGAGGGTGGCTACAGGTGGCCGCCGAGCGTACCGGCGGCCGTGGCCGTGTGGTCGGCATCGACCTCAAGGAGGTCGATGGCCTGGGCCTGGACAATGTGGTGACGCTGGTCGGGGACATGAACGACGCAGACCTGCGTAGCCTTCTGTGCCGGGCCGTAGGCGGGCCTGCCGATGTTGTTCTGTCGGACATGGCACCCAAGCTCAGCGGCATTCGCGTTGCCGACCAGGCCCGTGGCCAGGCCCTTGTAGAGTTGGCCGTGGACGTTGCCGATGGCTTGCTGGCCGCCGGCGGCAACTTGCTGGTAAAGGTGTTCTCCAACTCTCAGGTCCAGGCAACCGAACTACTGCGCAAACGCTATAGCAAGGTGTTAACTTTTCGTCCGGCCTCGTCGCGCAAGGGTTCGGCGGAAATCTACATGCTTGGCCGTGGCCTTAAAGAAGAGGCTGGGGGGCTTCGAAACGGCCGTGCATGCGTTCCATCCTGACCGTCATCAGAGGCCTCCTGGGTAGCCCGAGGCTGCGCAACTGGGTGGCTATAGGGTGACTTCCCAGCTCCACAGACGAGCCACCCAAGCGTAACGTGACGCCGTCGGCACCGGATACGAAGGGGTTGCGGTGGGGCCTGCCGTCTATGTAGGAGTAGGTCTCCATCGGTGTGTCGGGAATGCGGGTTTTGCCTGATCCACCGGCAGCGGTCTCGAAGGTGAGAACGTGTTGTCCTCCCATGACCAGCCGGCAGCGGTTGTGGTCGTCGCTGAAATCGATCTGCTCTACGGTTTTTGGAAAACCCCAGATCCGGCAACCGGCTTCACATGTGAAACCCTGGTTGACGGGCAGGTGGATTATGCAGGTGGGCAGGCGGCTGCGAAGATAGTCAATCGCCGTCCCAAGGTAGGGGGGAGCGCTACGGTCGCCGCGTTTACGGACAAACAACGATATCGCGACTTCGTTGTAGCCTCCAAGGTCGTTGTCACGGTAATCTATGCAGGCCAAGGTCAGAAGTCCCTTGCCCGGAAGGACTTCGGCGATATCGATGTCAGGGCCGGGAAGCAGGTGACGGGCAGGCGCGCTTGCAACCAGGTAGGTCGAGACCACCGAGAAGGCGTCGCGAACTACACAGGGCATGGTCACGGTCCGGCCCGCTATGGTGTAGGTCTCTTGCCCCAGGTCTTGTGTCACCTCGACCACCACCCCTGTATTGCCGGGCATGGGCTTGAACACAAGTCCTTGTGACCCGCACATAAGCCAGCCGGCATTTTGGGGCGGTTTTCAGGTCGTGGCCTGAGCTACTGCCGTGCTATAATCTCGGCGGAGGACAAGCCGCGATGCGTATACTGTTAGTTTTGATATTGATGGCTGCCAGCCAGGTTGCGGCTGTGTCTGCCGCCGCCGACCAGGGTGAAACTCCCCGCATCATCAAAGCCTCTGCCAGTGCCGAGGCCAGCGCACAGCCCGACCGTGTCCGCGTTGTGATTGTCGTGGAGAGCCACGGTCTCAAGGCCGACCGCGCTATGCGTACCAACGCTATGCGCAGCGCCACGGTGCTTTCCCGTCTCAAAAGCCAGATCATCGAGCCGGGTACCGTTACAACCGGTGCCTATTATCTTATTCCCGAGTACGGGTTCAGTGAAAAGGATGGCAAGAGCACCAAGGTTGTGACCGGCTATATGGTCTCCAACACAGTGGATGCAATAACCTCTGACCTTGACAGCGTAGGGCCGATCATCGACGCGGCGGTGCCGGCCGGGGCCACTCGCATAAGTTCGGTCAATTTTTTCCTTGCCGACGAACGGGAACTGAAGCGCCAGGCTCTCAGCGAGGCCGGCAAACGTGCCCGCTCCGAAGCCAGGACCGTGGCCAAATCCCTCGGTGTGGAACTGGGCAGACTGTTGGAGGCATCGGTGGGTCCGACCACGGCAGTATTTCCCCGGCCGGCGCTGAGGGGTACGGGCAGAGCGGCTGCGGGTACGACTATTCTGCCGGCTGCGGTAAAGGTGCGGGCCACGGTAAACGTTATCTACGAGGTGAAATAGCCACGTTTACCTCCGGGCGGACCGTTTTGTTCTTGACGCCGCCTCCTTCATGGGGTTCAGTGCGCGGTCGGTGAAACATTTATGCGTACTGCTGCTTGTTGCCGTCCTGTCGGTCGTCCTGGTACCAAGCGTGCCGGCCGAGCCCACAAACGGCCAACCCCGGAGTTCTGCCGGTCTGGCCGAAGCCGAACTCGATGCGGTTGCAGCAAGGGCACCGGAGCTCCTCAGCCGCTACCTTGCCACCGATACCACCAACCCTCCGGGCAACGAGATTGTGGGCGCCCGTTTCCTTGCCGCTGTCCTCGAAAGCGAGGGCATAGAGGCCAGGATCTACGAGTCCGCTCCCGGTCGCGGTAACCTTTACGCCCGCCTCAAGGGAAACGGAGAAAAACGGCCTCTTATACTGCTCAGCCACATCGATGTGGTGCCGGCCGTTGCCGCCGACTGGAGCCATCCCCCCTTTGCCGGGGAAGAGTCGGACGGTATCATATACGGTCGCGGTGCGCTCGATGCCAAGGGTGTCGGGGTGGTGCAGTTGCTCGCCATGGTGGCGGCCAAGCGGATGGCAATCCCTTTACGGCGCGACATTATCCTGTTGGCCACCGCCGACGAGGAAACCGGTGGGCGTCTGGGAGCGGGCTGGATGGTGGACAACCATTTTGAGCTTTTTGACGGTGCCGAGTTTGTCTTAAACGAAGGCGGCTTCATACATAACAGTCCCGACAAGCCACCGGTGTATTTCCTCGATGCCGCCGAGAAGGGGCCATGCTGGTTCAGTGTTGTTGCCAGCGGGCAGCCTGGCCACGGTTCGCGCCCGGCGCGCGAAACCGCGGTGACAAGACTGGTGGAGGCCCTAGGAAAGCTGGCTTCATGGCAACGCCCTCTTGAGGTTGGCCCGGTCGTGGCCGGCTATTACGCCGCCTATGCGGTACTCGACGAAGAGCACGCCAGGCAGTTCCGTCAGCTCGAGCGCTCCCTGGAGGACGATGAGTTCAAGGCCTGGTTTTTAGACCACCCCCGGTGGGCGGCTCTGATCCAGGACACACTGGTGCCCACGGTTCTTCGTGGCAGCGTGAAAACCAACATCATCGCACCACAGGCCAGTGCCGAGGTGGACAGCCGCCTTTTGCCCGGCCACAGCTGTGACGATTTTCTGGCCGCCGTTTCGGTTCGTATCGGCAGTGAATATGTCCGTGTTGAGCCCGGTGACGTATCTTTTCCATCCTCGGGCTCCCCGCTCAACAACGAACTGACGGCGGCCGTCGAGAGCCTGGCGGCCGCTGCTGGCGACGCAGTGGTCCTCCCCGGGCTCATCACGGGTTTTACCGATAGCCACTACTTTCGCGAAAAAGGCATTGCTGCTTACGGTTTTGTGCCCATTGCCGTCAACAGCGAGGAACTCGACAGCATCCATGCCCCGGATGAGCGCGTGAGTGCTGCCGAACTCACCGCAGCGGTAAAGCGCATGCTTCGGTTGATCGAGAACCTCGCCGGCTGAGTTAGGCACAGGGCAGCTGCGGGTATTTCTTGCGCGCAGCAACGGTTTCCAAGATATTAGAGGTAGTGGTTCTGTGCCAGGGAATTGCGCTCGCTCGCAGTGGGGGCGGTGCCAGGCTGGAAGATGGATGTGGATGTGGATGTGAGGAGATGCCGCTATGGATGAAACCCGGACAAATTCTACAACTCTGATGGGGTCGCTACGCAGTCTGATGGAGATTATATCCAGCCTTGAGGGTGAGCTTGAGTCCGTCCTCAAGAGGGCGAACCTGCGTATGCCGTCCATGGACCTGGCTTCCCTGCTCGGCGTGTTAGGTGGTGTATTTGGCGGCGTATTCAAAACCGGCTGGGGCAGTGGGATACCTGGCCTTGGTAGTGGCGCCAACCTTGAGCAACTCAGGGACGAGGTGTGTGAGGCAATGGAAGAGGTCTCGCGCCTGCGTGAAAGGGAAGTCGTTATGGCGGGCGGCCTCAGCCACCTGCGGTCCCGGGCGGGCCGTTTTGAAGAGGCCCTGGAAGGACTGGCCCGGGTCCAGGGGCGTTGTCTGAGCCGCATGGAGACCTCCAGGGTGGCCACCAACGATTCGGCCAGATCTGAGGTCAACGGGGTTCTGGACGGCGTGCGCCAGCGTCTGGAAGACGTTGAGAAGCGCTTCAAGGAACTCAAAAGTCTCCAGCGCAGCGGTTCACATGGCATGATCGAGGGGCTCGAAGGGATAAGGGAGCGTGTCGTCAAACTGGAGTCACGCAGTTACGACATGTCCCGCGAATCGCAAGCCAAAAGCGGGCGCCTCGATGCACTTACCCGCCATGTGGCATCGGTGGAATCCCGCCTGGCCAGCGCCATAGGCTCGGGTAGCCGTAAAAGCGGCCCGGTGGTATCTGTGGGTACGGATTCAAAGCGCCCTGTCCACATTGGTGGCGCTCAAAGTTGAGGTCTCATGCCTAAAGCCATATTGCCGATTTCATTGTTGTTGTGTTTTGTCGTTGCGCTGACCGGCTGCAGTAAATCCGAAGAACAAGCCGAGATGCCCGAAGAGGCTCCGGTAATCGAGACCATTGCCGGCATGAGGTACTACGTGGGTGGACCCAAGGTGAAGGAGGACCGCTACGGGCGCTCACGGATCTATGAGTTCAGCGGTCGGATAATGGCACCCACCGTCCGTGGTCTCCTCGTCGGCTTCAAGGTGGACCCCGACCGCAACTTTGAATTCATGACCTGGCTCAACGGTAGCATGATGCAGAAGAGCAGCGGCTTTCTCGATGAGGAGGGGTTGTTATGGTACCTCACCCGCGAAACGGTAGACGTGGATGGTGCCGTTTTTGTACGGCAAACGTTTACGTACGACAACGAAAGACGGGTCATGACGTCTCATTTCCGTGACCTCGACCCTGAAACCGGCGAGGTTCTCAGCAGCACGGTAACCGAGATCCCCTACTCCCCACCGTCGGATCGTAAAGGGAAGAAAAAAGAGAAGAAAAAGAAAAACGGGTAAGGACTCTGTCGGTGCAGGTAGTTCCGGTAGACCAGCTCGTTGATAACTACGCCTATCTCGTCATCGACGAGGAGACTGGGGCTGCAGCCGTCGTTGATGTTGCCGAGGCCGGGCCGGTTATAGAGGCTGCCGGCCGGCACGGGGTCAGGCTGGAGGCGGTGCTGTCCACCCACCACCATTACGACCACGTAGGAGGCAACCAGGATCTTGTGGGCGAACTTGGTTCGGCCACAAAGGATCCGGGTGGGTTGCGTGTCTATGGCTACATCGGTGACAGTGACAGGATTCCCTGCCTCACCGACCCGCTTGCCGACGGCCAGGAATTCATCGTCGGCGGTCTCAGAGGCTCAGCGATTTTCATTCCCGCCCACACCCGCGGCCACCTGGCTTACTATTTTGAATCTGCGGCTACCGTGTTTACCGGCGATACCCTGTTCGCCGGTGGTTGCGGCAGGCTTTTCGAAGGCGATGCCGCCGAGATGAAATCTTCACTGGAACGGCTGGCCGCATTGCCCGCCGAGACCCTGGTTTACTGCGGGCACGAGTACACTCAGAAGAATCTGGAATTCGCGTCTACGCTGGAGCCAGGTAACCGGAGTCTGGCTGCAAGGCGGGTCGAAGTAGACGAACTGATCGCTGCCGGCAAGCCCTCGGTGCCAACAACAATTGCGATTGAAAAAGAGACCAATCCTTTTCTGCGTACGTCGAGTAGCGAATTGCGCGCTAGCCTTGGCCAGCATTTTCCCACTCTCGGCAACAGCGATGTCGAAATATTTGCGGCTGTCCGCACCCTTAAAGACTCTTTTTAAAAGGGCCGGTACACGTTTATCGGCCGCCGGGTGTGTGGATAAAAATATACGCGCTGGCGACGGTAGCGTGTTCTGGCCCACGTCTCGAAGTCTTTTCTGTGTTCTCCCGACCAACGTCTCGCCACCAACATGAGGCCTGGGGGGTCGGCCTCCAGGCCCTTGAGCAAGGCCTTGAAACCGCCCGGGCTGTGCTGGTCGGCAAAGCGGTCCACGCCGAACCAGAGGTAGGGCCAGGGCCACCGGCTGCGACGCTGCTGATGAATAAGAAACTCGGGTAGGCTGACTACCAGTACGCTGTCGCTTTCTTTGAGCCCCGTGGCCAGGCCTTCCATGAAGGCGGCCTGTTCATCGAAACTGATGGGGGGGTGGAGGCGCTTGCTATGTGGGCTGAGAGCCATGGCCAGGGCCACAACCACGATTGCGGCCTGGATGGCGGTGTTTGTCCACCGGCCCCGTTTGCGCGACCAGCCATAGCCGATGCCGGCAAGACCTCCGGCCAGCAGGGCCGACAGCCCCGGGACGAACAATATTGTGTCGGGCCAGGCCTGCAGACTCACGAAGGTCATTGCCGTGTATGCCAGCGTGGCCGCCATCAGGCCGCGGGGCAGGCCCGCGCCCTGGCCACGGGACAGGACCAGACCGGCCAGGGCCACCAACAGCAGGAGGCCTTCTACGGGGTTCCAGAATTTTGCCAATTGGTAAAGGTGCAACAGCGTGCCGGTGGGGCTGCGTGCGTGGTGGCCTATGTAGTCGAAGTTGAAGAGCAGGGCCTGCCGGAAAAAATCGTCGAGAGCCCCGGACATGCCAAGCCACAAGAGCAGGGCGGCCGTCGGCAAGGCCGCTCCGATTGCCAGTCGAGCGCCGTTGTAAAGCCAGCGGCCGCGTAGTTCCCACATGGCTCCCAACGCGAAAGCCAGGCCGGGTTGCCAGCACCAGGTGGCTAGTGCCCCGAAAAATCCGGCACTCAGGGGGCGGCCCCGGAGGGCCGCCAACAGTGAAGCCAATCCAAAGACGGTGGTGGCCATTTTTGGCCTTACCCCTTCGACCGCCGCCACCGGCCACTGGTCAAAGGCCATCATGAAAGCGGCTGCCGCCAACGCCGTGGGTAGAGAAAATGACTTGAGACAGATCAGAAAAAGAAGGGCCGGGCCCAGAGCGGCGACCAGCAGGTAGGCCGCGTGGGCACCGGTCAGTGCGTCGCCGCCCAGCGTGAGCGAGACTTTGGCACCGGCCGCTCCGAGGAGTGCCGCTAGGGGGGTTTTGTGAACGAATATGTCGCGGTGGGGAACCATCCCGGTACTGGCCATTTCCACCGACATGTAGTCCCAGGTGGCCGGGTCGAGAACCACGGGCCGGTCGAAAGGGGCAAAGCACAGCAGGAAGGCGACAGCGGCCACGGCTACCAGTGCGGCAAGCCCGGTAGCGGTCCCGTGGCCCTGTCGGTGTTGACGGGCCATCACGGACTAACGGGCCAGGCCGCTGAGACTGCCAGCATCCACTCGCCAGCCCTGTTCGGTCAGCACCAGACCAACCGTGTCGTTGCGTCTGGTGCCGTCGTTAAAGAGTACTCGTAACTGGACCCGTGCCTTGCTGCCGCTGATTTCCTCCATGCTGGTTTCAGTGCGCCACAGGGTCCCGTTCTTGGTTGCCCGGTTTCCCCAGGCCTGCAGACTCCCGAAGGCGGCCCTGAGTTTTGCCAGCCCCTCTCCACCCGTGGTCATGGTGCTGGCTTTGGCAAAGTCGCCCCTATCCAACGCCGCATAAAATGCCTTGGCCATGTGGGCAGGTTCGCCCCCCCTTGAGCATGCCGGCGCCACGGTGGTGACCAGGAGGAGAGCAATGAGGAGACAGCGGCCGGGTGTCATAGGGCCACAATGCCGTAGCCGGCCCCACCGTCAAAGGGCTGCTCTCCATTTTCCGGACTTGTATTGCCGCTTCGCGCAGAGTGTTTAAGATAGCGCAGCCTGGTATGAGCATAATTATTGGACTTACAGGCGGCATAGGTGCCGGAAAATCTACGGTGGCCGCCATGCTGGCGGAGCACGGTGCTGTGGTCATAGATGCCGACCGGGTGGCCCATGAAAGTTACCAACCGGCCAGCCAGGGCTACGATCTTATTGTGGCGCGCTTTGGCCATGATGTTGTGGCCGCCGACGGCAGCATAGACCGCCAAAGCCTGGGCGGCCGTGTGTTTAACAACCCCAAGGCTCTTGCCGACCTCAACGCCATCATTCACCCTCTGGTCAGAAAGGAAGTGGCGGGCCGTGTGGCTGCCGCCTTGGAAGATGATCCGCAAGCCGTCATCGTCATAGAGGCCGCCCTCATGACGGAAACCGGTTGGTCGGGGGGGGCCGGTACCCTGTGGGTGGTGGTTGCCGACCCGCCTGTTGCCAGAGGCCGCCTCATCGACCAGCGGGGTATGGACCCGCAAGAGGTCAAGCTGCGCATGGCCACCCAGCTTTCCAATCAGGAGAGGCGGCGGGTTGCCGACCGGGTGATAGAAAACAACGGTACGGTCATTGACCTCGAGGCTGAAGTTGAGGCCGCTTGGAGCGACCTGCAAAGACAACTCGCCCCCGCCTAGCGCCGGGGCGGGTGGGCCTGTAGTGCGAGCTCGACTAGCTGGGCCACCAGATCCTCTATTTCCAGACCGGCGGCCTTCCACACACGTGGGAACATACTTATTTCGGTGAATCCGGGGATGGTGTTTATTTCGTTGAGCAACACCTTCGAGGTTGCAGCTTCGATGAAGAAATCGATGCGCGCCATGCCGCGGCATCCGATCATGTTCCAGGCCTTGCGGGCCACGTCGTAAACGACCGCGCCAGTGGCCGGGTCGATGTCGGCCGGAACGATGAGGCGGGCTTCGGAGCCCCGGTACTTGTCATCGAAGTCGTAAAAGTCACCATGAGGGATTATCTCGCCGGGGTCAGAAATTTCCGGATCCTCATTACCGAGCAATGCGATTTCAATTTCACGGCCTTCGATAGCCCTCTCCGCAATTATACGGTTGTCCCAGCGCCGGGCTTCGACCAGGGCGCCGGCAAGGCCGGTGGGGCCGGTGACCCTGGATATTCCCACCGAAGAGCCCAGCGAGGCCGGTTTTACGAAGCAGGGAAAACCAAAGGCGGTCTCGACGGCTGCGGTCAACCGGTCGCTGTCCATCAACGAGGCATCCACAAATTCGGCCTGCTCCAGACCGATGGCTCTGGCCAGGCGCTTTGCCGACAGCTTGTCCATGGCCAGAGCCGAAGCGCGGCAACCCGCGCCGACGAATGGAACGGCCAGGGTTTCCAACAGGCCCTGGATGCTGCCGTCTTCACCGCCGGGGCCGTGGAGGACGGGAAAGACTACATCGAAGGGACCGCTTGTGTTGTCCCCGCCGTCTTCGGGCAACAGGTAGCCGCGGCCCTGTCGTCCCGATAGTACTACCGGTCTGCCCCCCCCCGTCTTTACCTCAACCAGTCTAGTGCGGGAGCCAAGGAGCAGGGATGCAAAGTCCCCGGCCAGCCAACCACCGCTCTTGTCGATCGCCACCACGGTGGTCGCGTGTCCGCAGGCCTGCAGGGCGGTGGTAACCGTGGCCGCCGAACGCAGGGAGATGGAGTGTTCGGCCGAAGTACCGCCCGCAAGCACAAGAACGTTCAGTTCGGTCGGCACAGAGGCCTTTTAGCATCGGCGGCCCGACCGACAAAAGGCCCGAGCGGGGCAAGGGGGCGGTGGCGACCAACCATGAGCGGGTATAAGGACTATTAATTAATAAAGGGCGACTTCACTTTGTCATTAGCTACCCGTTTACTTTGGCCTGCTGTAATGCCACTCTCAGGCGCCTTTACGATACCCGTCTGGAGTAGTGTATTACGGGCCTTAATAGGGTCCGGCGGAGATAAGTATGCATATAGAGACACTGAAGATTTTTTGTGACGTGGTTGAGAATCAGAGTTTCTCACTGGCGGCCAACCAGAACTACATAACCCAGTCGGCTGTGAGCCAGCAGATTCGCGGTTTGGAGGAACGCTACGGCAAGCGCCTTCTCGAGCGCAAGCGTGGCAGTGTAAGAACGACCACCGCCGGAGAGATACTCCACCAGGCCAGTCGCGAGATGCTGCACGTATTTAACGAAATGGAAGCCCGCCTGCAGGGGTTGAGTAACGTGATTACCGGCAGCATCCGCGTAGGGACGGTTCACAGCGTGGGTCTCTACGAACTCTCCGACCCACTGAAGTCCTACTTTGCGGACTTTCCGCATGTCAACGTTTACCTGGAATACGACCGCTCCAGTCATATCTATGAACAGGTGCTGCGTGGCAACGTTGACCTCGGCATTGTTGCCTACCCGACGGCCAGGGCGCAGATCACGGTGCTGGACTTCCGTACCGACCGTTTGGTTGTGGCGTGTAAGCCCGACCACAATTTTGCCGAACGTCGCAAGTTATCGGTTGCCGACCTCAACGGAGAAAAGTTTGTGGGTTTTGCAAAAGGCATACCCACTCGCCGTGCCCTCGACAGTCTGTTCAGAGAGAGGAATATTGAAGTTCAGTACGTGGCCGAGCTCGACAACATTGAAATGGTCAAACGGCTGGTGGAGGTGGGGGCAGGTATGGCCATCATTCCCGACAAAAGCTGTATCCACGAAGCCGCAGCCGGCTCTCTGGTCAAGATCGAACTGACCGACGGGCTGACCCGTCCAATCGGCATAATACACCGTACGGGCAAGCATTTCAGCCCGGCTGCCGAAAAGTTTGTAGAGTATCTGCGGGCCGGTCGCGACACGGCGGGCACCGCCCCGCCGATTACCCCTTCCTGAGCTTGGCGGCCACCTCGGTGGCGAACAACTCCAGCGTATCGGGCATACCGAAATCTCCAAACAGTATCGCGAAGTCGTCAACTCCGGCTCGCATTTTTTTCCGTAAGCCGACAATAATCTCATCGGGGGTGCCTATCAGTGCCATCGTGGACAGGTCGACGAAGCTACCGATCATGACCTGGGCCATTTGTTTTTTTACCTCCACCTCGGCTCTGTCGCGGCCTATTACAATGGCGGTTTGCTCACTGATGCTGATCTCGGCCATGTCACGTCCGACCCGCCGGCAGTGCTCCTTGAGGGACTCGAGGTGTTGCGACAGTTCGTGGGCGCTGGGCATGGGGCAGTTCCAGCGCTGGGCAAAACGCGCCACCAGACCCATCATGCGTCGTTTACCGCCGCCACCTATCGTTATGGGCAAAGGTTTTTGCAGTGGCTTGGGCATGAAGGGGGCATTTTCAAAACTGTAGTGGCGGCCTTTGAAAGTCGTGGTCTGGCCGGAGAAAAGGCCAGTGATGATTTCCAGGGACTCTTCGAGTTGGTCTATACGTGTGCCGATGGCCGGAAAATCATAGCCGTAGGCACGGTATTCCTCTTCCAACCAACCCGCCCCCATGCCCAGTTCGCAGCGGCCTTTACTGATGTGGTCCACGGTGGTCGCCATTTTGGCCACGATGCCCGGATTGCGGAAGGAATTGCAGGTGACCAGCAACCCCAACCTTAACCTGCTGGTGGCCTCGGCCAGTGCGGATATGGCCGTCCAGCCTTCGATGAAGTCTACGTCCGGCAGGCCTCCGGCCATCAGGTGGTCGACCAACCAGAGGCCGTCATAGCCCAGGTCTTCGATGGCCAGGGCACGCTCACGTATCATTTCGTAGTCCATTGCCGCCTGGGGGAGGAAGAGGGAGAAGGTTGGTTTGTTGGCCATATCGTTTGTTGGTCCTGCGTGTTGCACGCGCCGTGATCGAGGGTATATCCTTTAGGCGTTTTTCAAATCCTGTCGCGAGGTGGCGCCCGTGTCGAACAAGACCAAGGAAAAGGCCTGCCGGGATGTTGCCGGGGGCTCCGAAACGGTTAATGGCGAAGCGGCCTTTTTGCAGGCCATCCAGGGGGTCCGTCCTTTGCCCGGTGGCAAACGCGTTGCCCGTCCGGGCCCCACGGACCGCCACCTCCCGGCCCCTGAAAGCAGTCCGCAATGGCTACAGCAGTCCGGCCAGGCTGACTTCGACCTGTCCTTTTCCGACCGTTTTGTCCGTGGCCGTTCGGCCTCGGTTTCCAAGCGCACCATGGAAAGCCTGGCCCGTGGGAAGTTCGCTGTGCATTCCCACATTGACCTCCACGGTATGGTGCTCGAAGATGCTATGCGGGCGGTCGATTTCTTTATTGCCGACAGGCACAAGCGCGGCCAGCGTTGTGTTCTGATCGTCACCGGCAAGGGTCGGAATTCGCCGGGTCAGCAGGGAGTGTTAAGGCAACAGATACCCGAATGGCTTGCCCGTGGCCCGAGCGCTCGCCTGATCCTTGGATTTGTAAGCGCCCGTCCTTGCGATGGAGGTGAGGGGGCTTTGTATGTACTACTTGTGAAACAGGCATCTGGAAAACACCGAATAGATGTGGAAACCGGAGCCGGCTTTTAGGCTGGCCGCCAGGGGGGATGTTGTGGAATCGGTGATGGGAAGTAAACAACAGTCGAGTCGTCTGGTCTTTGTTGGCGACGACGGGGATGTTTATGAGGCCAGTGGCGGCCGTAAGCCCAAGCGCCTTACCTGGGGGTGGACAGATGGGCCGACCCAGGAGCGCTTACAGTACGTGTGGCCGTCGTATTCCCCCAATGGAGAGCACGTTGCCTGCTTCGGAGTTCAAGCGGGCAACGGCGATACGGCCGGGCTCTACGCCGTTACCGACGACGGTGTCTCCATGCACGAAATATGGAAAATGGATGGGGCCGTTCCCATTTGTGAAAACTGGTCGGCCGATTCCGCCTATATAGCTTTGCTTTTACAGGATGGTCAGAGACTCCGGTTGGACATTGCCGACATCGCAAAACCCGGCAAAGCCCTGGCACTGGACAGCGGTTCTCCGCTTTTCTGGTCCTGGTCGCCCGCCGGCAATCTGATTGCTGTTCACACCAGCGGCAGCCGTTCGGTCTACAGTGAGGCTCGCCTGTGTGTCTTTGACGTGGACGATGGTGCCGAAGAAGTTGCGCGTCTGGTGCCGGGAGAATTCAGGACTCCGGCCTGGTCGCCGGACGGTAAGAAATTGGCCTACATAGATGCTTCTGGCCCGCGGGAGTTCCTGGCTTTTTTTCATGTCGACGACGGTGTCAGCGAGATCGTGTGTCCGGTAGAGGGGCATACCGTCATGCTGTGGTCGCCGGATGGCAGCAGGCTGGCCGTGTCGCAGGCCCTTGGTGATACCCCGCACATGTTTACCGGCATAACCATGATCGACACCCGCAGTGGCCGTACCGAGGTGGTAAGCGACAGAAATGTTGTAAGCTTTTTCTGGTCACCGTGTTCGCGCCGCCTGGTCTCCGTTGCCCTGGATGAAGGCCGGGGTATGGAGTGGGATTTTTTTGACGTGCGTGGCATGCGGACCACCCTGGATACGCGTTTTTACCCAAGCCGGGAGAGCGTTTACTTCTGCTGGTTCTTCGACCAGTTTGCGACTTCCCACCCCTTGATTTCTCCCGACGGCGACAGCCTCGTATTCACCGGTCATCTTGAGCAGGACCACGGCAGCAACGGCGCAAGCGGCGTCTATGTGGCGCCGCTTGACGGTGACGGTTCGGTTACCAGACTGGCTTCGGGGCAGTTCGCGTGCTGGGACACCCGCCTGCGTGCCTGTAGCGATTAAAGTGGAACGGATATCCGGTCTGGCCGCGGCCTTGAGCATCAGTCGTGTTGGCGTGGGTGTTTTTGTGCTCGCCCAGTTGTCGGCCGCACAAAGTTCCTATCTGGTCCTGCCGGCGGTGGTGCTTGCAGCTCTGAGCGACTGGCTCGACGGCAAAATTGCACGCCGCGCGGGGCGGGCGGGGGCAACCGGTCGTATGATCGACAACGGTGCTGATGCGGTGTTTCTGGCGCTCGTGTTCTGGGGGTTTGCCGGCGCCGAAGTCTTCAGCCACCCCCTGGTGGGTAGTGCGACCCGTTACTGGCCGCATGCCAATTGGCTCCCTCTACTCGGACTGGGGGCTTCTTTCGGGACCTATCTGTTGCGGGGTTACAGCGGCCGGCGACGGGGACTGCCCCTGTTGCCTTCGCCCCGTGGCCATGCGGCGGGGGTGGCCAACTACGTGCTCGCACTCATTGCGGCGGCTGCAGTTATTCCGGGTGTATATCTTTCCCCTTTCTTAATGGAGCCGGCCTTTGTGACGGTAGTACTTCTGAATGTTACCGCCGCTGTAGAGAACCTTCGCCTGTCCCTGTTCCGTGGTGTGGTGGCTCCCATGATTGTTGCTGTCGCCATTGCCGCCACCGGCTTGTCGGCCTGCACTCCGGTGTCAAAGTCTTATGAAATCCACACCGCCGGTATCGACTGCGCCCAGGCCAACCGCGTGGTACACGACTCGGTTCTCTCCATGAATATGGTGGTGACGGCTTTTCGGCTGGCCAAGCCCGGGACCGACGGTTACGTGCGTGCTACCAGAACCGACAACCGCGGGACGCTTAACGGGCGGGTGGGGGTAAGCTGTGATGCCACCGGTGTCCATATCGTGGCCGAAGAGTCCGGCTTCGGAGGTGATCATGAGTTTGAACGCGGGATTTTCCTGTCGGTGACCGGACGGGCCGGGTTGAGGGTGGAGAATGGACGTATCCTCGATGGTGGCGGCCTCGGTGGCCACAGCCGCGCTTCTGCTGACGCTGCCTCTCCCCCCGCATCCAAGCAGCCGGCTAAGGTAAAGCCGCCGGCCAAGGCCAAACCTCGGGTGGCCGAGAAAGTGGTAGGCGTAGTGGTCAAACTGGAACCCCTGCACGGTTTTGCCACGGTGTTGGATTTTGAGGCCGACCTCAGTGCCGCCGGCATCCTCCCGGTTGCCGTAACCGTAGCCAACGGCACCAGCCGTGCTTACGAGTTCGACCCGCGGGACCTGCTGCTCCGTCGGCGTGGTTCGCGGCGGAGGACCAACCCGCTTTCGACTGCGACGGCGGTAGACTTGTTACTGGAAAAAAACCGCCAGGTACTTACAGCAGCGGCACTGGCGGCTGCCGGCGAGGGGGCCCAGCCGTCTGAAGTTGAACTCCCCGACCCCATGGCGCCAAGTGAGCTTGGCGATGTGCGTATGGCCAGCCGTATTATTAGGCAACGTCTGCTGCGAGGCGGCCTGTTAAGGCCCGGCGCTCGTTTCAACGGGTTTCTTTATTACCCGGTCGCAGACTACGACCGCGCCCGAATTATAATGATCGATGTGGCCACCGGCGAGACCGAAGGCTTCATCGTAGATTTCTAGTCGCTGGGCGGGGCTTTAAGTTTTTCAACCAGTTTTTCAAGACCGGCTGTATCGCCATTCAGGCTGCGTTGGGCGGCCAGAAGTTTTTGGTAAACCTCGAGTGCCACCTGCCTGCTTTCGGCTGCACCCCGGGCATCGCCGGCCTCGGCCAGGCGGCTGCTCTCTTTGAGGAAGATCACCCCCAGTTTTTTGAGCGCGCCGCTTTGGTAGGTCTCATCGTCCGCGCGAGCGAGCAGTCTGCGCAGTTCGGTGCCGGCGCTCTTTAAGTCGCCGAGGGAGGCATAGGCACTGACCCTGAGCGACATGACTTCGGTGAACAGAGTAGTCTCGCCGGCGAAACGTTCCTCAAAGCCATCGAGCCGGTCGAGTCTGGCCTGCAGGGTCCCGACGCCACTCCTGCCCACCATGGCGGCAGACATGAGTGCAGCCTTGGCTTCCAGCGGTCTCAGCAAGGCCCGTTCTCCCTTGGGGCGGGTTGCGGCCAGGTGTTCGGCTTCGTTCGAAAAATCGCTGAGTGCGGCCAGGGCCCGGCCTACCATAGGGGCATTGCCGACATCGCTGGCAGTGGTGCTGGCGGCAACCGCCTCGACCAGGCACTGGGCCCGCAGGAACATGGCCTTCAGGCGGAAGCCGCCATCCCCACCGACTTTGCCGAAAGCGTCGGCGCAGTCTTCAAAACGACTGTTGTCGCGGTGCCACTGCCCCAGTCTGAACCATGCTTCAAAGGCGAAACGGTGCGCGGGGGCGCGGGCGAGGAAGTCTTCCAGAAAAGTTATGTAGTGGCCTTCATTGTCCCCGCGTAGGTATATGGACTCGGCGGCCTTGAAGCGCAGGTAAGCGGCCTCGCTCTCCAGCCCGCCGCCGTTGTCGAGGTCGAGGTAGGCCGAGAAGCGTTGCACGGCATCTTCATAGCGGCCTTCGTGGAAACTACAGTAGCCTAACCCGTACAGGGCTTCGGCATCGAAAGTCTTGCGCTCGAGCAGGGCCGCGTACAAACGTACCGCTTCGTCGCACTGCCCGCGCCGCCTGAGCGAGTCGGCGATGAGCCAGGTCACGAATTCGTTTTGTGAGGCGGCAGTCCATTCCAGGGGGTCGCTTACACCGGCATCGACCAGCTCGGCTACTTTTGTTCTCCAGTAGGGTCCACTCTGGTACAGGCGTTCCAGGGATTGCACCGCTTCGTTGCGTAAAGCCCCGCGGGCGGCATCATCGTAACTGCCGGTGTGTTCGGCAACGGCTAGCAGCAGAGCCTTGCTTCGCAAGAACAGGGCTTGGGCTCCGGCCTCGCCGCCGGCCTGGGCCTGTCCGGGCGTGTCTTGTGTCAGCCGTTTGGTCTCAGCGAGCGCCTCGTCCATGCGTCCGGCCGAAATAAGGGCATCGGCCATTGCCGTACGGATACTCCAGGATATTTGAGTTCCCGGTTGCCACTCCAACGCGGCTTTGAAGTCCCCGATGGCGTCGTCGTATTGGCGCATGGTCTTGAGACAGAGCCCGTGGCCGAACAGCGCTTCGGCCGAGAGGTCGCGGTCTGAGGAGCCGAGCATTTCGGCAAAACCGTTGCGGGCGCGAACCAACAAACGCGACCGTTTTGCGGTATCGGTTTCATAGCGTACGGCTATCTCGTAGCGGACCCAGTTGAGGCGATAGAGAATGGGCATGGCCAGGGTTTCGCGGTCGCGCCAGGCCTTGGAGTCCTGTACGGCCTCCAGATCGCCATCCAGACGGATCACCTCGGCCTGCATTTCTTCCAATACCCGGGTGTAGCGCTCGCGCACCGATTCCATGAGCGCCAGCAGGGCACGGGCCTCGGTGGCCATTGGCGTGCCCTGTTCGGCCAGCCCATGAAACTCATCGGCCAGCGAGTTGAGCCGTCCACCGAGGGCTCTCTCGGCGGAAAAATTCCATGGCTTGCGGCTAAGCTCTCTGGATTCGGATTTCAGACCCTCCACCCGCCGGGCCAGCCGAGGCACGCCGGCATTGACGGGGTCGTCGGGGCTCTGGACGATTGTCTGGCCGATGGCCTTTGGGGGCACCACAAGCAGCGTAGCGGCCACAAACAGTGCGGCGATGGCAGGCGGCAGCGGGGTTCTCACAGGCGGGGGGCGCCCGAGGTTCCGACGGCACCGGATATGGGGAAGGCGACTTTATTGATTCCGAGCCTCAGGCAGTGGTTGTAAAGGCCGATCACGTGGCGGTAGGCAACCGTGGAGCCGGCGTCTATGACGACCGTCGCATCGGTGGGGGTAGAGGCCAGGCGGGTGGCCACGGCGGCAAAATCCGGTAGTGGCCAGTCGTCGATAAAATACTGAACGCCGTTACCGGTGCGCACCACTCTTACTATGACCTCGTCGGATTCCTCTTTGAGTTTCAGTTGTGATTGTCGGAGTTCGTCGCCGAGGGCGAGTTCGGAGGGTAGTAGGCCTTCAATGGTAGCCAGCGAGATGGTGAACAGAAAGTAGGTAAGCAACAGGAACACGCAGTCGATGAGGGGGGCCATCTTGAGGGCGTCGCCGCTGTCGTGGTGGGCTCTGGTGGGTACCTTCATGGGTGTTACAACTATTGGCTGTTGCCGAAATCCCCCGACTGCAGTGCGGCCAGACTAACCGCGCGGATGCCGGCTTCGGCGCTCAGCCGCATGACGCGTTGGATGGTGTTGAATTCGGCTTCGCGGTCGCCGCGGATCACCACTTCTATTTTTTCTTTGGCGGCTTCTTTGCGGTCTTTGAGATAGGAGAACAGTTTGCCCCCGCTACGCTGGATGCCGGAGACCACGTAGTAGCCGTCGCGTGTGACGTTGACCGTTATGAGTTCGATACGTTCGTCGGTTACCTCGCGGGCCTGGTCGGCGTTGGGGAGTTCTACCAGTTCTTCGCCCTGGTGGCCGAAGCGTATGGACATGATGAAAAAGGTGATGAGCAGAAAAGCCATGTCTATCATGGCCGTCATCTTGAAAACTACCGAGCGTGGTCTCGACGAGCGCGGCTTTTTCATGTCAAAGTTTCTTGAGGGGTTCTACGAGTTCTTCGGCGTGGGTCGTGGCCTCGGCCACCAGGCCGTCCACGCGATTGCGGAATATGCCGAAGGCGTAGAGGGCGGGGATGGCCACTATAAGACCCATGACGGTGGTCATCAGGGCTTCAAAGATCCCACCGGCCAAGCGGCGGGGGTCGACGCCGCCGACGGCTACAGAGATCTGGTTAAACGAGGTTACCATCCCCATAACGGTTCCGAGCAGTCCCAGCATGGGAGAGATGTTGGCGATCATGTTGAGGTGTTCTATCTTGCGAAGCAGGCGTCCGGTCAGTTCGTCGGCGCGGTTTTCCATCGCCCTGACAACGGCTTCATAGCCACGGCTTCTTTCCTTGACTCCCGCCGCCACCACGGTGGTCACGAACGAGACCTCCCCATCGGTTGCGTCTTTGACGATGTCGTCGTAGCGGCCACCGGCGATCAGAGACTTTAGTCTGTCTATGTCCTGGTCGGGCAGCAGTGCCTTCTGGCGTATGGAAAGCGCGTACTCTATGATCAGAGCCACGGCCACCACCGACAACAGTATGATCAGATACCCGACCCAACCACCGAACTTGATCAAGTCAATCAGAGTGTAGTTGAGCGCGTTGCCACCGCCGGCGTCGGCGGCTCCCGCCTGGGTTGCGAGTAGCGATATGGCCAGGGCCAGGGTTGTAGAGAGACGTAGAAGCTTCATGTCGGTTATTCCTTTTGGTCCATGCCTGTCGCCTAGTTGTCGGCAGTATACCTGGCCACTTCTTTCTGCCAGCGGCTACCGAAGGCAAAGTACAATATCTTTTCCGCCAATTCCTCATCGCTGCCAAGGCTGGCTACATCGCCCTTGCCGTGGTCGGCGATCATCTGGTAGCTCGCTTTTACCTGCTTGTAGAAGTCGGGCAACGGCGAGATCTCGTCGGGGGGCTGGCCGTAGAGCCAGGTGTGGAGCCTGATTTCGTAGCGTTCGTGCATTTGCTGGGTGACGTCTATGGCGCTTATAACGCCCCTTTCGTCGCTGAACTCTTCGGCCAGGGCGGCCAGGGCTTCCATGTCGCGGGCATGGGGCGGCGAGCTGCCCACCACAATGATCACGCGCTTTGAGCGCTTGCGCCAACCGAGCTCGTCGATAGCCGCCTCCAGGCCCTGGCGTACCCCCTCTTCATAATCGCCACCCCCTTTGGCGCGCAGGTTGGAGATAAAGGCCTCAATTTTGCTGGCGTGAAAACTCAGGTCGGTCCAGCGCACGGAAAAATCCTCACCGCGGTCGCGAAACGCCACCACGCCGATGCGGGCGATGGGAACGAGGGATTGGATATGGGCGACTATGCCGATGCTGCGGGCCTTTATGTCGTCAATGACGTACTGCATGCTGGCGGTTGCGTCGATGACAAGGGCGATGTCGAGGCCGGATTTCCTCAGTCCCCCGATAAACGTACCAAATTGGCCGGAAAGGGACGCCACGTTTCCCGAGTTGGGAGAAAAGCGGGTATTGATACGTGCCAGGCGGTCGGGGCTTGGCCGTGGGGTCGAAAAACTCGATAGCTCGGGCAGGTTGTCCCTGCTGATTCTTACTCGCTCTACCTGCAGGGGTTTGACCTGGACATCCTCGATGAGGTCTTCGAGCTCGGTCTGGTAGATGGTGTCTTCTTTGATGGTCAACTGTACCTTGGCGCCCTTGGAACGCAGGTTGAAACCGAAGCCCTCACCCCCGGCCGTAAAGGTGACGGTGGCCAATACCAACAGCAACAGGACGTGGAAGATTGCCGACAGGGTGTAGCCCTCCACCCGGCGGCGCAACGCCGCATGGCGGCGAAGCATCGAGACGATGCCCTTGAAAAACAACGCTTCCCGAATGTACTGGCTTTGGGCCCTTCTGACAAGAAGGCCGGGCGCCGGCGCTTTCATTGAATTCAGGGGCGGTCAGGGATAAAACTTCCGCGATGGCTACCGTTATTACCGAGGAGTGCATCAACTGCGCCGCCTGTGAGCCCGAATGCCCCAACACGGCGATCTACCAGGGCGGCGTGGAGTACGACTGGCAGGGCGGTAAGCACACGGCGATTTCCGAGGACCTGTTCTACATAGTCCCCGAGAAATGCACCGAATGTGTAGGTTTTTACGACGAAGAGGCCTGCGCGGCG
>JAYGCL010000085.1:0-7978 GCA_046583365.1 Deltaproteobacteria bacterium
TGGTGGCGGCAGCCATGACTCTGGTCGCCTACCGGCCGGGTATTGTGAGCATCGTGGTTGCCCTGTTTGTAATAGGGGCCCGCCAACTCGGCTTGAGCATCCTCATGCACGAGGCCGCTCACCTCACCCTTTTCAAAAACCGTCGTATCAACGACTGGACCGCCAACTGGTTGTGCGCCTACCCGGTCTGGGCCGACCTTAAACCCTACCGCTCCTACCACCTGCAGCACCACGCAAAGAACTGGACCGAAGACGACCCCGACCTCTCGCTGGCAACCCCCTTCCCCATCACCAGGGCCAGCCTGCGCCGCAAAATCTGGCGGGACCTGTCCGGACAAACCGGCTGGAAGCGCGCCAAGGCAACCCTCAGGCGCGACCTCGGCACATCCCGGGGCGGCGACCAGAGGCTGTCGCTCGGCGAGATGAGCCACCGACGGGGCAAAGGCAGCGAGGCCTTGCGCGGCATGATCATAACCAACGCCATCCTGCTGGCCACTCTTGCCATGGCCGGCCATGCCGAACTTTACCTTCTATGGATCGTCTCCTGGTTTACGACCTATAGCCTGGTAATGCGCGTCCGCGCGATCGCCGAACACGCGATGGCCCCCGACCCCGGCGACCACATGCTCAACACCCGCACGACCACAACCACATGGTGGGGACGCCTGCTGGTGGCGCCCAACCGGGTTAACTTCCACCTCGAGCACCACCTCTTGATGTCAGTGCCCCACTACAATCTGCCGACCATGCACCGCTTGTTAAAAGAACGGGGAGCGCTCAAGAACGCCTGTGTCGCGAAAAGTTACACCGAAGTCCTGCGCACGGCCGCGTCGGCGGCCTGACAGCCTGGCGGGCGGGCTGAGGGCTTAACGGACGGGCGCCGTTTCTGACGATTCGAGACGCTCGGGAACAAGCTCGCGGCCGTCCCCCTGTTTGGCCTTGATCTCCTCTACCGTCCGTTCCAGGGCCGTAGCCCGCTCAGGAGTCGAAGGGTGGGTGGACAGGTAACCGCCACCACCGATGGATGAAGGATGTTCCACCGCCATGCGCCGCCACATATCGGCGGCACCGGATACGCGGTAGCCGGCCCGGGCAGCCATATAGGTGCCCAGGTAGTCGGCCTCGGATTCAAAATCTCTCGAGAACGCCCCCCCGCCTATGCGCCCGCCCACATCCATGCCGGCACCGCCGGTATTGACCCCCGCAGCGGCGGCGGCGGCATCCAGCAGTGCCCCGAAAAAAACCCCGGCCAACACGTTGGCCTGCTGCTTGTCAACATGGTCGAGGATGTTGTGGGCCATCTCGTGGCCTACGACCAGGGCCAGGTCTTCATCGCTTGAGGCAAAACGCATCATCCCACTGGTAATGGTCACACTCTTGCCATCGGCAAAGGCGTTGATCGCATCATCGATCAGCAGTCCCACGCCATAGCGGCAGGCCCGAACACCTTTGAGCGTGCGGCTGAGCAATTGGGAGTCTCGTCTCAACTTAAGTCTTAAGGTTTCGCCATCATGCTCGGCCAGACGGCGGGCCAGACCACGGCCGTCTTTGATCGCGTGGCCCTCGACCTCAACGATTACATCGCCGTTTTTGAGCCCCGCGTGTGCGGCGGGAGAACCGTCAATAACCTGGCGTAGCGACGGCTGTTGGCCGATGGCGTAAAGTTTACTGCCCGCCTTATGGAAACGTTCTCCCAGTGTGTCCGTGGAGACCCAGGCAAAACCGAAATAGGGCACAACGTCGTCACCGCAAAGTCCCACTCCCCGGCTTCTGAGTTGCCAGGCAACAAGGGCAAGCCGGTCGCCACGCTCAAACCACAACCGCAGGGCCAACTCGAGTTGCTTATCGCGTTCTACGCCAACCGCCTCCTGGGATATGGCCGGACGCCGTAACTGTGGCCCGCAGGCCGACACCACAAAAAGCGCCAACAGCAGTGACAACACGAGGCCTGTAGGTCTTGCTGCAAACATCTCCGTCTTCGAGTCTAGTAGCCGCCAGTCCCAGCTTCCAGCCCGGGCTTTCCAGCCGGGTCTGGATACGGCTATCTTATCGCCGACCAGTTTTGAAATTTTCCACTCCACAGACATCGAAGCCCCTCGGCATGCTGGCCGTTGGTGCCGCCGCGGTCTGTGTCTCGGCCCTGTTGGCAGGTAGAGGTGCCGACCTTGAAGCCTTTGCCGCCTGGACCCAGGGGTTTGGGCCCTGGGCTCCACTGGTCTTTGCCGGCGGCTACGCCGTGGCCACGGTGGCCATGGTGCCAGGCTCCATCCTCACCCTGGCCGCCGGCGCCCTGTTCGGACTCTCCCGCGGAGTCGGCGCGGCTTTTACAGGAGCGGTGCTGGGTTCGGCGCTATCCTTCCTGCTGGCCCGTTACCTTGCCCGCGGCCTGGTGGAATCTCGCATCGCCTCCAACCCGAAGTTTACGGCCATCGACCGCGGACTCGGACGTGAGGGCTTAAAGATCGCCTTTCTGTTGAGGCTTTCGCCTGTGTTCCCCTTCAATGTGCTCAACTACGCCCTGGGCATTACACGCATAAGTTTCCCCCACTACCTACTGGCCTCGGCCGGCATGCTGCCCGCCACCGTCCTCTACGTCTACTATGGCAAAGTGGCAGGCGACCTTGCCCGGGTGGCCGGCGACGCCGGCGTGGAACGGGGACCAGGCTATTGGGCGGTACTCGCACTCGGCCTGCTGGCCACCGTGGCCGCAGCGACCCTGGCCGCACGCGCGGCAAAACGAGCGCTGGCCGACTCCACCGAACTCGACCAGACCACGGCCACAGCCAGTGGCGCGGCCGGACATACGGGTTCCACCGCAACTGCCACCCCGGTCGGGCCGGCAGACCGCTGGAACCTCAGCCTTCTCAACGACGTCGGCCCCAGCGACTGGCAAAACCCGAACCCTCAGGCCAGCTATCAACTGGTCGTCATCGGTGGCGGGCCGGCCGGGCTGGTAGCGGCCGTGGGGGCGGCCGGCCTGGGTGCGCGCGTGGCGCTGGTGGAAAAACGCCTGCTCGGTGGCGACTGCCTCAACTTCGGCTGCGTACCCTCAAAGGCCCTCTTGCGTGCCGCCAAGGCCTGGCAGCAGGGCAGGCGCGGCCAGGACTTCGGCGCTCCAGGGCCGACCGGGGCAGGCGGAGACTTCGCCGTGGCCATGGAACGTTTGCGCAGACTACGCAGCGAACTTGGTCCGGCCGACAGTGCTCAACGCCTCAAGGACCTGGGCATTGACGTCTTCTTTGGTGCTGCAGTATTTACTGCCGCCGACAGCCTCTCAGTCGGCGACACCCAGCTGCGCTTTGGCCGCGCCCTTATCGCCACCGGGGCGCGTCCGGCTTGCTTGCCCATCGATGGCCTGGAAGAGGCCGGCTATCTGACAAACGAAACCGTCTTCTCTCTGCAAGAGAAACCACAGCACCTGGCCGTCATCGGGGCAGGCCCGGTCGGTTGTGAACTGGCCCAGGCCTTCGCCCGTTTCGGTTGCAAAGTAAGCATGGTCGACAAAGGCCAACGCATGCTCCCCGCCGACGACCCCGATGCAGCCGGGGTTGTACAAGAGGCACTGACCCGCGACGGCGTCGACTACTACGGCGGTGCAGTTCTGAAAAGAGTCGCCGCGGTAGCCGGACAAACCCGCATCGACTTTGTCGACGCCGCCGGACACGACGTACAATTGCAGGTTGACCGTATCCTGGTTGCCGCCGGTCGCAGTCCCAACACCGAGGGGCTCGGCCTGGAACAGGCCGGCGTTGCCTGTTCCAGCCACGGCATCACCGTGGACGACAACTTAAGGACGTCCAACAAACGGATCTTTGCTTGTGGAGACGTGGCCTCGGCCTACAAGTTCACCCACGCCGCCGACGCCCAGGCCCGTATAGTTATCCAGAACGCCCTGTTCATGGGCCGGGCCAAAGCCAGCCGCCTGGTGGTACCCTGGTGCACCTACACCAGCCCCGAGCTGGCCCACGTTGGTATCAACGACAGCCAGGCAAAGGCCCTGGGTAACGCCGTACAATCCGTCACCGTGGCGATGGCCGAAGTGGACCGGGCCCGCCTGGACGGCAACATGGAGGGCTTTGTTCGTCTCCACGTAAAACGCAGCAGCGGCAAACTGCTGGGCGCTACGCTGGTCTCCGAACACGCCGGTGAAACCATTGCCGAGCTTACCCTGGCCATGACTGCCGGCATTGGCCTGGGCAAACTCGGCTCGACGATTCATGCCTATCCCACCGAAAGCGAGGTGGTGCGCAAGGCGGCCGACCAGTGGCGCCGCCTCAAATTGACCCCCAGGACGAGGAAAGCCCTGTCCCTGTATTTCAAACTTCGCAACAACTAAGGAGATAACTATCAGATGGCCACAGTGTACGGAGTAAGCGCTTCCCCCTTTGTAAGAAAGCTCAGAGTCTTTCTCGACGAGAAGGGCATCGACTACGAAACCAAGCCCGTGTTCCCCGGCACCGATGACGAATCGTTTCGTGCCATCAGCCCCCTCGGCAAAGTCCCGGCCTACCGCGACGAGGAAGTCGCCATCTCGGACTCCTCGGTGATCTGCGCCTACCTGGAAAAGAAACACTCCGAGCCGCCTCTCTACCCCACCGCAGGTGCCGACTACGCCCGTGCCCTGTGGTTTGAAGAGTACGCCGACACGGCCGTGGTTGAGCCCGCCGCCGCGGTGTTCCAGGAAAGGGTTCTGGCTAAAACTTTCTTCGGCCGCGACAGCAACGAGGAGCGCCTGGCCAAGGCCATAAACGAGAGCCTGCCTGTGGTATGCGACTACCTCGAGGCTCAGATCGGGCAGATCGATCCAAGCGGCGACGGCCTGTTCCTGGTCGGTGGCAGACTGAGCATCGCCGACATCGCCGTGGCAAGCCCCTTCGTAAACCTCAATCACGGGGGAGAGAGGGTGGACGCATCGCGCTGGCCCGGGCTTTCGGCCTACCTGGAGGGCATCCTCGGACGGGATTCCTTCAAGGCCCTCATTGCCGAAGATTCGCAATTGCTGGGCGGGTAGGAACAGCGGCCGCCAGGAAATCATGCCTGCAGAAATCCACACCGAGGCCACTCAGTTTGAAAGCCACGGCAACACAATCCGTGGCTACCTGGCCAGGCCCACCACGGCCGGACCCCACGCCGCGGTCATCATAATCCACGACGTCTGGGGACTGTCCGACCACTACCGCGACATTGCCGAGAGGCTGGCCCACCACGGCTTTGTCGCCTGGGCCATAGACCTGTACAGCCGCGAGGGCCCACCGGCCGATCTGGCCGACATGGAAGCGGTCGATGGCTGGATCCACGACCTCCCCGACCGCCGCGTGCTCACCGACCTGCAAATGACCGTTTCCCATCTGGCCTCGCAAAGCTACGTCGACGGCCAGGCCATCGCGGTAGCCGGATTCTGCATGGGCGGGCAATACGCCTTGATGGCCGCCTGCACGCTGAGTGGGTTGGCGGCAGCGGTCAGCTGGTATGGCATGCTGCGCTACCGCCGCACCAGCTCCACCAGCCCCGAACAACCGTTGGATATGGCCCGGCGTCTGACCGTTCCCTGGCTTGGTCTGTACGGCAGCCAGGACGCGATCATCCCGGCCGCCGATGTAGACGAGCTTCGATCTGTACTCGAAGAGGAAGAGGCCGAGTTCGAACTGGTTTCTTACGACGGGGCAGGACACGCGTTCTTTAACGACACCCGCCCCGACATGTATCGGCCCGAAGCGGCCGCCGACGCCTGGCAGCGCTGCCTGGCCTTTCTTGGCAATGGCTGAAGTACTGGTCAGTGGCGCCACCGGCATGGTGGGCAACGCCATCCTTGAAGCCCTGCTCCGGGAAGGGCGCAGCGTGCGGGTTCTGGCGCGCTCGCCGGAGCGGGCCCGCCAAACCCTGGGTGAGGTAAATCGCCATCGCCAGGCAACACAATCAGCCCTTACCGCCACGCAACATGCTCTCCGGGGTGTCGAGATCGTCCGCGGCGACGTCACCGACCGGGCCTCGTTGGCCGCCGCCATGCGCGGTTGCGATACGGTCTACCACGCCGCCGGCCTGCCCGAACAATGGCTCGACGACGAAGGGCTTTTCCAGCGTGTCAACGTCGAGGGCACCCACAACATGGTCGAGACGGCACTCGAACAGAGCCTGCAACGTTTCATCTACACCAGCACCATCGACGTTTTCGCCGCACGTGCGGGCCGGGAGTTCGACGAGACCAGGCTCGACCCCAGGCCAAAAGACACGGCCTACGGGCGTTCCAAACAAGACGCAGACTCTGTCGTGGCAAGGGCGATAGAGCGTGGACTGCCCGCAGTCTTCCTGCACCCCTCGGGCCTTTACGGACCCGGCCCCGAAAGCTCGCCGGGCATAAACGCGATGGTGGCAGAACTTCTCATGGGCAGGCTTCCGCTTATTCCGCCGGGGAGTCTACCCCTGGTCTTTTCCGACGATGTGGCCGCCGGCCATCTGCTGGCCGAACGCAAGGCCGAGGTCGGGCAGCGTTACATCCTGAGTGCTTTCTCGGTTTCGGTAAGCGAGGTTCTGAAGCAGGTGGTCGAGGCGGCCGGGAGCGGCAAGGTTCCCTACACGATACCCCTGTGGGCGGCGCGCCTGGCCGTGGAAGCAGGTGAGTTACAGTCGATGATTACCCGCCGTGCCCCCCTGCTGCCGAGAAACCACTTGCACTTCTTACAACAGGACCTGCGCCCGCTTGCCGACAAAGCCAAAAGCCAACTGGGCTGGCAACCCCAAGACCTCGGCCAGAGTATTAAAAATACGGTTGAGTTTTTACGAGTGAGCGGACGGGCTTGACTCTAAAGAGTCCGGCCGCGGCCAGAGGCAGCCGCGGCCGGGATTAACTATTCAGTGGTGCAGGTAGCGCTGCAGCCGTCACCATCAACAAGATTGCCGTCGTCGCACTCTTCGTTGGGGGTAAGCTCATTGTCGCCGCACTCACTCTCGCACTCATCGTTGCAACCGTCGCCAGAGACAGGCTCGCAACGGCCGATATCGCAGGTGCCTTGCTCGTCACCGTCATCAAACGCGTCGCAGTCGATGTCCTCTTCACAGGCCACGCCGGGCGTGAGACCAGCGTTACAGATGCTCGAGCAACCCAATCCGGTGGCGTAGGAGTTGTTGCAAGCCGCGCCGTGGTCACCGCCGCCAACGCAGAAGCCACCGTCGTCGCATTCCTCATCGCCGGCCGTAACACCGTTGCCGCAACCGGTACGGGTGCAATTGCTGTCGCAACCGTCGCCATCGTTTAAGTCGGCGTCGTCGCACTCTTCGGTGGCCACGTTGAGGTCACCATCGCCGCAGACCGGCAACGCGCACGAAGCCGTACAGCCGTCGCCCGCAGTGGTATTGCCGTCGTCGCACTGCTCGTTGGACTGCACCACACCGTCGCCGCACCACCCGCTGATGACTGTGCAATTGGCGCTGCAGTAGTCGCCGTCAGCGGTGTTGCCGTCGTCGCAAGCCTCGTCCTGCCCGGCGGCACCGTCAACACTCCACACACCGTTACCGCAGGCCGGCAGGGTGCAGTTGGAGTCGCAGACATCACTGGCACCATCGGCGTTCAGCCAATTGCCGTCGTCGCACTCTTCGATGTCGACACAGGTACCGGCGTCGAGGTCTGTACAATCAGCACCGCCGCAAGCGCCACCTGGGCAATCATCGTCTCTCGTACACTCAACCTCGTCGTTGTCACCGCCTATGCAAAGGCCATAGGCAGGGTTGTCGGCGCAGTAGGTGGCGGTGCAATCAGCGTCATCCGTACACTCGTCCCCGTCGTTGTCACCGCCTATGCAAAGGTGACCGTCGCCGCAGTGGGTGTCGGTGCAATCAGCGTAATCCGTACACTCGTCCCCGTCGTCATCGCCGCCCGAGCAGAACCCCACCGCAGGACAAACCAGGGCCGGGCAGTCAGAGTCACCGTTCAGACAGACCCCGCCGTTGTTAGGACCACCGGAGCAGATATCGTCATCGAGAA
>JAYGCL010000076.1:0-7904 GCA_046583365.1 Deltaproteobacteria bacterium
GTCGTCTTCCAGAAATCCCGGTTGTACGCTGGCCAGCAGTTCGTTCATGGTCAGCAGGGCGTAGATTTCCGAAGGGTTCATCCACAGGCCGGGCAACTCGTAGGCCGGCCCCACTCCGTTATCGCTCTGGTAGCGGTAGCCGCGCAGCTCACGGTCCCAGACGATGGGGGCGTTGAAGTAAAGGCGCATGTCGGCGATGACGCGCTTGGCAGTGGCCAGAGAGCACTCGACCTCTTCCCGGATCCTGGCCATGGAGACCGGGCGGCGGGCCCCCGAGAGCATCTTGTGTACCATGAAGATACGGTCGAAGCGGTCCACGGCCCTTTTTTAGTACACCGGGCCCCCACAGCGCAAGCAGAAAATTTATTCGCAGTGTCACGTCCTGAGCCACCCCCCTGGTTATACTCAGGGGTGGAGGTAACGACTATGACTGACATACCCGACCCGACTCTTATACTCGACCCGATTACGCCCCCCCGGCCCGGTGGCTCTGGCGGCCCCGGTGGCCTTGGCGGTCCCGACGACCTGGGCCATCTGGCCGCACTCGCCCGCCAGTGGCTTGGCCAGGTTCGCGTCGGCGAGCCCCAGGTTTTCAGGAACATGGCGGTGTTTCCCCTTGAGCGTTCCGACCGTGGCGACGACGTCTACATGACCCTGGATGAGGCGCTCAAGGCCGGCAGTTTCTCTGTCCGCGAGGTGTCCGAGTCGGGTGCGGTTCCCGAGCTGGTGGCCGTAAACCAGGGCTCGCGACCGGTCTTGCTGGTCGATGGGGAGGAACTTGTCGGTGCCAAACAGAACCGCATCATCAACATCACTATCCTGGTGCCGGCCAAGCGAGAGGTGCTGATTCCGGTGTCCTGTGTGGAGCAGGGGCGTTGGGGTTACCGCTCCCGCCACTTCGAATCCGCCGACCACATCTACAACGCCCGCAGCCGGGGCATGAAGAGTGCCCAGGTGAGCGAGTCCATGCACAGTGGGCGGGGGGCGGCCTCCGACCAACTATCGGTGTGGGATGAGGTGGCTGCGCAGTCGGGGCGGATGATGAACAGTGATTCTCCGACGGCCGCCATGAGTGATGTTTACGAAAGCCACCGGACCACCCTGGACGAGTATGTTACGGCCTTTTCCAGCAGTAGCGGGCAGGTGGGGGCCGTCTTTGCCATCGACGGCAAGATGGTGGGCATGGATGCCTTCAGCTGTCAGCGTCCTTACGCAGCGATGCTGCCCAAGATCATCCGCAGCTATGCCCTGGATGCAATAGATATCGACTCCGAAGCGACCGGTCCCGAAGCGGCCGCAACCAGAGCGCTGCCGCCCCAGGCCGATGTTGCCCGTGAATTCATCGACGAGTTGTGCCGGGCCGAGGCCGAGGTCTACCCGGCCGTGGGTGCGGGCAAAGACCTGAGGCTGCACAACAAAAACCTGAGCGGTGGTGTTCTGCTGGCCGAGGGCCGCCTGGTCCACGTCTGCGCTTTTGCCCTGGGGTGGGGGCCGACGGCCTACTGATCAGGCCGCGAAATCGGCCAGTCTGACCGGCTGGCGCCGAGCCCCCCAGACCCCGGCCGGGCCGTCAAAGACGCCGGCCAACGCGGTGCCGCAATTCGTGCAGCGGCCCTTGTCGTCAAGGTGCCAGGCGGTAAGCACGTACCAGTCGCGTCCGACAAGCGTCTGTCCACACCCTTTGCAGTAAGTACTGGCACCGGCCTCGTCGTGGACGTTGCCGGTGTAGACGAAGTGCAGGCCGTGGTCTCGGGCTATACGACGGGCGCGCACAAGGGTTGGTGGCGGGGTAGGCTGGCGGTCGAGCATTTTGTAGTCGGGGTGGAAGGCCGTGAAGTGCCAGGGCACGTCGGGACCGAGGTTGTCGGCATACCAGCGACTCATGGCCGTAATCTCTTCGACCGAGTCGTTGAGGCCGGGAATCAAAAGCGTGGTGACCTCCAGCCACACATCGGTCTCGTTTTTCAGATACACCAGAGTCTCAAGCACATTGTCCAGATGGCCGCTGCATACCTTGTGGTAAAAATCCTGACCGAAGGCCTTAAGGTCTACGTTGGCCGCATCCATGTAGGAGAAAAACTCCCGCCGCGGCTCGGGGCATACATAGCCGGCGGTTACCGCCACGGCCTTTATACCGGCCTGGTGGCAGGCCCGCGCCGTCTCGATCGCGTACTCCATAAAGATAATCGGATCGTTGTAGGTAAAGGCCACGCTTTTACATCCCAACTGCTGCGCGGCAAGGGCGATAAGCTCGGGCGGGGCCTGGTCGGCCAGGGTGTCGATTTCCCGCGATTTGGAGATGTCCCAGTTCTGACAGAACTTGCACGCCAGGTTGCAACCAGCGGTGCCAAAAGAGAGCACCGGGCTGCCGGGCAGAAAATGGTTCAAGGGCTTCTTCTCTACGGGGTCTATGCAGTAGCCGCTTGAGCGTCCGAAGGTGGTAAGCACGATCTCGCCCTCGTGGCAGGCGCGTACAAAACAGAGGCCGCGTTGTCCCTCCTTCAGGCGGCAGGCGCGTGGACAGACATCGCATTGGGTGCGGCCGTCCTCGGTCTTGTGCCAGTAGCGGGTCGGGTAGCTATCCACCCTGCCAGCATCACCCCGGCGGTGGCAGTCTGTCAATCGGCTTGCAAGGGGCTCGAAAAAGGCCGTACAAAAGGACTGCCGTGGACGCCATGGGCAAAGGAACGGTCAGGATTCGGCGGGCGGCTGTGGCCGGCACCTTTTATCCCGCCTCAGAGCGAGAGCTTGAGAGTGCAATAGCGGGCTACCTCGAAGAGGCGCTTGCCGCTGGCGGCGACGAATATTCCAGCCCGCCAAAGGCCCTGGTGGTTCCACATGCCGGCTACATCTATTCCGGTGCAGTTGCGGCCACGGCCTATGCCCGTCTGCTGGGCACCGGCGGCACCATCGAGCGCGTGGTGCTCCTGGGCCCGGCCCACCGAGTGCCGGTGCGCGCCATTGCCACCAGCAACGCCGAGGCCTTTGAAACCCCGCTGGGCCAGGTCGGGCTCGACCGCCGCGGTCTGGCCCGTGCTCTGGAACTGGACCAGGTGGAAGTCGACGACCAGGCCCACACCCTTGAGCACAGCCTCGAGGTACACCTGCCGTTTCTGCAGACCGTACTGGGCCATTTTTTGTTGCTGCCCTTTGCCGTCGGCGATGCCACCGACGAGGAGGTGGCCGAACTGCTGGAGCTTTTGTGGGGAGGCCCGGAAACGCTGATCCTTATAAGTTCCGACTTAAGCCATCACTACGACTACGACACCGCCCGGCAGATGGATGCGGCTACCACCCAGGCCATAAGGGAAATGGAGCCCGGGGTCCTGGGCAGGGAATCTGCCTGTGGTCGCGTACCCCTGCGCGGTTTTCTGGTCGAGGCCCGGCAGCGGGGACTTCATTGCCAGGTACTCGACGTACGTAACTCCGGCGATACGGCCGGCTCCCGCGACAGCGTCGTGGGCTACGGTTCTTATGCCTTTTTCTAAACACGCCGCTCTGCTGCGTGGCATTGCCCAGCGCTCAATCGAGCAAGGGTTGGATGGGCGGGGGCCTTTGTCGGCCGATGAGATAGACCTGGGGGGACTACCGGGGTCTCTGTCTCAGCGGCGCGCCACCTTTACCACGCTGATGTTGGACGGCCGTTTACGCGGCTGCATGGGTAGCCTTGAGGCCCGCAATCCCCTGGCCGTCGACGTGGCCGGCAGTGCCTATGGGGCGGCCTTTAACGATTCGCGTTTTTCCCGGCTTGACCGTCAGGAATACCCGCGCATCCAGTTGCACATTTCTATTCTGACCCCGCCCGAGCCGATCTCGTTTGCCGACGAAGAAGAACTCTTGAGCCTGATGCGACCCGGCCTTGACGGCATAGTTCTGCGCGCCCCCGGCCACTCGGCCACCTACCTGCCCTCAGTGTGGGAAAGCCTGCCAGAGCCGGCCGATTTTTTAGGCGAATTGAAACTCAAGGCCGGTCTCGAGCGCGCCTATTGGTCGGCCGAGATGGAAGTCCTTCGCTACGGCGTGGAAGAGATTTAAGACGCCTTGAACTCTTCGGCGATGGCCGCCACTTCGTCGATCTCATCGGGACAGTCTGTGGTCGGCACCAGTATCACTTCGTCGGCACCGGCGTCGCGGCAGTCGCGCAGGCCTTGTCTGAGCGCCGCGGCACTGTTGGCCCGGCAGGCCCCGGCCATGGCCTGGGCGGCATCGGGGCCGAAAACCCGGGTGTAACGCTGCACGTAGTCGTCCAGACGCTGGCTGCCGCCGCTTCCCACGGCATACCAGAAGCCCGTGAGCAGGCGGGGGCTACCCTGGCGTCCGGCCTGTCCCCAGGCCTTGGAAAAGGCGGCCCGGGAGGCCTCTATCTGGTCGCCGTCGGGGCCGAGGCTCCAACCACTGAGGCCGTCGGCAAAGCGTGCCCCGGCGCGCAGGCCGGCCGGCGTCATGGCGGCTATGAGGATGGGCGGGCCACCGTTGCCGATGGGGCTGGGGCCCACCGGGTGGGAGTCGGGCACCGCCGGTTCTCCGGCCCAGATCCGCCGCATTGTTGCCACCCCTTCTTCCAGGCGTTTGAGCCGGCGCGTAAACGGCGCTCCGACGGCGCGGAAGTCTTCTTCGCGTCCACCCACAGCCACGCCCAGCACCAGACGTCCGTTGCTCAATACATCTATGGTGGCGGTCTGTTTGGCCACCACCACTTCGTTGTGCATGGGCAGTACGACGGCGTTGGCCAGCAGCTCGACGCGCTCGGTCACCGCCGCGATGGCCGCCAGCGTGGTGATCTGTTCAAGGTTGTCGAAGGTGGTGCGCTCACCGACCCCCAGGATTGAGAAGGGCCCGGCGTCCACCTGCCTGGCCCAGGCCAGCGTGGCCTCGCGGCCGGTGCCGGCGATCATGGTCGGAATGGTCAGTCCTACCTTCACAGGCCCACCCACACGCTCTTGATTTCGGTGTAGAGTTCGAGGGCGTGAACGCCTAACTCCCGACCAAAGCCGCTTTGTTTGTAGCCACCAAAGGGAGATGCCACGTCGAAGGAGTTGTAGGTGTTGATCCACACGGTACCGGCCTTTAAGGCACGGGCCACGCGGTGGGCCTTGCTGAGGTCGCGGGTCCAGATGCCGGCGGCCAGGCCGTAGTCGGTCTCGTTGCCTTTGGCCACCACCTCGTCGAGGTCTTTGAATGTGATCGTCGACACCACGGGCCCGAAAATCTCCTCACGGGCAATCGTCATGTCGTTGGCCACGCCATCAAAGATGGTGGGCTCTATGAAGTAGCCCTGCTCGCGGGCCCGCCGTCCGCCGGTTATCACCCGGGCCCCCTCGCTCTTGCCCGTGTCTATGTAGCCCAGGATTTTGTTGAACTGCTCTTCGCTTACCTGGGCCCCCATCTGTGTGGCTTCGTCCAGTGGATCGCCGATTGTCACCGCTTCGGCATAACCCTTGAAGGTATCGAGGAACTCGTCGTGGATGCTCTCTTCCACAAACATCCGCGAGCCGGCGCAACACACTTCTCCCTGGTTGAAGAAGATCGCGGTCATGGTGCCCCTGGCTGCCGCCTCAAGGTCGGCGTCGGCAAATATGATGTTTGGTGACT
This sequence comes from Deltaproteobacteria bacterium, assembly GCA_046583365.1. GTDB lineage: Bacteria > Desulfobacterota > Binatia > UBA1149 > CAYXZP01 > JAYGCL01. The sequence continues at coordinate 5,593 of JAYGCL010000076.1, forward strand.
TGCCGCCCAACTCCAGAGACACCCGTTTAAGGTTGCCGGCGGCGGCTTGCTGGATGAGACGGCCCACTTCGGTGGAGCCGGTAAAGGCGACCTTGTCTATTCCCGGGTGGGCGGCGATGGCAGCGCCGGCCGTGGGCCCGTAGCCGGGAATGATGTTTACAACGCCATCGGGGAAGCCGGCCTCACAGATCAACTCTCCGAGCCTCAGTGCGCTGAGGGGGGTTTGTTCGGCGGGTTTCAGTATCACGGTGTTGCCGCAGGCCAGGGCGGGGCCGAGCTTCCAGGCCGCCATCAGCAGCGGGAAGTTCCAGGGGATGATCTGTCCCACCACACCCACTGGTTCGCGCAGTGTGTAGTTGAGGAAATTGCCGCTTACCGGAATGGTCTCGCCGTGAATCTTGTCGGCCCAGCCGGCGTAGTACTCAAACGTCTCGATGGCCTGGGGAATGTCCACGTTGGCCGTCTCGCCGATGGGTTTACCGTTGTCCAGGGTTTCGAGACGGGCCAGTTCCTCTCGGTTCTCGTCCAGCAAGGCGGCCAACTTAAGGATCAGACGGCCACGGTCGCGGGCACTCAGGCGGGGCCAGGGACCCTGGTCGAAGGCCTGGCGCGCGGCTTTGACGGCGCGGTCTACGTCGGCGCTGTCGCCCTCGGCCACCGATGCCAGCACGGCCTCGGTGGTCGGGTTGATGGTGTCGAAGGTCTTGCCGCTGGCGGCTTCGCTCCAGGCCCCGTTTATGAGGATTTTTCCGGCTTCAAAACTGCTCGAATGATCAATGGCCAGTGACATGGTTACACCTCCGTTCTGATAACAGCCCCAACTAAGTCTGCTCTCCGGGCTTGGTCAAACGCTGACGGTGGGCTGGGCCCGGCCCTTGCCAGCGGGCCGGCGATTTTCAAAGATAAGAGCGATTGAAAAAGGCTGTTTTTATTGGGCGGTGGGGAGGCTAGACTGTGACCATGCCGAAGGTGGGTGAAAAAACAGACAAATGGAACCTGGCGGTGGTGTGTGTCGTGGCGCTTCTGGCCGCCGGGTGCACGGCTCTTCCCAAGGTGGGGTGGGGGTGGCCACGGCCCAAGGCCATACCTGCGGCCAACCGGGCCCGTGCCGTAGAGGTGGCGCGGCCAACCGAGGCTACCCGTTACGTTGTGCCGGTGATGACCAAGACCGAGCGCGTAGTGACCAAAACCTACGAGGTCGGCAAACAGGCGTCTGCAGCCCGCGGCGATGTTCTGTTCAGCGTGCGTCGTTACACCGCGTCCTCGCGAGTAACCCACGCCGTTGTAACCCGTGATTTTCGCCAGGCCTGTGCGCCGGCACCGGGAAGGAAGGATTCCCCGAGCGGGGAGTTGCGCCGCCGTGGGCCGGCGGCACGGCGGGCTGCATCCCAGACGCCCAAATCCATCGACTACGCCGGCGATACGGTGGGCCGGGAACCCGCTCTGGCGTGCAGGGTGTGGGGGCTCAAAAGTCTTTTTTCCACCCGTTGCAACCAGCCCGTGTCCGGCCCCCTCAACCCGCAAACGGCTCCGGTGGGTGCCGCCCTTGACCCTGCCTATGCCTGCAGGAAGGGGCCATTGCGTCACCTGGCAGGCAGCCGCGGCCAGAGCCTGCCGGTGGTGGGTACGGTCGATGAGGGGGATGATACTTACTACGCACTGGAGGTGTACTCGGACAAGGACCGTCTCTACCTGCTGGTTGACGAGCAGGGCCGTCTCAGCGCCCAGCGCTACGCCCTGTGGCGGGAGCGCGAGAGTGTGAAGAGACAGCCGGCCGGGATGCCGGTCGAGGCTCTCTCTCCAGGTATCCATCTCGACCCCACCGTTGAAATAGTACGCCTGGAAAAGACCGATGAGTTTATCGGTGAGGCGGCCAAGGCCATGCACTTTGATGTTGTTTACAAGGGGATGTCTCGTGACGGCGATACACAGTATTACCATCTGCTCTATCGCGAGTACCGCCGCGACACTCCCGACCGCTTCCTGCACATGAGGGATCTGGCCTACCCGGTCACCGAGAGAGGGATCAACCTGGCCGGTGTCAAGGTGAACGTGAATAAAGTGAGCGCCCAGAAAATTCTCTACACGGTGGTTGCCGACTAGAATGACGCAGGCCGGGATTACGCCGTGAGTACCAGAGATAAAGCACACGCCAAACTCGAAAGGGTGATCGACGAGGTAGCCAGGAGTTATAGCGCCCAGCGAACCATCGATTCTTTGGAGAGCGCGGCCTTGCCTAACTCCCGCAAGGTGGTTGAGGCCTTGAGACACCTTGTGCATGTCATGTACATGGGGTTTTATTCCACCCGTAC
>JAYGCL010000079.1:0-100887 GCA_046583365.1 Deltaproteobacteria bacterium
AGCGTGTCCATGCGGCCCTGGGTGACAAGGATAACGGCTATCGGTACCGCGGTGGCCAAAATGATGGCTTTGTAGGGAGTGTTGTAGCGGGAGTGCCGGGCCTTCAGACGATTGGGGAAATAGCGGCGCTCGGACAGGGCCAAAAACACGTGGTAAGTGCCGATGATTGCCGTATTGGCGGCAAACAACAGCAGGGCAGCTGCCGTCGCTACCACCGCCAGACTCAGAAGGCTGCCAAGGTTACCGCCGGCCAGGGAGGCCAGTTGCGAAATCATCCTCTCACTTTCAACCGCATCGATAGCCCCGCTGGCGGCCGCGCCCGGTAGCACACCCACCGAGAGTAGAGCCAGGGTCGGTGAGGTCACCAGTACGGTAACTACCACCCCGATCATGGCCAGGCGGGCGGTTTTGCCCAAGGGCTCACGCATAACCGGGGCCAGTTGGCTTATCGTCTCGAGCCCCGAGAAGGCCAGCCAGCCGGCACCGAAGCCTATCAACAGTTCACGTCCCGTAAGGTGGCCGGCGCCCTCAAAGATGGCCAGCATAGCCTTCCACTCCGCGGGCGAGAGTTGGACGACCATAACCACAACAACCACAAGGTTGGTCACCAGAGCCGAAGCGGCCATCAACAAGGACAGGGCGGCGCTCTCGCGCAGGCCACGGATGTTGACCAGCGCCAACAGGCCGAGTGCGACACAGGCAAAAAGCGGAATGTTGCCGGCCAGGGACTCGAATACACTTGAGAGGTAATAGAACCCGGAAACCGAAGAGATCGCACAGGTGAGGAAGAAATCTACGACGATGAACATCCCGCCCAGGGCGCCGATGGTCTCCCCGAAGGCCATGTCACCGATGGCCACTACACCCCCGCCCTGAGGCGTGCGCTGAACGATTTCTACATATTTAAAGGCCAGCAGAACAAAACCGAAGGCCGTAATAAGAACGAAGAAGGGGGCCAGGGAGCCAAAGCGGTCGTATAGAATGCCGGGGACGTAGTAGACCGAGGTGCCGATGTCGCAAAAGACAACGGCCCAAACCAGCAGCCAGGTAAGCTGTCGAACCCCACCCCCCTTGGCTGCCGTGTTCACCGTAAAACCGGGGCCAGACCTCAGCCGAGGGCCTCTACCCGCACCTCGGCCCGTCTCAGATCACCCACCAGGCGGGCGACCTCGTCGGGGTCCTCGGCCCCCGCTTGCAAACGGCGGTGGGCCTCGGCCAGTTCTTCGCGGGCCTGCGGACCGTCTATGTCCTCGGCAAACTCGGCCCCATCGGCTACTACCGTTATGATGTCGCCATCTACTTCGCCGTAACCACCGTAGACCACCACTTGGCGGCGGCGGCCATCACAGACGTAAGAAAGCACCCCTGTCCCAAGGGCACCGAGAAAAGTCGTGTGCTCGGCCAGTACTCCAAACTCGCCCTGGCTACCGGGCGCGGTGACCTCGCTTACCTCCTCGTCAACCAACTGACGGGTTGGCGTTACCAGTTTAAGTCTCAGAGCCATCGTTCAGGCAGCCATCTTATCGGCCTTGGCACGGGCCTCCTTAAGAGTCCCAACCATGTAACAGGCCTGTTCGGGCAAGTCGTCGTGGTCGCCGGCAACCAGTTCCTTGAAATCCCGGATGGTGTCTTCGAGTTTTACGTACACTCCAGGAGTACCGGTAAAGGCCTCGGCCACGTGGAAAGGTTGCGAAAGGAACCTCTGGATCTTGCGGGCCCGGGACACAACCAGTTTGTCTTCCTCGGCAAGCTCGTCCATGCCAAGAATCGCGATGATGTCTTGCAGGTCTTTGTAGCGTTGCAGAACTTCCTGGACTTGTCGTGCAACCGCGTAGTGCTCATCGCCAACCACGTTGGGGTCAAGAATCCGCGATGTCGAGTCGAGCGGGTCAACAGCCGGGTAGATGCCAAGTTCGGCTATCTGACGCGACAGCACCGTGGTGGCGTCCAGATGGCTGAAGGTCGTAGCCGGGGCAGGGTCGGTCAAATCATCGGCGGGCACATAAATGGCCTGTACCGAAGTGATGGAACCCTTGGTTGTAGTGGTAATACGCTCCTGCAGTTGTCCCAGGTCGGTACCCAGGGTCGGCTGGTAGCCCACAGCCGAAGGCATGCGGCCGAGCAGGGCCGAAACCTCTGAGTTGGCCTGGGTGAAGCGGAAGATGTTGTCGATGAACAAGAGTACGTCCTTGCCCTGGGTGTCGCGAAAATATTCGGCCACGGTAAGAGCCGTCAGCCCCACCCGGGCCCTGGCGCCGGGGGGTTCGTTCATCTGGCCGTACACCAGAGCCGCCTTGTCGATAACCCCGGATTCCTTCATCTCCAGCCACAAATCGTTACCTTCGCGAGTACGTTCGCCGACACCACCGAACACCGAAAAACCACCGTGCTGCTGGGCGACGTTATTGATCAATTCCATGATGATAACCGTCTTGCCAACACCGGCCCCTCCGAACAGGCCGATCTTCCCACCTTTGGAGTAAGGCGCGAGAAGGTCCACTACCTTGATGCCGGTCTCGAACATCTCCACGCTGGTCGATTGTTCGGTGAACTCGGGGGCGGAACGATGGATGGGCATTTTGTCGTCGGTCTCGATCGGCCCCATGCCGTCAACTGGCTGGCCGATGACGTTCATAATCCGGCCGAGTACGGCCTCACCCACCGGCACGGTTATACGCTCGCCCGTATCGGTCACTTCCATCTCCCGCACCAGGCCTTCGGTTGCGTCCATGGCTATGGTCCTGACCGTGCTCTCGCCCAGATGGGAAGCGACTTCGAGCACGAGGTTGTCCGCCTCATCGTTGATTGCCGGGTTGGTGACCGTCAGTGCATTAAGAATCGCAGGAACCTGGCCGGCCGGAAACACTACGTCCACCACCGCGCCGATAATCTGGCTGATTTTGCCAACACTCTTGCCGTTGCCCATTTCTTGCCTGTTCTCCTCTGAATATTGCTCCGCTTTGCCTACCCGTTGAGGGCTTCGGCTCCGCTGATGATTTCCATAAGTTCTTTGGTAATCGCCGCCTGCCGCGCCCGGTTCATTTCCAGGGTCAGGCGGTCAATCATGTCACGTGCATTGCGCGATGCGCTGTCCATGGCCGTCATTCGCGAGCCATGCTCGCTGGCCGTGGCCTCAAGCATAGCCCCGAAAATCCTCGTCTCTACATAGCGAGGCAAGAGAGAATCCAGGATCGACCCACAATCCGGTTCATAGAGGTACTCCCGGCTTTCGTCGGGTGTGCTCTGGTCGGAAGCATCGACCGGCAGGATTCTCTCAACCACCGGGGTCTGAGATATCGCCGAATGGAAACGGCTGTAGACCAGGTAAACGGCACTGGCCTGGCTGGTCTCAAAACGACGGGACACGTCGACTGCAACCTCGCGCGCCAAATCCAGGTCCAAGCCGCCGGAACGGTTTATATGAGATACAGCTATTTCCAGGTCCTGTTTGGAAAAATGATCGTAACCGCGCCGCCCGCACACCGTTATGTCGGTGTCGCTTCCCTCCTGGCTGTTTAAAAAATCTCCGGCCTTACGTATGAGGTTGGTGTTATAGCCGCCACACAACCCACGGTCTGAGGTCAATATAACGACGTGGGACTTTCCCTGTTCATACTCGCGCAGAAAAGGATGGGCATTCTCACCAGCGGAAGCGGCCAGGCGCGCAAGCAGAGTTGAAAGTTTCTCGGCGTAGGGCCGCGACGCTTCCACACTGGCCCGGGCCCGCCTCAGCTTGGCGGCCGAAACCATTTTCATGGCCTTGGTCACCTGCTGGGTGCTACGCACCGACGAGATGCGCCGGCGGATTACTTTGAGACTGGCCACTGGGCTACTCCGGCTTCCTTAACCGAATATTTCCTTGAAGGCTCCAAGAACCTCCTCGAGACGGGCCTTGACCTCGTCGGAGAGCACTTTCTTCTCATTGATAAGGTCGTAAAGATCCGCATGCGTGTTGGTGACGAAGCTGGCCAGTTCCTCTTCGTAGCGACCGAGCGAGGGGACTTCGACCTCGTCCAACCAACCGTTGGTGGCCGCGTACAACAGCACGATCTGTCTCGCCACGTCCTGGGGGACGTACTGGTTCTGCTTGAGAATCTCGACCAGGCGCTCGCCGCGGGCCAGCATATTCTGAGTCGCCGGATCGAGGTCGGAACCGAACTGGGCAAAGGCGGCCATCTCGCGGTACTGCGCCAGATCCAGCCGTAGTGTACCCGAGACTTGTTTCATCGCTTTGATCTGAGCGTTGCCACCCACACGCGAGACCGACAGGCCCACGTTCACCGCCGGCCTTACCCCCGAGTAAAACAGATCGGTTTCCAGATAGATCTGGCCGTCGGTAATCGAAATGACATTGGTAGGAATGTAGGCCGACACATCCCCAGCCTGGGTCTCAATGATGGGCAGCGCAGTAAGCGAACCCCCACCTTCGGCATCGCTCATCTTGGCGGCACGTTCGAGAAGACGTGAGTGGAGATAGAACACATCGCCCGGAAAAGCTTCGCGCCCCGGGGGGCGGCGCAACAGCAGGGAAAGCTGGCGGTAGGCCACCGCGTGCTTGGAAAGATCATCGAAGACCACCAGTGCATGGCGACCGTTGTTGCGAAAATACTCCCCCATAGCCACGCCGGCGTAGGGAGCCATGAACTGCAGTGGTGCCGCTTCCGAAGAAGTCGCGGCAACCACAATCGTGTAGTCCATGGCCCCGTGCTTCTTGAGCCGGTCGACCACCTGGGCCACCGACGAACGCTTCTGGCCAATAGCAACGTAGATACAAACGACGTCCTGACCCTTCTGGTTTATGATCGTATCAATGGCCACGGCTGTCTTGCCGGTCTGGCGGTCACCGATTATCAACTCACGCTGGCCACGGCCGATGGGAATCATCGAATCAATGGCCTTGATGCCGGTCTGCATGGGTTCGGTTACCGGCTGCCTCTCGACGATGCCGGGGGCTTTAACCTCGATGCGCCGGTGCTCGGTGGTGGCGGGCTCGCCGAGACCGTCGATAACTTCCCCGAGCGCGTTGACGACGCGCCCCAACAGGGCATCGCCTACCGGGACCTCGGCAATTCGGCCGGTACACTTTACCTCGGACCCTTCGAACACGGTCTCAGGATCACCAAAAATTGCCGCGCCGACGTTGTCTTCTTCCAGGTTGAGAACCATCCCGAGTACGCCATTTTCAAACTCCAGAAGCTCTCCGGCAGCAGCACGGTCGAGCCCGTATATACGTGCAATACCATCCCCGGTTGACAGCACATGGCCGGTCTCGCGGACTTCAACCTCGCGGCCAAATCCACGGATTTCCTCTTTAATTATGTCGCTGATTTCAGACGCTCTGATCTGTTGCATTGATACTCCTCTTTGCGTCTCCCGCCATGCGTTGGGCAAGACGGGCAAGATATGTTTTGACACTGCCGTCGTAGACACGGCCTTCCAGTTCGACAACCGCACCGCCCAGAATGCTTTCGTCTACTGCGGTCTCGGTTAAAATTTTCCCTTCGGTCTTATCGCTGAAACCTTCCACAAGGCGGCGAACATCGGCCTCCTTGAGCTCGGTGGCGGTGGTGACTTTCATCCTCACGCAACCCTCGTCACCGTCGCGCAGGGCCACGTAGAAGCGGTCTATGGTGGGCAACTCTGCAAGCCGGTCGCGCAATGCCAGCAGACGGATAAACTTGCCCAGGGTGCTGTCCTGGCCCACCGCGGCGGCCATACGCCGGCCTAACTTCTCGCGGGCTTCCCCGTCGAGCAGACCGGGCGCCAACACCGCCCCGACCTCGGCAACAGCCGTGGCCAACTCCCCCAACGACGAGCCGGTCTCGGCCACTTTGCCTTCCTCGCCGGCCAGAGCGTAGAGGGCGCGAGCATAACGGCGGGCTGCCGAACCACTGGTCATCGTTCCACCCCCGCTATGAATTCTGCAAACAACTTGTCCTTTTTGTCCTCGTCCAAGTCCGCCCGGATGCGTTCGGTAGCCAATTTGGCGGCCAGCCGGGCGGCTTCGCGGCGAAGTTCCCGCTTGGCCATTTCGACATCCGACACGGCCGTACGTTCGGCATCAGCGGCAATGCGCTCGGCGGCTTGCCTGGCCTCGACCAGCCCGCGTTCACGGTCGGCCTTCGCGATACCACGCATTTCCTCGATCATACTGTGCCTCAGGTCCTCAAGACCGGCAGCTTTGGCCTCGTAGTCGGCCTTTACTTTCTCGGCCTCGGCCTTCTCGCGGGCGGCTGCGGCCAGAGCCTCGACAACCTCTTTGCGTCGGCCGACAAGATAATCACCAAGCGGGCGGGCGACAAAACGACGAATGAGAAAAACGAAAATCGTGAAGTTGATGGCGGCCAATACCAACAACATCCACTGCTCGGGGCTGGGACCACCGCCGCCATTGTGAGCCTCGGAGCTGGCCAACGCGACGGCCGGTAACAACCCGAGGACCACGAGAGTACCCAATCCTGCCACCGCTGTCTTCACGATGCTCTTGCCTCTCCCGAAACCACTGCTGCCACCATCTCGGCGGCCAACCCTTCGGCCTCGGCCCTGAGACCGGCCAGAGCCTTGTCCTTCTCGACCTTTACACCGGCACGAATTTCGGCCAGACGCTGAGAGGCCTGGGCCTGGGCATCAGCAAAAATCTCTGCCTCTTGTTTGCGGGTCTCCTGGCGTATGGCCTCGGCCTGGCCGGCGGCCTCGGTGCGGGCCGCGCTGAGTTCTTTTTCGATACTCTGGCCAAGGCTGTGCGCCTCGGCGCTCTGGCGGGCGGCCTCGCGACTGTCACCCTCGGTTTTTTGTTCGCGCTCGGCCAACAGCGCCGAAAATGGTGCAAAGAGCAGACGGTTGAGAACCCACATCAGGACGAAGAAACTCGCCAACTGGATCAAGAAGGTATGGTCCGGCGGAATAGACAGCATTGGGTAGGAAAGGCCGCCTCAGGTCTATCCTCGGACCCAGACGTTCAGTGCCAGAAAGGGGTGCCTACTACCGGGCAGTCAGCTTGTCAAAACACCCCCCGTCCACCGGCCCGCATTTGCCCGCATACAGCCCACATCGGGGCCGTCCGGGGGTGGGCCGGAGGGGGGAGGGAGAGGGGCGCGTTCAGGACGACAGCCGTTGAGTGAGACGCGACAACTCAGCCTCCGAATAGAAGTCTATCTCGATACGGCCCCTGACGCCCACAGCCTTGATTCTGACCTTGGTCCCCAACGAGCGCGACAGCGACTGCTCCATAGCCACCACCTGGCTGTCGCGGACGGTGGCCCTGCTGTCGCTGCCCTTGCCGTTGTTGCCATTGCCGCCGCCGTTCATCGCAGCCTTTACCAGGGCCTCCGTCTCGCGCACCGACAGGTTTTTCCTGGTGATCGTCCTTGCCGCCTTTATCTGGGCGGCAGCCGTAGTCAGACCCAACAGGGCACGGGCGTGGCCCTCGCTTATCAACTCCGCTTCGATGGCCTCACGCACGGGCTCGGGCAAAGCCAGCAGGCGCACGGTGTTGGCCACCGCAGCACGCGACTTGCCCACCCGTTTGGCCACTTGCTCCTGGGTAAGGCCGTGCTCCACAATCAGCCTCTGAAAGGCTCGACCCTCTTCCAGTGGCGTTAAGTCTTCGCGTTGGAGGTTCTCGACAAGGGCAAGTTCAAGCAGGTCGCGCTCGCTCAGGTGGTTTTTGATAACTACCGGAATGCGCTCAAGCCCGGCACGGGCGGCAGCCCGCAAACGTCGCTCTCCGGCCACCAGTTCGTAACCGCCCGGGCGCTCGGTAACCACAATGGGTTGGATCAGACCCTGTTCACGGATCGAGTTGGCCAACTCCTCCAAAGGCCCCTCGGCAAACTTGCGCCTCGGTTGGCCGCGGCCGGCCGATACCTTTTCTATTTCCACTATCCGGGCCCCCGCTAGGACTTCAGGACCATGACGACGCGGTGCGTCAAACATGAGTCCGCTGCCGGCCCCGCCCCCGGCGGTAGCAACGCCCGTGGTCGTCCCCCCCAGAATCGCTTCCAAACCTCTACCCAGTGCCGGCTTCTTCACTTAGACCTCCCAACTGCCCCAGGCCGCTCACGAGCGGCGTAAATATTTGATTTATAAGTTCTTTCGCCAAAAAATTGTAGGCTTGCGCACCGCGGGAATCCGGATCGTAAACAACCACCGGCAAGCCATGGGAAGGACTTTCGCCAATACGAACATTACGGGGCACCACGGTGGCAAAAACCCGGCCGGCAAAATGGCGGCGGACCTCATCGGCCACCTGGCGGCTGAGTGAAGTGCGGGCGTCGAACATGGTCAGCAGGATGCCCTGCAGGCGAAGCGGCGGATTGTAGGCCGAGCGTATTCTCTCGATTGTCCCCAGAAGGGCCCCCAGCCCCTCCAGAGCGTAGAACTCACACTGTAAAGGCACCAGGACCGAATCGGCAGCCGACAGTGCGTTCAGCGTGAGCATGCCCAGGGAGGGCGGACAGTCGATGATAATAAACTCGAATGAGTTTCTGAGCGGCTCCAACACTCCGCTCAGCCGGGTCTCACGCTGGTCGAGGGAGGCCAGTTCGATTTCAGCTCCGGCCAGGTCCGGGTTGGCCGGCAGCAGGCTGAGACCATCTATGGGCGTGGAAATCAGGGTCTGGTCGGGAGAGACCTGGCCCAGCAGGGCCTCATATACGGTCCCACCGTCGGCTATGCGACCACGGCAGCCCAAGCCACTGGTAGCACTACCCTGGGAGTCCAGGTCTACCAGCAGGCTGCGCTTGCCCTGCAGAGCCAGAGCAGCCGAAAGGTTTACAGCCGTGGTGGTCTTGCCAACCCCACCTTTCTGGTTGGCTATGGCTAGAACCAGGCCCATTGCGCAGATTTCACCACTGTCATCACAACCCCCACAACCACTGCAATCCCGGTAAACCCCATAGGCCCGTGCGGCCCACAGGTTCCACTAACTTAAATTTGCCACAGCTGTGGACTCAATGCGAGTCCGGACTTTGTTTCACGTGAAACAACAGGGGTGTCCGAGAGGGCATGTTTCACGTGAAACATGTGCGGGCCGGTCCGCTGAGCTTCAGCAGACAACGCCTCTCAGTACCGCCCGGCAAGCGTAAACGCCGCTCCTGGAGAATACGGGAGCCGGGGTTGGCAGCCTTGATCTCCTCCCCCATGGCGTTGCCGTCCGGCCCGCACATGAGCAAAAGGCAGCCGCCGGGCTTGAGCAGTCCCAGGCCCAGGGCGGCCATGGACGGCAGCGGCAGGAAGGCCCGGCCGCAAACGGCCTCGAAACGGCGACCGCTGCTGGCCAGGCTGTGGGCATCCATACGGGCCACTTCGACGTTGGCCAGACCCAGCCGGCGGCGGGCCTCGGCCAGGAAGCTGCATTTGCGCTCGCGGATTTCGACCAGAACCACCCCGAGGTCAGGACGGGCCAGGGCCAGGGGTATGCCCGGCAGGCCAGCCCCACTGCCGAGGTCGGCCAGTTCGCTGCTCCCCCGCAGAAGCTCAAGGAGGCTGAGGGAGTCCAGCAGGTGGAGGCGAACGGCCTGGGGGCGACTTATACTGGTAAGACCGGCCGAGCGGTTCCACTGGTAGATAAGGTCGAGGTAGGCCAACAGGCCGCTGGCCTGGCCGCCGTCCAGTTCCACGCCCAACTGCGCGGCCCCTGCAACGAGGACCTCAAACTCCCCGCCTGCCCCCCGGGCTTCAGCCACGCTGGCTTTTCTTCAGATGGATGGCCAGGGCCGAAATGCCGGCCGGTGTCATTCCGCTCATTCGCGAGGCCTGGCCAAGACTGCGGGGACGGACCCGGCCAAGCTTCTCGGCCGCCTCGTGGGAAAGCCCGTGGACCTGGTCGAAGTCAAAATCCGCAGGCAGAACAGCCGTCTCAAGCCTGCGCATTCTGGCCACATCTGCCTCCTGTCGGCGTATGTATCCGGCATAGCGGGCTGCGATCTCCACATCGCTTTCTACGACGGGGTCAAGACGACCCAGGCCCCCAAGCTCGGCCACCGCGGCATAGCCGAGGCCGGGACGGCCGAGAAGTTCAAAAGCCGTGACGGGAGAAGAAAGGGGAGGTTGGTTGGCCGCGGCCATGAAACGGTTTACGGCCACGTTCGGGCTCAGCCGGACCGACTCCAGAGCCTCGCGGGCCTCGCTGGCCGACTGGCTGCGCCGGCGTACCCGACCAAGGCGGTCTGCATCGAGGAGGCCGAGTTCGCGGGCCCGCCCCTCCAGACGGCTATCGGCGTTGTCCTCTCTCAACAACAGGCGGTACTCGGCCCGCGAAGTGAACATACGGTAAGGCTCCCCATCAACACCGCGGGTAACCAGGTCGTCTACCAGAACCCCGATATAGGCTTCGTTGCGGCCGAGTATGAAAGGCGGCTCGCCGTTTACCGAACGGACCGCGTTTATACCGGCCACCAGGCCCTGGGCCGCAGCCTCTTCGTAACCGGTGGTCCCGTTTATCTGTCCGGCCAGAAACAGGCCCTCCACGCACCTGGTCTCCAGCCAGGGTTCAAGCTGGGTGGAGAGTACGTAGTCGTACTCTATAGCGTAACCGGGCTTTATGATCTCAGCCCTTTCCAACCCTGCGATGCTGGCGACAAAACGCTTTTGTATGTGCAGGGGCAGGGCGGTTGACAGACCATTGGGGTAGACCTGGTAGGTGTCCAGACCCTCGGGTTCCAGAAAGATACGGTGGCGGTCGCGGTCGGGGAACTTCATGACCTTGTCTTCTATGGACGGACAGTAGCGGGGCCCACGGCTGTGGATCTGCCCGCTGTAGATAGGGGAGAGGTGGATGTTGTCCCTTATGATGCGATGCGTCAAGGGGTTGCTGTAGGTGAGATGGCAGGACACCTGCCGCAATGCCTCCCCATCTCCACAGTCAAATGAAAAGTGCGGGGCAGGGCTGTCGCCGGGCTGCTCCTGCAGACGGGAAAAGTCGATGCTGCGCCCGTCAAGACGGGGACAGGTACCGGTCTTAAGTCGCCCTCTGACCAGACCCAGCCTGCCCAGAGCCCCGCTCAGTCCCTTGGAGGCGGGGTCTCCGCGGCGCCCACCCGGGCGTTGGTCGCCCCCGGTGTGCATCAGGCCTTCGAGGAAAGTCCCGGTGGTAAGCACCACTGCCCGGGCCGCGATCGGGCCACTATCGGTGATCAGAGCGGTTATACGGCCCCCCTTAACCAGAAAGTCCAGGGCCTGCCCTTCGGCCAGCACAAGGCCGGGCGTGGATTCCACGACCTGGCGCATGCGCTTTTGGTAACGGTATTTATCAGCCTGGGCCCGCGTAGCCCTTACGGCCGGGCCTTTCCTGGTGTTGAGACGGCGGAACTGAATGCCACAGGCATCTATGGCCCGTCCCATCTCACCACCAAGGGCATCAATCTCGCGGACCAGGTGGCCTTTGCCGATGCCGCCGATGGCCGGGTTGCACGACATCTGTCCGACGCTGTCACGGCGCAGCGTGAGCATGAGGGTGCTGAGACCAGAACGTGCCGAGGCCAGGGCGGCCTCAATGCCCGCATGCCCGGCCCCAACGACGATTACATCGAAGCTGTCCATTGAGGCTATTTCCCTATGCAGAATTCGCCGAAAATTCGATCAAGAACCTCTTCATTGTCCAGAGGCTCGGTAATTGAAGCCAGTTCATCCACGCTGGCCCGGAGCTCCATAGCGACAAGCTCGGCGCCGCCACCGTCCACGACCAGGGCAATAGTGGCCCGCAGACGGTCGCAGGCCCTGGCGATGGCCTCGCGGTGGCGAAGACGACTGATGCCGACCTGCTGCCCCTCTTCGGGCCCGCGCTCCCGGGCCAGCAAGAGCAGGGCCTGAGCGAGGCTGTGACAACCATCGGGATCCAGAGCGGAAGTTGAAATAAGAGAAAAGTCTAATGAATTCAGATAGTTATGCTCGGTGCCACTGAGGCCGTCGGGCAGGTCGATTTTATTTACAACCACCACAACCGCAGGCTTTACCGCCCCGGCAGAGCCGCCGTCAGGGCCGAGTGCCGCCAGCAGTTGTCGGTCCTGCCCACCCAGGGGCAAGGACCCATCTATGACCACGACTGCGATGTCAGCCTCCAACATCCTTTGCCGGGCTGTGGCCACGGCCAGTCCTTCGGCCTTGCTCGAAGTCTCGCGCACCCCGGCCGTATCGGTGAGCACGAAGGCCTGGCCGCCCAAGTCCACCGTCTCCTCAACAGCATCGCGGGTGGTGCCGGGTTCGTCGCTGACGATCATACGACCCTGTCCCAACAGCGCGTTGATGAGGCTGGACTTGCCGACGTTCGGGCGGCCACAAAAAACCGTTCTCAGCCCCTCGCGGGAACGCCGTGAGGCCGCAAAGCCGTCCAGGAGTGCCTGCAGGCCGGTGGTAGCCGTCTCAAGCCTTTCCATCCTCAGACTGCTGTTCTCCTCGGGCAGTTCTTCGTCGGAGAAATCCACGTTGGCCTCCACCTCTGCCAACTCCGCCACCAGAGACCCGCGAATCAATTGCAGCCTCTGCGACAGGGCTCCCTGAAGCTGCTGCCAGGCCTGGCGCACGCCAGCTTCGATCGGAGCATTTATGAGGTCGAGTACGGCCTCGGCCTGGAGCAGGTCCATACGCCCGTTGAGCACCGCCCGGCGGCTGAACTCGCCGCGCTCGGCTACCCTGGCACCAACGCTCACCGCCGCAGCAACTATCCTCTCAACCACCAGGGGCGAGCCGTGGCAATGAATCTCGACCGTGTCCTCGCCCGTATAGCTGTGCGGTGCGGGCATCAGCACTGCCAGTGCTTCGTCGATGCTTTCCTGTCTCCCGGGGTCGAGGGCATGGCCGTGGCGCAGCCCCCAGGCCTTCAAGGGACCGGGCTGGCCGGGCTTGAAAAGCCGTTGGCCTATGTCGCGGGCCTCGGGGCCGCTCAGCCGTACTATCGCTACCCCTCCACGCCCGGGGGGCGTTGCACAAGCAACGATCGTGTCGGTCTTGTACACGGGACAAGCCTAATCCGTCTCGGTGGTCTGCTCCGGTGGCGGGGAATCATCTGCAACCGTGGCCCGGTCAGGGGAAATTTCCACGCGGCGGTAAAAACCGGTGCCCACAACCCTGGCCTTCACCCCACTGTCAACGCCGAGGGCTTCCTGGAATATTTTCCGGTCGTTCGGACTCATGGGGCTGACCTCGAGTTTGCGGCCTTCGCTCAGGGCCCGCTCGCTCAGTCTCGATGCCAACTCGACCAGGGTCTCTCTGCGACGCTCTCGATAACCACCGATGTCGATAATCACACGACGGTCGCCCGCGCTTTCTCCACGCGTGACCATACGGTTGATCAGGTGTTCGAATGAGTCGAGGGTCTGGCCACGACGGCCGATGAGAAGCCCTTCGGCCTCGGAAGTCACGGTCACAACAACCTCGCCGCCCTGGTCCCCCCGCGATGTTTCGACTTTGGCCTCAAAACCCATGTGGCTCACTATTGCGCTCATCAATTCGCCCGAGGCTTTTTCCAGAACGGCCGGGTCCACTTGTACTTCGGGTGTGGCCGGCACAGTGGTGGTAGAGTCTGCGCGGGAGCGGCCTCGGCGCGGGCCCCTGTCGCCATTGCCACCCCGGCCGCGCTGTTGGCTGTCCCTGGCGCCGCCCTGGGCGCTGTCCTGCTGGCGGGAGCGTGCCTGGCTGTCCTGCTGCTGGCTGTCCTGCTGGCGGGAGCGCTGCTGCTGGCCGCCCTGTTGGCGGGAGCGCTGCTGCTGGCCGCCCTGTTGGCGGGAGCGCTGCTGCTGGCCGCTGCCGCTCTTCTCACCCTCGGAACGGTCACCCCTGCCGCGCGACCCGCGACCACGCCGTGAAGAACGGCGGCGGCTACGGCTGCGGCCTTCCGACATATCGAACTCTTCACCGTCGGACATGACGTCGGCACGCACAGTGGCCTGGACCTTGGCCCGGCGTGCGCCGAGGCCGAGGAAGCCCGTGCGGGGGTGGTGAAGAACCTTTATCTCCACTTTGTCTCTGGTAACTCCAAGTTTGTTAAGCGCAACCTGGATTGCTTCGTCTACGGTCTGTCCTTGTGCGTCTATGCTAGTCGGCATTGATTTCTCCTGGTCATCCCTTGCTACGGTTGGTCATATACTGCTGGGCTATCGAGAATATGTTGTTAGCAAGCCAGTACAGGACCAGTCCGGAAGGGAAATTCACGAACATGACCGTGAAAATCACGGGCATGAACATCATCATTTTTTGTTGCGTCGGGTCTCCCGCCGCGGGCGTCATTTTCTGCTGGACGAACATACTCAACCCCATCAGCAGAGTCATGATCGGTATCCCCGGCGGTGTAACGAACGGAATCGCCAAACTTCCGAGCCTGTCGGGCTGCGAAAGATCCGTAATCCAGCCTAAAAACGGAGCATGGCGGAGTTCTATTGACTGCAACAAGGCATTGTAGAGGCCGAGAAATACCGGCAGTTGCAGCAGCATGGGCAGGCACCCCGACAGGGGGTTTACCTTGTGGCGCCGGTACAGCTCCATCATTTCCTTGTTGAGTCTCTCGCGGTCATCCTTGAAACGTTCCTGAATCTTCTTGAGCTCGGGTTGGATCTTCTTCATGGCCTTCATGGCCGTGGCCTGCCGTTTGTTGACCGGATAGAAAACTACCCGGATACCGGCAGTCAGAAGAAGAATCGCCCAGCCGTAGTTACCGGTGAACCTTTCGAAGAACAGCATGAGTTCGAGCAGGGGGCGGGCAATGACGGCAAACCACCCGAGATTGACCGCGCCGGCCAGGTCGTGTCCGACCTCGTCGAGCAGATGCATGCTTTTGGGCCCCACAAACAGTTCGTAGGACACCCTGCCCCCGGCCTGTTCGTCCCACAGTACGGCCTCGGCCACTCCAGCCGACAAAGCCGCCTCAAACCCGAGCGCACGTGGGCTGCTGGGGTAGTAGGCGGCCAGGAAATAGTGGTCGGCGTAGCCTGCCCAGGACACCTGTCCACTGTAGATTGCCGGTTCGTCGAGTTTGTCGGCCAGGTCGAACTCAAGGGTGCCGTCTATAAAGGCCGCCGGGCCTTCCTGTCCTCCCCAGCGGTTTGTCTTCACCACCGTGCGCGACCAGGCCACTCCCACTGCCGCCGTGGGCTGACCGGATATCTCGACATCGTAGGCCAGCAGGTAGGAACCATCGACAGCCGTAAGGCGCTTGGTGATACGCTGGCCGGCCGCCGTACTGCCCGTCATCTCTATTGCGGTACCACCGCCAGTCCGCCTTGAGGTAAGTTCATAGGCCACACCACGGTCGCTGCCCACACTGCCGTCGCCGCGACGCCAGTAAACGCCCAGGGGCAAGCGCCCGTCGGCAGAAATCATATCCAGACTCGGGCTGTCCTGGTCGGCCGAGGTTCGGTAGTCGTTGAGTTTGAAAGACTTAAGCCGGCCGCCGTGGGAGGAGACTACAAAACTGTACTGCTCGGTTGCGACTTCCCTGGTAACTTCGGGGCCGAGAACGGAACCGTCAAAACTCTGGTCGGCGACCGCCAGGGGTTCGAGGGGTGCCGACGGCCGCGGCGCGGATGCTCGGACAGCGACACCATCGGCAGCATCCGTCGATGGTAGGCCGGTCGAGGCCGGCGGTGCCTGTCGGGGCACCGGGGTCTCGAAAATCATCTGGTAGCCAACCAATATGGCCACCGATAGGGCGAAAGCTAGTAGAGCTCTTGTTTCCAATGCGCGGCCTCCAAGGGCCGCAGCCTCACAATTCTGCCTCAGTGCACGGGGTCGTAGCCGCTCCGGCAGAACGGCTGACAGCGCAGAATCCGCGCCACGGCGCGGGCGGTACCGCCAAGCGGGCCATACAACTTGATGGCCTCGACGGCATAGGTAGAGCAGGTGGGATGGAACCTACAGGCGGGCCCCGTGACCGGAGACACAAGGCTCCTGTAAAAGCCTATAACGAGAATCAGAAGGCTGGCAACGGCCCACGACAGCGCATCGGCAATCCGACGGCCGGCACGCAGCAGATCTTGTCCTCGGTCCGGACCGCTAAACGGGTCGTATACCGAGTGCCCCTGACAGTTCTCTTTCGACATCCTTGAAGCTCAATTTTTCCGCGCCGGACCGTGCAATTACAAGCAGGTCATGTGTCGGCTGCAACAAATTTCGATTTTTCCTAAAAAACTCTCTTGTCCTTCTCTTGACGCGATTACGCTCCACGGCGCCACCGACTCTCCTGCTGACCGTTACTCCCAGTCTGCATTCGGTTTGAGGCCCGGGTACACATATCACAATAAAATGCGGACTCTTCCTTCCGCGGCGGCCGCGCTGTATACGCAAAAACTCATGACGCTTGCGAATACGCCGACGTCGCGGGAAACGCTGGTCCAGACTATCGCCTGGCGCGCTTTGGCGGTGTTGAGACCGCAAGTCGCTTCCGTCCCTTTGCCCTACGATTTTTCAGTACCCGGCGCCCCCCAGGCGTAGACATGCGGGAGCGGAAACCATGGCGCCGGCGGCGCCTCAAATTGCTCGGCTGGTACGTCCTTTTCACGCAATCTTGCCCCTGTACGGCACCCCACCAAAGCGGGCACCAACTGAAATTCAGGCGACTGAACCTGCCACGGCCCTGGGTCCGTGTCAATTTCGTAACGTGGCCCGGGCTAGTAAAACTCCGGCTTCAGCTCCCTGCCGAACAACTCCCCGATCACCTGTTTGGGGTGCAGCGCCTCGTACAAAACCCGGTATACAGCCTCCACGATCGGCATTTCCACGCCCTGGCGGTCGGCCAATTCCTTGATCGTTTTAGTATTGCGTACCCCCTCGGCCACCATGCGCATGCTCGACAGAATCTCGGCCGCCGACTCACCCAGTCCCAACCTCAACCCGACCTGGCGGTTGCGGCTGAGGTCGCCGGTGCAGGTCAGCACCAGGTCTCCTATGCCCGAGAGCCCCGCCAGGGTTTCGGGTTTGCCCCCCAGGGACACCGCCAACCTGGTCGTTTCGGCCAGACCCCGGGTGATGAGGGCGGCGCGGGCATTGTGGCCGAAGCCCAGACCATCGGAAGCACCGGTGGCAATGGCTATGATGTTTTTGGCTACACCGCCGATCTCTACGCCTACCACATCGGTACTGCTGTAGACCCGCAGTGTCAGAGAGGCGAAGTCGCTCTGTATGTTCTCAGCCGTACGCTGCTCTTTGGCCGCCGCCACTATGACGCTGGGCTGCCCGCTTGCCACCTCGGTGGCAAAGCTGGGCCCCGAAATGACACCGCTGGCCTGGTTGTCACGTAAAACCGAGTCGACCACAGCGGTCATGGTCGCACCGGTGTGCTCTTCGATACCCTTGCTGGCCGTGACTACCAGGGCCTGGCTGTCCAGGTGCGGACGGGCCATCTCAACGGTGTCCCGCATGGCATGGGAAGGGACCACGAAGACGACCAGGCGGGCGTCCTTGAGTGCCTCGCCTATGTCCACGGTAGCGGTGAGGCCGGCGGGCAGAGAGATGCCGGGCAAATAGATCCGGTTTTCGTGGCGCCCGTTGATCAGCGCCGCTACTTCCTGGCCGCGCGACCATATGGCCACACGGTGGCCGTTGGTTGTGAGCAGGCTGCCAAGGGCAGTTCCCCAACTGCCCGCGCCAATGACGGCAGCTTTGCCCCTCACGCTAGTCTCCGTCGATGGTCTCACTGTCGGCCACGTGGGCCACCGAGACCACCGCTTCGGGGCCCTCGTCCTTCCCCAACCTCACCAGGCGTACTCCCTGCGTATTACGGCCTATCACCCTCACGTCGGTAGCCGATATGCGTATCAATTTACCGCCATCAGTGACCAGCATCATCTCCTCTTCCGCGCTGACTATCTGGATCACACCCACGACCGGACCGGTCTTCCTGGTAATCTTCATGGTGATCACACCCTTGGCACCACGATGAACCAGGCGGTAGGAGGATATTTTGCTGCGTTTGCCAAAGCCGTTGGCCGAAACCGTAAGGAGGGTGGCGCCGGGATCCACTATTTCCATCGACACCACCGAGTCGTCCCTGGCCAGGGCTGCCCCACGCACGCCGGCCGCCGTACGGCCAATCGACCTGACCTCTGATTCTGCGAAGCGTACAAGCATGCCGCCGCGGGTGGACAGGGCGATTTGCCGGCTCCCATCGGTAAGGCCCACGCCTATTAACTCGTCACCGGGGGCCAGGTTGATAGCCTTGATGCCGGCCAGACGCGGCCTGGAGTAGTCGGCCAGGGGAGTTTTCTTAACCGTCCCGGCAGCGGTGGCAAAAACCACAAAGCGCTCCTCACCACCAAACTCACGCACCGGCAGGAAGGCCGACACCTTCTCCCCCGGCCCCAACGCCAGAAGATTTACTATCGCCTTGCCACGGGCGGTACGGCTGGCCTGGGGCAATTCGTGAACCTTTTTCCAGTAGACCCGACCGGTGGTCGTAAAGAACAGGATGTAGGCATGGGTCGAGGCCACAAACATATCGGCCACGAAGTCTTCACCCCGCGTTTTCGCGCCGATCCGTCCCTTGCCGCCACGCTTTTGTGCACGGTACTGGGAAGTAGGCGTGCGCTTTACGTAACCTTCGTGGGAAAACGTCACGACCATCTCCTCCTCGACAATCATGTCTTCGACATTGATCTCGGAGGTCGCGTCAACGATCTCGGTACGGCGCTCATCACCGTACTGCTCGATGAGGTTCTGTGTGTCCTGGCCTATGATCTTGAGAATTTCTTTTTCACTGGACAGAATTTTTTTGAGTCGCTTGATCAGCGCACTGACTTCTTTGTGCTCGCCAAGGATCTTGTCGCGTTCCAGGCCCGTAAGACGCTGCAAACGCATGTCGAGAATGGCTTGGGCTTGAGCTTCGGAAAGTTTGAACTTCGTTGTCAGTTCGGTCTTGGCCGCGGGGCCGTCTTTGGCTTTACGGATCAGTTTGATAACCGCGTCGAGATTGTCGAGCGCTATCTTCAACCCTTCGAGAATGTGCAGCCGGGCCTCAGCCTTGCGCAAGTCGAAGGCGGTGGCACGGGTAATAATCTCCTTGCGGTGCTCTATGAAGCACTCAAGCATGGCTTTGAGGTTGAGAAGGCGGGGCCTGCCGTCGACCACGGCAAGCATAATCACCCCAAAGGATTCCTGCATGGGGGTGTACTTGAAAAGGTTGTTGAGTACGACTTCCGCTATGGCATCGCGTTTGAGTTCTATAACGATACGCATACCGCGACGGTCGGATTCATCGCGCAGGTCGGAAATACCCTCGAGACGTTTTGCATGCACCAGATTGGCGATCTTCTCTATCAGTCTCGATTTGTTAACCTTGTAGGGGATTTCACTAACGATGATGCGAGCGCGGTTGGTCTTTTCGTTTTCCTCGATCTCGGCACGCGCGCGCATTCGCAGGATGCCGCGCCCCTGCGTGTAGGCCTGGGCAATGGGCGCACGGCCATAGATAAACCCGCCGGTGGGGAAATCCGGACCCTTGACCAACTTCATCAACTGTTTGATCGTGGTGTCAGGATTTTCAATCAGCGCGAGCACTGCACGCCCTATTTCAGTCAGATTGTGCGGTGGTATGTTGGTGGCCATGCCCACCGCGATCCCCGACGAACCGTTGATGAGCAGGTTGGGCAAGCGGGCCGGCAACACCGACGGTTCAACCGTGGAATCATCGTAGTTGGGGGAAAAGTCTACCGTCTCCTTTTCGATATCGGCAAGCATTTCTCCCGTCACCCGGGACATACGGATTTCGGTGTAACGCATTGCAGCGGCAGGGTCGCCATCGACGGAACCGAAGTTTCCCTGTCCGTCGATAAGCATGTAGCGAAGCGAAAAATCCTGGGCCATGCGCACGAGGGTGTCGTAGACAGCCTGATCGCCGTGGGGATGGTACTTACCTATGACATCGCCGACCACACGGGCGGACTTCTTGTACGTTTTGTTCCACTGGTTCCCGAGGTCCTCCATCGCGTAAAGCACCCGACGGTGTACAGGTTTCAGCCCGTCACGAGCGTCGGGCAAAGCACGGCCCACGATGACGCTCATCGCGTAGTCCATGTAGGACGTACGCATCTCGTCTTCGATGCTTACGGGGATATTTCTCTGGTCGGGCTCAGACGCCACCGTCAGATGTCCAGGTTGCGCACGTTAAGAGCGTTGTTCTCGATGAAACTTTTCCGTAATTCCACGTTGTCGCCCATCAAGGTAGAAAAAATCTCTTCGGTATATTCGGCGTCTCCTACCTTGACCCGTAAAAGGGTACGGGTCTCAGGATTCATCGTGGTCTCCCACAATTGTTCGGGATTCATCTCGCCCAGACCTTTGTAGCGTTGTACGTCCAGACCCTTTCTGGCCGCAGCCATGATAATGTCGTGCAATTCGCTACTGCTCTCCGCCTCAGTGGTCAACGAGGGCGATTCGATGATAAAGGGCGGAGAGCCAAGGACGGAAAGCTCCGCCAACAGTTTGCCTAGACGCAGGAACTCGGGACTGCCCAGCAGGTCGCGGTTTATAACGGATTCTGTCGCCGCGCCGTTCAATCTCGAAGAAACAACGATTTTTTCACAACCGTGCTCCTCGTCGGCCTCATAACGCAGCGATACCGGCAAAAGGTCGGGCGATGATTTTTTTATGGCCGCCTCGAGCCTCTTGCCCGCAGCCTTGAGTTTGGTCTTGCGTCCGAGGAGGTCCACTTCAAACTCTTTGTCTGCCGCCGCGGCCAACATCACCCCACGCTGCCGCTTTTTCTTTTCCAGCACCTTGAGGATATTTTCTACTTCAGCCAGCTTCTTAAGAGACTCACGCAGAGTATCTCCGGACACTGCCTTGGCGCCTTTCTTAGCTTTCGGCATGACCTTGACGTCTTTTACGCCCACATCGACGAGATAGTCCGCCAGCGCGGCTTCGTCTTTCAAATAGCGCTCCTTCTTGCCCTTGCCCACACGGAACAGCGGTGGTTGAGCGATATAAATGTGCCCGTGGTCTATGAGCTCGCGAAACTGTCGGTAAAAGAACGTTAACAACAGGGTGCGTATATGTGACCCATCCACATCGGCATCGGTCATGAGGATGATCTTGTGGTAGCGCAACTTGTCGAGGGATTTTTCTTCTTCCGTAATCCCGGTACCCATGGCGGTGATGATGAGACGGATTTCCTGTGAGGAAATAACTTTGTCGAAGCGGGCTTTCTCAACGTTCAATATCTTGCCACGCAGTGGCAGAATGGCCTGGTTGCGACGGTCGCGGCCCTGTTTTGCCGACCCCCCCGCCGAGTCTCCCTCGACCAGGTACAGTTCGCTTTTGGCCGGGTCCTTTTCCTGGCAATCGGCCAGCTTACCGGGCAGGGCGGCCGAATCCAGAGCTCCCTTGCGGCGAGCCAGCTCCTTGGCATTGCGTGTGGCCAAGCGGACACGCGCGGCCTCAAGACCCTTGGATACGATCCTGCGAGCATCACCGGGGTGTTGCTCAAGGTAGGCGGAAAGACTTTCGTTAACTAGGGATTCAACCAGGCCTCGCACCTCACCGTTGCCAAGTTTCGTTTTTGTCTGGCCCTCGAACTGGGGTTCCGGAACCCGCACCGCCAGCACCGCCACCATGCCCTCACGGACGTCTTCGCCGTCCAGGCTGGGCTGGTCCTTCTTGAAAAGGTTGTTATCAGAAGCGTAGGAATTAACCGTACGGGTAAGAGCGCCCCTGAAGCCGCTCAGATGCGTACCGCCTTCAATGGTGTTGATGTTGTTTGCAAAAGTGAAAACGTTCTCGGCGTAGCCATCGTTCCACTGCATGGCTATTTCTATTTCCACTCCCGAGCGCTGACCCGAAAGGTATATCACCTTGTCGTGGATCGTGGTTTTGGAGATGCTCAGGTGCTCCACGAAAGAGACAATACCACCCTCGTAATAGAACTCCTGACGTTTACCGCCTTCACGTTCGTCTTCGATTGTTATGCGCACGCCACGGTTGAGGAAGGCCAACTCGCGCAAGCGGCTGGCTATGATTGCGAAGTTGTATTCCAACTCCGAGAAAATCTCGTTGTCGGCAAGAAACTTAACCGTGGTCCCTGTGCGCGTGGTCTTACCGACCATCTTCAGTTTGCCCTGTGGTTTACCGCGTTTGTAGGACTGCTGGTAGACCTTCCCGGCCCTGTGAATTTCCACCTCCAGGCGCTGCGAAAGAGCGTTTACGACCGACACCCCCACCCCGTGGAGACCACCGGAAACGGCATAGGAGCCTTTGTCGAACTTGCCGCCGGCGTGCAGACGGGTCATCACTACCTCGGCGGCAGAGACTTTCTCTGTTTTATGTTTTTCGACCGGAATGCCACGGCCGTTATCAATCACCGTTACAGAGTTATCGACGTGTATTTCCACCTCCACGTCGGTACAAAAACCAGCCATGGCCTCGTCGATAGAATTGTCTACAACTTCAAATACCAGGTGGTGGAGACCCCTCTCTCCGGTGTCGCCGATATACATACTGGGGCGCTTACGCACTCCCTCAAGACCCTGTAAAACTTTTATGTGATCGGCGGTGTAGTTGTCTACAGTTCCCGCCGACGACTTGGACTTACGCTGTGAGGGGACTTTTTTGCCGGCCCCACTGGCCGCTTTG
Source organism: Deltaproteobacteria bacterium (assembly GCA_046583365.1). Classification (GTDB taxonomy): domain Bacteria; phylum Desulfobacterota; class Binatia; order UBA1149; family CAYXZP01; genus JAYGCL01. The sequence goes on from JAYGCL010000079.1 coordinate 22,552, forward strand.
TCACTCTTTTCAGTTGCCATGTCAGAAATCGGAAAAGCCGGTTACCGGACCTTTTATGTGGAGCCTGCAACAGCCCCCGGGGGAGCCATAAAGCTATCAAATTGGAACCTGTAAGTAAAGCAGCTAATGCCACTAAAACCCTTTAAATAAAAGGATTTCTAGCACATCCGGGACATATTCCCGGCGACCCGAGGAAGCAGGTTCAGAGGCCCTATATGCGCATGGGCATGACGACGTAACGGTACCCTGGATCGTCCCCTCTGATCACCCCCGGACTCAGTTCGTCGCCGAGACCGATCTCAACCCTGGAACCTTCTGGAAGCACAGCTAAAACATCGAGGAAATAGCGGGCGTTGAACCCCACCTCTATCTCATCACCCTCATATTCCACCCCGACGTCTTCCCTGGCCTCTCCAACATCGGGGTTATTTGCGGAAATATTCATAGAACCAGCGTGCAGGGTAAGCCTTATGCCACGGGCTCTTTCACTGGATAAAATGGAAACACGGCGAATGGTCTGCAGCAATTCATCGCGCCCAACCCCCACAAGATTGGGGGTCTCTTTGGGCACTACCTGCCGATAGTCGGGAAAGGTTCCCTCAACCAGACGCATACTGAAAGTGCACGCAGACAATGAGAATGTGGCTTCGTTGCCGGCCACAGTGATGGTCACCTTCTCGGTTTCCTCGCCCAGCAGTTTGGCAACCTCAGAAAGACCCTTGCGCGGCATTATAATCCCCTCGGCCGGGGCCTCTCCCTTGATCTTTCTCTCCACTATAGCCAAGCGGTGCCCATCGGTGGCTACAGTTCTGAGGATGCCCTTCTTTTCACCACGTACCATATACACCCCGGCCAGGTTTGAGCGGGTGTCGTCTGAGGACACCGCAAATATTGTCTTACGTATGAGTTCGGCCAGGTCTCCAGGGTCAATTTCCATGGTACTGGTCTTCTCCCCGTTGTCTGGAGGTGTGGGCATCCCGGGGTGCTCGGCTGGATCCATACCGGTCAGCTTGAAGTTAGAACGACCATAGGAGACCTCGAGCCACTGGTTTTCCATGGTCTGGATGGAAACCTCGTCACTGCCGGCTTCCCTTACGATCTCAAATAGCTTTCTGGAGGATACCGATGCGCGTCCTTCTTCCTGTACCTGGGCTTCACACTTCTGTTTGAGCCCTATTTCCAGATCAGTGGCAATTATTTCCAGTTCTCCGTTACGGGCCTCCAACAGAAGGTTGGCAAGAACCGGCATCGAGTGGCGTTTGTCGACCACTCCCTGGGTGTGGGTGAGGATCTGGAGCAAGTTATCTTTATTGACTGTTATTTTCATGGGTACTTCCTATCAGTAATGTAATATCTTTCTGTTGTTTTTTTAAAGTGCACACATATGTGGATATCTATCCTAAGTTGCTGGAAAACTTATTTTTAATGCTTGTTTTGACCTGTGTGTTGGGTGTTTGCTGGCCTGCATATCTTTGTAGCAGGGCTCAGGCAAGGGTCGTTTTGTCCTCCTGACGGGGGTTTTGTGCAGGACTTATCCACAGCCCAGGGTTCGAGTGACAGTTTCTAATACATTGCGGTAGTGGGGGTCTGCCCGCAGGCGTTTGTTGACGGCCTGGCAGGCGTGAACTACGGTGGAATGGTCGCGACCACCAAGAAAAGACCCAATGGCTGGGAATGAAGCCTCTGAGTGGTTACGCATGATGTACATGGCCAACTGCCTGGCCTCGGCTACCTTGCGGGTCCGACGGCGGGCCTGCAGTTCTCCGGGTTTAAGGCCGAAGTGCATGCTTACCCTGTTCTCGATTTCCTCCAGCGTGGGGGTTTCTGGACACTTCGCGCCCATGCTGTTGAGAAGTTCGGACGCCATGGATGTCGTTATTGCACACCGGTTTAAGGAGGCGAAGGCGCTTATGCGGGTCAGCGCACCTTCAAGGTCACGGATGTTTGAATCCACCCTGGAAGCTATCAATGTGGCGACGTCCATGGGCAGGTCGATACCCTCGTCACGGGCCCGGCGTTCGAGAATTGCCATGCGGGTTTCCACGTCCGGGTATTGGATATCAGCGACCAGACCCCACCCAAATCGGTTACACAGCCGTTCTTCCACTCCACGGATCTCGTTTGGGAACTTATCCGAGGTGAGAATGATCTGGCGGCCCCCCTGGTAGAGGCTGTTGAAGATATGAAAGAGTTCTTCCTGGGTCCTCTCCCTGCCGGCTATGAACTGTACGTCGTCGAGGATTAGCACGTCTATCCTGCGCATACGGTTCTTAAATTCCGGGGCCTTGTTGCGGGCCATGGCGTCGATCATCTGGTTGGTGAAAGTATCGGCGGTCAGAGAAAGCACACGGGTGGCCGGCGCGGCCTGTAAGATGGCATTGCCGATGGCATTGGCCAGGTGGGTTTTCCCTAGGCCGACGCCGCCAAAAAGGAAGAAAGGGTTGTAGAGGGTGCCCGGTTGTCCGGCCACAGCCATGGCTGCGGCTTTTGCAAACTGGTTACTCGCACCGACAACAAAGCTGTCAAAGTCGTAACGTTCGACCAGGCCGGAGTTCGAGAGTTGTCTACGGTGGGCCTCCTTTTGAGTCTTTAACAGATGGTCTGATTCATTGGGCTGGCCCTGTCCGTCCTGGTCTGAGAACAATTCTCCTTGCCGCGAGTGGTCCTGCCAGTTAAAGCGCAGGCGCGGTGTGTTGCCGGCCATGGCCCGCCAGGCGGCGACCAGGGTCTCGGTGTAGTGTTGTTCCACCCAGGAGGCGAACATGCGGTTCGGAACGCCGATCTCAAGCACCCCATCGCTGATGGAAAGGGGTTTCAGGGGTTTTACCCAGTTGTCGAAATCGCTGCTGCCAAGCTGCTGTCGAAGCGGCTCAACTGCCTGCTCCCACACCAGTTTCAGAGATTTTCCGGATCCTCTATCCACTTCCTGCCTGAGGGCTTAAGCACAGGGTTATCAACAGTTGTGGATAACCCGCCTGGTCCAGACCTGAGCCCTGGCCCACATGCTCCTGTGCCTCGTTCGGCGGAAATAGTGTGGGCGTGCGGACCTTGCAAGGAGCGGGGTGCGTAAGAGGGGATGCCGACGGTGGAGCAGAGGTTGCCACGGGCCTGCTACCTTGGTTTAGGTCGTTGGGCAAGGCTATTGGCGGTGGTGGAGACAAGGCAACAGGACAGGTCAGAGGCCCTTCACCGGGCCGCGCTCGCAGTGATACCCGGCGGCGTAAACTCGCCGGTCAGGTCATGGTCGGCAGTGGGGCTCAACCCCCGTTTTGTCGAGAGTGCACGGGGGACATCCATCCGGGATGCGGACGGCCATTCCTACACCGACTATGTAGCCTCGTTCGGCCCGCTTATCCTCGGCCACGCCGACCCCGTGGTGGTTGATGCCGTGGTGACTGCGGCCGCCAAGGGGACCAGTTACGGGGCCACCACGGCTGCTGAAGTCGAGTTGGCCGAGAGTCTGTGCCGGCGCTTTACCTCACTCGAGCGTATCCGCCTGGTCAATTCCGGAACCGAGGCAACCATGAGTGCCATACGGTTGGCCCGTGCCGCCACTGGCCGTGAGGGGATAGTAAAATTCGGCGGTTGTTACCACGGCCACGCCGATGGCCTTCTGGTGCGTGCCGGTTCGGGGGCCACTACCCTGGGGGTGCCCGACAGTCCCGGCGTTCCCGCATCCTTTGCCGACCTGACCCGTGTGGCCAGATTTAACGACCTTGATTCCCTGGAGGCGGTTTGCGACAAGACCACCGCGGCAGTGATCGTTGAGCCGGTAGCCGGCAACATGGGAGTGGTGCCACCCCGGCCGGGTTTTCTTGAGGGCCTTTGCGAGATGGCCGCTGCAAGGGGTGCCCTGGTCATATTCGACGAGGTTATAAGCGGACTTCGACTGGGACCGGGAGGCTACCAGGGGCTTGCCGGTTTTACGCCCGACCTCACCTGTCTCGGCAAAATAATCGGTGGGGGACTGCCGGTGGGCGCCTATGGCGGCCGCGCCGAGTTGATGGACATGCTGGCCCCGGTCGGCCCCGTCTACCAAGCCGGCACGCTCGCGGGCAACCCCCTGGCCGTGGCCGCCGGCTTGGCCACCCTCAGACGTCTGGACGAACTTGACCCCTACGACTGCCTCGAGGACCTGGGTGCTCGTCTCGAGGACGGTATCCGCGCCGCGTTGGCCGACCGCGGCTGTGTGCAGAGGGTGGGCTCCATGCTCACCGTGTTTTTCGGACCCTCGCAGGTGACCAACTACGATGAGGCCACCACGGCCGACACCCAGCGCTTTGCGCGCTTCTTCCGTGCCGCCCTCGACCAGAGCCTGTGGATACCGCCCTCCCAGTTCGAGTCCTGGTTTGTGTCGGTGGTCCACAGCCAGGCCGACATCGATGCAACCGTGGAGGCGGTGGAAAGGGCCCTGCTGGCTTCGGACTAGCCCGTTGGCGGAGGTTCCCAAAAACAAGACTTCCCAAGACCTGGGCCTGGCGTGGAGTTTTGGCTGGCCCATAGCCGCCGGTGCCATGGTCGGCTACTGGCTGGACGGCTACCTGTCGACCGCGCCCTGGCTGGCCCTTGTCTTTTCCCTGGCCGCCATGGTCATGGGGGTGGTCAGAATGCTCGCCTTACTGGATCGGGACAGGGATTGAAGCTCCGGCGGGTGGAAACGGGACGGGTGATCAGAACCAGCCTGCTGCTGCTGGCCCTGGCCGTGGTCGTAGCGGCGCTTTGCGGACTTGGCAGCCCCGCCAGCCTGGCCCTGGGCGGGGGCTTCATGGCCGCCGACGTCCATTTGATTCGTATCCTTGTTTCCCGATTAATTGGGCCCGGCACGAGTCGCATCTGGGTATTCCTGCTCCTCGGTCTTAAGTTTTTTCTGTTAATCGGTTTAGTGACGGGCATCATGTACCAGTGGCCAGTGGCCCCCTTGTCGTTCGCTTTCGGCGCGTCCATGTTGCCGTTGGCCGCGCTACTGGAGGCTACCTTGTTGGGCTCCGTCGTAGAGGTTTGAGATGACCCATCCGCTGCTCTGGGTAGAACACATTCCCGTCCTTGGTGCCTTGACAGGGGAGGGTAAAATCCTGGCCACCCACACGGTCCACGCCACGCTGGTGATGCTCATTCTTGTGGCCTGTGCCTGGGTCGCCAATCGCCAGCTTATTACGGCCCGTGAGGCCGGTACCGCGCTGATTCCCGACCAGGGTTTGAGCATGCGCAACCTGGCTGAGTTGGTTGTGGGCGGCATAACAAACCTGTCAGACGGTGTGCTCGGTCGTGGTGGTCGCCCCTACGTCCCCCTGTTTGGCAGCTTTTTCATGTTCATACTGATCGCGAATCTGATGGGCCTGGTTCCGGGTTTCTCGCCGCCCACCAACGAGTTCAACATAACCTTTGCCCTCGGCATTGCCTCGTTTCTTGCCTACAACGGCATAGGCATTCGCACCCAGGGACTGGTCAATTACTTGAAACACTTTGTCGGCCCGATCTGGTGGCTTGGCATATTGATGGTGCCGTTGGAATTGATCGATAATCTGGTACGGCCGGTTTCTCTTTCCCTGCGACTCTTCGGCAACATGCTGGGTGATCACCTGGTGCTCGAAATTTTCACCGATCTTACCAAACTGATTGTGCCGGTTCTTTTCTATTTTCTGGGTTCATTCGTTTCGTTGATTCAGGCTTTCGTGTTCACCTTGCTGACAATCATTTATGTGCACCTGGCCGTAGGCCACAGCGAGGATCATCACTAGGGGGACGCGATAGACACGGTGCCGTTTCGCTGTGGATTGTAGAGGACAGATGAGGCGTGGTGCGAAAAAGACACGGGACCGTCTAACAAGGAGAAAACATGAGAAAGATTAAAACGTTATTGTATGTATTTGCGGCAGCCGTTGCTGCTACGCTTGGCGGTGCAAGTCCGGCTTTGGCTGCTGACGGGTACGGTGGTGGTGCGTCGGATGGAATGATTGCGATGGCTGCCGGTGTGGCCATGGCCGGTGCCGCCATTGGTGCGGGTCTGGGCCAGGGGCGGGCCGTTGCCGCGGCCATGGAATCAATCGGGCGTAACCCGAATGCGGCCGACCGTATTCAGACCCCGATGATTATCGGTATCGCTTTTATGGAAGCCCTGGCGATTTACGCCTTGGTTATCGCCTTCTTTTTGCAGGGCAAGATCTAGGTTTACAAGACAAGATCTCGGAAAAGGGGGCGGTTGCCAACAGCGGCCGTCCTCTTTTTTTATCCGGACCGTGGGTTCCCGGCTGCAATGATGAGGCTGCGCGTGCTCAGTGTCTCGACGGTCGCTACGGCCTGGCCGAGCCTTTCCATTCCCTGATTTTCTTCGCGGTCGACCACCGTCACAACCAGACTCACCTTGGCGCCGGCCTTTTCCACTTCCTCAATGGCGGTGAGCGTGGAACCGCCACTGGTGACCACGTCTTCGACCAGGGCGATACGAAGCGCGGGGTCGAAACGCCCCTCTATGAGGCTTTCGGTGCCGTGGTCTTTTGCCTGCCTGCGAACGAAAAAGCCGTCCAGCGGATAGTTGCGGCCGGCTGCCTCCACCAGTGCCGCGGTGAGCAGGGGTACGGCACCCACCGCCATACCCCCCACCAGCTGGATGCCATGGTGGACGAGGCGGTCGCATATAAGGCTGCCCAGAAGGCGGGCGCCGGGGGCCGTCATGACCGTCTGTTTGACGTCCACGTAAAAGTCGCTGCTGCGACCCGAGGCCAGACGGAAAGTGCCGCGGCGCCAGGACAACTCGGCAAGCATGGTGGCAAGTTCCGGGCTGTTGGGTGGCGACGGATTCATGGGTGAGGTTTTATACGATTTGGCGGGCGCCGTTAAAGGGCCGTGTCAGGCCAGTTCCAGAAAAGCCTTGAGATGGCCCATGAACTCATCGAAGCCGTCGTGGTGGGCCCAGTGCCCGGCCCCGGCGATCTCGGCATAGGTATAGTCGCTGAAGTGGGTGGTGCGGCCATCTTTTGTCGGGTCGGAGGCCCACGACTTGGCGCCGCGTATGAGCAGGACGGGGCAGGTTATACGCGCCCACAGGCCTTCGACGGCGTCGCGGTCGTAGCGCTGGGGCGGGAAGGCACGCACGTAGTTGTCAAACTTCCACGTATACGAACCGTCTTCGGTACGCATGGTGCCGTGAATGGTCAGGTGGTGTGCCATCGCCGCAGACAGATGGGGGTTGGCCTCGCGCATGCGTGTTTCGGCCTCTTCGAGTGAGTCGTAGTGGCGGGGGCGGCGGCTGGCACAAGCCTGCATGGTCTCCACCCACTCGGCCATTCTTTGTTCCACCGGCCGGTCGACCTCCATGTCGGGGGGGGGGCCGAGTCCCTCGATGGCCGTCACCCTGGTGACCGAGTCGGGGAAGATGCCGGTGTAGTGCAAGGCGATGGCACCGCCCAGGGAATGACCCACCAGCGTTGCCTGGCTTTTGCCGACGTGGCGCAGCAACTGGGTCAGGTCGAGCAGGTACTCGGCCATGGCGTACTGGGAGCCGATGGCCCAGGTCGAATCACCGTGGCCGCGCAGGTCGGGGGCTATGACGTGGTAATGGTCGGCCAGACCGGCGGCGACGAAATCCCAACTGCGGGCATGGTCACGGCTGCCGTGGACCAACACCAGCAGCGGCTTGTCCGGACTGCCATAGTCCACATAGCTGAGCCGCAGACGCTGGGAGAAAAACGTATGAGAGGTTGGTCCCGGGCCGTTGGTGTTGGCTGCCATGCTAGTGTTTCAGGATGTTGCGGGCGATTATCACGCGTTGGATTTGTGAGGTTCCTTCGTAGATCTGGACGAGTTTGATATCGCGCATGAGCTTCTCCACGGGGTACTCTTTCATGTAGCCGTAGCCCCCGAATATCTGTACGGCGTTGGTGGCTATCTGCATGGCACGGTCGGCCGAGAAAGCCTTGGCATAACTGGAAACTATGGTGGAACGTTCGCCCTGGTCTATGAGCCAGCCGGCCTTGTAGGTCAGCAGCTGCATTGCCTCCAACTCGATGGCCATGTCTGCAAGCATGAACTGTATGGCCTGGAAGTTGGCAATGGGCTGGCCGAACTGTTTACGTTCCAGTGCGTAAGCCTTTGACTCATCGAGTGCCCGCCGTGAAATCCCGCATCCGATGGCCCCGATCTGGGGACGTGAACGGTCGAAGGTCTCCATGGCGATTTTGAAGCCCTGGCCTTCTTCTCCGACCAGGGCTGTCCTGGGTACGCGAACCTCCTCCAGCACGATCTCACCCGTATCCGAGGCTCGCTGCCCCATCTTCCCTTTCATCTTGGTGGTTGTGATTCCGTCGCTGCCGGCGTCAACGATAAAACAGGATATGCCCTTGTGGCCGAGGGACTTGTCGTGGGTGGCAAATACCACAAACCAGTCGGCAACCGTTGCGTTGGTGATGAAGTGTTTGGTTCCGGAAATCACAAAGTCCTCGCCCTCGCTGCGGTAGCTTGTCGATATGCTGGCCGCGTCCGAGCCCGAACCGGGTTCGGTAAGGGCGTAGGCGGCAAAGCGACAGTCGGAAGTCAGGCGGACGAGATAGTTGAGTTTTTGTTCCGGGCTACCGGCAATGAGCAGCGGGGTGGCGGCAAGGCCGTTGGCCGCCACCGTGGTAGCCATACCGGCGCACCCATAGTTGAGTTCTTCGAGTACCAGGATGGAGTCGAGAATGTTGAGTCCGAGGCCACCGTATTCTTCGGGTATTTCAAAATTGATCAAGCCTACTTCCCAGGCTTTGCGCATGATCTGGGCGGGAAACTCTTCGGCTTCGTCGTAGTGGGAGGCAAGCGGGATAATTTCCTTGCGTGTAAAGTCGCGGGCTGTTTTCCTGAGCTGTTCCTGCTCCGGGCTTAGTGTGAATCCGAACATGGGTAGAGATTTTACGGGCGGCGAGCAGGTATGAAAACCTAAACCGGGTGACATATCCAAAACGGCCGGATAAGAAGTCCATTATTGCAGCCAGCAGCCCCAGTTTAGGGCCGCCGGCCGAGGAGGGGGAAATGAGAGTTTTGAGGTTGTTTCACGGGAGTTTCCTGCCGGCGGCTGCCACCGTCGTTGCAACCGCCATGGCCCTGTCGGCCTGCAGCGGCCGCCACGAGGGCCCGGGCCAACCCAGTGCAGCCCGTCTTCCAGAGGCGGTTATCAGCGCCGCTGCCGCCCGCCAGGCCGGACACAACAAGCCGGGCAAACAGGTTCTTTTCGGCGACCTTCATGTCCACACCACTTTTTCCCCGGACGCATTCACCATGAGCCTCCCCCTGGTCAACGGGGAGGGTGCCCACCCCCCGGCAGATGCCTGTGACTTTGCCCGTTTCTGTTCGGGGCTGGATTTCTGGAGCATCAACGACCACGCCGCCGGCCTAACTCCCCGCCACTGGCGGGAGACGGTGGAATCGATTCGTCAGTGCAACAGCTTGGCCGGTGACGAAGAAAATCCTGATGTCGTTGCTTTTCTGGGTTGGGAATGGACTCAGGTAGGCCTCACCCGCGACGACCACTATGGCCACAAAAACGTCATTTTACGCTACACCGATGAAGAGCGTATTCCGGCCCGGCCCATAGCGGCACCGTCGCTGTTGTTGAGTGTCTTCAACCCCGATATTCCGTTGTGGCAGCAGGTGGGGATGATGCTCAAGGACTTCCCCGAGCGCCAGCGTTATTTTGATTTCAACTTTTACCAACGCGAGTTGGACGAGGCCCCACGTTGCGCCCAGGGCGTGGATAGCCGCGAGCTTCCCGTCGATTGCATGGAAACGGCAGCCACGCCGGCCGAGCTGTTTGAAAAGCTCAACCAGTGGGGACACGAAGCCATCGTTATTCCGCATGGAACCACGTGGGGTCTTTACACCCCACCGGGTACGGCGATCGACAAACAGTTGAACCTCGACCAACACGACCCCGCACGGCAGACTCTCTTCGAGATTTTTTCCGGCCACGGCAACTCCGAAGAGCACCGCGCTTGGCGTGAGTTTGGAGTCGATACCCAAGGCAACCTCATCTGTCCGCAGCCCACAGACGATTACCTGCCCTGTTGTTGGCAAGCCGGTGAAATAATCCGCGGCCGTTGCGGCCAGACCAGTGCCCAGGAGTGCGAACGACGGGTGATTGCAGCCCGCCGCGAGTACCTCAGCGCCGGCCAACAGGGCCATCTGACCCTGCCCGGCGCCAAAGCTGTCGAATGGAAGGACTGTGGGCAGTGCCGGGATTGTTTCCAGCCCGCGTTCAACTACCGGCCGCGTAACTCGGCCCAGTATGCAATGGCCCTTACCAATTTCGACGACCCGGCCAACCCGCTACGGTTCCGTTTTGGTTTTATGGCCTCAAGCGACAACCACACGGCCCGCCCCGGCACCGGCTACAAGGAGTACGACCGCTTACAGATGACCGAGGCCACGGGTCCCAAAGATGCGTTTTCCACCCGTGTGGCCGCCGGTCCGGACCCTCTGCCCACCGACGAGGCGGTTCCTTTCGATTTTGAGGCCACCACCCCGGCGCTCGCACGTTTTTTTGAGGGTGAGAGGGGGACCTCGTTTTTCGTGACCGGTGGTCTGGTGGCCGTGCACGCCGAGGGCCGCAGTCGCGATTCAATTTGGGAAAGCCTGGAACGCCGTGAAATCTACGGTACCAGCGGAGACCGAATACTCTTGTGGTTCGACCTGTTGAACGCACCTACAGGAGTTGCGCCCATGGGCAGCGAGGTGGCGATGTCGGAGGCTCCGAGTTTCCAGGTGCGCGCGGTCGGAGCTTTCGAGCAGCTGCCCGGGTGTCCTGACCACAGCCTGTCGGCGCTGTCGCCGGCCAGACTCGCCCACGTCTGTCGCGGCGAGTGCTACAACCCTTCGCAAGAACGCTACCGGATAACCCGTATCGAAGTGATTCGAATACGGCCCCAGCGCCATCCCGGTGAGGATATAACCGCGCTGATTGAAGACCCATGGTTGAGTTTGCCGTGCCAGGACAGTGGCGATGGTTGCGTGGTGGAATTTTCCGATCCGCAGTTTGACGCCTCAGCACGAGACACCGTTTACTATGTGCGAGCGGTTCAGGAGCCCAAGCCCATGGTCAATGCCGATGGCCTGCGTTGCACCTATGATGAGGCCGGCCGCTGTACGCAGATCAGTCCTTGTTACGACGGCTACAAAGATATTACGCCCGAAGACGATTGTATGGCCATGGATGAGCCCAGGGCCTGGTCTTCGCCCATCTATTTGAACGTAGCCCAAGTGTCCGGCGGCGCGGGAGATTCCGCCAATTGAACCGTAGCCCGGTGTTGCTGGCTGCCGGAGCCGCCCTTGGAATAGCAATGGCGGCGTCATCGTTGCTCGGCGACGGTGGTGGGCGTGGCAGGGACCTTGGTGCATCGACGGCCGCCATCGTAAACGGTGTGGCCATACCTCGCCAGGACGTTGAGAGTATTGCCGGTACGCAGCAAGCCGACCCCGAGCGCCGCCGTTTGATTCTGGAACGGCTGGTCGAAGAGGAACTGCTGGTCCAGCGTGGCATTGAACTCGGCCTGGCCTCCCGCGACCCGCGCGTGCGCAGCGATCTGGTGGCGGCGGTAACCGCCATGGTGATTGCAGAGTTTGTTGGGGCCAATCCCGATGACGAGGATCTTGGTGCTTTCTACCAGTCCAACCGTGATTTTTTTTCCACCGCCCAGCGTATGAAGATACGCCGTCTTTTTTTTCGTGCGGGCAGTGGGCGCGACCGGCAGGCAGAGGCACGGGCGCAATTGGCCGCCTCGCGTTTACGTTCGGGACAACCCTTTGAAGAGGTGGAGGCAGAGTTGGCCGACCGGCCGGTGGTTGCCCTTCCCTGGGCCTGGTTACCGGCTTACAAACTCCAGGATTATCTTGGCCCCACAGCCACGCGTACGGCGCTTGGGCTCGAACCCGGGCAGGTGAGCGAGCCGTTGCGCTCGTCGGCGGGCTTTGAGGTGCTGGTCCTGGTGGCCCGCCGGGGTGGCGGCGACGCTGCTTTCGAGGAACTCAGGCCCCAGGTTTTAAGCGAGTACCGCCGGCGGGCAGGAGAAAGGGCACTGCGCGATTATATCGAGGAACTCAAAGGGCGGGCAGAACTTGTCCGCACCGACCAGCCTTGAAGAGGTTTCTGCTCCTACTGGCCTGGTTGTTGCTGGCCTTGCCCGGCCCGGCCCAGGCTCACGAAAGGACTTACTCCTACTCAAATTGGACGGTTTCGGGGGACCAGGCCTTTGTCAGCGTCCGCGTGGCTGCACGAGATGCCGCCAGACTCTCCCTGGAGCGCTGGTCGGGGACCGGACAAAGCCAGAGCCAGGCGTTGGGGGCTTATCTTGCCGACAACCTCAAGCTGCTGGCTTCGGGCCGCCCCTGTCCCTTGGTCGGTGACCCGCGCGAACTGTCGGGAGAGAGAGCCTTCAGGGTCTACGAGTGGAAGCTCGACTGCGCTTCTTTACGGGGAGAGTTGGCCATCGGCAGCCGCCTGCTGCTGGACCTGGGCAGCCGTTCCTTGCACTTCGCACGCGTTCGCAACGGGCAGGGGACCTTCGAAAGGGTCTTGTCGAGAGACCGGCCATTGTGGACGATTCCCGGCCCGGCCTCCACGCCCGGCCCCTGGCGTCTGGCCACCGACTACTTCGGTCTGGGTGTGGGGCATATTCTTGGCGGCTACGACCATCTGGCATTTTTGCTCGCCCTGCTGCTGGTCGGCGGCAGCCTGGCACAGGCCGCCGCCGCGGTAACCGGCTTTACCGCCGGCCACAGTGTGACTCTGGCTCTTGCAACGTTGGGGTTGGTACGTCCACAAACCGCTTCGGTCGAAGCTCTCATTGCGCTGTCGATAGTGGTGGTGGCCGCCGAGAACCTCTGGCACTACGGTGGTCGTTCCCGTGCCGTGCCGCTGGGGCTGGTGTGTGCCCTGTGCCTTCTTGCCGCCTCGGCTGTGGGCGGGTGGGGGCAGATAGCGGCCACGGCCCTGGCCGGCCTGGCTCTGTTTGTTGCCTGCTACTTCGCCCTGCTCCGGGTCGTTGTCCGGCCCCAGGCTCTGCGTTGGTGGGTGGCCCTGGTATTTGGTCTGGCCCATGGCTTTGGTTTTGCCGGTGCCCTGGCCGCCACCGGTCTGCCCACCGTCAGCCTGGGCTGGGCCCTGGCCGGTTTTAACCTCGGCGTGGAGGCCGTACAGCTGGTGGCCGCGGCCGCACTGTGGCCTTTGCTGGTGTGGATGGGCCGTCACCCACGGCTGCATCGGATGGTAGTGGAGTCGGGGTCGGTAGTGGTGCTGGCCGCCGGGGTGTTCTGGTTCGTTACGCGCAACTACTGAGTTCAGGCCGCACGGGTACCGGTACTGCCTAAAAGAACGCGGGCAACACGGCGTCCTTCCATTTCGGTAACCCGTCCACGACGGTTGCCGATCACAAAAGCATCGCCCTCGCGGGGAATTTTGCCGAGTAGATTGGTGACATAACCGCCAACCGTGTCGGCGTCTATCTCGTGGTCCGAATCCAGTCCGAGTTCCCGGCACAGGTCATCGACCAGCAGCATGCCGTCGATCTGTACCCCGTCGTCCTCGTAGACGATCTGCGGTCTTTCGTCGTCGTCGAACTCATCTTGTATTTCACCCACCAGTTCTTCGAGAACGTCCTCAAGGGTGACCAGGCCGGTGGGGACACCGTACTCATCGACTACCACGGCCATGTGGGCCCGCTCTATCTGAAACAGACGTTGAAGTTCGTCTATGGGCTGGGACTCGGGGACGAACAACATGTCGTGTTGGATAAGGCGTAAGTCCTCGGAGGACTGTATGGTATTGGAGCGCCTGAAGAGGTCTTTTATGTGGACCATGCCCACCACGCTGTCCAAGTCCGACTCGCAGAGAGGATAACGGGTGTGGCCGCTCTCCATGATGATGGCCAGGTTTTCTTCCATCGTGCGCTCCAGGGAAACGTAGTCGATTTTGTCCCGTGGCATCATCACTTGCCGGGATGTGTGTTCGGCAAACTCGAATACGTTTTCAATCATCGCACGCATGACCCGGGGCAGGCGGCCTCGCGATGAAAGCTGCGACAGCACCATACGCAGCTCTTCCGAATCCATTGTCTCCTCGCTCTCCTTGGCCTTGTCCACGCCGAAGGTCCGCAGGATCAGGGAGGCTGAACCGCTCATCACGTTGAGGGCCGGCCGGGTCATGCGTGCGAACCCTCGCACCAGCGGCGCCGTCCACAGTGCTACGGCCTCGGTGCGGCGCAGGCCGAGAAATTTCGGGGCTAATTCGCCGGCGATGATCAGGACCGCAGTGATCATCGCGAAGGCCAGGCTGAAAGAAACCGTGTGTATGACGACGGCCGCCGTAATGCCGAGGGCACCGAGCAGGCCGGCTATGACGGAGGCAAAGGCGGGCTCGCCCAGCCAGCCGATGGCCAGACTTACCGAGGTTATGGCCAGCTGGATGGCTGACAGGTGTGAGTCCAGGTCGCCGAGAACCCGGTCGAGGACGGTGGCACGGCGGTTGCCGGCCGCCACCAGGGTTTTGACGCGACTGCGCCGCACCGTGACGATTGAGTACTCGGCCGCCACGAAGCAGGCGTTTACTGCGACCAGCACGAGGACCAGCGCAAGCGCCGCACCACTGCTCACTTAAAAGTCACCGTACTGGGAAAATAGTCCTCCGGCCGGTTCGGCGATGGAGGTTCGTCGGGGTCGCTCATTGTGCGGCCCTATTAGAGCCTTATGTGGGGTTGGTTGCAAGGGCATGGCGCCGGACGGTGCAAGCTGTTAAAAATCGGTAACCGGCTTATGGATTTTTCCTATACCCCCGAACAGGAGGCCTTTCGGGCCGAGTTGCGAGGCTGGCTTGACGCGCGCCGGCAGGCCCGGGCCATTCCGCAAGGTGCTTCCACAGATCTCGACGAGTTCGTCAGCAACGGCCGGCGTTGGCAAAGAGAACTCCACGAGGGGGGCTGGTGCGGGGTACACTGGCCTGTCGAGTACGGCGGCCGTGGGACCGGCCTCATCGAACAGATTATTTTTCAGGAAGAGCTGGCCCGTGCCGCTTCACCCCAGTTGGTAAACCTCCTGGCCCTGAGCATGGTCGGCCCCCTTTTAATCGAACACGGTAGCCGGGCGCACAAGGAGCGTTACCTCAAAAAGATTCTTACGGCCGAAGAAATCTGGTGCCAGGGTTTCAGTGAGCCGGGGGCCGGCAGCGACCTGGCCTCGGTGTCTACTCGTGCAGTGGCCGATGGCGACACTTACAGGGTGAGCGGACAAAAGGTGTGGACGAGTTTCGCCCAGTACGCCGACTTCTGCCTTCTGCTCGTGCGTACGGATACGCAGGCGGCCAAGCACCAGGGCCTCAGCATGTTGATTGTAGACATGCGCAGCCAGGGCGTGCAGACAAAACCGCTCAGACAGATGAACGGCGACAGCGAGTTCAACGAGGTTTTTTTCGATGGGGTGTCGGTTCCCCGCCGTAATTTAGTCGGGGAGGAAAACCAGGGGTGGTCGATGGCCTTGGCCATGCTCATGTACGAGCGCGCCACCTTGACCTTTCAACGCCAGCTCCAGTCGCGAGTGGCGTTGGAAGACCTGTTGCACTTCGCCCGCGAGTTTGCCCCTGGGGGCAAGACCGCCGCCAGTGACCCGCTTTTACGCCAACGCCTGGCCTGGGCCTACACGGAAAGCGAAGCGCTGAGGCTTACCTCGCTCCGTCACCTGACCAAACAACTCAAGGGCTCGCCCCCCGGTCCCGAGGGTTCCATGGATAAACTGTTCTGGAGTGAGATGTTCCAGCGCATGTTGGAAGTGGCTATGTCGGTGGCCGGCCCCTACTCCCAGCTCGCCGCCGGCGACCCCCATGCTCCTATGCAGGGGCACTGGCCGCATATGTATCTGTACTCACGTGGCCGCACGATTGCGGCAGGAAGCTCGGAAATTCAGCGTGGTATCATAGCCCAGCGCGTACTCGGTCTGCCCAAAGACAGATAGCCACGGGGCCAGGCGGTACGCTTCAGCTCGCTCGGAGTACTTTTCGTCTCTCGCGTTTGGCGTTGATGCTGTGGCGGCGTCCGTTGACGCGGCGGAAGGGGAAACGGTAAACTTGGCCGGACAGACCCTGGTCCTGGGTGCGGATGCGCCACTGGCTGAGCCCCCGGCGCAGGTATTCGGGCTCCATGTTGAGGGCCTGGCAAATACTGGCAAACGAAAACGGCCAGCTCATGTCGTTCGAGTCGAGCCACGCTTCCACGTCGGGTCCGTCCCCGTTGCGGCTGTCTTCAGACTGCAGAAAATTTTTCTGGAATGAGGCAATGGCGTCTTCGAGAACGGCCAGCATGAGCCGTTTCTCCGGCACTAGGGTCGACTCTCCCACCTGCCGGTCAAAGAACTGCGAAGGGGTCATCGTGTCCGGTTCCACCATGGTGATGGCCGGATCTTCGACGCACACGGTGCGAGATTTGCGTTCCGGGCCAGTGTCGGTTGCTGGTGCTGCTTCGCTCATTTTGTTTCCCTTATTAGAGTTTGACCGTCAATCATGGGTTCCGGTTGCTTCGTGTTCGGACTCATCTCTGAGTTCCCCGATGGCCTGCAGAATAAGTTTGCGTCTGAGAAGAACTATGAGTTGTTCGACGAGTTTGATCCCGGCCTGGGCCATCTCGGCCACTTCGGCCGGGTCGAATTTGCCGGTGACGGCCCTGGTAAAGATCTTGAGTTCCTCTTTGGCCATCATCTTGATCGATCTGACGTACATCGGCATTGCACTGTGGGGGGGTACAACATCAGAACCGAGGTTTGCTTCCTGCAGCAACCTGAAGGTCTCAAGTATCAGTACGTCGTCGCCTTCAAAGTACTCAACCCCGTTGCGTATGACGGGGGTCAGGACGTCGAGTTCAATGCAGTAATCGAGGTTCTCATCCGTGACCTGGTAGCGCGCGATGGCCTGCTGGCGGCTGACCGGTTTGTGGCCGGGAGAGTAGTGAATCTCTTCGTAAAGATTCCCCTCCAACCCCATCAGCGTATTAATTTCTCCTTGCGAGACGACGTTTTCGTCTCGGTCCAGGATTGTTTTTATGATGTCGAGAGGGAGAAAGCGCTTTCGCTGCAGTTCCTTGATTATGCGGATGCGGTCGACGAAGGAGCGGTCGTAGTAGGCCATGTTGCGGCCGGTTTTAAGCGTGGGCGCGGGCAGCAGGTCCTCGCGCATGTAGAATTTTATGGTGGCCGCCGATACGCCGGTCTCCCGGGCAAGGTCGGAAATCTTATAAAGCCCTTTGCGGGCGTTGTTGGTATCGGACGCCATGGTAAGTAGCTAGTACAACTATCTACTTACCCGTATGCTCCGGACGCTGTCAACAGTTTTTTGGTTTCCTCCCCATTTTTTCTCCACCTTCCGGTCTGGACAGTCCAAACACTTGATTTTCCAAGCTTTATTGACACAGCCCGAGGGTGGTATTAGGGCCACGGGGGATGGGTGGTTTTTCCGCAAGCAGCCGCAGGGGGGGGTTGGAAAGGGCGGCCGAGGGGGTGGCCGACCTGCTTGTGGTCGGTGCCGGCATCACCGGGGCCGGGGTAGCCCGTGAAGCGGCCTTGAGGGGATTGGCCATTGTTCTTCTGGACAAGGGGGATATTGGCGGGGGCACCAGCAGCCGTTCGTCCAAGCTCATCCATGGGGGCCTGCGCTACCTGGCCCAGGGTGAGGTGGGTCTGGTGCGTGAGGCGGCCCGTGAGCGTTCCGTGCTCCGGCGTATTGCCCCGCATCTGGCCAAGCCCGTGCCGGTACTTATCCCGGCCGGGTCGAAAGCCGGGCGCATGCGTCTGGGCGCCGGCTTGTGGACTTTTGTAAAACTTGCCCCGGCCGGCTCGGGTGAGAGTTACCGTAGCCTGGATGCTGCCGAGACCTGTCAGGCCGAACCCCTCCTTAAAAAAGGCCGCCTGGCAGGTTCGGTGGCAATGACAGAGTACATTACCAGTGATGCCCGTCTGACCTTGGAAACGGCCCGCTCGGCCGCCGTTGCCGGTGCGGTGGTGGCCAATTATGCCGAGGTGGTCGGGGTCGAGGAGGACAGCAGCGGATTCAGGGTGACGGTAGAGGACCGCAGCGGGGGAGGCCGCCTGGTGATACGTTGCCGGGTCCTGGTCAATGCCGCCGGCCCATGGTTCGACCGGGTAAGGGCCCTGCTCGATGACGGCCGACAGGCGGCGGCTAAGGGTATGGTACAACTCACCCGGGGTATCCACCTGGTTGTACCCCACCAGCGCCTGCCCCTTGGCCACATGGTCATTCTTCGGGCCGGCGACGGTCGTTCTACTTTTGCGATCCCGCGGCCCCCCTACACCTATATAGGCACCACTGACACGGCCTACGACGGGGCCCCCGAAGAGCCCGGGGTATCAACCGAGGATACCGCCTACCTGCTCGATTCGGTTTCGCTGGCCTTTGAAGATGCCCCTTCGGTTGCCGACGTGGTTGGGACCTGGTCAGGCGTGAGGCCCCTGCTACGGCAGGACGGTCGGCCCCCCCACGAGATATCCCGGCGCGATGAGATCGTCTGCGGTCCCGGGCCGGTTGTTTCGGTGGCCGGGGGGAAGCTGACAACTTACCGATGCATGGCGGTGAGGGTGATGGAAAAAGTTTTTGAGCTGCTGCACCGCAGCCCGGATGTTGATATCGATTCGGCGACGATACCGTTGGTCGGTGGTTCCCTGGCCGAACAACAGGCGGCCCGCCTCAAGGCCCCTGCTCTGGCCGACGAGGTCCTGGCCGACCGCCTGTGGTCGACCTACGGGACCGAGGCACTGGGCATTGTCGAGCGCATCGCAAGCGCGCCGGCCGCGGGCGGGCCGGTCGGGGGTCTCAGCGAACTGACCCTGGCCGAAGTCGAGCACGCCGTAGAAAGCGAGATGGTGATCACCCTCGACGACCTGTTGCGGCGCCGCTCGTCTGTTGCCATGTTCGATGGTGGCAGGGCGGCTGCGGCGGCCGTTGCGGTGGCCGCCTGCGTGGGCCGCCTGTGTGGCTGGTCGGACGGGCGCGTCCAGGCCGAAGCGGATACGGTCAGCCAACGCGCCATCGGTGAACTGGCCACTGTGAAGAATACCGGCGAGTGCGGGTGAGTATATATGGGCGATAGTCTTGAAAGCCTGGAAAAACTGGTAAGCCGCAACGACAGCCTCGAACTGGTGACCGAAGAAGCCGTCCGCGCCGAGTTGAGCCACGACAGTTGGATGCGCTCTCTCCTGCAACGGCGTGCCGGCCGCAGCGCCGCGATTGCCCGCGCGGTGGTAAGGCCTTCTACCACGGCCGACGTCTCGGCACTGCTCGAGTGGGCCGAGGCTTCACAAACGGCGGTAGTGCCCTACGGGCTGGGCTCGGGGGTATGCGGAGGTATCCTGGCCGGGGCCGATACCGTAGTCATCGACATGCGCAATATGGCCGCCATGGTGGATATAAACGAAGAGACTCTCAACGTAAGGGTACAGCCGGGTATGTGCGGTGCCGACTTTGAACGCGAACTGAACAGCCGTGGTCTCAGTATGGGCCACTTCCCCCAGTCCATAGGGGTTTCCAGCGTGGGCGGTTGGTGTGCCACGCGGGCCTCGGGGCAATTCTCGACCCGTTACGGAAATATCGAAGACATGATGGTAGGTTGTGAAGTGGTGTTGGCCGGCGGCAAAGTAGTGCGCATGCCTGCGGCGCCGCGTTCCTCGACCGGCCCCGACCTCAAGGAACTATTCATGGGCAGCGAGGGGACCCTCGGCATTTTCACCGAACTCACCTTCCGCGTACACGAGTTGGCCGAGGAGTCGGCGGGTTGTTGCTACACGCTTGATTCGGTTGCTGCCGGTATCGAAGCCATGCGCCTGGTGATGAGGGCCGGCTGGCGGCCTGCGGCCATGCGACTCTATGATGCTACCGAGGCCGGCCGTCACTTTTCCATGGAAGGGGCTGAGGGACAGCCCGCTTTGCTCATAATCAGCGAGGGACCGGCGGCTTTGGTGGAGTCCGAGGTGCGTACGGTCGGCGAGATTGTGGAAAAGGCCGGCGGGCGCAGCCGCGGCAGTGGCCCGGTGGAGAGTTGGCTGGAGCACCGCAACGAGGTTCCTTCTTTTGACGAACTTATAGACCGGGGCCTGGTGGTAGACACGATCGAAGTTGCAGTCGGCTGGGACCGTCTTGCCGGCCTTTTCGAAACAGCCATTGCCCGCGGTGCCGCCATAGAAGGGGTGATGGTCATGTCAGGCCACCTCTCCCACTGCTACGGAGACGGTGCCAATATCTATTTTACTTTTGTCGGTACCCGCTCGGAGGCCGATGATGCCACCGCGCTTTACGACCGGGTCTGGGAGGCCACCATGGAGGCGACCCTTGAAGCGGGCGGTACCATAGCCCACCACCACGGTATAGGCAGGGTGCGCAAGGACTGGTTGCGCCGGGAACTTGGCCCGGCCCATGAAGTCCTGCGCGCACTCAAGCGCACCCTGGACCCCTCGGGCATTATGAACCCCGGGGTCTTAATGGACATGGACTGAAGCGGCCGTGGGCACACACGTGATGGGAATAGATGCCGGCACCACGGGGGTGCGGGCGTTGGTCTTTGATGAGACCGGGGGGGTCGTGGGCCGGGCCTACCGGGAACTGAAGGTGGATTTCCCACAGCCCGGCTGGGTGGAGCAGGATGCCGGCCTGGTGTGGTCGGCAACGCTGGAGGTGGCCCTTGCGGCCGTGTCCGAGGCCGGCCTTGTTCCCTCCGACCTTGGGGCCATAGGCATTGCCAACCAGCGCTCTTCCGTCGTGGCCTGGGACGGAGTTTCCCTGAGCCCGCTCTCTCCTCTGATCGCCTGGCAGGACCTGCGCACGCAAAACCGTTGCACGCAGTTGATGGCCGAGGGTTTTTACATCATTCCGATGCAGGCCGCCTCCAAGGCCGAATGGATCCTGGCCAATTGCCCGGCCGCTGCCACGGCTGCCAAGGCGGGCCATCTCCGCCTTGGCACGCCCAATAGCTGGTTGGCCGCGTGTTTAAGCGGCGGCGTCCACGCCTGTGACCACGCCAACGCCAGCACCACCGGCTTGTACGCCCATGTTGAGAGGGGTTGGGACGAGACTGTAATGCAGGCCTTGGGCCTGCAGCGGTCCTGGATGCCCGAACTGGTCGAGTCGAATACGGTTTTTGCCACCACGGCCGCCGACGTTTTCGGGGCCGAGGTGCCGCTGGCCTCTATGTGCGGTGACCAGCAGGCTTCGCTTTTTGGCCTGGGTTGCACCGAGGTGGGCCAGACCAAGTGTTCCTACGGTACCGCCGCGATGGTTGATTCCAATACCGGGTTTTCAATGACCGCGGCCGGTCCGGGCACCTACCCATTGGTGGCCTGGAGCTTTGACGGCCGCCCCACCTATTGCACCGAGGGCACGGTGGTTACGGCCGGAGCCGCCGTTCAGTGGTTGCGAGACGGACTCGGCTTGATCCAGCATGCCGCCGAAACCTCCGCGCTGGCCCAGAGCATCAACGATGCCGGAGGAGTGTGGGCGGTGCCGGCACTGCAAGGGGTCGGCACCCCGATAATGGACCCATCCGCCCGGGCTATGCTGGCCGGCCTGACGCGGGCCTCGGGCAAGGCCGAGGTCGTAAGGGCGGTGTTGGAGGGAATCGCCAACCGTGTAAGCGATGCGGCCGAGAGTCTGTGGTCGGAGAACGCGGGTCCGGCCGTATTGCGTGTCGATGGGGGCGCCAGCGCCAATGACTTTCTCATGCAACGCCAGGCCGACCTGCTCGGCATTGCCGTTGAGCGCGGGCGTGAGACCAATGGTGCCGCTTTGGGCGTGGCCGCCATGGCCGCGGCCGCTACCGGATTGTGGCAGGGCGATTGTTCGGGGGGAGCCTGGCAGCTTGAGCGTTGTTTTGAACCCTCAATCGACGAACAGCAAAGACAAGACGAACGTGGACTATGGGCCAAACGCCTGCAGGGGGCCGTGGCCCTGAGCCGCGTCGCAGACTGACGGGCGAAGGGCGTGGGGTTTGAACTGGTCGTTTTTGACTGCGACGGAGTGCTGTTTGATTCCGACGGTGCCAATTGGGCCTTCTATGATGAGATCATGAAGCGGGCCGGCCAGCCCCCCTTGCCGGAGACCGCCAGACCAGACGCCAGTGCCCTGGCCTCGGCCCAGCTGTTTCAGCGTTACTACGGTGACGATCCCGAGTCTCTGGCCACCATTCGTGCCACGGCGCGGGCGACCGATTACGGTCCGTTCTTCTCCCTCATGAAACCACGCAGCGACCTGCGCCAGGTGATTGAGGGTCTCAGGGGCCGCTACCAAACGGCCATGGCCAGCAACCGCAGCCGCACGCTTGGCGGCGTGATAGAACATTTCGGGCTTGAGGGCCTGTTCGACCTTGTCGTCGGTGTGGCCGACGTCAAACATCCAAAGCCCGCCCCCGACATGCTGCTCGAATGCAGCCGTCGGCTGGGGGTGGACCCCGGCCGGGCGGTCTACGTGGGCGACCAGGAAAGCGACCGCCTGTCGGCCGCTGCCGCCGGCATGGTCTTTGTCGGCATCGGCGCTGCTGTGGCCGCCGCCGAGTTCAGGATCAACACCCTTGAGGAGCTGGAACCCCTGCTTGCGAGTATCGATTGCGCCTAGGCCGGAAAACGTGTTTGGAGGACGGCAAACATGAAGACAGTAACGTATTATTTCGCTT
The DNA here is from genome assembly GCA_046583365.1 of Deltaproteobacteria bacterium. Lineage (GTDB taxonomy): Bacteria > Desulfobacterota > Binatia > UBA1149 > CAYXZP01 > JAYGCL01. The sequence goes on from JAYGCL010000079.1 coordinate 45,222, forward strand.
ACAATAGCCCCTATTCCTTTCTTGCCAATACCCGCTTGTTGGAACGGGAGTTGGAGCCGTGTGGTATCACCATAGACAGCCGCTGACCTCTCAATGCGACCTCGATAGCGATGAGTTTTGCACGGCTATAGCGGCCGGCAGTCGCTACGATGAGGAGTTGCAACGGTGTAACCGGCAGGCCGAGGCCGATGGCGTTTTCGGGTTCCCGTTCTTTGTCTACTACGGGCGGCCATAGAAGGAGTATGATGAACGGAGCAAAGGAATTTCGCTGTGGTGTCGAGGCAAGAGACCTCGACCGGATGATGACTGCGTTTGCGGCAGAGGCCCGTCTGTTCAGCCCGGCCCATTGGAAACCGTTGGAAGGGAGAGAGGTCATCCAAGCGCTCCTTTCGGTACTGCTGCAGACCTTCGAGGACTTCGAGTACACCGATGAACTGACCTCCGCTGAAGGTACAACGGCCCTGATCTTCAGTGCCCGGGTCGGTAAGTTGGAACTTCAGGGCCTCGACCTTATACGTCTGTCCAGCGAAGGTTTGATAACTGAGTTCACCGTTATGGTGCGACCCTTCTCGGCCCTTGAGGCGTTGATGGCCAGGGTGACCGAAGGTCTGATGGCCTGACTCAGCCGGCCGCCGGGGCCAGCTGGTTGAGACGGTCGATGAGGGTGCGAAGGCGGCCGTAGCTTTCCATGTCGAAGTGCGTCGTCAGGCGGGTGAGTCCGTCGAGGGCCGGCTCGTCGAACTCTTCCTTGAAAACCCCTCGCTGTCGTATCGGTTGTCCGCCGAGGATGTCCGAGAACTCTTCGGACAGGCTCGCCAACGCGGTCTCCCCCAACTTTTGCGTGGTACGCAGGACCAGGCGGCGGCGGATCACGCGGGAAGAGTGGTAGCAGCGGTAGAAGTCGGTGATGTGTTGCACGGCTGTGTCGACGTTGTCGGTAATGGAGTAAAGGTTGAGGTCGGTGGGACTGATAAGGCCCCGGCCGAGGAGGTGGCGACGCACGTAGTCGTCCCAGCCCTGCCAGTAGTCTCCGCCGGGGATGTCGAGAAGGATTATGGGCATCAGTTGGGCCTTGCCGGTTTGCACCAGGGTCAGCGTTTCAAAGCCTTCATCGTGGGTGCCGAAACCGCCGGGCAGAAGTACCACGGCCGAGGACTCTTTTAAGAAGAACAGTTTGCGGGTGAAGAAGTATTTAAAGTCCACCAGCTTGCGGTCTCCGCGGATCACCGGGTTGGCCACGTTCTCAAAGGGCAGTTTTATATTGACCCCGAAGCTGCGCTTGCGCCCGGCTCCCTGTTGGCAGGCCTCCATGATGCCGGGCCCGGCTCCGGTGATAACCATGAAGCCGGCATCGGCGATGCGCCGGGAAAAGTCGCGGGCCAGGTCATAGATCGGCGTGTCGGGGCGAGTACGGGCCGAACCGAAGGTCGTTACCTTGCGCACCGAGGCGTAGGGACGAAAGCAGGCCAGGCCCCGGCGGATCTCGTCCATGGCCGACTCGATGAGTTTGAGGTCGGCCACCGCGATGCCGTCGTCGGCTAGGTTGAGGCAGGTCTGTATGAGCTTGGCCAGTAAGGGGCCGGTTCTGGGGTCGTCGATTTTGTCGGAAGGCTTGCCCATAGGCTTCTGTCTTGCGTCGGCCGCCGGTCAGTGCAAGCCGCCGACCGCCGCTCTCAGTGGCCGTCGCGGTGTTGATTGATTTCGAGCAGTCGAAATTTCGCGCTGGGGGCGATGCCGTCACGGTCGTAGACTATCGCCTCAACGCCTGCCGCCTGGGCCACGGCCAGCCCCTTGCGGCCCGTGATCACCAGGGCCGTGGACCAGGCCTCGGCCACCGCGGCCCGTGGGGCCATTGCGGTGGCAAGGCGGGGGGGAAGAACCGGGCTTAAATTGAAAGGGTCAATGATGGGCCCAACCTCGGCTGCCGGTCCCAAGGCCTTTGAGGTTGAAAGGGCCGCGTCGTGCAGTTCGACTGCACCCAGGAGTTGCCCCGGTTGGATGCCGCCGAGGGCCACCCGCCAGGCTTTGTCCCCTCTGGTCCGCCCGAGGGCCATGTGGCTGGAACCGCCGAAGTCGGCAAAGGCCCCGCGTGCGCCTTTGGATTTTAAAAAATCCACGATCTTGTCCAGGGCCAGGCCTTTGCCTATGCCACCGGCGTCCAGACGGACCCCGGGCAGGAGGGAGGCTGTGGGACGGGCTCCCTTTGCGCCTTCGAGGGTAAGGGCGGTTTGCAGACTCAAGGCTCCGCGCAAGGCCGCGCGTTCGAGCGTGTGCAGGTCGGCGGCGGTTGGAGTTTTGTGTTGCCGCCATAAATCCACGGCTGGCCCCAGGGCCGGGTCAAAGGTGGCCTTGGTGGCTTGGGCCAGGTCTTTCATTGTCGCCAGGGCCCAGGCCAGGTCCGGGCTTATGGCTACGGCTCCACTGCCGGCCTTGAGGTTGAGCCGTTCCAGCTCCCCTTCGGGCCGCCAGGTGGTAAGCACGTCGTCCCAGTGCCGGGCGATTGCAATACAAGCCTGGGCCAGACGGTCGGCTTCCTCGCCGGTGGCGGCCACCACTTCGACTTGCAAGACGGTGCCCATGACGGCCGCCGCCGCCTTTGCCGAGGCAGCGCCGGCGGCTGTGGCCGGGGCCGCCAGGACAAACAGAAGAAATACCAGCGCCGGCAGCGCTCGCGTCAACTCTCAGTCCCCGTTCTCGCCGTTACTGTTGGACGGGCCGTAAGCGCTTGGCAGTTCGAAGAGCAGGGCCCGGGCCACCAGTATTACCAGGATGGCAATCACGCCCTGCAGGAGCAGGAACATGGAGATTTTCATCCAGGCAAACCCCGGATGCACAAAGCGTACGCCCCAGCCGGCCAACTCGCCGCCCATGCCGGCGCCGAAGGCAAGGGCGATACCCCAGGCCTTGATACGCATGGAAATCGGTACAAACAGGGTCAGGTGGGTGAGCGTAAGCAGCAGGATGCCCATGGCAAAACTGTGGAAGTGGAGCATTTCCAGCAGCCCGACAAAGCTGCGGGGCTGCAGGTAGAGTTCTTCGTTGCCGAGGTAATAGTCGATTACCGAAGCCGGGTTGAGGCTCATCTTTGAAAAGTAAAGACCGATGTTGGTCAGCCACAACACCACCGTGTAGGCCAGGAAACACCACACGATCATTTTGAGTAGACGGTTTTTGGTCCACTCTCCGGTTACTACGAAACGCATGACTATAACGGCCTAATCGTTGTCGGTTGGGGAGGCGGCGATGACTTCTTCATAAACCGCCAGCGCGCGGCCCACGGCGGAGACCACGGCCCGCGAACTCAACGTCGAGCCGGTTACGGCGGCCAGGTCGCGGCCTATACGCAGGCCACTGCCCAGGCGCTTGCCCTTGAGTTGCTCCAACCAACGCGCGCTCGGCAAGTATTCCAACGGCTCGTAGAAGGCAAGGACGTACACGGCACGTACCCGCCCGTCCGGGGAGAGGACGGTCAGGAAAGCCTCGGGGAGGGTGCGTACGATGTGGGTGTCGAGCAAGGCATAGCCGAGGGGTTCGTCTTGTTTGTAGCCGCTGTAGACTTTTATCAGGTCCGAATCGAGTCTGGTTCTGGCCGCGGCCTCGATTCGTTGGTGCTGGTCGGGACTAAGAAACAGCGTTGTCGTCTCGGTACGGGTGGCCTCGGGAAAGGCCAGGGCCGGCACCTCATCAAGTGAGTAGAAAACCGTTGCCGCGGCTTGGCCCGGGCAGGCCAGGCCGCAGGCAACAACCAGAGTGAGGCAAGGTTTCAGGAATGCTGGCATCCCAGTCCAGTGGCCTAGAAGATGTAGCCGGCTCCCAGACGGACCTCGTCGGAGGGGTCGGCGCCGCTTTTGTCGCTCCAGTCACGGTAGTCGAGTTTCACGACTACATTGGGAATCGGCTTGTAGGTCAGGCCCACTTCGACCACAGAGCGGTCTTTGTCCTTGTTGGCCGTGTAGCCGGTGGGTACAGTGGCCTGGCTGTCCAGCGTGGAATAGCGGACCCAGGGGGCCAGGTACTGGCCGCTGTCGGCGGCCAGCAGGGGCATGACGTCGTAGGCCGCCTCCAGGTACCAACCGGTCATCTTCTCGGCCACCGACTTGCCGGTGTCGTCTTTGTATTTGGCCCGGCTCAAAATGTCGGCGTCGTCCAGGTCTACCGATATGCCCAGGGCTCTGAGCTCCAGGCCTTTGGACTTCCACTGGATGTGGCCTTCAAACATTTCCATCTTTGCATCCGGGCTGCCCAGGGCGCTGCCATTGTCGGCATCCGTCAGGGCTACGTCCTGGCCCTGGTCGCCCAGGTAGGCCGAGCCGCCAAGGCTCAGACCGGGGACCGGGGTGTAGTCGATGCGGGTTACCCAGGACCAGTCGTTGGACTTTTCCTTGGAGCCTTTCTGCCGTCCGCTACGGAGGTTGCTCTCGCTGAACTCGCTGCCCAGCAGGCTTGTCACCAGGTAGGAGCGGTAGCTGAGGCCGGCAAAGGGTTGGCCGAACAGCCCCACACCGTTGGCCTGCCAGGTGGACGGGATTAACTGTCTCTCCACCGTCGGCCTCATATTGCCGTGGTAGAAAGGCGGTTCGTGCATCTCGTTGATGAAACCGACCGGAACCAGCATAAGGCCGGCGCGGGCGTTTACGGCTTCGTTAAACATAAAATCCAGGTAGGCGAATTCCACCGACACCGTGCCGTTGTCGTCGGTGGCGTGCTCGAATTCGATTTCGCTGTTCATGATGATCCAGTCGTTAAATTTGTAACCGAAGTACAGGACAAAACGGTAGAAGTCGGTTATGTCGTCTTCGCCGGCATCCTCGTAGTTGGCGTAGTTGAACTCGCCGTAGCCGCCTATCGAGAGGCCCCGCTCTTTTGAGTAGACCTTGGATGCGGCCGGACCCATCCCGTAGGCGCTCTTGAGTTCCCTGGTTTCCGGCAGGACCTGGGCTTCTTTGAGGGTTGCCAACTCTCCGGCCAACACGTCGATGCGGCGTTCAAGCTCGTCGATTTTGCCGGCGCCGCTGGCCGCCGCCGGCCCGGCCAGCAAGGCCACGAGCAGGGCCAGGGCCAGGGCTTTGTTGTAAGCGTTCATGCGTAAGGTTCTCCGTGGGTAGTTCCAGTCTTAGTTGATTTTGATTATGATTATCAATTTCGGTTACTGAGTCAATAAGGCTCCTCCCTCCCCTCCTTCCAGCCCCCTGTCCGGCTTGCATTGGAGCCGTGGCACGGAGTTTATAGCCGCCTGTGGGAGTGACGGAATTTTTCGACCAGTCAGGCCCTCTGGGCCTCGTTTTACTGCTGCTGTCGGTGCTGGCCCTGGCCATCATCATTACCAAGACCCGTCATTTCGTCCGCCTGAGAGTGAGAAATCTGGCCTTTGGCGACCAGGCGCTTGCAGCTCTGGCCGGCGGCGACATTGACGGGGCCCGGACCCTCATGGCCGCCAGTCCCAACCCGGTTGCCCGGGTGATGGAGGCACTGGTGGAACACTACGCCACCGACGGCCAGGCCCTGGCGGGGGGAGACGCCGAAGTTGAGCGTCGGGGCGAGGCCGAACTGCGAGAGATGGAAACCTGGCTGCGTCCCCTGGCCACGGTTGCCCACCTGAGCCCGTTGGTGGGATTGCTGGGTACCGTGTTCGGCATGATCCGGGCCTTCATGGCCATAGAGGCGGCCGGCTCCCGTGTTGACCCCGGCCTGCTCGCCGGCGGCATCTGGGAGGCCCTGCTGACGACGGCTTTCGGCCTGGCCATTGCTATTCCCTCTCTGGCCGCCTTTCACTTCTTTGAGGGTGAGATAGAGCGGGTCCGTGCCGCCATGAAAGATGTAACGGTAAGACTCATGGCTGCCTGTGGGGTCGAACCTGCAAGTTCGGCTGCTTTTGCGACCCTGCCGGCGGCCGAACGTGAAGACTATGCGGTTTGAACGCCGCGCCACCCCGGTTGCGCGGCTCAGTCTGGCTCCCCTGATAGACGTTGTTTTTCTATTGCTGATTTTTTTCATGTTGACCAGCAGCTTTCTGGAAACCCAGGCCATCGAATTTGACTTGCCCGCCTCGGCCACTGCCGAGGCGACCCGGCCGACGGACCTGGTGGTCTCGGTCAGCCGTGGGGGGGGATTTGGAATTGACGGTCGGCTTCTGGAGACCCCGGCCTTCAAAAAAGAGTTGGCCGCGCGCCTCGGCAGCAATGGTCCTGGCGTGCTCGTTCTAAGCGACCGCGATGTCAGTGTTGAGAGGGTGGTTGCCGTCATGGATATGGTCCGTCAGGCCGGTGGCCGGGAGGTTTCCCTGGCCACCCGTCCAGCCAACTGAACCCATGGCGCCCCCACGGCCGAGCTTTGCCCTTTCCCTGGCCCTGGCTGTAGCCGTTCATGTGGGGGCCTTTGCCTTTCTCACCCCCGGCCCGAGCGACCTGCCGGCCTACCGGCCCAGCCCTCCGGTCGTTTTGAGAGGGGAACTTTCCCCCCGCGATTCGGCACCACCCCACCCCGACCCTGACCCTGCCAGCCTCGGGCAAAGCCAACCGCAGCGGGGCCGCGCCCGTACTACGGCGGCACAGGTGGCGGTGGCCCCGATGGCGGCGGTCCGCGAGCACGGCTCCGGCGATGAGGCCCTCATCGGCTACCAGTCTCTGCTGGCAGCCTGGTTGGAACGTTACAAACGCTACCCCGCAGCTGCCCTGCGCCGCCGTATAGAGGGCCGGGGTCTGTTGCAGGTGAGCATAGACGGCCGCGGTAACCTTCGCAGCAGCCGCCTGCTCGAGGGGCTGTCCTCGCCTATTCTTGACCAGGCCGTCCTCGACCTGGCCCGCCGTGCTTCCCCCTTTCCACCCCCGCCGGCCGGGGATGGTCATTACGAGTTTACGGTGCCGGTTGAGTTTCGACTGGGCCGCTCTTTGCCGTCCCCGCCGCTTTCGTCGCGGTAGGCTGAGGCCAGCAACTCTATGGGGTGGGTCACCTCGATGGCAAGGCCCTGGAGGGCAAAGGCCCTTTCCAATTGCAGCAGACAGCCGAGGTTGGCCACGGCCACGCTGCCGGCATCCTTGCCTTCGGCAAGACGGGCCTTGTCGGCTCCCAGACGTTCGGCCATGGCCGGGTGGTCGAGGTTATAACTGCCCGCGCTGCCACAACAGATCTGGTTGTCGCCCAGATCTTCCACCGCGCTCCCGGTTGCGGCCTCGACCAGGGCCCGTGGTGCCTGGCTTATCCCCTGGGCGTGTACGAGGTGACAGGCGTCGTGGTAGAGAACCGGCCCGTTGGTGTTGGCCAGGGGCCGGGGACGTTCGAAACCTTCTTCGAACAACAGTTCGCAAATGTCACGGGTCCTGGCCGACAGCGCCGCTGCTGCCGCCGAGAGTCCATCGTCAGGGTCATCGGCAAACAAGCGGTCGTAGTCCTTGAGCATGGCCCCACAGCCGGCGCTGGTACTGACAACGAAGTCGGCACCGCCCAGAACCTCGATGTTTTTGCGGGCCAGGGCTCGGGCTTCTTTTTTACGGCCACCGTGAAGGGCCAGGGCCCCACAGCAGCCCTGGGCGGGAACTTCCAGGACATCAAAGCCGTTGCGGCGCAGTACCTCGACGGCCGCCTGGTTCGTCTGGGGGCGCAGCAGGGGGGCCACACAGCCCTCAAGCAAAACCACACGGGGGCGCTTGGCAGCCGTAGCCACAGGCCGGGCCGGCAGGGTTGGGGCCAGGTCGTTGCCGTTACGGGGCATCAGCGACAGCCCGGGCAGACGGCGGCGCAGGTGGCCCAGCCCCATGCGGTCCAGAGCGCGGGCCGTGGCCAGGGCCGCGGCCATGAGGGGGCGGTTGGTTGTTAGCACCAACACCAGGGTCTTCCATAGAGCCTTAAGAGGTCGGTGCCGGGGAGCGCTTATGAGGGGGCGGAAAGTTTCAATCCGCCGGCCGAAGTCCACTCCCGAAGGGCAGGCACTCTCGCAGGCCAGGCAACCGAGGCAGCCGTCGAGGTGGGCGGCCGCTTCATCATCGAGGGACAACTGGCCGGCGGTGATCGCTTCCATCAGGTAGATGCGTCCCCGTGGCGAGTCGGCCTCGGTGCCCAGCTGTCTGTATGTGGGACAGTGGTCGAGGCAGAGTCCGCAGTGGACACAGGGCAGGCCGATGTCGGCCGGGTTGTCGATGGCCGGGTTCACAGTCCCCCTACAAACCTTCCCGGCGAGAGCACCCGGTCGGGGTCGAAACGCTCCTTGATGCGTTTCATAAGTTCAAAACCCTGGGGCCGTTGGTCCCACACCTGCAGCCCCTCCTTGACCTCGGCCGTGGCTCTTAGGACCACCGCGCCGGTGGCAAAGCCGGTGGCAAGCCGGCGCAGGCCGTCGACAAGGTCGGCCGCGGCCTGGGTGTCGGTTGTCGAGATGCACAGCAAACCGCTGCCCAGATGTCCGCTTACCCTGAGGCCGCCCGGACTGTGGTGGCTTAAATGGTCAAGGACTTTGGCAGCAAAGGCCAGGGCCTGGGCCGGTTTCAAGGCGACCTCTACGGCCAGGGTTTCCTCATCCATGGGGTGGACGGGAGAATGCCAGGGCTCGGTGGAAACAGAGACCTGGCGGCGACACAGGGAAGTGATGCCTTCGATCTGGTAATCGACCTCACTGCGGGTGCCTTCGACGCAGGCCAGCAGGGTCCAGGGCGTTTGCTGGGGGGTAACGGTAAAGTCCAGTGCGGCCAGGGGCAGTGATGAGGCGAAAACAGCCCGCCTGGCCTCTCCCAGTTCTTTGTCGCTGGGGAATTCACACACCACCGTGGCCCGGGTATGGGCCAGGGGGTGGGTGCGCAGGGTGACCTCGGTTATGACGGCGAGGGTACCCAGGGAACCGCAAAAAAGCCGCGGCAGGTCGTAGCCGGAAACGTTTTTTACAACCTTGCCCCCGCAGGCAAAATAGCGGCCGCTCCCGTCGACCACCCTCAACCCCAACACCATGTCGCGGCAGGCTCCAAAGCCGTAGGCCAGACCGCCACTGGCGCCCGTTGCCACCAGGCCACCCAGGGTCGCACGTTCGGGGTGGGCCGGGTCCAGGGCCACCCTCTGACCGGTCTGTTCCAGGCTGCGGTTGAGACGGGCCAGGTTGACACCGGCGCCTGCCGTCACCGTCAGGTCCTCGCTGCGTTGTTCGATGATATCGGCCATGCCGGTGGTTTGCAGACGCAGGTCGAAGGCTTCTGGTATCGCACCCGCACCGAGCTGGCTGCCCCCGCCGGTGGTAACAATGGCCAGGCGGTTTTCCCGGGCCGCCTGCACCACGGTAAGGACGTCTTCAAAAGTGCGGGCCGTGATCACGTGGCCGGGGGTAATGCCGTCTATAGAGTCCTCGCTGCGTCCGCTGCGGGCCTGGCCGGGACCAAACGAAGCGGTTACGGCCGCTATGTCGTGGTCCATGCTCTAACCCCCTCCCCGCGGTCGTGGGCGCGTGACTTCCACACAAACACGGTTGTCGGGGAACACCTTGCCGGGGTTACAACGGCCGTCGGGGTTGAAGGCCTCTTTGACATCGGCCATAGCCTCGATGGCCTCATTGCTGAATGCCGCCGGCATGAGGTCGATCTTTTCAATGCCGATGCCGTGCTCGCCGGTTACCGAGCCACCAAGTTCGAGACAGGCCTCGAGGATTTCCCTTCCGGCCGCCAGTACTCTTTTTATCTCTTCATCGTTCTTGTCGTCGTACAAAACCAGGGGGTGAATATTGCCATCCCCGGCGTGGGCCAGGGTTGCAATCTTCAAAGAGTATTTATCGGCCACCTGGGCAATTTTTTCGACGATGTCAGCCATGCGTGAACGGGGTACCACCCCGTCCTGAGTACAATAGCTCGGGGCTAGGCGTCCCATCGCGCCGAAGGCCCGCTTGCGCGACTTCCACAGCAGTTGTCTTTCTTTCTCGTCGGCCATTCGTCTTACCTGGCTGGCACCGGCCCGGTGGCAGGCTTCTATTATACGGTCGCCGGCCTCGTCGAGACCGGCTTTGAGACCGTCGAGTTCGATGATCAGGACCGCGCCGGCCTCGCGGGGGAAACCAAAATGGTAGGCCTCCTCGACCGCCTCTATGACCATGGCGTCCATCATTTCCAGGGCCGCAGGAATGATACCGGCCGCGATGATGGCAGAAACAGCCCGGCTGGCTTCGACGACGGAGGGGAAAACGGCCAGCAGGGTGGACACCCCTTCGGGTTTTACCAGCAACCTCAAGGTGGCGGCCGTTATGATGCCGAAGGTACCCTCCGAACCCGTGGCCAGACCGGCCAGGTCGTAGCCCGTCCCGGTGGCCCCGCCGGCAGAAGCGGCGGCGGCGGGGCGGGTGAGGTTGACAACTTCGCCGTTGGCCAGAACCATTTCTATGGCCAGCAGATGGTTTACCGTCACCCCGTATTTCAAGGTATGGGGCCCCCCCGAGTTTTCTGCAATGTTGCCGCCTATCGTGCAGGCCGACTGGCTGGAAGGGTCGGGGGCATAATAGAGTCCGTGGGCAGAGACCTGGCGGCTCACTTCGAGGTTTACCACTCCGGCTTCAACTTCCACCGTGCGGTTTTCGACGTCGATCGAGCGGACCCGCTTCATGCGGCTGGTGCCTATCATCACCGGAATTTCCAGGGGCAGGCAGCCCCCCGAAACTCCGGTGCCGGCCCCGCGGGGGACAAAGGGCAAGTCGGCCTGGGCCAGTATGGCGAGTACGCGGCTCACCTGTTGGGTAGAGTCCGGCAACAGCACCAGTTCGGGGCGGGCCCGCTCGAGCGTGTAGCCGTCGCACTCGTAGACCTTAAGAGCGGCCTGGCCGGTGACAAATCCCTCGCTGCCGACCACGTGTTTGAGGCGGCGTTTTATTCTTCCACTGAGAGGCAACGCCCCAAAGTATCATAGCTGGTGGCCCGAGGTGTCCCTGCGTAGGGTGGGAGATTGTTGTTTTTCCCGTTTCCAGGCCTTATTCACCCGCGCCATGGATGTGGGCAAAAAAAGCAACGCTCTCCCCGAACGACTTTTGCTGGGGCCTGGCCCCTCGATGGTCCACCCCCGAGTACTGGCGGCCATGGCCCAGCCTCTGGTCGGCCACCTCGACCCCGTCTTTCTGGAAATCCTCGACGGTGTGCAGGAATCCCTCAGGGGACTGTTCAAAACCACCAATCCCATGACCCTGCCGATTTCGGGTACCGGGTCGGCCGGTATGGAGGCCTGCTTTGTCAACCTGGTCGAAGAGGGTGACGAGGTCGTGGTTGGTGTCAACGGGGTTTTCGGCACGCGTATGGCCGAGGTGGCAGAGCGTCTTGGAGCCCGCGTCACAAAAATAGAAGCCGAGTGGGGACGGGTCATAGAGACAGAGAAAGTCGTCGAGGCGTTGTCGGCCTGTCGCCGCCCGGTCCTGCTGGCCCTGGTCCATGCCGAAACCTCGACCGGGGCCTGGCAGCCCCTGGAGGGTCTGGCCCGGCTGGCCCACGATGCCGGTGCTCTCTTTATGGTCGATGCCGTCACCTCTCTGGGCGGTTGTCCGGTGGAGGTAGACGGCTGGGGCATCGACGCCTGTTACAGTGGCACTCAAAAGTGCCTGAGCTGTCCACCTGGACTTTCTCCGGTGACGTTCAGTCCGCGGGCCATGGAGAAGGTCGCCGGGCGCAGGTCCAAACCGAGAAGTTGGTACCTCGACCTTGGCCTGATCGGCGGCTACTTCAGCGAGCAGCGGGTTTACCACCATACGGCTCCGGTCTCGATGATCTATGCCCTGGCCGAAGCACTGGCCCTTGTCGAAGAGGAGGGTCTCGACCACCGTTTTGCCCGCCACAAACGCAACCACGAGCTGTTACTCGAAAAAGTCGCCGGCCTTGGCCTGGTTGCGGCCGCCGAGCAGGGCCACCGTCTGTGGATGCTCAACAGCCTGCGCATTCCCGAGGGCATAGATGAGGCCGGCGTCCGTTCCCGCCTGCTCTCAAGGCATGGAATTGAGATAGGCCCCGGCCTGGGACCCCTGGCCGGCAAGATCTGGCGGGTGGGGCTGATGGGAGAATCCAGCCGTGCCGGCAACGTAGAGCGTCTGGTCGGCGCTCTGACCGAAGAGTTGGCACACTGAGCGGCGAGGCCGGGTCACTTGCGCACCGTTGTTGTTGACTCCGGCAAGGCCGGACTCACAATGACCGCCTCATTCCTTGACGGTGGGGTCGACGGTAAGCGGTGGTGGAGCGTGCAGGGGACTTAACCCACTTTATGCGGGCGGGACTGCTCTCGGTCCTGGTGTTTTGCCTTCCGGTTGTTGCGGGTTGCCACGGACTGCGCGTGGCCTTTTACAGACCTCCCACCCCGCACTACCGCCAGCTTGCCAGTATTCCCATACGGGGTGACGATCTCGACATTGACAGCTTGCGTCGTGCCGCCGAGGCCAGCCTGCGTTACTTCGAGCGGGCCCCCGAACACCGCTCTTACGTTCTTGGCTACGACCGCTACAGCTCAGGACAGTTAAAACGCAGTGTCCTGTCTTTTCTCGACATCATAGAGACCACTGCCCCCGCCCTCCTGCATGCGCGCCTGTCGCGCGAGTGCAGGGCCTATAGCCCGGCCACGCAGGTGCGATTTACCGCCTACTACGAGCCCGTGCTCGAGGCCCGTCGCAGCCGCGACGAACGTTTCCGCTACCCGATCTACCGGCGGCCGGGGGAATTGAAGTCCGTGCGTTTGCGACGTTTTTTCACCGGCGACAATCGTCTCATAAACGGTTGGCTCAGCGGCAACGAACTGGTGCCTTATCTAAGCCGCCGCGACATAGACGGGGGCCGTCGCCTTGACGGCCGGCGTCTCGAACTGGCCTGGGTGGACGACCCCGTGGCCTTGTACTTCCTTCACATCCAGGGCAGCGGCCGTTTGAATCTAGCGGATGGAACAACCGTAAGGATAAACTTCGCTGCCAGCAACGGCATGGCCTATACGAGCATAGGCCGCCACATGCTCAGCAGTGGTCTTATAAGGGCGGGTTCGGCGCCGGCCATTCGTGACTACCTCGCTGCCCACCCGGAAAGCCGCGATGACATCATGTTCAAAAACCAGCGCTATATTTTCTTTCGAGAAGTTGAGCTCGATGACAGGCAGGGTCCGCTTGGGTCTTTGGGCGTGCCGTTGGTGGCCGGGCGTTCGCTGGCCGTTGACACCAATTTTGTTCCCCCCGGGGTTGTCGCCCACATCAGTTCCGACAAGCCTCTCGTCGATGGGGATGGAGGGGTCGTGTGGGAGCGCTTCTCCCGCTTTGCTTTCAGCCACGATTCCGGAGCCGCCATCAAGGGCCCCGGCCGTGTGGACGTGTACTGGGGGGAGGGCGAGGAGGCCGGCATGGCCGCCGGCTATCTGAACCGTAAGGGTAGCCTCACTCTGCTCGTTTGCGGTGTGGAACCGTCACCAGGCCGAATAGCCACCATCGACGGCAACCACCGTACCGGTTACGTAGGACGAAGATGGCGAGGCCAGGAACAGACAGGCCGTCTTTAACTCCCCCGCCTTGCCTATCCTTGCCATCGGGCAGGCCCGCCCCATGCTTTCCCTTATCCCTTCCTTGGCCAGGCTTGCCTCGGTCATCTCGGAGGCAAACCAGGCCGGTGCGATGGCGTTTACGGTTATGCCGTCGCCGGCCCACTCAACGGCCAACTGCCGGGTCAGGTTTTCCACCCCGCCCTTGGCGGCGGCGTAGGCGGCGATTCTGAACAGAGAGCTTCCAAGGTGGCCGAAGATCGAGGCGATGTTGATAATACGCCCTTCTTTGCCACCCCGCATGGACTCGGCGCCAAGCAGGCAGCAGTGGAACAGAGCGCTCAGGTTAAGGTCCAGCGATGTCTGCCAGTCTTTGGGCCATTGGCGCTCGGCCGCCCCCGTGGGTGCCGTGCCGGCGTTGTTTACCAATGCATAGACAGGACCAAGCCCGACCTCCACTTCCCTGAAGGCCCGTCGCCTGTCCTCTTCGTTGTTCAAGTCAACGGCTACAGGAAGGACCTCGGCCCCATACTCGGACCTCAGCTTGGCGGCCACTTCCTCAAGACGCTCACGGCGCCTGGCCATAAGGGCCACACGGGCGCCGGCAGCGGCCAGGGCTTCGGCAAACTCTACGCCGAGGCCTGCCGAGGCCCCGGTCACAACGGCGGTTCTGCCGTCGAAGCCGAAAAGTTCATTGAGGCCATTCATGATAGCAGTCCGGTCTCCCTCAGTGTTTCGATCGCCTGGTTGGGGTTGTCGCATACGGTAACCAGGCGGCGGTGGCCCGGGGTTATTTCCATGAAATTACTCAGTTGCTCTATGGCATCCTTCCAGGCCTGCCCGACTACGATCAAGGGGCGTGCCGCTATCAATCCCATGTAGAGTTCGTTCCAGGCCAGCGCCACCTCCACCAGTGTGCCTATGCCGCCGCCGAGGGCCAAGAGGGCGTCGGAGCTGTGGATGAGATGTTTCAGCCTCTGGTAGAGATCGGTGCAGCAAACCTCTTCGCTCAAATAGGGGTTGGCCTCTCTGCCCGGAAAATTTTCCACGGTGTAGCCTATTACGCGGCCGCCGCTGTGGCTGGCCCCCCGGCTCACCGCTTCCATGACGCCGGCATAGCCACCGCAGGCCACGGTGGCGCCGGCATCGCCCAACAGGCGGCCGGTCAGCAGGGCCTGCCGGTAGAGGTCGCTGTCGGGCTTGCAGGCCGAACTGCCGTATACGGAAACCGTGGGTGCTGTTGGTGCTGCCATGGACGGGCAAACTATCGCGCACGCGGCGTACTGTCACGGACCGGACCTGTCCCAGGTCGGCCAGGACTGCTTGCTTGGACTGCGGTCGGCTGCGACGATGGTCGGTGCGGGCAGTCCGGCCCGCGCCCCCGGAGAAGAGACCGTAGTTGCGATACACCGAGGCCGAAAGCCGGCGCGTTGAGGTAAACGGCGTTGTCCTTAATCTGACCGACTGGGGCGGGGCCGGCCGCGGGGTACTGTTTTCCCACGCCACCGGTTTTTTGGGTGCCGTGTGGGAGCCGGTCATAGCCGAGCTCCGCAGTGGTGGTTTTGGCGGCCGCATTCTCACCTACGACCAAAGGGGTCATGGACTGAGTTCCAAGCCCGATAGTGGTTACGATTGGAATACCTTTGTCCGGGACCTTGGAGCGCTCATGGAGGCCGAGGGGCTCGCCGGCCTGCTGGGGGTGGGACACTCGGCCGGGGCTACTACGGTGGCCTGCCTGGCTGCCGACCAGCCCGGCTGTTTCAGTCGCCTGCTCCTCATAGATCCTATTCTGTTCGACCCTGAAGAGATGGGGGCGGCCGGTGGGCAGTCCAATCCCCTGGCAGAGCGTGCGCGTACGCGCCGCATGGTGTGGGCTTCACGCGAAGAACTTTCCGCATCCTTTGGCAGCCGCCCTCCCTACGACAGTTGGGGTGCCGAGGCGTTGGCCGTCTACGTGGACTACGGCAGTTTTGAAAGGCCAGACGGTGAGGTCGAACTGCTATGCCCGGGCCGGATCGAAGCCCAGGTCTATGCCAATGCCGGCGGTCTGGACGGGTTTGCCCGCCTGGCCGGGGTTGCCGTGCCCACACTGATTGTGCGTGGCCGCGACAGTGACGCCTTTCCTGCCCAAAGGGCGGCCCGGACGGTTGCCACTATCCCCGGGTCGCGCCTGGTGACGGTGGATGGCAGCCACTTTGTTGTCATGGAGAGGCCGGCAGAAATTGCACGCTTGGTCGTTGCCGAGGCCGAGTCTTAGCGTTATACCCAACCCGTGACCACAGAGACCGGCAAGGTCAGAACCGTTTTAGCTTGGGGGGTGCATCTGTATACGGCGCTCGGGGCTCCGCTGGGAATGTTGGCTCTGGTCGCGGCCTTTGCCGGCGACTTTCGTCGTACCTTCATACTGTTGGCCATAACCGTGTGTATCGATGCCAGCGACGGAGCCCTTGCACGCTGGCTCGACGTAAAACGGGTCGTGCCCGGGGTTGATGGCGCACTGCTCGATTGCCTGGTCGATTACTTGAACTTCGTGGTGGTCCCGGTGGCGGTTCTCATGCAGCCGGGCATCCTGCCCGAGTTCGCCCAGCCCGCTGCGCTGTTGGTGCTTGTTGCCAGTGCCTATGGCTTTGCGCAGACCGAGGCCAAGGGCACCATCGAACCATACTTCCGTGGTTTCCCATCCTATTGGAACATTGTAGCATTCTACTTCGTTGTGCTTGAAACCTCGCCGGCGTTTAACCTGGCCACCATCCTCGTTCTTGTGGTGCTGGTATTTGTGCCCATACGCTGGCTCTACCCCAGCCGCATGGAGACCATGCGCGCCCCCACCATAATCCTGGGCCTGGTCTGGGGCGCGGTGGCCGTCGTTCTGATTGCCCGCCTACCCGATCCCTCACCGCGGCTGGGGCTCATATCGCTGTTCTTTCCCGTCTACTACACGGTGGGCTCGCTGGTCTATCATTTCCGCGACTGACCGGGGCCGGGGTTGCCTAAGCTGGCCGCGGCGGTTACGAGCAGGCTTATGTGTGAACTTACCGACAGAGTAACCATTATCACCGGCGGAGCTTCCGGCATCGGGGCCGCGACGGCCAGGCATTTCTGCGCCAACGGTGCCCGAGTGGTCCTTGCCGACATACAGGACGGCCGCCCCCTGGCCACTGAGTTGGGGGCGACGTTTGTGGAAACCGATGTGACCGACCCCGCCGCGGTCGATGCTCTGGTCACCGAGACGGTCGCCTTGCACGGCCGTCTTGACGTGTACTTCAACAACGCCGGTATTGAGTTGCACGGGCCGCTGGCGGCCACGGATCCCGAAGACCACCGCCGTGTGATCGATGTGAACCTGAACGGTGTCTACTACGGCTTGCAGTCGGCCGTCCGCGCGATGCTGGAAAATCCCGGTCCGGTGCGTGGGTCCATCGTAAATACGGCCTCGGTGGCCGGACTCATGGGCTTTGCCATGATGTCTTCCTACAATGCCGCCAAGGGCGCGGTGGTGCTGATGACCAAGAACGCGGCGGTTGAGTACGCAGCCTTGGGTATTCGTGTAAACGCCGTGTGCCCGGGGATAATACGCACCCCGATGGCCGAGGCCACGATAGCCGAGATCGGCGATGAGGATTATCTCGAAAAGATAGGTCGCAAGGCTCACCCCATGGGAAGGCTCGGGGAGGCAGAGGAAATAGCCAGAGTGGTAGGTTTTCTGGCCAGCGAGGAGGCGTCCTTCGTAACCGGTGTGGCCCTTCCCGTCGACGGTGGCATGACGGCGGGCGTTGTAACTACTGACCTTGGCGAGGAGAACTGAGGGACTGCTACTGTGAGACGCAAGGCTCTTCGCTGGTTTCGCCTCATAGGCGGGACGCTGCTCATCATTGCAGGGATAATCGGTGGGTTTATACCCATCTTGCAGGGCTGGATGTTTGTGGTGGCCGGCCTGGCCTTGATGGCGCCGGAAAGCAGCAAGGCCAGCAGGGCGCTTGAATGGGCAAAGTCGAAGTTGGCAAAGACCAGAGCAAAGGAGAACCGGGGATGACGGACAAGGACCGTTTTGGAGACAAGCTACGCGACAAGGAACGCGTCGAAGAAGACCGTTATTTTGCCGAACAGGACCGGGCAAAGTTGAAGGCCATAAAGGAGGGCGTCACCGAGGAGCCCCACCTTGGGCTGTGTCCGCGTTGTGGCAAGGCCCTGGATGAGAAGGTCTACCTGGGGGTTGCCATCGACGAGTGTGCGGCCTGCGGGGGAATATGGTTGGACAAGGGAGAACTCGAAGCGGTCAACGAGCGCGCCGACGAAGGCTGGGTGAGCCGTTGGATTCGCAGTGTGCTCGGCGAAGAGACCTGAGTGTTCAGCGGAATCATCGAAGACCTGGGCTCGGTGGCCGCGGTGGAGCCCTTGCAGTCTGGTTCGCGGCTTACCATAAAGACGGCGCTTGAAGTCGGCGAGATCGGCTTGGGCGACAGCATTGCCGTAAACGGGGCCTGCATGACGGCGGTGGCCGTTGCAAGTAAGAGCGGCACTTTCGACGTCGACGTGTCGGCCGAATCTCTGAGGTGTACCACCCTGGGTCTTCTCAAGGCCGGCAGCCGGGTAAATCTCGAACGTTCCATACGCATGAGCGACCGTCTGGACGGCCACCTGGTCTCCGGACACGTGGACGGTACGGGTAGTCTGAGGGCAATAAAGTCCGAAGGGGAATCGTCGGTCTACTCGTTCGAAGTAGCGGCTGACCTTATGCGCTTGATGGTGGAAAAGGGCTCGGTGGCCGTCGATGGAATAAGCCTTACCTGTTTTAACTGTAGCCGCAGCGGTTTTGATGTGGCCGTCATAGCGCATACCGCCTCCGTGACTACCCTTGGGCTGCTCACCGACGGAAACCCCGTGAACATTGAAAACGATTTGTTCGGCAAGTATGTGGCCAAGCTGGCCGGCCCGGCCGTCTAGCCGGTGGCACCACCGATGAGGTAGGGCAGCAACACGGCCATGGGGTCGACGTCGGAGTCCAGCTGTTTGCCGATTCCACTCAGCAGACCCATGACCCGCAGCACCAACAACAGGTCGGCGGAAGCCTCAACCAGCGGGTCCTTGCGCAGGGCGGTAAAGACTTCGTCGCCGATGCGCTCGACCATGGCCAGGTTGGCGTAGGCACGGCCGGTGGTGAATGCCTGGCCCAGGAAAACGTCGCCGATGAGGACCAGGGTTTCGTCTTTGCCGCTGCGGGTACGAAAGCCCAGGGCGCGAAAAGCCGAGGCCACCGCGGCGTTGTCACCCCTGGCTATGGCCGCGGCCAGAGTTATGACGGCGTTCCTGAGTTGGGCCGAGAATTCCTTGGCCAGGCCCAGGTCGACAATGGCCAGTACGGGTCCGGGCAGAACCAGGAGGTTGCCGGGGTGGGGGTCGCCGTGGAAGAAGCCATGTTCGAGAATCTGTCGGACATAGGCGCGAGTCAGCAGCGAGGCTATCTCGCGTTTGTCGATGCCTGCGTCTTCTAAAGCCTTTACATCGGTTATCTTGATGCCGTCCAGATAGGTCATGGTGAGAACCGTGCGGCAGCTCAGCTCTTCAAACGGGGTGGGGAAGACCACGCTCGGGTCGTCGGCAAAATTGGCGATGAAGCGTCTGGCGTTGGCCGCCTCGTTGGTAAAATCCAATTCGAGAGGGATGAGTTCGACTATCTCCTTGAGAAAAAGCCTCAGGTCGAATCTTTTTTCGAGCTTGGCCAACAGGTTGATGAAGAAAGAAAAATTGGCCAGGTCGGTGGCGATGATCTTTTCGATGTTGGGGTACTGGACCTTTACGGCCACTTCGCGGCCATCGTCGAGGCGGGCCCGGTGTACCTGGGCCAGGGAAGCGGCCGCGATAGGGTGGGGGTCGATGTAGGCAAAGCAGCTGTCGAGACTACGGCCGAGTTGGTCTTCGATCCACGGTCCAATGGTTGAAAAGGGGCGTGGCGGGACACGGTCGTGGAGTTCGGAGAGAATCTCTACGTAGTCGGCCGGGAGTATGTCGGCACGGCTGCCGGCAAATTGGCAGGCTTTTATGAGCAGACCCTCCAGCCTTACGGCCGTATTTCTTATCAGCCGGGCGCTACGGTGGTGCTGGCGGTCCCAGTAGTCTTTGCGCGAGCTTGCACCCAGCAGCGCTCCCCAGGCCTGCAGTCCCTTGTACCCGACATATATGGCGACGACCATGTACGCCACCGAGGCGAAGCGGCCGATACGTACGGGCAAAGGTAGTGGGGTAGGACTTTCAGTCGTGGCCGGCGGCGTCACGTTCGAGTTGCTCGATGCGGTGCTCAAGTTTTGCCGACGACGAGGTCAGACGCCAGGCGTAAAAAAAGATAAGCGTCCACACCACCGCATAAGCGGCACCCACATAAGCCAGGGGACTCACCAGTTACCTCCCGCCCCGCCCACACTGCCGGCGGCCAGAATCTGAGTACGTTCTTCCAGCCTCAGCATTTTTACGCGCAGGGCCCAGAGCCACGCGAAGAGGAGTGAAAAAGCGACAAGGCATAGAATAAGGGTGGTTATCATAGCTGGATCGTCGATGCCTCCTTCCCGATTGCGTACAACCTGTGGGTGGATGGTACGCCACAGCCTGGTTGCCAGCATGACCAATGGCACGTTGGCAGCTCCGACTATGGCCAGGACGGCTGCAAAGCGCGGGGTCATGTCGTTGCCGCGGCCCATGGCGCGGAGCAGGAGATAGGTGGCAAACAGGAGCCACAGCACGAGGAAGGTGGTCAGACGGGTATCCCAGGTCCACCAGGTACCCCAGGCCGTACGAGCCCAGATGGAACCAGTGACCAGGACCATGGTGGCGAATATCATGCCCACCCCTACGCCGGCGTGGGCGGCGTGGTCCCAGATAGAACGGTTGCTTTTCAGGAAAGCGATGCTCGACAGTCCGGCCACGGCAAAAGCCAGGAAACAAGTGGTGGCCGCCGGCATATGGTAGTAAAAAATTCTCTGGCTGAGCCCCAACCCCTTGTCCGTGGGCACCCACCAGAAAATCGCCCACAGGGTGACAAGCAGGAGGACGAGAAGTATCGGTGGGCAGACCTTCAAAATAATTTTTTCTATGCGTT
This sequence comes from Deltaproteobacteria bacterium, assembly GCA_046583365.1. GTDB lineage: Bacteria > Desulfobacterota > Binatia > UBA1149 > CAYXZP01 > JAYGCL01. Next base: position 65,755 of record JAYGCL010000079.1, read on the forward strand.
CGATCATGGCAACCGTTTCCCTAATCGGTGGCGACAAACTCAAAAGCCAGCCAACCCAGGACCAGGAAGAGTACGTCGAAGGCTACCAGTATATTCCCCCAGGCCCCCAGTAAGCCAAGCGGTTGCCCGGCCAACACCAGGGCGGTGGCTTTGACGGCCGCTATGACGAGGGGGATTTCCAGGGGCAGCACGAGCAGGGGAAGCATGAGTTCTCGCGCTCTCGTCCCCAGGGCTGCCAGCGCAAACAGGGTGCCGGTGGCCGCCAGTCCAACCGAGCCGGCAAATAGTACGACGGCCAGCGCAGGGATGTTTTGCCAGGGGTCCAGTCCGAACATGAGCATGAAAACCGGCAGCAACATGGCTTCGAAGGTCAGTAAGAAGAGCAGGTTGACGCATAGCTTGGCCACAAACAGGGAACTACGGTCCAGCGGTGAGGCGAGCAGGGCCGACATGCAACCGTTTTCACGTTCGATGAGGAACGTACGGCTGACCCCCAGCATGGCCGACAAAACGATGGCGGCCCACAGCAGGCCGGGTGCAAGACGCCCCATGTTTTCGGCGGTAATGTCCAGGGCGAAGTTAAAGACCAACAGGATCAGTACCCCGAGTACAAAAAGCGAGAACACGGTCTCCTTGCTGCGGATTTCAAGCAGGAGGTCTTTTCGAATAAGGGCCAGCATATCTACAACAGACCTGGGCGGATGCCGTTTTTTACCGCCTCGGAATAAATCGAAGTCATCTCGTCGGCCGTGGGCAGGCTCGGCCCGGAGCTCCAGGCCACGCGCCCACGGTGCAGGACGAAAGCGAGGTCGGATACGGCCAGGGCACGGGTGAAATCGTGGCTGGCCAATACCATGGTGGTGCCCTCATCTTTGAGCTCGCCAAGCATGGCGGTAAGCGAAGCGGCGCCGTCCGGGTCGAGTCCGGTAAAGGGCTCATCGAGCAGTAGTAGCTCGGGGCGATGCAAGACCGCACGGGCCAACGATAGCCGTTGCAGCATGCCGCGGGAGTAGGTGCGTACGGGCCTTTGCGATACTTGCTCCAGTCCTACCCTGGATAGCATCGAGCTTACACGCCCGTTGCTGCCGTTGCCGAGACCGTAAAGATCGGCGTAGTAGTCGAGGTTCTCACGTGCGCTGAGGTCGGCGTAGAGCCAACACTCGTGGGCGAGCATGCCGATGCGGCGTCTGAGAGCGGCACTGGCGGGCAGACGTTGCCCGAAAATTTTAACGCTGCCACTGCTGGGCGTACACAGGCCGGCCAGAATTTTAAGAAGGGTGGTTTTACCGGCGCCGTTGGAGCCGAAGATGGCGGCCGTTTGTCCGCGGGGTATTTCTAAACTGAGGCCGGACAGCGCAAACACACTACCGTAACGCCGCTCCAGTGCATTGGCCGTTACCGCCGCCTGTACGTCTAAGCCTGCCATCTGCGTCCTCTCTCTGTCAGCAGCCAGGCGGCGGCGTAGACCATGTGGTTTACCAGGGCTGCCGCCAACAGGAACAGGTCGAATCTGGCTACCAGAGCAGCCAGCAAGAGCCCGTAGGCGGTGCCCTCACGGTTGGCAAAGCGTGAGGCCGGGGGGTCGGGGGCCACCTGGTAGAGACGCCCGGCGGCGCGCAACGCCCACAGCCTCGCCAGTACCCTGCTGTGGGCCAGCCAGGCGCTGACGAGCAGGCCCACGGCGGCTACCGCGGCCGCCAGGGTCGTGCCGGTAGCCGTGGCCAGAGCCCAGAGCAAAGCCAGGTGTAGAATGATGTCACTGGCAAAGTCGGCTTTTTCTCCTTGTGAACTGTCGCGAAGGGTGGCACGGGCCAACTGAGAGGCCACGCCGTCGAGCACCTGGGAAAAGAAGAACGCCACGGCGCCGACCAGTCCGGCCATATAGCCGCCGCCGGCCAACACCCAGGCCGAGGCCAGGCCCAGGGCGACCTTTGCCGCGCATACGTGCATGGGAACCACGCGGGTGCCGGCAAGGCGGCGCGTTATCGGAATCGAGATGCGTTTTTGTACAAAACCAAGTTCGGGTCCGGCCGCGTTTGTATGCGTACGGCCGAAGAGTTTTGTTTCGGCGCGTTCGACCGCGACGTTGTCGCTCAGGCGGTGGCGTTGGCTTACATCCAACGTGAAAACAGCGGCTTCCCGTCCACACGCCCGGTTGATAATCTCGCCCGAGGCGTTGTCGGCCAGGTCGTCTATGAGGCGGCGTAGTTGTTTGACCGGGAGTCTGGCCAGGGGAGCCACCTCGCGGTTGCGTTCCTTGAAGCGGGCCACGGCCCGGCCGTCGGTTTCTTCGACGAACTCCATGGTGGCCCGCGGCGATATGTACCAGTCGGCGGCCACGACGAGGACCAGGTCGTCGTTGCCGCCGGCCTGGTCACCGAGAGTATCGGCGGGCATAGAGCGGGCCCGGCCGTCGAGTTCGCCGGCAATCTCGGCACCCAGGGCCCGCATGGAAGGCGGGAACAGCACCATGGGTTCCAGCCCCAGCTTGATGGCTGTGGCAACATGACGGCCCACGGCGGTCATGCCGCCAATGCGCGACACCGCGGTGCGTCCGGTTACGAGCAAGACGATGGGGTCTCGTCTGGCCCGTCCAAGGGGGGGGGGAAGTTCCACCTCTATCCTTATAACGACACCGCCTTCTAGTTTCGACCCCGATTGCGCCGGCTTGTCCGCAACCACCTTGATACGGTCCGGCCAGTCTGAAAGTCTGCGGTCCCATGCCGAGACTTCTTGCCAACTGGCGCGAAATTATTGCCACCCAGAACCTGTCGGCCGGCCGTCAGATGGACGGCGTTTCCCGTTGGTTGCTCATCACTCGCGCCAGCGTGTTCCCCATGACCCTTATTTCCGGGCTCATAGGCGGTCTGCTGGCGGCCGGCCAACCCGACGTCGACGTGGACTGGGCAAGCTTTGCTCTGGCCCTGGCCGGGCTGCTGGTCGCGCATGCAGCCAACAACATGATCAACGACTACTTCGACCTCGAGGCCGGGGTCGACAGCCCCGGCTATACCAGGACTCTATACGCCCCGCACCCGATTCTATCCGGCCTGATATCGCGCAAAGGTCTGTTGGCGGCCATTGCCGTTTTTAACGCAGTCAACCTGGCCATTCTCGTCTATCTCACGTCCCTGCGCGGTGCGGGCGTGGTGGCCTTTGCCCTTGCCGGCCTCGCGATCAGTGTCTTCTACGTGGCGCCGCCTCTGCGGCTCAAACACCATGGCTTCGGGGAGCCGGGGGTGGCGGTGGTGTGGGGGCCTTTGATGATAGGTGGCACTTACCTGGTTGCTACCGGCCAGATGCAGGCCTGGGTGGTAGCGGCCAGCCTGCCCTACGCAATGCTGGTCAGCTCGGTGCTGTTTGGCAAACACATAGACAAACTTGAGGCCGACCGCGACAAGGAGATCCACACCCTGCCGGTCCTCCTCGGCCACGACCGTGCCATTGCAGCCACCCGGATCCTCATGATTGGCTTCTATGCCGCCGTTGCATTGCTGGTCGGTGCCGGGGTGTTCGGGGTGTGGACCTTGGTGGTTTTCTTTTCCCTGCCCCGCTTGCGCAGCACGCTTGAAACCTTGCGCCAACCCAAACCTGAGGTTGCCCCGGCCGGCTACCCCCTGTGGCCGCTCTGGTATGTCGCCTGGGCTTTTCGTTTGAACCGTCTGAGCGGGGGACTGTTGGTGGCCGGGCTGGCCGCGAACGTGTTCTACCCCCTTTACGTTTTTTAAACGTTTTTGTTGCGTATATGTCCGGACTCTAATCAAGTTGCCTGGAGGGAGAGCAAAACAGTGAAAGAAGCAGTCGTAGTATCCAGCGTTCGTACCGGATTGGCCAAGTCCTATCGTGGCGGGTTTAACAACACACGTCCCGACGACACCTGTAGCCTGGTCATAGACGAGGCCTTGAAGCGCGTCCCCGCGCTTGAGCGGTCGGAGGTGGAAGACGTGGTGATAGGCTGCGGATTTCCCGAAGGCCCCCAGGGTATGAACGTGGCGCGTGTGGCCGCCCTTGGCGCGGGCCTTCCCGAGACCGTAGCGGCGACCACCGTCAACCGTTTCTGTTCTTCCGGCCTTCAGGCCATCGCCATGGCGGCCCACCAGATTATCGCCGAGGGAGCCCAGGCCGCCATAGGTGGCGGCACCGAGTCCATCACCATGGGGCAGGGGCAGATGAATGTGAACGGCATGATCAACGATAGCCTGCAAAAGAAATGGCCCGGCGTCTACATGGGCATGGGCGAGACGGCCGAGGTTGTGGCCGAGCGTTACGGTATTTCGCGCCAGGACCAGGACGAGTTCGGGTTGCGCAGCCAGCAACGCTACGCAGCCGCCGTTGACAGCGGCTACCTCGCCGATGAGATCGTGCCGATGGAGGTCAAGTGGGCCAAAAAGGACCGCGCTACAGGCGAGACCTCTATAGTTGATCACGTTGTTGACAGTGATGAGTGCAACCGCCCCGATACAACCCTGGAAGGGTTGGCCTCGCTGGCCCCGGTGTTCAGGCCCGACGGTGGTACGGTGACCGCGGGCAACGCCAGTCAGATGAGCGATGGGGCCTCGGCCACCGTGCTGATGTCGAGCGCACGTGCGGGCCAGCTTGGTATTGAGCCGATGGGCGTATTCCGTGGTTTTGCGGTGGCTGGCTGCAAACCCGAGGAAATGGGCATAGGCCCGGTGTTTGCCATTCCCAAGTTGCTGGCGAGGCACGGGCTGAAAATTGAGGACATCGACATAGTCGAACTCAACGAGGCCTTCGCTTCTCAGGCCCTCTACTGCATGCGCAAACTCGGTATCAGCGACGAACAGGTAAACCCCAACGGTGGTTCCATCGCCATTGGCCATCCCTACGGGATGACCGGCTCGCGCATGGTCGGACATCTTTTGCGAGAACTCGGCCGTCGCAAGCAACGCTACGGTATTGTGACCATGTGTATAGGCGGCGGCCAGGGCATGGCGGCCTTGTTCGAGGCCTGCTGAGCCAGCGGAGATAGGTGCTGTCGAGGCCTGGGGTTTCAGGCCGAAGGGGGGCGGCGTCCCGAGCTTTTGCCCGTCCCTTGGGCGGCCTCGTGCTCAAGCAGCCAGCGCTTTATGCCGATCCCGCCCGCGTAGCCGGTTAGCCGGCCGTCCGAGCCGATCACCCTGTGGCAGGGAACGATGATGGGCAGAGGGTTGGCGGCCTGGGCGGCGCCAACCGCGCGCATGGCCCGTTCGCGTTGAATACGGCGGGCGATGTCCATGTAACTCCTGGTCTCTCCATAGGGGATTGTCGCTACTTCTCTCCACACGGCGGTTTGGAAAGCCGTGCCCATCAGATGAAGGGGGACGGAAAAGCGACGCCGCCGGGAAGAGAAATACTCCTCAAACTCGCCGGCGGCCTGTTTCAGCAGAGGGCTGATACCCTGGCGGTGTTCGCAATCGGGAAAGTGCAAAGCCAACCACACGTCAAGGTGTGTGGTGGCTCCCTTGCCAGGTAACTCCACCCTCACCAGACCGCGCGAGGTGGCTGCCAGGTGCAGCCGGCCTATGGGAGAGGCAAGGGGCAGGACTAAAATGGTCCGGTTCTTCTCAACTTCCGGCTTTGCTCTTTTAGCGCCCGCTGCCACAGGCTCGGCTATACGCCCATTGCCAGACACCCGCAAAGTGCTGTGGCCACCGGTACGCCAAAGGTGCGCGACCTGGTGCTGTCAGCTACAACATAGGGGTGGGTGCGGATAGCCAGAGCGGGGGCCGGCGTTGTGTGGCGGTAGTGGGGACGCAGAGCCCCCAGCGCAGCCTGACGCTTGAGTCCCTGTTGCGCAGCTGTATCGAGGAGCACGGTTGGGGCCAGCGGCTCAGCGTTGTGGGTGCCGGACTGGGCCCGGGGGCCGGTGACGCCGGCGGCAGAACCTGTACAGACCTTGAAGAGAGCCCCGAATTGCTCGAGTCGGTCGACCTGATTCTGGTGGGAGACCCCGAGCAGGCCGACTACCTGCTCGAATGGCCGCAGGCCGAGGGCAAGGATATCGTGGCCATTGGCGAGGGCGGCGGGGGGGAGTCGGACCACGGAATTCTGTACGACCCGCAGTCGTCGGATGAAGAGTTTGTAGAGGCTGCCCGTCGGGCTATGTCCGACGTGTTGCGGCGGGTGATATCGGCTTAGGGGTCAGACCTCAATAAGGCGAAACCCGACTTCGGCCTTGAGTTTGTCTATAAATGCGTCTTCGGTGGCAAAGCGCAAAAGGGAGCGGCGTCTTTTTTCCATCACTACGACTGCGGGTCTCTGCGTGCTGAGAGCCTCGGCCGTTTGCTGTGCGTAGTCCCCACGCCGTACTTCCGAGCTGACCGTGACCCCTTGGCGCTGCGCTTCACTGAGGATATCCTGGGCCTGGTCGAGGGCCAGTTGCTCATGCCTTTTGTAAAGCGAGTCGAGAAACCCTTCCGACGGTCGTGTCCCGATCTGGCCGGAATCGGCGAACTGTTCGGCTACTCTGCGGGGGATGGCACGGTCGAGAACCGAGAGGATTACGAGTTCCTGGGCGGAGGACTTGGCCGTTGCGATGGCTTCCTTTATCACTGCCCTGTGCAAGCGTACGCTGCTGAGAATCAGCACCACCGAGGCCATGGGCCGAACCTATCACCTCACAAGCCCGGACGGCAATCGGGGGGGACGAGAAGGTGGGGGATCGCCCTCGGGTTTGCCATTCTATTGCAGTTTGGACCTTGCTTTGCGGCAACCGCCGTTGCCGAGGTCGAGGAGTGGGAACTGGCGCAAATACCCGAACCCTCAGGGGTCGTCTACCACCCCATCCGCAACACCCTCTTTGTGGTAGGCGACGAGGGGCATATAGCCGAGGTCTCGATTTCCGGGGACTTGCTGAAATCGAAAAATATAGGCGGTGATCTCGAAGCCGTGACCTGTGATCCCGTCAGCGGACTCATCTACACTGTTCGCGAAGGACACGAGACGATTTTTGAAATACGTCCGGATGATTTCAAGATCCTGCGTCGTTTTACTATCGACCGCAGCTATGCCGGCAACGCAAATTTTCTTGAGCGGGGTGGCGACGGCATAGAGGGGCTCACCTTCAAGCCCGAGGCCGACCACGCCGAGGGCGGACGCTTTTTCGTCGTCAATCAGAACGACCCGCCTCTGCTGCTGGAAATTTCGGTCCCCATACGCAGTTCCAAAGAGCGCTTTGAGATTGCCGAAATCGTTGGGGTCGCAAAAACCGGGTCTGGACCACTGTCGGGACTGTTCTGGGATGAGGAAACCAACGTCTTCCTGGTCCTGTCATCGTTGTGGCGCTCGGTATACATTCTCGATGCCGGGCTTGGCTATCGTCGAACGGTCAAGGTCCCCGGTATCATGCTGGAGGGTATTACGCGGCTTCCCGACGGCTCCATAGTCATGGCCCAGGACACCGGCGGGCTGATACGATGGACGCCACCTGCAAACCCGTTCATGATCGCGGATGAAGATGAGCAAGAAGGCCGGCAGGAAAAACGCCAGGGCGAAGACTGACACGGGTAAGGGCGGCCACCGGTTGGCTGTTGTCGTCCTGGCCGCTGGCCTCGGCAAGCGCATGCGCTCGCAGCGTGCCAAGGTTTTGCACGAGATTGCCGGGCGTCCCCTGCTCTCCCACGTTCTGTCGGCCGTAGGCCGCCTGTCCACCGAGCGTTGTGTGACGGTGGTGGGTTACCAGGCCGACCAGGTCGGCGCCCTGGCTGCCGAGCATGGGACCATCTGTGCATTGCAGTCGGAACAACTCGGTACCGGCCATGCCGTAGCGCAGGCCAGGTCGGCGCTTGGCAGGTTTCGTGGCGACTTGCTGGTGCTGGTGGGCGATGCTCCGCTGATAACCACCTCTACTTTGCGTATGCTTGTTTCCGGCCACCGCCGGCGTGGGGCCCTGGCAACCGTACTGACAACATTTGCGGAAAACCCGGACGGCTACGGTCGCATAGTACGCGACGATGAAGGGGGCATAAGGATCGTCGAGCACCGCGACGCCAGCCGCACGCAACGGGAGATCGATGAGGTCAATACCGGCATTTATTGTTTCGATTCGACTTTTCTATTCCGGTCCCTCGCCTCCCTGGACCGCGACAACGTCCAGGGAGAGTATTATCTCACCGATGTCATGGCCGCGGCCTCGCACCGAGGCAAGGCCGGGTCGGTGGTTGTAGAGGATGAATGCGAGGCCCTGGGTGTGGACTCACGTCTGGGACTTGCCCGTGCCGAAGCGTTGATGCAGGAGCGTTTGATTCTGGGGTGGATGGAAAAGGGAGTGACCTTTCTCGACCCTTCTTCAGTATATCTGTCGGCCGATACCACAATAGGACGCGACGCCAGGGTAGGGCCGGGTCTGAGGACCCGGGGGGCCACGAAAATCGGCCGCGGGGTGGTCATAGACGGCAACGCCTATCTGGCCGATACCAGTGTGGGCTCCGGCAGCCACGTGCGTTGGGGAGTGGTGGCCGATGGTGCCCGCATCGGCCGCAACGCGAGGGTAGGTCCGTACAGCCATCTGCGGCCCGAGGCCGACCTCGGAGACGAGGTCCATGTCGGCAATTTTGTCGAAATTAAAAATTCCACAATCGGACGGGGTTCCAAGGCTAACCACCTCGCTTATATAGGGGATGCCAGTGTTGGCCGTGGTGTAAACGTCGGTGCCGGCACCATAACGTGCAACTACGATGGTTTTGCCAAGCACCGCACGGTCATCGAAGACGGTGTGCAGATTGGCAGTGACACCCAGCTTGTCGCCCCAGTTCGCCTTGGCCGTGGCAGCTATGTGGCCGCCGGTTCCACGGTGACTTCGGATGTGGAAGCCGATGCCCTGGTCTTTAACGATAAGCGGCAGCGGGTACGTCCGGGTTGGGCCCGCCGTTTCCGCCAACGGGCCGGCGGCACCGACGCCAAGGGAAAGAAAAAGTAGGCTATGTGCGGTATCGTTGGTTACGTGGGCCATCGTCATGCCGCCGGTGTCCTGCTGTCGGGACTGAGAAAACTTGAGTACCGTGGCTACGATTCGGCCGGCGTGGCCACGGTGTGCGATGACGACATCGACGTGCGTCGTGCCGTCGGCAAACTCGACAACCTCCAGGCGGTGCTTGCCGAGAACCCGATCGGCGGAACCATCGGTATAGGCCATACCCGTTGGGCAACCCACGGCCGCCCATCCGAACAGAACGCCCACCCCCACCGTTCCGGCGATGTGGTGATTATCCACAATGGCATCATAGAAAATTACGTTGCCCTGCGTGAGCAGTTGGTCGCCGAGGGCAGAGAGATAGCCTCGGAGACCGATACCGAGGTGATTTCCCACTTGATTGACCGTGAGATGACCAACGGCCGCGATATTTTTGAGGCTACCACGGCCGCTATCGTATATCTGGAGGGTTCTTTTGCACTGGTCTCCATGTCGAGCCGTGAGCCCGGACGCCTGGTGGCGGCCAAGAATGCGACACCGGTAGTCATAGGGGTGGGCGATGGAGAAAATTTTGTCGCTTCCGACATCCCGGCGGTTCTGGAATACACCCGCGACGTACTCTTTCTCGAAGACGGGGAAATAGCCGACATCGACCGGAGTGGGATAAGGATTTCAACGTTCGCAGGCCAGCAGGTTTCAAGGAAACCCAAACGCATCACATGGGACCCTATCACCGCTCAAAAGGGCGGCTACAAACACTTCCTCATAAAGGAAATCCACGAACAACCGCAGGCCGTTATCGATACTATGCGGGGCCGGATTGCACAGGACACGGGTGATGTGCTGCTCCCCGAACTGGAGGCTCTGGGCGACAGGCTCGACCGCATCAAGAGGGCCACGATTGTCGCCTGTGGAACTGCCTGGCACGCCGCTCTGGTCGGCAAGTTCATACTAGAACGTTTCGCCCGCATACCCACAGAGGTCGACTACGGCAGCGAGTTCCGCTACCGCGACCCGCTGGTAGACGATGAGACCCTTATCATCGCGGTTTCTCAGTCGGGGGAAACGGCCGATACTCTGGCTCCCCTGCAGCAGGCCCAGGACAAGGGCGCCCTGGTGGTTTCGATCTGTAACGTTGTCGACTCTTCTATCGCCCGTAAGTCGGATGCGGTTATCTATACTCATGCCGGTCCGGAAATCAGCGTGGCCAGCACCAAGGCTTTCACCACTCAACTGACCGCTCTTTACCTTGTCGGCTTGTTTCTCGGCCGCCGCTTCGGAGGCATCAACGAAAGGCTGGAATCCGAGTGCATACAGGCGCTGGTGGAGATGCCCAGCTTGATGCAGCAAACCCTGTCTTGTGAGAGCCATGTAGCCAGGGCCGCACGGCGTTACGCGTCCTCGTCTGACGTTCTCTATATTGGCCGCGGCATCAACTACCCGATTGCCCTGGAGGGAGCGCTCAAACTCAAGGAGGTCTCCTATATACACGCCGAAGGTTATCCGGCCGGCGAAATGAAGCACGGACCCATAGCACTTATAGACGACAAGATGCCGGTGGTGGTCTTAATCCCCCGTGACGAGGTTTACAGCAAAACACTGAGCAACCTGCGCGAGGTGGAGTCCAGGGGAGGACGCATCATAGCCTTGACCGACAAGGCCGATGACGAACTCACCAGCATAGCCGAGACCATCATCGAGGTGCCGACGACCAGTACCAGCCTCATGCCGGTGTTACTCGCTCTTCCCCTGCAACTGTTGGCCTACCACATCGCCGTAGAGCGCGGCACCGATATCGACCAACCCCGCAACCTGGCCAAGAGCGTAACCGTCGAGTAGTACCGTGTTTACACAGATGCCACCGGGGACCCTCCCCTCCAGCCAGACTGCGATATCCCCCGTAGAGGAGATCATCGAGGAACTGAGGGTGGGCCGTATGGTCATCCTCATGGACGATGAGGATCGCGAGAACGAGGGCGACGTGGTGGTGGCGGCGGAAAAAGTCACCGTCGACCAGATCAATTTCATGCTCAAGCATGCCCGCGGTCTCATCTGCATGCCGATGTCGGAAGAGCGCCTCAAGGCGTTGGGCCTGCGCATGATGGTGGCCGAGAATACGTCTCCCCTGGGGACCGCGTTTACCGTATCGATAGATGCGGTGGCCTGCCAGGGCACCGGCATGTCGGCCAGGGACCGCACCACAACCATACGTACGGCGGCTGGCGACGATGCTGCCGCCAGGGATTTTGTCGTTCCCGGACACGTTTTTCCCCTGCGCGCCCGCGACGGCGGGGTGTTGGTAAGGACGGGACAGACCGAGGGGACTGTAGACCTTTGCCGCTTGGCCGGGTTGAAGTCGGCCGGGGTTATTTGCGAGATTTTGAACGAGGACGGGACAATGGCCCGTCTTCCGGAAATCGTCAGGTTCGCCGGCCTTCACGGCCTCAAGATTGGAACGGTTGCCGATATTATCCAGCACCGCCTTGAAAACGAGTCTCACGTCAGCTGTGTCGCCACGGCGAGGTTGCCGACGAAATTCGGCGGCGATTTCACAGTTCACATCTACCATTCGAGCGTCGAAGAAGGCGAGCACACGGTGTTGGTAAAGGGCGAGATCGACCCCGACCGTCCGGTGCTCGTTCGTGCCCATGCCGAGTATCTTCCCGGCGACGTGTTTGCCTATACCCACAGAAACACGCGCGGGGTGCTGCACTCGGCCATGAGGATGATTGCCGAGGAAGGCGCGGGTGTGATTCTCTACGTGCGCCGCCGTGGGCGTGGTGCCGAGATTCTGGCCGAGGACACTGATGCGCCGGCCAGCACCAACCCTGCGGCCCGGCTCGCCAACTTCAAGGATTACGGTATCGGTGCCCAGATTCTGCGTGACCTTGGTGTACGCAAAATCCGCCTGCTCACGAACTCCCCGCCGCGTTTTGCCAACATCGGGGGCTATGGCCTTGAGGTTGTCGAGGTTGTGGCCGTAGAACCTATCGATACGTAACTACGAGGTAGTGGGTGTTGAGCCCCGAATTGGCCTCGGCCCAGAGGCCGGCGTGCGATATGTGGCGCAGACGGTAACCGAGGGACCAACGGTGGGGGTCGGCGGCGCCAAAAGTCACGCCCCCGCCTATCTGGTCGCTGAACAGGATTCGCGAGCCGAGGTTGTAGCCACGCAGGTCCGAGTAGGCCAGACCCACGCCGCCTTCCACGAAGGGACGAATGCTGCGGTCTCTAAAGCCCTCGACCCTGACCATGGGAACCACCGAGAACTCCACGGTTTCGGTATCCTTGGTGGTAAAGCCCAACAGGGGTTCGACCACCAGGGACAGGTCGAGGCCGTAGGGTTCGGTTGCCCGCTCGACCGCGGCCGGGGGTTGGAAGGAGAAACGCCAGCCGATGGCGTAGGTGACCAGGTTGCGGCCGCCCTGCTTGTGGGAGTAGCCCACGGCCAATATGGGTCCGTTGGTTCGGGCCTGGTCGACGGTTTGGGTCTGGCCGACGGCTGGCAGCAGGAGCAGGGCCAGGACCAGCAGAGCTTTGGCTGTGAGTGTATCCATCGCGCTGGTGCTTAGCCGTCGGCCGGGGCACTGGCAAACGGGCTACTCGCAAATCCGACCGGGCTCGGCTAGCGTCCGAACTGCTGTGTTTTTAATCCCTGGCCGTTGGACCAAGGCGGTTCTTGCCGGTGCGGCCGTATTCGCTGCGGTCACGCTCGTGGGCGCCCTGCCGACCAGTGCGGCCGATGAGCCCGTGGTTGCACGCGTTCGGGTACTACCGGCTACGGTGGCCGGGGGCGATGCCGCCGCGGTCACCGTCGAGATCGAGATCGCCGAGGGTTGGCACATCAACAGCAGCCAGCCGGGGCCGGAGTTTCTCATCCCCACCCGTTTGGACTTCGAACTGCCCCCCGGTTTCACCGCCGGCCAGACAGTTTACCCCGGTGCCGTCAGCCGCCGTCTCAAGGTGGCCGGCAACCGTGAGTTCAACTTCTACGAGGGTAAAATCCTGCTCAGTACCCAACTGCGCTATGCACCGGTCGACGACCGCAAAGGCGACGGTCCCGGACGACCGCTGGCGGTGCTCAGTTACCAGGCTTGTAGCGATACGCTATGCCTGAGGCCGGCCAGCATGAGGCTTGCCCTGGACCTGGAGTTTGCGTCGGCCGCCGCCACCACCCCGCCCCGAGCCGGACCCGGCCAGGATTCGGCGGGGGCGATTGCGCGGATGGTTGGTGGCGGTCTGTGGGTGGTGATTCCGGGCATGCTGCTTTTCGGACTGGCTCTGAATCTCACCCCCTGCGTGTATCCTCTTATCTCGGTGACGGTGGCCTATTTCGGCCGCCAGGCCGGGGGCAGTCCCCGCCGCCGTTTAGTCCTGGCCCTGGCCTACAGCCTGGGAATAGCGGTGACATTTTCTGCCCTTGGGGTCAGTGCGGCGCTGTCGGGATCCTTCTTCGGCAAGGCCCTGGCCAACCCTATGGTGTTGGTGGGGGTGGCCGCCTTGATGGTGGCCCTTGCCCTGTCCTGTTTCGGCCTCTACCAGATCCGTGTTCCCGAGGTCGTCAATTCACGACTGGGGCGGGCCGCCGGTGGCGTCTTCGGCTCCCTGTTCATGGGCATGACCATGGGCGTGGTGGCCGCACCTTGCGTGGGACCGGTGGTGGTCGGTTTGCTGATGTTTGTAGGCAGCCGCGGTGACGTGGGGCTTGGGCTGGGTCTGTTCTTTCTGTTGGCGCTCGGGCTGGGCCTGCCCTACGTGGTCCTGGCCATGGCCGCCGGTTCTCTGGACCGCCTGCCTCGGGCCGGCGACTGGCTGCAGTGGACCGAACACCTGTTCGGTTGTGTACTGTTGGCGGCGGCTCTGTATTTCGTGGGTCCCCTTCTCCCCGACAAGCTCAGTGGTGTAGCGATGCCGGTCTATCTGGCTCTGGCGGTGTTATACTTGGCCTTTTTCGACCCCGTCGGACGTCGGCACCGGGTTTTCCGCCTCCTGAGGGCGGTGGCCGGGACCGCCGCCCTGGCGGCGATTGCGGTCGTATACATCCCTCAATCCGGGTCCCATGGGGCCCTTTCCTGGCAGCCTTTCTCCGATGAGGCCCTGGCCGTGGCCAAGGCCAGTGGCCGGCCTTTTGTTATCGAGTTCGGGGCCGATTGGTGTCTGCCCTGCAAGGAGATGGAAGAGCGGACCTTTACCGACCCCGCCGTCCTCGGGCAGGCCCAGGGGGTATTGTTCATAGAGGTGGACATGACGACCTCTACAGGCTACACGGACCTTGTCTTGAAACGCTTCGACGTGCTCGGAGCGCCTACCACCCTGTTTTTCGATTCCGATGGCAAAGAGGCCGCCAGAAGGATAGGCTTTATAGGTCCGCAAGACTTTCGCGACCTGCTCGTAGAGACAACACGTGTCGGCGGATAGCCGCGACGGCGCTTCCACTTTCAACCCAGGAGTATTGCAATCAAATTCAGTGAGTTAGATTTACCCGAATCCGTAAGACGGGGCATAGAGGCTGTCGGCTTTGTCGAGTGTACGCCTATTCAGGCCGAGACTCTGCCGCTGGCGCTCGTCGGCCGTAGCGTGGCCGGTCAAGCCCAGACTGGCACCGGCAAGACAGCGGCCTTTCTGATCGCCTCGTTTTCACGCCTGCTCGAGTTGCCCAAGCCTAAGATCCAGCGTCCGGTTTGCCCGCGCATGCTGGTGGTTGCCCCCACCCGCGAACTGGCCATACAGATCCGCGAGGAGGCCGACCTGCTCGGACGATTCACCGGGCTCTCCATGCACGCCGTCTACGGTGGCGTTGACTACGACAAACAGAGGGATCGTTTTAACAAACCCGTCGACGTGCTCATCGGCACCCCCGGACGGCTGATCGATTATTTCAAACAAAGGGTCTTTACGCTTAAAGACACAGAGATAGTCATCATCGACGAGGCCGACCGCATGTTCGACATGGGCTTCATCGACGACATCCGCTACCTGCTTCGCAAGATGTCCAAACCATCGCAGCGGCAGTCCTTCCTGTGGTCGGCCACGCTCAGCCAGAGGGTTATGGAGTTGGCCTTCGAGCATCTGGGCGAAGTCGAGCGCATAGCCATCGACTCAGAAAACATAACCGCTGCCAATATAGATGCGCGAGTCTACCATGTGGGGCAGGAAGACAAGTTTCCTCTTCTGCTCGGTATACTGAAGCGGGAAGCCCCCACCCGGTGTCTCATTTTTGTTAACATGCGCATTGAGGCCGCGAGGGTAAGTGAGAGGCTTGAGGGCGAAGGCTACCAGGTCGGTAAACTGGCCGGCGATATGGACCAGAAGAAGCGCCTTAAATTACTGTCGGGTTTCAAGGAAGGCCGCATAGGCATTATGGTTGCCACCGATGTCGCTTCGCGGGGCCTCCACATCGACGATGTGAGCCACGTCATAAACTATGATCTCCCCCAGGATCCTGAAGACTATGTCCACCGTATCGGGCGGACGGCACGGGCCGGGGCTTCGGGCAAAGCGCTGTCGTTGGCCTGTGAAAAATACGTGTACTCGCTGGAGGCCATAGAGGAGTTTATAGGCGGGCGTATTCCGTTTGAGTTTGCCTCCGACGATATGCTCGTAAAGCCGCGTACCTCCCGCTACCGACGCCGCAGTCGGCCGCCGGCAAGGGGGGGGGGACGGGGGCGCAGTCGGGCTTCGGCGTCCTGACAATCTGATGGCACTGGCCGCCACACTGGCCTGCCTGTCTCTTTACTGGCTGGGGTACCGTTTTTACGCCACTTACATTTGCCGACGCGTCTACTCCTTGTCACCCGTGGCCGTTACCCCGGCCCACGCTCTGCGCGACGATGTCGACTATCTGCCGACCAATCGCTACGTACTGTTCGGCCACCACTACGCCTCTATAACCGGTCTTTCCCCCATGCTGGGACCGGCCATTGCCGTGATCTGGGGGTGGTTGCCGGCCATGTTGTGGGTGGTTGTGGGCGCTCTGCTGGTGGGCTGTGTCCACGATCTGAGCGCCCTGGTTTTGTCTATGCGGGCCCGCGGTTTGTCGGTGGGGGCAATCACCGAAGGCTTGATAGGCGCCCGTGCCAAGACCATGTTTCACTTCATCATCTTTTTCGGCATCGGTTTGGCCATGGGTGTCTTTGTTGCGGTGATCTCCACCCTGTTGACCCCGGATTTCTATCCCCAGGCCGCGGGTCCGAGTTTTGCGCTTATGGCCATTGCCATGGTTGTGGGTTTTGCCGTCTTTAAAAAGGGGGCATCGGTGGCCTGGGCCACGGCCGTGGCCTTTGTGTTGATGCTGGTGCTGGTGTTTGCCGCTGCTACCCCGGCGGCCCCGCGCCTGGCCTACAGTAGCCACGACGGTTGGGGAGTCGCACTGTTGGCCTACAGTTTCGCGGCTTCGGTACTGCCGGTATGGGTGCTGCTGCAACCGCGAGACTTCATAAACTCATTGCTGCTCTACCTCGGGGTGGTGCTTATGTACCTTGGTTTTTTCGTCCTCAGGCCTGAGTTCGCCGCTCCTGCAATTGTTGTCTCTCCCCAGGGGGCACCACCGATGTTGCCCTTTGTATTCGTGGTAATCGCCTGTGGCGCGGTCTCCGGATTTCACGGCCTGGTCTCTTCGGGCACAACCGCCAAGCAGATCGACAAGGAAACCGATGCCCGCATGATCGGTTACGGCGGCATGATAGGCGAGTCCCTGCTCGGACTCATGGCGGTACTGGCCTGTACGGCCGGTTTTGCTTCGCCCGAGAAATGGCAGGCCCACTACGGTAGCTGGTCGGGCGCCAACACCCTGGGCGGTAAAATAAGCGTTTTTATCGATGGCAGTGCGGGGTTCATCTCTTCTTTGGGGGTACCGCTGGAGTTGGCCACGGTGTTTGTGGCGGTGGTGGTGGTCTCTTTTGCCCTGACCACCCTGGATTCGGCCACCCGGCTGTTGCGTTACAACATCACCGAGATGGCCTCCGGGCTCGGCATCAAAAAAGAAAATCGCTACCTGACCTCGGCTCTGGCGGTCGCGGTAATCGC
This sequence comes from Deltaproteobacteria bacterium, assembly GCA_046583365.1. Taxonomy (GTDB): domain Bacteria; phylum Desulfobacterota; class Binatia; order UBA1149; family CAYXZP01; genus JAYGCL01. The sequence continues at coordinate 82,691 of JAYGCL010000079.1, forward strand.
TTTTTTCGCCTTCTACAAGGTCGATGGCCGTCCCGTGGGCCTGTCGTTGTGGTCCTTGTTCGGGACCACCAATCAGCTGTTGGCCAGCCTTACCCTGTTGCTGGCCACGCTTTACCTCTATCAGCGCGGACGTAACTTCTGGCTCACGGCCGTTCCCATGGTGTTGATGACGGTTACGACTATCGTGGCCATGGCTACCAACCTGGCCTCCTTTGGCCGCCAGGGCCAGACCATGCTGTTTGTTGTGGGCCTTGTCCTGCTCCTGCTGGCCGCCGGTGTGATCGTTGAGGCCCTGGGTGCGTTCCGGCGCAGCCGCAGGGAGCGGCGGGATGGGAAAAATATCGCCTGGGTGCCGGAAATCCCTTGAGGATGTAAAATCAGTTTGCTAGCCTCGCTCCGGTCATGGATCGTCACAGTTCAACTCGAAGGGCTTTGGGTGGGGTCAAAGACCCCTCGGTCCGCCGTCGTCTGGCAATAGACCCCGATCTGCAGGCCGCTCTGGCCCTGGCCACGGCGCCACGGGGCGATGAGGCACACGCCGAAGGAGCCGAGAACGACTACGGGCTCGACCTGGATTTCCGCGAACAGATAAAGCCGATTTTTCGGTTTCTCTTTGAGTCTTACTGGCGGGTAGACGTCCATGGCATCGACAACGTTCCCCACGACGGCCCCGTACTATTGGTTGGCAACCACTCTGGTGGTCTCCCCTTTGACGCCACCATGGTCGCCTATGCGCTGGACAACCACGAGCAAGGGCCCCGGCGCGTGGCGCGCCCCCTCTACGACCGTTTCGTTAAAAACTTTGGTCCCATTGATGCGGCTTACCGCAAGGCGGGCGGCGCACCGGCCCGCTATTCGGTGGCCGATGAGCTGCTATTGAGGGGAGAGATGGTCGTAAACTTCCCCGAGGGTGTCGACGGCGTGGCCAAGCTCTACGACCAGCGTTACCAGCTGCAGGACTTTTCCACCTCTGCGGCCCGTTTGAGTATACGCCACCGCATCCCCGTGGTCCCGTTTGCGGTTATAGGGGCCGAAGAGATCTACCCCGTCATCGGCCGCAGTGAGAAAGCGGGTGAGGCCCTGGGTACCCCCTTCGTGCCGATTACACCGTTCTTCCCCCTGCTGGGAATTGTGGGCACGGTGCCCCTGCCCACCAAGTGGACGATAGTCTTCGGCAAACGTATATACCTGTCACGGGAGCGCCGCTTCAGGGGGGCGGGGGCGACCGATTTTGAAGCCATGACGGCCAGGCTGAGACGGGCCGTACAGGGACTCGTGACTCGTCAGTTACGCCGTCGTTCGTCTATTTTCTTCGGCTGATATAGATCTGCCGGATCTGTAGGAGTGGGCTATGATTTCAGTAGGCGACGAGGTGGTGCACCAGAGCCACCCCGGCCGTTTTACGGTCGTTAAGGTAGAGGCCAAAACGGCCAAGTCATCCATGAATATCTACAGTAACATTCTTACGATAAGATCGTCGGCCGGCGTAGAGTTGCGGATACTCGATACCGCAGTGCGCAAGGTTACCGACAAAATTACCGAGCCTGAAACTACCAAACCTGAAACGACCGAATCCTAGCCCTTGGGCTCTGGCCCTGGCGAGTGCGGCTCTGGCCCTGTCCCTGGCCGCCTGCCAGCGGTCGGTCCCGATAGTCCTTATCAGCGTGGATGCTCTGCGTGCCGACCATCTTTCGGTCTACGGCTACCACAGGGATACCGATGCGTTTGTAAAAAAACTGGCTGCCGATGCGGTGGTGTTCGAGAATGCCTTTACCCCTCGGCCCAAGACCACACCGTCCTACGCCTCCCTGTTTACAGGCCTCTACCCCCACCACCACGGCCTGCGTGCACTCGGCCAGGAATTGGCCGAGGAGAATCAGACCATAGCCGAGATACTGGCCGCGGCCGGCTATGCGACCGGGGGTTTTGTCAGCAGCACGGTCATGATCGGCCGAGTGTGCGGACTGGCCCAGGGCTTTGACCTGTGGGACGACCGTATGACCGGCCGCGAGGCCAACAGGGCCAACTTTGAACGCAAGGCTGAGGACTCGGTGTCGGCCGCGCGGGACTGGCTCGGTGCTGCCGCGGCCAGGAGTTTTCTGTTCGTCCATCTCATAGACCCCCACGGCCCCTACACGCCGCCGTCGCCCTACGATAAACTCTACAGCAGTCCCACTACCACCCCGCTGTCCGTGGGGCAGGTGCCGGCCTTCCAGAGGCTTGGGGGCAGTCAAAGTCTGGAACGCTACATTGATGCCTACGACGGTGAGGTGGCCTACGCGTTGCACGAGTTGGAAGGTTTGATCGAAGTGCTCAAACAACGCGGACTCTATCAGCGCGCTCTCATTATTTTTACAGCAGACCATGGGGAGAGTTTCGGCGAGCAGGGCTCCTGGTTCCGCCACGGAGAAAACCTCGACGAGGCCTCGGTGCGGGTGCCTTTGATCATAAAGCCGCCGGGAGCCGCAAGCGGGGGCAGGCGCTGGCAGGGACCCGTGTCGCTTGTCGATGTGGCGGCCACCGTGCTCGACTATGCCGGGTTGGAGTCCGACGGCCGTCTGGACGGACAGTCGCTCAGGGCAATCATTGAGAGCGGACAGGGACCGACCCAAAGGCTGGTATTTGCTGAAACCGTGGGGAAGGAGGGGGATCGGTGGGCCGTCTACGATGGCCGGTCCTGGCTCCAGGCCACGGCTTGCCCTCACCGCAGTCCCCTCGGTGCCTGCGACCTGGCCGCCTACCAGCGCGGCAATCCAGGTGCTCGGCTTGTGGATGTCGTGCCCGGCCACCTCGAGACGGCGCTGTCCGGTTTTGTAGACCAGGCCATTGCCCATCGCTTGCCTTTTCCGGTGTTGCGAAGGGACAGAAAGGAACGTCTGGCCGAGGCCGCCGGGGCTTACCGGGACGGTGACCTTGAGGCTTTACGGAGTCTGGGCTACCTCGACTAGACGTTTAGCGTTTGAGCGCGGGTCTGGACCCGCTGGGGGAGGTTTGTATGTCGGCTACTTTTTACGTCAAAACCGGTTGTCCATACTGTGCCGCACTGCGTGATGAGCTGGATGCGAAAGGCACGGATTACAACGAGATAAACGTCAAGAAGAGCCCCGAGGTCATCCCGGAGCTGCTCAAACTTACCGGTGGCCGCCGTATCGTTCCGGTCCTTGTCAGCGGTGGCGAGGTCTCCATAGCCCCGGCCGGGGGTTGAGATTTCTGAAGCCGGCCGGTGGCCGGTGCTGATTTTCAGTTTGGTCGAAGCCAGGCCGGGGGTGTATGGTGAATACGTGGAGGCCGCACGCATCTACTTGAGGCTGGGTGACCGCGTTTATCACCTCGACCGCGCAGAATGGGGTGGTGGGGCCGTTGTTGAGGAGATGACCTCGGTCGTTCCCGGCGGCACCTGTCTGATCAGGGTTCTGTTTGATGACGGAGTCCAACGCACCTTCGACAACGACCTAGACAGCAATATGTGCTGCTGCTTTATGGGCCTCAAGCGCGAATACGAGTTTGATTGGGACCGTGTGGCGCGTGTAAGCCGGGCCTCCAAGGACCGCTTCAACCGTGGCCGGGCGCTTGGCGGTCCCGCACGTCGCTAGTCTTTGACGGGGGCTTTCTTGTCTTTGAGGGGGCGTCCCCAGGGGTCGGTTCTGGCAATCGACAGTTTTTCCAGAGTCTTGATAGTATCCGGATTCACCCAGCCGACTCCCAATGCGCAGGGACGCGCTTGTCCGTCCTCGTCCACTTCGGTGGCGCCGGGTTGGCCGAAGTCGAGTTGCATACGTTTAGCCACGGGTGTGAGGCTAGCAACGTAGCCCTGCGGTTGCTAGCTCAATGGGTGGTTGGTATTAGCCGCGGTCCCCCCCCGAGGCCATGGACTACAAGGACACTCTCAATCTGCCCCGCACGGACTTTCCCATGCGGGCCCGCCTGCCCGACCGCGAACCCCGCCAGGTCGAAGAGTGGGACGAAAACCGTATCCACGAGCGAATGCTCGAGGCGCGTTCGGATGCTCCGGTGTTCCTCCTCCACGATGGGCCGCCCTATGCCAATGGACGCATTCATATAGGCCATGCTCTCAACAAGATTCTCAAGGACATAGTTCTCAAGCACCGCCACCTGTCGGGGTGGCAGACCCCCTACCGTCCCGGCTGGGATTGCCACGGCCTGCCGATCGAATTGGAGGTGGAAAAAAAGCTCGGGCGTAAGGCCAGGGCCGAGTTGGATGTTGTCGAGGTAAGAAAGCTTTGCCGACAGTATGCCGAGCGTTTTGTCGGTCTGCAGGCCGAAGAATTCCGCCGCCTCGGAATATTCGCCGATTGGGACAACCCCTACCTGACAACAGATTTCAGCTATGAAGCCTCCGAAGCCAGAGAATTCGCGGCCCTGGTGGAGACCGGTGCGGTCTACCGCGGACGCAAACCGGTGCACTGGTGTGCCTCCTGCTCTACGGCTCTTGCCGAGGCCGAGGTCGACTACGCCGACCACCGCAGTACCTCGGTGTATGTGGTCTTTGAGCTGGACGATCTTGAGGGCACGCCATTGCAGGACTTTGCCGGACAGAGGTTGGGCCTGGTCATCTGGACGACGACCCCCTGGACCCTGCCCGCCAACTTGGCCGTGGCCCTTCACCCGGCCTACGACTATGCCCTGGTCGAGGCCGGCGATGGTCGCAAGCTTATCGTGGCGGCCGGCCTGATTGACCAACTCAAAGAACGCCTTGGTCTTGGCGGAACCCTGGTTACATTCAAAGGTGCCGACCTCGAGGGGCGCCGTGCCCGCCATCCCTGGTTGGACAGAGATTCGCTGGTGGTGACCGGTCTGCACGTTACGCTGGAGGCCGGTAGTGGTTGCGTCCATACGGCGCCTGGTCACGGTGAGGACGACTACGCGGTAGGGCTTCGCTACGGGCTTGAGGCCTATGCCCCGGTCGACCACTACGGCAGGTTCACCGACGAGGTGGCCGAGTTTGCCGGCCGGCGGGTCTTTGACAGCGACCCCGACATCGTTGCCTTGCTTGAGAGTAAAGGGGCATTGCTGGCCTGCCAGGAGATAACCCATAGCTACCCCCACTGCTGGCGCTGCAGGAAACCGATTATTTTTCGAGCCACCGACCAGTGGTTCGTTTCCATGGACAAGGGCGGATTGCGTAGCAAGGCCCTCTCCGAAATAGGCCGCACCCGTTGGATCCCGGCCTGGGGACAAGAGCGTATCCACGGGATGATAGAAAACCGGCCCGACTGGTGTATATCCAGACAACGGGTCTGGGGGGTGCCGGTGGTTGCTCTGCGCTGTGTTGCCTGCGCCGAGGTATTTACCACTCCCGAGCTGGCCCGTCATGCGGCCGGACTGTTTGCAGAGCAGGGCTCCGACGTCTGGTTCTCGGCTCCCGAGGTTTCTCAGTTGCTACCGCCGCAGACGGCCTGCCCCGCTTGCGACCAACACGAGTTCGAACGCGAGACCGATATTCTGGATGTGTGGTTTGATTCGGGGGTAAGCTTTGCGGCCGTCATCGAAGCCGACCACGGTACAGAGGCGGTTGCCGACCTTTATCTGGAAGGCAGCGATCAGCACCGCGGCTGGTTCCACTCGGCGCTGTTGGTCTCTACCGCGACCCGCCGACGGGCTCCTTACAAGGCGGTGCTTACCCACGGCTTCGTGCTCGACGGCAGTGGGCACAAGATGTCCAAATCTAAGGGCAACGTCATCAGCCCCCAGGACATAATGAAGCGTTATGGGGCGGATATTCTCAGGCTGTGGGTGGCCGCCGAGGACTACCGCGACGACGTGCGTATCTCCGATGAGATCATGGAACGTCTGGCCGATTCATACCGGCGTATCCGCAACACTGCGCGCAACGCCCTTGGTAACCTGTGTGATTTCGACCCCACCAGCCACACGGTCTTGCCCGCCGAGATGGAAGAACTCGACCGTTGGGCTTTGCTGCGGCTCAATGACCTGGTGGCCCGCTGCCGCCAGGCTTATGAAAATTACGAGTTTAACGTCGTCTACCACGCGCTCAACAATTTCTGCAGTGTGGACATGAGTTCCCTGTACTTCGATATCGTCAAGGACCGTTTGTACTGTTCGGCCAGGCAGTCGCGTGAGCGCAGAAGTGCGCAAACGGCTATGTATCAGATTGTCAGTGGTCTTGCCGGTATCATTGCACCGATCCTGCCGTTTACGGCCGAGGAAATCTGGCAGCAGATCGGGGGCCGGGGAGATAGTATTTTCTTCAGTGATTTCCCCGAGGTGGTCGAGGCCTGGCAGAACCCGGAGCTGGAGCGGCGCTGGCAGAGGCTCCTGGAAATCAGAGCCGAGGTCACACGGGCCCTGGAAACCGAGCGTCAGGCCGGGAGCATCGGCCACTCGCTGGATGCACGGGTGCGGCTTTGTGCGACCGCCGGCGACATGGAAGTTCTGGGTACCCTTGGCCCGGAGGCCTTGGCGGCTATCTACATAGTCTCCCAGGTCGAACTTGAGGCGGGGGATTCCCCCACCCCGACAGTCGAAGTGCTCGCAGCTCTGGGTGCAAAATGCGGGCGCTGCTGGAATTACAGCGAGAGTGTGGGTTCCCACAGCGACCACCCCGAGGTCTGCGACCGTTGCCACGCGGTGGTCGCAGCTTTTTCCGAATGAACCCGCTGGGCGGCCGCTGCCTCGCCTTGTTTGTCGCGGTGGTGGCTACGGCCGACCGTCTGACCGAGGCCGTGGTAACGGCGACCATGACCTTGGGCGAAAGCCTGGAGGTGGTGCCTGGATTCTTCTCTATCAGCTATGTACGCAACCCCGGCGGCGCTTTCGGTCTTCTGGCCGGCCTTGAGGCGGGGCTGATACGGCCACTGTTTATCACTATAACGTTTGTGGCCGTGGGGGCGCTGGCGTGGCTGTTCTTGCATACCGACCCCCGCGATAGAACCGAGCGTATCGGCCTTGCCGCCATCTGCGGTGGAGCCCTTGGCAACCTCTATGATCGCGTGGTGTGGGGAGAGGTGGTGGATTTTCTCGATTTCTATGTGGGGCAGTGGCACTGGCCGGCCTTCAACGTAGCCGACAGCTTTATAACACTGGGCGCCGTTGCCCTTCTCGTATCCCCTCTGTTGGTGCGGCGCAGCCGCGGTAGCTGAGGTGGCGCGCCTCAGCATCGTCTGCATGCTCGTGGCGGTGCTGTCGCAGGCCTGTGCGTTGGGACCGGCTGCTCCTCCCCCCCCCGCGCAAACGCAAGTGGCCGAGGAAGTCGGCCAGGCCGAGAGCAGCCGGGAAGTCCGCCGCCGCCGCCGCGCTCAGGAGCGCCACCGTCGCCATAACCGTCCCTTACTCGTCCACCTGCGCGAGCGTGGACTTATGGCCACGGTCAGTGAACAGGGAGTGGTGGTCACTTTGCCCGACCTCCTCTTCGCCTTTGGTAGTGCCCGCCTGTTGGCAGAGGCCAATGGCCAACTGGCGGTGGTGGCCGAGGTCTTGCTCGGACAGGCCCGCGGACGTCGTGTGTTGGTAGAAGGGCATACCGATTCGTTGGGCACCGAGCTTTACAACCAGGGCCTTTCCGAACGTCGCGCACACGCGGTGGCCGCGGTGCTCGGGGCGGCCGGTGTGGCCGGTGCCCTGTTGGAAGTGCGGGGCTATGGGTCCAGACTCCCGGCCGTGCCCAACTCTCTGGCCGATGGCAGGGACGACCCGGCCGGGCGCGCACGCAACCGCCGTGTCGAGGTCGTCATTCTCAATTAGGCGATAAAAAAGCCCGCCACCTTTCGGTGACGGGCTTTTTCGGCGACCCGGGCAGCCGGGTCAAAGCTCGGCAATCAGGAATCGTAGTAAAGCCCGAACTCATGGGGATGGGGCCGCAGCCTTACCTCATTGACCTCGCGCTCGTACTTATAGTCGATCCACGTGTCGATAACGTCCTGGGTGAAGACATCGCCGCGCAGCAGGAACTGGTGGTCATTCCTGAGCGCTTCGAGAGACTCCTCCAGGGACGCTGGCACGCTCGGCACGTTGGCGAGTTCGGCAGCCGAGAGTGAATAGATGTCCTTGTCCAGAGGAGCACCCGGATCGATCTTGTTTTCGATACCATCGAGCCCGGCCATGAGCATAGCCGAGAACGTCAGGTAGCCGTTGCACGTTGGATCGGGGAAACGGACCTCGATGCGTTTTGCCTTCGGCGACGGCGAGTACATGGGAATACGTACTGCCGCCGAACGGTTGCGGCTCGAGTAGGCCAGGTTCACCGGAGCTTCGAAACCCGGGACGAGACGCCGGTAGGAGTTCGTCGTCGGATTGGAAAACGCGCATAGCGCCGCAGCATGCTTGAGAATGCCGCCAATGTAGTTGATGCAGGTTTCCGACACCCCACCATAGCTGTCACCGGCAAACGTCGGCGTGTCACCTTGCCAGATCGACTGGTGCACATGCATGCCGGAACCGTTGTCCATGAACACGGGCTTGGGCATAAACGTTACCGTACGGCCGTTGCGGCGGGCGACGTTTTTGCAAACGTACTTGTACCACATCAACGCATCGGCCATGTCGACCAACGGAAGACGGTACAGGTCTATTTCGGCCTGTCCCGAAGTGGCAACCTCGTGGTGGTGTTTTTCCACCCTCAGGCCGACTCTCTCCATTGTCTGTACCATTTCGGTACGGAGGTCCTGGAGACTATCGACCGGAGGAACCGGGAAATAACCCTCCTTGTAGCGCGGTTTATGACCGAGGTTCTGGCCCCCGTCCTCACCGCTGTTCCATACCCCTTCTACTGAGTCGACCTCGTAGAACCCGGAATTTTCGGTCTGCTCGAAGCGTACGCTATCGAATATGAAAAATTCGGGTTCGGGGCCGAAACAGGCGCTGTCGCCTATGCCGGTCGACTGCAGGTAGGCTACCGCTTTCTTGGCGACGTTACGCGGGTCGCGGGTGTAGCTCTCGCCAGTCAGCGGGTCGCGTATATCGCAGAGAAGCGAAAGTGTCGGCACCTCGGTGAAGGGATCCATCACCGCGGTGGTCGGGTCGGGTATTACCAACATGTCGGACTGGTCGATAGCCTGCCACCCACGTATCGACGAACCGTCGAAACCGAGACCTTCGTCGAAGACATCGGCGTTGAACTCGCTCGTGGGGGTCGTAAAGTGCTGCCACGTTCCTAGGAAATCGCAGAACTTGAAATCGACCATCTCGGCGCCGTTTTCTTCGGCGAATTTAAGTACCTCTTTAACTGTCATCCGTAGATCAAACCTCCTGGTTTTGGTCTTGCCCGTTTGTTTTAAAGGGCCGATTCTCCCGTCTCACCGGTACGAATACGCACCACTTCTTCGACGGACGTAACGAAAATCTTGCCGTCGCCGATTCGTCCGGTTTTGGCGGCCGCACCAATGGCTTCGATGACAGACTCAAGCTGGTCGTCCTTGACGATGATCTCAAGCTTCACTTTCGGCAGAAAATCGACGACGTACTCGGCGCCGCGGTAAAGCTCCGTGTGGCCCCGCTGACGACCGAATCCTTTTACCTCGCTTACGGTAATACCTTGAACGCCGGCTCCACTGAGAGCCTCTTTAACCTCGTCGAGTTTGAAGGGTTTGATTATGGCTTCGACTTTTTTCATTCCGCTTGCCTCCTTAGCAATTTTACGGGTAGGCGTTCAACGCGACGCATCCTATGAGAAACCGACGAAATCTGTAAATCCTGTGCTGTCGTCGGTACGCCGTCATCTCACCCCTACCGGGCTGTGGACCCCTGGCCCTGTTTAGTGGGATGATGTTTGCAATCCTGGTGCCACAATAAAATGCTCCAATGTAACGATTTTTCAGGCGTTTCTGCCCGTGGTCTGCCGGGATTTTTGGCACTGCCCGTCTGTCGGGCACAGAGTCGGCGGTCTGCGGGGCGCTCAGGCCCGGCCGGCCTGTTTTAAGACCTCGTAGGCACCGTTGATTTTTCTCATCTGCTGTTCGGCCACGTGTCTGAACTCCTCGCCCAGATGGGCTGCCCGGTCGGGGTGGTTTTCCATCGAGAGCTTGCGCCAGGCCTGCTTGACCTCTTCGGCCGAGGCCTGGGCGCCGAGGCCCAGGGTGCCCAGAGCCTCGGCCAATTGCTGGGACCGGCTGGGGCCGGCCGGTCCACCCGCAAATCCGGAACGGAAAGCGCCGAGTCCGAGAAGTTCGGCCACACGGGCGATAAACTCGGTTTCCCCGGCGGTGACGTGGCCGTCGGCCTGGGCCACGGCTGTCATCACGCGCAGGGCAATCAGGCGTTCGTTGAGCCCATAGCCGGCCGCGATTTCGGCGCACACCGCCTCTACCGTGGCCGAGCTACGCATGCTCTCTTTCATGACATCGCGCAGCCATAGCAGGCGTTCGTCCTTGTAGCCGAGTTCGCGTTCGAAGAAGTTGCGAATGGCCGCTACCTCTCGACGGTCCAGGGTACCGTCGAGATGGGCCAGGCGCATAAGCAGAGTGACCAGCAGCTGGACAAAGTGGTTGTGGTGCTCGCTCTGGGTGCTGGTGTAATAACCAATGGCGCGTTTACGCAGCCACCAGCTCGCGGCCAGGCCAGCCAGACCGGCCATAACCACAAAGCTTACAAAGAGGCGCAGCACGCCCATGAGCAAAGGCGCACCGCCGATTACGAAGGCCAGTAAAAGCAGCCAGAGACAGCCGAGATTGCCCCGGTATCCCATCTAACCGCCAAGCCCTGCCACGGACTGGTCGGGGCGAGAAGATTTGAACTTCCGACTTCCTGCTCCCGAAGCAGGCGCGCTACCAGGCTGCGCCACGCCCCGTTCGTGTCCGCAAAGCGAGGCTTCGGATAGCATGGGGTGTTCTCAAAACGAAGCCGTACGGGCGGCCTCAGCTGCCCCCGTCCTTTATGGCGGCGATGGCCGAACGGTAGTCGGCGGTGGCGAAGATCCCCGACCCGGACACGATTACGTCGGCACCGCAGGCCCGCACCTCGGCGGCGTTGTGAGCTTTTATACCGCCGTCGATCTCGAGCAGGCAGGGGCTGTCGTAGCGCCGCTTGAGATCGGACAGGGCTTTCAGTTTTGGCAGCACATCGGCAATAAAACCCTGGCCGGCAAAACCCGGATTGACACTCATTACCAGTATCATCGCCGCCCTGGAGATAAACGGAGACACGGTCTCCACCGGGGTTTGTGGATTGATGGCCACGGCCGCTTTGCAGCCGGCCTTTTCGATCTCTGCAAACACCCCCTCGAGGTCGTCTACGACTTCGCGGTGCACGCAGATGTAGTCGGCACCCGCATCGGCAAAGGGCACGATGAAGTCGCGCGGGTTCTCGACCATAAGGTGGGCGTCGATGGGAAGAGAGGTAGACTTTTTGACGGCGGCAACTATGTCGGGGCCCATGGTCAGGTTGGGGACGAAGTGGCCGTCCATCACGTCGATGTGGATCCAGTCGGCGCCGGCCGACTCCACGGCACCCACCTCTTCGCTCAGGCGGGAGAGGTCGGCGGCCAGGATGGATGGGGCTACAAGGGCCATCCCCGGCTTATAGGAATGCCGGGCTTATCAGGCAAGCGCGGTGCGACTGCCGCCGCCTAGCGGCGCAGTATGGGCACGGCAAAGAACCCGTCCATGTTGTGGAGGTGGGGAAAGCTGCGCATTCGCCCGTCCTTTCCCACTACATCGGCAAGGGCTGGGGGTGGGGGCGCGGGGTCCTGGTAGAACTCGGGATTGGCGGCAAGGAAGGCATCGACGACGGCATCATTTTCACTTCTGCTGAGAGTGCAGGTGGAGTAGACCAGGCGGCCACCGCTTTTGAGCAGACTGGCGGCGGCTCTTAATATCGAGGCCTGGCGCTGGGCCAGGTCGTCAATGTCACGGGGGTCCAGGCGCCAACGGACCTCGGGGTGCTGGCGCAGGGTGCCAAGCCCCGAGCAGGGAGCATCCACCAGCACCCGGTCAAAGAGCTGCTCGCTTTTGAAATCTTCGATGGAGCTCCTGACCACGTCTACGTTGTCTACCCCGGCGGCCTCAAGCGTACGGCCTATGCTGGCGGCGGCGGTCGCCGCCGGGTCAACGGCCACCACACGGCCACGGGTGCCCGACAGTTGGGCGGCATAGGCGCTCTTGCCACCGGGACGGGCGCAGGCGTCGAGCACTCTCTGGCCCGCTTGCGGGTCGAGCAAAAGCACGGTCAGTTGTGAAGCTTCACCCTGGGCCAGGGCCAGGCCCGGTAAGTCCATGGCCCGGGGCAACACCAGGGCCTGGGGCGCGTGGGCGCCGGCGTGGGCCTCGATGCCACGCCGGCAAAGCTCATCGATCAGACGGCCGCGGTCGCCAAGGGCGCGCACGACGGTAGGAGCCGACTGGTTGTTGGCCTCCATCAAGGCCGAGGCTTCTTCTTCCCCTAACTCATCAATCCACAGGTCCACCAGCCAGCGGGGGTGGGAAAGCTCAACGACCAGGCCTTCTCTACCCGCCGGCACCGGGGCCAGGCCATGGTTGGAGGCTCTGCGCAGCAGGGCGTTTACGAAACCGGCGCCGTGGCGGTTGGCGCCGCGGGCCAGGGTAACGGTGCTGTCGACTGCGGCCCAGGCCGGTACCCGGTCGAGAAAGGCGATCTGGAACAGGCCCATTCTTGCCAACACCCGCAAGTCGGCGTCGATGTTTTCGAGGGGACGTTTTGAGTAGGCGGCCAGCGTAAAATCCAGGGTGCCCTGCCGGGCCAGGGTGCCGTAGACCAGGAGGGTGGCCAGGCGGCGGTCGCGGGGGTCCATACGGGCCCCGTCCAGTGCCCGTCCCAGCTGGGCATCGGCAAAAGCGCCGCCGGTCTCCACGGCCAACAGTACCTTGAAGGCCAGACGGCGGGGGTCGTTGTCTGCCGCCCGCTTACCCAAGCTTGAGTTTACCGTGGCCGGCACTGGCCTGGCCGCGCAGGTAATCGGCGGCCGTCATGGGGCGGCGGCCTTCGGGCTGCAGGGACGAAACGGCCAGAATGCCTGCCCCGCAGGCCACCAGCATGAGGTCGCCGTCGCAGCCGATGACTTCTCCGGCCGCCGCCGCCCTGGTCTCCTCCTCTCGAGTGCCCTCCCATACTGAGGCGGCCAACACCTTGAGCCTTACCCGGCCGGCAAAGGTAAAGGCCCCGGGTTTCGGAGAGAAGGCGCGTACCTGGCCGGTGGTCTCGATGGCCGCTCGGGTCCAGTCGATGCGGGCCTCGCTTTTGTCGATGGCCGGGGCGTAAGTCGCCTGGTCTTCGGCCTGGGGCGTGAAGGTGGCCCGCCCACCGACGATCGAGGGCAGGGTGTCGGTCAGCAGCCGGGCCGAGACAAGGGCCAGCCTCTGGCGCAGGTGTCCGGCATCCTCGTTCGGCTCTATGGCGGTAGTTACGCTGGCGATGATGTCGCCGGCGTCCATGCGTTCGACCAGGCGTATCAGTGTAACGCCGGTTTCGCGCATACCGGCCAGCAGGGCTCTTTCGATCGGGGCGGCACCGCGCAAGGCCGGCAGCAGCGAGGCGTGGGCGTTTATGCAGCCGTGGGGAGGAAGGTCAAAAACGGCGCGAGGGAGAAGGCGTCCGTAGGCTACGACTACGCCGATGTCCGCTGTGAAGGTGGCCAGGTTGTTCTTGAAATCGTCGTCGAGGGTCTGGGGGCAGAACAGGGGCAGACCTTTTGCCTGGGCCAGCGATGCCACGGCCGTGGGGCGGAGTTTCTGGCCGCGACCGGCCGGACGTTGGGGACGGCTGACCACGGCAACAATCTCAAAGCCGCCCTCTATGAGTTGCTCGAGGCAAGTAGCGGCGAAGGGAGGGGTACCGAAAAAGGCTATCCGTGGTCCGGCCACTGCAGTGTCGTCAGATTTGTGGAATATCGTCGTTGCCGGAAGTAGGCCCGCCGGTCTTTGCCAGTTTGCGTAGACGTTTACGGTAAAGGTCGCGCTTGAGCCTGGAGATGAGGTCAACAAAGAGAGTGCCGTCGAGGTGGTCTATCTCGTGTTGTACGCAGACCGCCTGCAGACCCTCGAGTTCCAGTTCGATTTCCTTGTGGTCGCTGGTCCAGCCTTTGACCAGAATTTTTGCCGCCCGTGTAACCTCGGCTGTGTAGTTGACCACGCTCAGACAGCCTTCCTCGGTGGTAATCTCGCCGCTGGACTCGGTGATAATCGGATTGATGATTTTGAGCAGCTCTTTGCCGCGGTTGTCCGTGTCCGTGTCCATCACCAGGGCCCGCTCGAGCAGGCCCACCTGGGGGGCGGCCAGCCCTATACCGCGGGCCGCATACATGGTGTCGACCATGCTGTTTAAGAAGCCAGCCACACGGCCGTCTATTTCCGCCACCTCGGGGCAGGATTTTTTCAGTATCGGATCGGGATACTTATGTATCTCAAGAATCGCCACACTTTCTAATCAACGCCAAAACCCCAAGGACTGCAAGCATACATCGCAGTGCTGCGGTGAATCTGACTCAGAGCATGTCCACCGGGTCAACATCGACGATTATACGTACTTGTGATTTGTGGGCGGCCGCCTCCAGGGTATGGCGGCAGCGGGCCGCGGCCAGGCGCGAGCTGTGGGCATCGTCGCTGCGCAGTTGGATCTGGTAGCGGTAACGTCCCCTCAGTCTTTCTACCGGTGCCGGTGCCGGACCCCTGATGGTCAGCCCCGCGCCTGTAAGCAGGCCTTCGGCCCGGCCGGCCAGGTCTCTTACCGACCCCACCGACGGTCCCTCAAAGCGCATCAGCGTCATGCGGCAGTGGGGGGGGTAGCCGAGTTCCTTGCGCTCGTCGAGTTCTCTTTTGGCAAAGGCCTGGTAGTCGTGCCCCACGGCCGAGTGTATGGCGAAGTGGTCGGGGCGGTAGGTTTGTACGACCACCCTGCCCGGCTTCTGCGCCCGCCCGGCCCGCCCGGCCACCTGGCAGAGCAGTTGGAAGGTGCGTTCGCAGGCACGAAAGTCGGGCAGCCCCAATGGCATATCGGCCTGGAGAACTCCCACCAGGTTGACCCCCGGTGCGTCGTGGCCTTTGGCTATCATCTGGGTGCCGACCAGCAGGTCCAGCCGTCCGGCCCGCCAGTCCCCGAGGATGGCCTGGCCGCTGCCTTTGCGCGTGGTGCTGTCACGGTCCAGGCGCGCCACGCGGGCCTCGGGAAGCAGGCGGCGTACGGCCGCCTCGACTTTTTCGGTTCCAAGGCCGGCGGCCACCAGGGAGTCGCGCCCGCAGGCCGGACAACTCGCGGGCAGGCCTCGCGTGCTGTCGCAGTGGTGGCAGGCCAGGCGCGGCGGGCTGCGGTGAAGGGTCATGGCCACGCTGCACGACTTGCACTGGACCGGGCACCCGCACTCGTAGCACTGCAGAGCCCCCGAGTAGCCGCGGCGGTTTAGAAAGAGCAGGGTCTGGCCGCCGTCGGCGAAGTTCTTTTTTACCAGTGTGGTCAGGTGGTCCGACAGTCCGCCGGTGGCGGTTATGTCGTGGCCGCGAAGGTCGAATACCTCGATACGCGGCAGACGGGCCTCACCGATGCGCTGGTCCATTGCCAGGCGCTGGTAGCGGCCCTCCAGGGCGTTGTGCCAGCTTTCAATCGAGGGGGTGGCCGAGGCCAGGATTACCGGACAACCCTCCTGTTTGGCTCTCACCACGGCCACGTCGCGGCCGTGGTAGCGAAGACCGTCCGACTGCTTGTAAGAACCGTCGTGCTCCTCGTCGACCACCACCAGCCCGAGCTTTTCAAGCGGCGCCATGACGGCCGAGCGAGCCCCCACGGCCACGCGGGCCTCGCCCCGGGACAGGCGCCGCCATTCGTCCCAGCGCTGGCCGGCGCTGAGTTCGCTGTGCAGGACGGCTACGGTCGGGCCGAAGCGCCCCAGCAGACGGCCCACCACCTGATGGGTAAGCGAAATCTCGGGGACCAGTACCAGGGCCGAGGCTCCGCGCTCAAGGACACGGCTGATTATCCGCATATATACTTCGGTCTTGCCGCTGGCCGTTACCCCGTGGAGCAAGAAAGCCGCAAAGGAGCCAAGGCTCTCCTCTATGCAACCGACGGCCTCGCGCTGGGCCTGGGTAAGCTCGACCGTGGTGTCGGTTTCGGCCTCTACCTCGGGGCGGCGGTAAACCTCCCGGCGCTGCCTCTTCAGCAGTCCGGCCTCCTCCAGGGCTGCAACCTGGGCCGCGGGCGAGGCGAAAACTTTTCTTAAGGCGGCCATGCCGATGCGGCGGTCGGGTTGGGCGACCAGGTGTTGGTAAATCTCGCGACGGCGTGGAGCCCGACTGAACAGTTCGCGGGCTTCGGCTTGTTCGGGTTGGCGGATGATTTCCACAACATCTTCAAACCGCGTTCTCGTTTGCGGCTCTGGCAATTCCTGGTCGAGGCTGATTGCCCCGCGGCTTTTTAGCCTTGCCAGGGCCTGGTCAAGGCGGTGGGGGGCGAGGTGGCGTTTTAAGGTTTTGACGTCCTGGCTGCCGTCGCTGTCTTTGAGGGCATCCATGATCAGGGTCTCCAGCTGGCCCCGGGCCTGGCCGCCTTTGAGCAGGCGCGCCCGTTGCCGCGACTGCACGCTCAAGGACTTACCGATGGCCACCGACAAAGCCTCGGAAAGCGAGGACAGGTAGTAGCCGGACATCCAGCGGGCCAGCTCTATAACCGAGCCAGGCAGGATGGGCCCGACATCGAGCAGACTCTCGATGTCGCGGCAGCGCAGACCGGCCGGGGGCTTTGCGAGCAACGCGGTAACCAGCCCGGTTACGCGACGGCGTCCCAGCGGCACAAGCACTCGCATGCCCGGGCGCAGGTCGGCTGCCAGGCTCTCGGGAACCCGGTAGGTGAGCTCATCCACCGACGGAATGGCGGGCAGGGGAGCGATGCTTGCATAGGCGGCCACGGAAGCGCCCCTTGTTTCACGCAGGTCTGAATTTGTCGATATTACAGGGCCGTCGTTGACCACCCGGACCCGCGCCTGCCAGTTTCGGCCGGTGCTGTTGCCCGGCTTCAGTTCAGCCCTGGCTTCTTTTGGGCTGGTAAAAAAACAACCCCAGGCTTTCTGGTGCATAACTCCGGCCCGTCTGACCGTGGCCGTACTGGGCCAGGCCGCCGGTGTCGGCGAGGAACCCCTGCTCGTTGCCTGCGCCGGGCTTGAGGCCGCCAGGGCCTGGGGCCACCGGCCCGCGTTTGCCCCCGGCCTGCTCGAGACGGCCTGCGCGGTGGGTGCTTTCGGGTTAGGCCACTGGGTAGCCCTGGGTGGGGGTCTGAGCCGTCTGGTCGAGGCCGACGAGGCCGGCGGCGGGCAGGCCGGCTTGAGGGTGGCGGTGGATGGTCCTGAAGGGGTCTGGGCCGAGGTCGATGGGGAGGTATTGGAAACCCTGACCACTCTGTTTTCTCGCTCTCGTCTTCGTTTGCATGGCGTTGACAGTGCCGACTGCGCCCTGGCCAATCTGAGCGGGTTCCTCGGCCAGGCCGACCAGAGCAGTCGCGACCCCCTGGCCGCGGTTACCGTGGTGCCCGAGTGCGAGCAGGCGGCTACCTCGCTTGGCCGTCACCTGGCCGTGCCGGTGGGACTGGCGCTTGGCCGTTTTGGTTGCCTTGATGGCCGCGTCTGATTTTCTCGGACCGCGCCGCCGTCGCCCTCTTTGAGTGCCGCCACGGCGTTGCCGGGCGTCGCCGCCGACAGGCGTCCCAGCGTTAAGAACCTTTCCTTGCTGTGGTGGCTTGAGGGCATAGCCGCCGAGGCCGGACTGGGACTGGCGGTGGACCCGAAGCTTGATGCCGGCCGCCCCCTGAGTGCCAGCGACGTGGGGGCCCCCTGGCGGCAACGCCTGGAGACTTTCTCCCGCGTTGGCGGCTTTGGCTACCGTTTGGGGTCGGCCTACCTCGAGGTGAGCCGGGTCCCGGCCCGCTCGGACAAGTTGGCCAAGTCGACATTGGCGGCCCAGACCGCCAGGTCTGCCGGGCCAGTGGGTGAGTCGGCCGGCGCCCGCGATGTTGAAACTGTGGTTCGCGTGCTGACCCTCAAGCGGGGTCGTGCCGATGAGGTTGCCTCTCTGCTTTCTGCGGCCGCGGCGCGTCTGGGAATCTTTGCCGTTGCCGATGATACGGCCAATGCCGTGCTCGTGGGTGGCAGTCCCGCGGCTGTGGCAACAGCCGAGACCATTGTGGAGCAGTTGGACCGCCCACGGCGCAGCGTGCTGTTGGACGTTTGCATACTCGAGGTATCACGGTCGGCTCGCTCCCAGCTGGGCGTGAACTGGACTCTGGGGGTC
>JAYGCL010000002.1:0-22113 GCA_046583365.1 Deltaproteobacteria bacterium
CGTTTGTCCAGGGTGTTCGAGGAATGCCAAACGGCGATCCAGGCGCCTTTGCCGTCGGTGGCCACGTTCGCGTTCCAGTACACGCCCGAGCGCCCGGGAGCCTGAGTGTTAAGAACCGATGCTTTGTTAAAGACCGGATAGCCCACGACCGAGGAATCCTCCGCAGCCCGGGAAACCGCGGTGGGCGCAGCGGCGGCAACCCATACCAAGGCTGCCATGGCGGCCACGGCACACAAAAATCGTAACCCACCACGCGTACCCCGCGGCCAGACCCATACTCGCATGGAGCCGAGCATATCCCTTTACGCCAACGGGAGAAAGGGCCCCGCGCCTTTGCCTTTATTGCCTCCCTGAGCGATAAGGTAAGCGGTTCTCACTACTTACGTAGTGCCTGGCCGGCACCGAAGACACTTAGATGGGCAAAGGCAGTGGCAAAAACTCTCTTTCCATCACGGACAACCGTACCGGGAAGACCTACGAAGTTCCCATCGAGCAAGGGGCGATCAACTCCCGTTACCTCAGAGATATCAAAACTTCCGAAGACGACTTCGGACTCCTCGCCTACGACCCCGGCCTGACCAACACGGCCAGCTGCAAAAGTTCGGTTACCCTTATCGACGGGGAACGAGGCATCCTCAGATACCGCGGCTATCCCATCGAGGAGCTGGCGGAAAAAAGCACCTACCTGGAAACCGCCTACCTCATCGTCAAGGGCGAGTTGCCCGACCTCAACCACTTCGAGGCATGGGAGCACAACATCACCATGCACACCATGCTCCATGAAAACACTAAAAAGTTCATGGAAGGTTTCCGCTACGACGCCCACCCCATGGGCATCCTGGTGGGCACCGTCGGTGCCCTGTCCACGTTCTATCCCGATGCCAAGACCATTTTTGACATTGAATCGCGACGTCTGCAGGTACGTCGTCTGATCGGCAAGATCCCCACACTGGCAGCCTACGCCTACCGTCACAGCCTCGGCCTGCCATATGTGCCCCCCGACAACGACTTAAGCTATACGGGCAATTTCCTGTCGATGCTCTTTAGGATGACGGAACTCAAGTACAAGCCCAACCCGGTCTTCGAACGGGCTCTCGACGTTTTATTTATTCTGCACGCCGACCACGAGCAGAACTGTTCGGCCAATGCCGCCCGGGCGGTTGGAAGTTCCCACGCCGATCCTTTTTCGGCCCTGGCGGCGGCCGCCGCCGCTCTTTATGGACCGCTGCACGGCGGTGCCAACGAAGCCGTCATCAATATGCTCAACGAGATCGGTTCGATGGACAACATCCCGGCTTACCTCAAGCGAGTGAAAGCCGGGGAGACCCGCCTGATGGGATTCGGCCACCGTATTTACAAGAACTACGATCCCCGGGCCCGTATCATCAAAAAGGTCGCCTACGAGGTGTTTGAAGAAACCGGCAAGAACCCGCTCATAGACATCGCGGTGGAACTCGAAAGGATCGCGCTGGAGGACGACTATTTCATGGAGCGCAAGCTCTACCCCAACGTCGATTTCTACTCGGGCATCATCTACCAGGCCATGTCCTTCCCGGTCACGATGTTCCCCGTGCTGTTCGCGATACCACGGGTGTCGGGATGGTTGGCCCAGTGGAGCGAGATGCTCCAGGACGAGGACCAGAAGATCGTACGCCCCCGCCAGATCTACATCGGCTCCGGGAAAAGACACTGGGTGCCCATCGGCGAACGCCCCGAGCCCGAGACCCGCGAGCTTCAGATAATGGGCGGCCGCCTTTAGGCTGCCGCTCTTCCGCTCTCTTCAGATCCGTATATTTTCATCACGCTGCCAAGGAACTTGAGGGCATCCTCTTTGCCACGCTGGAAGGAATTGCGTCCGATGATAGATCCAAACCCGCCACCGTCACGGATACCACGGCACTCTTCGAAGATTTTTTCGTCGGCACCCTTGGCACCGCCCGAAAAGATTACTACCCGGCGACCACCGAAGGCCGACTGCACCACGTGGGATATACGATCGGCAAGGGTGTCCACGGCTATGCCCTCTTTCTCGAACACCTTGCGTGCCGCATCCTGCTCGATGTGGGCCGTAGGCGGCTTCACCTTAACTATGTTGGCACCCAACTGGGCGGCTATCTGGGCCGCGTAGGCGACCACGTCAATGGCCGTTTCGCCCTCTGCCGAAATGGACGAACCGCGCGGGTATGACCACACCACCACGGCCAGGCCATTAGACTTGGCCTCACGGGTGATCTCGCGCAGGTCCTCGTACATGGACTTAAAGTGGGCCGAGCCCGGATAGATCGTGTAGCCCACGGCCGCACAACCGAGTCTCAGTGCGTCCTGTACCGAGCCGGTCTGGGAAGTTACAGGGTCCCTTCCATCGGGCGAAAGGCTATCGTGGTTGTTGAGTTTGAGGATCAGGGGCACCTCGCCGGCGAACTCGGCCGCAGCCGCCTCGATAAAACCAAGCGGCGCCGCATAGGCATTGGTCCCGGCGGCAAGAGCAAGTTCAAAGTGATAACGGGGGTCGTAGCCTGCCGGGTTGGGCGCAAAGCTGCGCGTGGGGCCATGCTCGAAACCTTGATCGACGGGGAGAATCACCAGGCGGCCCGTCCCACCAAGGGTACCGTGGTTGAGGATGCGCGCGAGGTTGCCTATTGTTCCGGGATTCTCGCTTGAGTACCAGCCAAGGATTTCTTTTACGCGTGGAGTCATAACCTTCGTTGCCCTCCCGGCTTCAAACCACAGAGGGGTCGCCAGCGCAAGGTGCCACACGCCGGCGTCTGCCCGAACGTCCTTCAAACATCGCGCAACTCTCTGTATAACTGACCTTCGGTAGACCACGGTGAAACGGCTCCTCCAATACATGGCCCACTACAAGGCCCGCTACGCTTGTGGGGGTCTGTGCCTGCTGGCCACGGCATCTCTGGTCATGGCCGTCCCCGCATTAATCCAACGCATCATCGACTCGCTCGCCGCCGACAGCGGAGAACCCGGCCGGGTGGGTCTTTACACGGCCCTTATAGTCGCCATAGCACTGGCCCAGGCGCTGGTACGCACAGTCTCGCGCACACTCATCTTCAACGCCGGCCGCAACGTCGAGTACGACCTCAGAAGCGACCTGTTCCGCCACCTGACGACCCTTCCCCAGACTTACTACCACCACCAGAGAACCGGCGACCTCATGTCCAGACTGGTCAACGACATAGGTGCGGTCCGCCTTCTTCTCGGCCTCGGCATACTCACGTTTATCAACACACCGGTCTACTGCGCCATGGCCTTCTCGCTCATGGCCCTGATGAACTGGAAGCTGACCCTGGCCGCCATGGTGCCCTTTCCCCTTATTCTGTGGGTGGTCAAGCACTACAGCCACGCAATGATGGAGGCTACGTTCAAGACCCAGGAACGTCTGGCCGACATGTCCAGCTTTGTCCAGGAAAACCTTGCCGGCATAGATGTTGTAAAGACCTACGTGCGGGAGGACGCACGCGCACAAGCATTCGCCGGCCTCAATGAAAGCTTCAAAGACCAAAGCATGGAAGTGGCCAACCTCAGGGGCAAGGTCTTCCCTTTCATCCGCGTGGTTTCCTCACTGGGGGTACTGATAGTTCTGTACTACGGCGGCACCCTGGTAGTGGCCGGCGACTTGAGTCTTGGTCAACTGGCGGCCTTCATCGGCTACCTCCACATTCTGGCGTGGCCAATCATGGCCTTGGGCTGGATGATCTCAATCTACCAACGCGGCAAGGCCGCCATGCTCAGGTTGGGAGAAATTCTTGAAACAGTCTCGACCATTCGCAGCCCGGCAAACCCGGTACGGGTGGACAAGGTCAGCGGCGAAATCAGATTCGAGAATGTTCAGTTTACCTACCCACTGCCGGGCAATGACCGGCAAACGGGGCGGCCGATACTTTGCAACATCAACTTCACGGTCCCGGCCGGCTGCCGGCTGGGCATAATCGGTCGTACCGGCTCCGGCAAGTCCACCCTGGTGGCCCTGGTGGCCCGCATGTTCGACGCGACCGAGGGTCGTGTATCCGTCGATGGTGTAGACGTCAGGGACTGGGACCTCGGCCAATTGCGCAGCAACATAGGCTTTGTACCCCAGGACCCATTCCTGTTTTCTTCCTCAATCGAGGAAAACATCAGTTTCGCACGTGAGAGTGTGGGAGCCGATGAGATGTCGAGGCTCGTAGAAATGGCCGGACTGGATGCCGACCTGGCCGAATTTCCACAGGGACTCGAGACCCAGGTAGGTGAACGTGGCGTGGCTCTGTCGGGCGGACAAAAGCAGAGGCTGACCCTGGCCAGGGCCATCGCTCGCAATCCTGCAATCCTGATCCTCGACGACTCTCTGTCCAGCGTGGACTCTGCAACCGAGAAACGCATTCTCGATGAACTCGACGAGGCAATGCAGAACCGAACCTCGATCATCATTTCCCACCGGGTCTCGGCCGTACAGAGGGCCGACGTAATCGCCGTCATGGACGACGGCGCCATCGTAGAAACCGGCAGCCACGATGAACTGGTAGCCGCCGGGGGTTTCTACGCACAACTCTTTCAACGTCAACGAATTGCCGAAGAGTTGGAGGCAATGTAGTGGGCGGTCGCGGCCCCAGACAAGAAACGCGGCTGGAGCGCACCCACGACATCGACATGGTGCGCGGGATGTGGCGTTCCATACGCCCCTACAGGGGTTTGTTCTTTATCGCCCTGGCCCTCTTGCCCGTCACCTCGGCATGCCTGCTGGTGCAGCCCTGGATCGTCAAGCGGACCATCGACGACTACATATCACGTGGAACCACCGAAGGGCTCTGGCCCTGGGCCCTGGCCTTCGGCCTGGCCATCCTCGGAGAGTTCTTCTGCCTGTACTGGCAGCACTACACCACCATGTTGGTCGCTCAGAAGTCGCTCGCCGACATGCGTATTGCCGTATTTCGTAAAGTCCAAGGGCTCGAATCCGCATTCTTCGACCGCAACCCGGTGGGCCGGCTGGTCACACGCATGACCACCGACGTGGACGTCATCAACGAAATGTTTGCAGCCGGTGCGCTGACGATACTCATGGACGTACTCACACTCGGCGGCATCGTCGCAATAATGATGGCCATCCACCTCAAGCTTGCTCTGGTTACCCTCGTCACGCTTCCGATCATGGCCCTGTTGGTTGATTTTTTCAGACGCAAAGCACGCCGCAACTATCGTCTGATCCGGGAACGCATCGCACGTATAAACAGCTACCTTCAGGAATCCCTGAGCGGGATCGTCATCGTACAGTTGTTTGCCAGGGAAAAGCAGGCCGCCCGCGAATTTGACCATCTAAACGCCCTGCACCGGGACGCAAACCACCGCACCAACCTCTACGAGGCCAGCTTGTTCTCCATAGTGGAAGCAATGAGCAGCATCGCCATCGCCCTTATCCTCTGGTACGGCGCCCACCTGGTCATCGGCACCCCTGCATCTTTGGGCGCAACCATAGCCGGCACCGTAGGCATTGGGACGCTGATCGCCTTTATTGAATACATGAACAAATTTTTCGTGCCCGTACGCGACTTCTCTACTAAATACGCGGTCATGCAATCAGCCATCACCGCGGCCGAGCGTGTATTCGAACTCCTCGGCACACAGCCCGGCATCCGTTCCCCCGAACACCCTGCCCCCGTACCCGCCCCCGGTGGCGTAATCGAGTTCGACAACGTCTCTTTCTCCTACATAGAGGACGAACCCGTCCTCCACGACCTCTCATTCAAGGTATCAAAGGGAGAACACATCGCCATAGTCGGTGCTACCGGATCGGGGAAAACCACGATCACCAAACTACTGGGCCGTTTCTACGACATCGATTCGGGGAGAATCCTCATCGACGGTCTCGACGTACGCGAGTGGCCCCTTGACGCATTACGCAAACGAATAGGCTGCGTACTCCAGGACGTTTTTCTCTTTTCCGATACGGTGGCCGAAAACATCCGTCTATGGGATCCAGGCATATCCGACGACAAGATAAGAGACGTAGGCTCCTACGTGCACGCCGAACGCTTTGTCCAACAGTTACAAGCAGGCTACCAGGAATCTGTTCGGGAACGCGGCAACAATTTTTCTACCGGCCAACGACAGTTGCTATCGTTCGCCCGTGCTCTGGCCTATGAACCCGAGATTCTGGTGCTCGACGAGGCCACCTCAAGCGTCGACACGGAAACCGAAGAACTGATCCAGGACGCAGTGGCCAAAATTCAAAAGGGCCGGACTTCGTTGGTCATAGCACACCGCCTTTCCACGATTGAAAACGCAGACCGTATTCTGGTCCTCCACCACGGCCGCCTGCGTGAGAACGGGACCCACGCCCAACTGATGTCGCAAGAGGGAATTTACGCCCGCCTATACAGGCTGCAGCGCGGCCACCAGACCGAGCAGGCGTCGGCCTGAGAGTTGATCAGGGGGCCGGGGGGGCCGGTGATTCGGCTTGGGCCGCTTCTCTGGCCTTGCGTGCCTTTTCTATCCTCTCCACCCTTCTCTGCTTGAGTACCTCGCGCAGACGCTCAAGGGGGCCGGTGGAAGGGGCCTCTATGTCGGGACCGTAGTGCTTTTCGAGTTCGTATCCGGCCAACTCCATGACCTGGTACATGTTGAGGTCCTGGTACTTCTTGTTTTTGTAAACCTCTGTTACCGCCCACTGCCACTCGGGAATCGTAGCTGACCTGGGCGTCTTGAAAGTCCTGAACATGTACCCTTGGGGCTCCATCTGTTTGCCCAGGCGCACACAATCGACAAAACCCGCCACATAGCCACCCTGGAATTCGGAACCGAAACGCTCCCAACCCTTTTTGCCAAACGCCCCCCAGGCAGCCACCACGCTACCAAGGGTAAGCCCGACGATGGCCCCTGCCACCGCCCCTTTCACAAACTGCCGAGAGATAATTTTCATAGCTACAGCTCCTTATGGCTATAATACTGACGCCGTTGTTTTGCGGCGGCAAGCCGATGTCAGACCACCCGACCAGTAAAACCCTTATCCTGTTCCTGATAGTAGCCACCGCCATCGGCTTGCGCTTGCTCAACGCCAACACCGCCTTCATTCACAGCGACGAGGTCCACTACGCCCAGGACCTCGTCTGGGCGGCCAGCCGCCTGTCGGCCGGTGGGCGGGTCGATTTTCTCCGCCACCACCCCCGCGACCACCCCCGCCTGCGGCCAGACACCGCCGCTACCTCGCGCTGGGGAGAGAGGGACGGCTACCCACGCAACGGACACCCATCCCTGCAGGCTTGGACCCTGGGGGCTCTGTTGGCAGCGGCCGACATCTCCGACCCCGGTCGCGTGCTGCGGTTTGGCCGCATCGCCAACGCGCTGCTCGATTCGACCACCGTCTTGCTGTTGCCCCTGCTGGTTGCTGCCCTGGGCGGCAGCACCGCCGCCGGCCTGGGCGCCGCTGCTTTGTACGCCTGTTACCCACCGTCGGTGGCCTACGGCTCCCTCCTCTACCTCGACCCACCACTGGCGCCACTGCTGGTGACACTGCTGTGGCTACTCGCTCGCGGCAAGAACGAAACCCGCTCATGGCTGGCAATTGCCACGGTCACCGCTCTGATGGCCACAACAAAGCAAACCGGGCTTATCGCCTTGGCCCTGGTGCCGGTCCTTGCCGTGGCCTACGGCCACCCCCCGCGCCGATTGCTGGCATGGGCAGCAGCGGCGGCACTGCTCATCTGCCTGTTGGTCGACCCCGTCTCCTACGTAAACGGCATGCTGGTGCCCAATGACCCCTCGGCAAGCCTTGAGTTCAAGCCTCTACGCACGCTGACTTTCAACCTCGGCTATCTGGGCCTGATCCCTAACTACTACTGGTTGGGGTTTGCTCAACACGGCAAGCCACTGGCATGGGTAGCCGCCTACCCCCATCACGTACTCACCCCGGTCTATCTGACCCTCTACCCCCTGGCCCTGGCCCTGCTCGGATTGCAACGGCGTTGGCGCACCCTGCTGGCACTGTTGCTGCCGGTGGCCATCGCTCTGTGCCTGCTGCCACCTTCGGTGGGAATATGGAGGCTGCACATTCTCACGCCCCTGTTATGCGCAACCATAGCCCTGGCCCTGGCCCGCTCGGGTCCAGGATACCGGGTGGGCGCTGCGGTCCTGGCCCTGGCGGTAGCCTCGGCCCCCTTCGTGCCGGCCAGACCGGGGGCGACAGACGGGAACCTGCCCCTGGACACCCTGATTTTTGCCAACCCCCGGGCTCCGCAACGCCACGAACTCTTTAACCCATTCAAGGGCAGACCGCTTCGGGTTGTAATCCAGCCCGGCCAGCGGATAAGCCGCCGGATCTGGCTTGGGCCGGGGCGCTATGGGCTCAGCGTTGAGTCTTCGGCCACTGTCGAGTTGGACATCGACGGCCACCATCTGAAGTTCGCCCGCAACGGCCGGCTCCAGTCCACCCTTGTGAGTCTCGAAGACCGCCTGCACCTGCTCACCATCACCGCCCCGGCCGGTGCACAACTCTACCGGGTCTCCTTCAAACGCAGGCCCGGCTGACCACCTGGCCGCCCAGGAGCGTGCATTAGACCACCGTGTGGTATAGTCGGACCCTTGATGAAGACTGCACTCGTAACCGGGATAACCGGCCAGGACGGTTCCTACCTTGCCGAACTCCTGGTGGAGAAAAACTACCGTGTTTACGGGATGGTCCGCCGTACCAGCAACGCCAACACCTCCCGTATCCACCACCTCCACGACAAGATCGAACTGATATTCGGCGACCTGCTTGACCAGAACTCGTTGATAAGCGCCATCAAAGACGCCCAACCCGACGAGATCTACAACCTCGCAGCGCAATCGTTCGTGCCCACGTCGTGGAACCAACCGGTACTCACCGGCGAATTTACCGCCCTCGGTGTGACCAAGATCCTGGAGGCCATGAGGGTGGCCGCGCCCCAGGCCCGTTTCTACCAGGCCTCAAGCAGCGAAATGTTCGGCAAGGTGCGCGAGATCCCACAGACCGAGTCAACCCCGTTTTACCCCCGCAGTCCCTACGGCGTGGCTAAGTGCTATGGACATTTTCTAACCGTCAACTACCGGGAAAGTTACAACATGTACGCCTGCTCGGGCATCCTGTTTAATCACGAGTCCCCGCGCCGTGGTCTGGAATTCGTGACCCGTAAGATCTCTTACGCCGTGGCCCGTATAAAACACGGCCTCGACGACCAACTCCTTCTCGGCAACCTCGATTCAAAACGCGACTGGGGCTATGCCAAAGACTACGTCGTGGCTATGTGGCAAATGCTCCAGCAGGACAGTCCCGACGACTATGTGGTGGCCAGCGGCCAGACCCACAGCGTACGCGAGTTTGTCGAGTATGCCTTTGCCTGCGCAGACCTGGACTGGGAAAAATACGTGGAAATAGACCAGGCCCTGATACGACCCGCCGAGGTTGACTTACTCGTAGGCGACTTCTCCAAGGCTAAATCAATGTTCGGGTGGGAACCCAGCCTGAACTTCAAACGGTTGGTGGAAATTATGGTTGACGCCGACCTCGAGTTGGTGGCCGGCGAAAAAGAATCCGGCATCACCAACAGGCCAAAGGTAAAGACCATATTCTAGGCGGTGCGTAACGGCCGAGCCACTTTGCTCCGGCTGTCGACAGCCACAGCCGTCTTCGCGGTGGTCACCGCCGCTTGGACCTTTCCCCTGATAGCAAATTTCAGCAGCAGCCTGGCGCTGCCTTCACTCTATGCCACCGATGCGGGGCTGCGGGCCCGCGGCCTGGACAGTCTTCCCGAATCCTTCGAACACCCCAGAACCGACGAGGCCGGGTGCCTGTCAAAACAACCCCTGGCCGTGCCCGTACGCAACGACCAACTGCTGTCGGTGTGGGGAGCCGCACGCAACTCCTCGGCAATCGCCTCGGGACAGCCCGGCCGGCTGTTGGACAACGGTATGTGCCACCCGACCCCACGGGCAGCCTTTCTGGGCGAACACATGATCGAGTTGGGCATACTCGCCCTGCCCGCCCACCTGCTTGGAGCCAACCCGGTGGCCACATACAATTTCGCCTGCCTGCTGATGTTCGTCATCGCCGGGGCAACAATGTTCGCTCTGGTTGACCACTGGACCGGCTGCTGGTCTGCCGCCCTGGTCGCAGGGCTGCTCTTTGCCTTTCACCCCTCCCGCACCGGTGACATCATGCACCCGGCGGTAATCGGCCTTCACTGGCTACCCCTGGTGCTGCTGGCCTTCGAGCGCCTGCTCGCCCATGGTCGCAGGACCGACGGTATGTTGCTTGCCCTGGCCGCCTGCCTGCAGGTGCTGGTCGGCGCTTACCCCCTGCTCATACTGGCTTGTTTTGCCGGCCCCTACGGCCTCACCAGGTTGCTCCAGAATCGCCACAGTCTGGATGGCCGCCGCCTGCTCTGGCTTGGTGCGGCCACGGGTGCCGCCGTCTCGGTGGCCGGACTGCTCCTCTACACCTACGCCGAGAGCGGCGCTGCCTGGCAAACCTTCCGTCCCAGGACTCCAATGCTCATGGCCTACGCCGACCTGCTGCCCGGAGCCACGGCTTCGGTGGGTGCCGTGGTAGTCCTTCTCGCCGCAGGAATATTGCTGCCCAGAGGCGGTGAAAAAACCGTCTCCTCCAAGGCCGTGGCCGCCGGCATCCTGGCTTGCCTGCTGTTTGCCGGCCACGGACGGGCGTGGCCGGGAGGACCGGAGCTGCCGTCGCTTTACGGACCGCTGGCCGCAAAGCTCGATTTTCTTACCACCATCCGCGTCCCCTCGGCCATACGCATGGGGGTATACCTGGGCATGGCATTGCTCGCCGGCCTCGGCCTTGCCAGAGTCCTGGCCCGGCTGGGGCCGCGGGGCCGCAGGGCCTTGGCGACACTGGCGGTTGCCGCAGTGTTGCTCGAAACCTTCCACCCCACACTATCGGCAAGCGTCTACGGCCACAGCCCGGCCCTGGAACTTAGAAACGTCAGTCCGGAGCCGGAACTGCTTGAGGCCTACCGCGTCTTTGATGCCTACGACTCTTCTGCCCGAGAGGCTATCCTCGACCTCCCCCACCGCGGCACAGCCCTGGCCGCGGCCATGGAGATGCCGTTTTACACCTACCTGTCGGCCTCCCACCGCAGACCCTTTGCCGCATGTTACAATTCCTATATTCCGCCCTCCTTCTTCTCGGTGGCGGCCATGGCCGCAGACCTGCCTTCCGAGCGGGCGCTCACCGAACTGGCCGCAGCCGGCTTCAGAAACCTGGTAGTCCACCATGACTCCGCACGACCCAGCCTGGCCCCAGCGTTGGCCGGACACCGTGGCGTTGAGCTGCTCTACACCTCGAAGCTGGCAAGCGCCCTCAGAGTTGTCCGACAACCGGCCACCCACAGCGATACAAATCGCCTGCTCCCGGGTTCGGTGGTAATCCCGCCGGCACTGGAACGGGCCCGCTGGGTACGACAGGCCGTGGGTGTTGAAATCCACAACAACAGCGACGAAACCTGGGCTCTGCCCCACCCCATCAGGCCGCTGATAGCAAAGGTGCGCTGGTGGCCGGCCGGCCGACGCGGCACCCCATCATGGTTGCAACACCGCCTGCTGCTGCCGCTGGCCCTGGCACCGGGGGCCATGCGTGAGGTCAGACTCGACCTCTCCCCCTTGCCACCGGCGGGCTCATACCGGATAGACATAGAAGTACCCGAGCTTGGCTGGCGGCTTATACCCAGCGGTGAGGTCCGGGTGAAGGGGCCAAACAACGGCTCATACGTGGAGTAGCGACATGCGCAATGGTCTGGTCATCATACCGGCCCTTAACGAGGCCCGGTCGATAACAACAGTGCTCAACAATACGCGCCGTTGTGTCCCTGCCTACGACGTGTTGGTGGTCGATGACGGTTCAGAAGACGAGACCGCCCATCTGGCCCGCCAGGCCGGAGCGCTGGTTGTCCGTCACCCTTTTAACCTGGGCTACGGAACCGCCCTGCAGACCGGCTATCTCTACGCCTTAAAGCACGGCTACCCTCTGGCCGTACAGATGGATGCCGACGGACAGCACAACCCGGCCGATCTTGCCGCCCTCGTCGGAGCACTGGAGTCTAACAGGGTCGACCTTGTCATTGGTTCCCGCTTCCACCCGGACTCCCACTACCGCATGTCGATTCTCAAGCGTGTCGGCAGTCTCTGGTTTGGCGCCCTGGTACGGCTCTTTACCGGCTTGCGCGTAAGCGACCCCACCTCCGGCCTGCAGGCCATATCGCAACGGGTACTTCGTCTCTACGCCACCGAGGCCTTCCCCACCGACTACCCTGATGCAGACATGCTCGTGCTGCTGCACCGCCATGGGTTTAAGATTTGTGAGGTCAACGTGCACATGGAAGAGCGCCCCGAATCGCCGTCCATGCATTCAGGACTGAAAACCGCCTATTACGTATACAAAATGACTCTGGCCATACTGATGAACATGGCCAGGAAACCCATGGATCTGGAACAACAGTGAGGTAATGACACATGCAAGCAACGGAGTTGACCAGCGAAGCCCTCAAGGCCCTTATTCAGCAGGACTCGGCCACACTGCCCACACGCGTTGTTGCTTTTCTGGCAGCAGCGGCACTGTTTGTAGCCGTCTTTGAAGCGGTACGCCGGCGTAAACTGCACGAGAACCTCACGCCAATCTGGATTACGACAGCCGTGTCTATCCTCGTCTTGTCGGTATGGTTCGACCTGCTGGTGTGGTTGACCAACGCAATCGGTGCCTGGACGCCCAGTTCAACGGTATTCTTCTTAGGCCTCATGTTTCTGACTGCCATCTCCCTCAGCTACGCCGTGCGTCTGAGCGCCCTGTCCGACCAGGTAAAAACCCTGGCCCAGGAGCTCGCCATAGTGAAGGCGGATACCACCGCCGCGGTAGCAACGGACGATGGAGGCGACTCTGGCCCACAATGACCGAGTGTCCGTTTAAATTCTGCCGTGGCCAGGCCGGCAAACTCTACACCCTCCGCCACTTCTCGGTCTACGAATGCGACAAGTGCGGCCTGAGGTTTCGTCTGCCCCTGCCCCTGGCGGCCGAGACCGAGGCCATGTACACCGACCAGGCCTACCACGACAGCGCCTACTTCAGCGGCCAGCGCCAAGGCCACACGGGACCTGAAACACGTATCTATGCCGACGGACTCGACCGGCTCGACACCACGGTGCCCCCCACAGACCCCGGCCGTCGTCTTCTCGACGTGGGCTGTGGAACCGGGATGTTTCTGGAAATGGCCTGCGGGCGGGGCTGGCAAGGCGAGGGCATCGAACTATCACCGCAGATGGCCCGCCTGGCCGCAGACCGGACCCGGGCAACCGTTGGCTGCGGGGACTTTCTGGACGTTCAACCCGCACACCAGAACTACCACGCCATAACCATGTGGGATCTTCTCGAACACGTTCGTGACCCCGAAAGCGTACTGGCCAAGGCCCGGACCCTGCTGGCCCCCGGCGGGAGTCTCATCGTCTTCACGATAAACTCGGCCAGCCTATTCAACCGTATCGGCCACACCCTGCACAGCCTGAGCCGGGGGGGTCTCAAACAGCCCCTGGAACTACTCTACGACGCCAGACACAACTACTACTTCACCGCCCGGAGTCTCGGCAGCCTGATCACAAACTGTGCATTAGAGGTAACCGGACGCAGCAGCTACCGGGCCTATTTAGGCCGCTGGCTGAGCGAACCGGCACCGTGGTGGATCAGATTGGGCGGAGACCTGGTCGACCTGGCCTCGGTGGCAACCGCATCCCACTACCGCCAACTTCTCTACTGCAAGGCGGCTTGAGCCCGGCAATAAGAAACTACCTGGCGGGGAACCCCTGGCGCTTGCGTTCTTCTGCGTTGAGTTTTTCCACCAAACGCGAGCCTTTGCCCTGCTCGCGCACCGAGTGACGGCCGCCGAGGGCAAAGTGTTCCTCGTAGGCCTCGGCCTCGATGGTGGTCTCGGGGCATTTGTTGCCGATCTCGCGGCCGATTATCTCCTCAACCATGTCGGTGGGATACATGCGTACGGCGTCATAATCGGTCATCAGCGCACAGACCTCGACGCAGATGTAGCATCCGATGCACTCGTCGGGCCTCACTTGTACGGCCTGCATGTCCCCACGCCCGGACAGAGTGCCGGGCTTTAAGTATTCGATACAACCGACAGGGCAGAACTCCGGGCATTTTCCGCAAGGGAAACACAGGTTTACGTCCATGAAGGCTATCTCGCGGGGGCGCTTTTTCTTCTCGGCCCACTCCTCGGGCCAGATGGCCTCGGGAATCCGTTCTTCCTTGAGGCGGGCCTGGATAGCCTTCTTCTTCTCTTCACTCTTCCTGGATGAGTCTTCAGCCATGACTGACGATAATAGAGGTCAGGGTTTTTTGAGCAAACCGGCATTTTCCAAATCCCTGCGCATGCGTCCCAACCCCCGCTCCACGCCGGCAAATGTAAGGCCCAGGGCGGCCTCGGTCTGTTCGGCCCTCAACCCGGCGCTCAGAGGCCGGGGCGCGGCCTGGCCGAGGCTCTGCGTGCTGACCGCCACCACCACGGCGGGGTCAAAACCAAAGGCGGAGGCCGCCCGGCGGGCCAGTTCGGCTCGGTCGAGATGGTCGGGGCCGGCAAAATGTGCCACGCCGCGCAGCCTGGAGTCGGCTGCCAACGCGGTGGCCTCGCCGATGTCGGCAGCCAGAGTGGGACTTGCCCACTGGTCGGCGGGGACTTGGACCGGCTCCCCCTTACAGAGGCGCTCGAAGACGGCGAGCACAAAATTCTTGCCTCCCGGGTCGTACCCGTAAAGGTTGCAGGCACGGATGATCAGGTGGTCCTCGACCGCGGCACGGACAAGTCCCTCGGCCTTCAGTTTGTGTTCGCCGTAGGTATTGAGGGGCTCGAAGGGGTCGCGGGGTCCATGGGGACCGTCGTGGCCGCCGAAAACGTAGTCGGTGGAGAAGAACAGATATCTGGCCCCCACCGCGGCGGCGGCTCGTGCAACGTTGGCAGTACCCTCCACATTTACGCGGTAGGACAGTTCGGGGTCTGACTGACAACGGTCGACGTTGGCCTCACCGGCGGTATGGATGACAACCGCCGGCTTTAAGTCGGTCATCAACGCAGAAACCTCACGGGCATCGGTTATGTCCAGTTTGACCAGGCCCCGGCGAGGCCTGGCATTGAATGTGCCCGTGGCCCGGCCGCCCAGCTTCGACATAACCGCCGTGCCCACCAGCCCGGAAGCACCCACCACCACAAAGCGGTTTTCCTTGTTCCCTATTGCCATGTGTCCACCGCCGGAAACATTACCCCCGGGGCCAGGATTCCTTGAGGGTCGAGAACCCGTTTTACCCCACGCATGGCCTCGACTCCTTCGGCTCCGTAGAGACGGCGCAATAGTTCGTGTTTTATGGGACTGCGGCCGGTACCGTGCTCTGACATCGGCGACCCCCCCAGGTCGATTGCCAACTGCCCCATCTCCAGGATGGCCTCGCGAGCACTGTCCATCTCCTGAGTAGAACGGGCAATGATGTTGGGATGCAAGTTGCCGTCGGATATGTGCCCCCAGATCGCATGGTCGAGTTGCCTGGCGGTAAGGATGGAACGGTAGCCACGAAGGGCCTGCGCAAAACCGGAAAAGGGGACAATAACATCGGCCGCGGCCTTTGAGATTTCCGGACCGCAGGTCCTCTGGAACTCCCGCACACGACGGTTGACACTCTCAGGAACGTCCTCGCGCAGGCCGAAGAGTGCCCGCTGCCTTGCCGTCTCTCCAGGAAGAGCGGGCACCACATCATCGAAAACCCCATGGGCTGCGAATATATCGCAAAGGCGGCCGAGCGAAGTTTCGCCCCGCAGCGACGGCTCGCGTGACAACTGCTCCATGGCATCTTCGCGACTGGCCTGGGGGCAAAGTTCGGCCTGCACCAGAAGCAGGGCCCGGGCCTTTGCCGGCAACCCTACCCCTCTTTTCGTATCGGCACCGTCCTCTTTCAAAAACTCAAGGCAACGGTGGTCCATGTACTCAACCGCAGTAACGTCAACGCTCCCCGCAGCCACGGCTTTGCGGATTGCCTCGACCAGAGCGATTGCCTGTCCCTCGTCGTCGACCGGGACCAGGGCTACAAACCATTGCGGCCGCGGAACAACCAGTCTCAACTCGACGGTGGTAACCACCCCGAGGGTACCCTCGCTTCCTATGAACAGGTCGATCAGGTCCATGCCGGGCTCGTTCCAGTATCCCGCCGAATTCTTGGGGACCTGCGGCATCCTATAGGTGGGGAGTTGGAGCGTACGGCTGCGGCCGTCGCTGCCGACAATCTCAAAACACCCCCCGGAATCGGCCTTCACCTGTCCCCGCTTGAGGTCGAGTACGTCGCCGTCGGCCAACACCACGCTGAGGGCTTCAACCCAGTTGCGCGTCGCACCGTACTTGAACGTGGCCGCGCCCGCAGCATTGGTGGAGACCATGCCCCCCACCGTGGCACCGTCAAAGGTGGGCGCCGGTGGGTAGTAAAGACCGCGCGCGGCCAGTTCGACTTCGAGTTCGGCCAACACCACCCCCGCCTCCACCACCACCGAGGACTCTTGCCACCGAAGTATGCGGTTCATGCGTGCGGTCGATAGAACCGCACCGCCCCGGGGCGTGGCCCCGCCGGTAAGCGAAGACTGAGCCCCCACGGCCAGTACAGTTTCACCATGGTCCAACACCCGGGCCACCTCGGCCTCGGTGGTCGGCAAAAATACCCGTGCGGCCCGGCCTCCCGGGTAGTGGGCCGCATCCGACAGATAAGGCTCGATCTGTTCGGCCGCTTGCAGACAGGCCACCTTATCCGCCGTGACCGTGGTGGGCGCCGCGGTCTGCGGCAGCCGGGCCCGAACCACCGCTTGGCAAGGTCTGCTCACGCACCATCCCCCACGCTGACGCTGACGTTGCCCGCATCCTCGACAAGCAGGCAACGGGGGCGGTCGCCGAGCAACTGCAAGGCCCAGGCGGCGGCTTGAGCGCGGGTGGCAAACACGCGGGCTCCCAGCACCCCTTCCATAGCCCTGTCTATACCGGTCGTTACAATACCCACCCTGACACGGCGGCGGTCGGTGAGGGCCCGCAGGCGTACGGCCTTGTGATCGCCGAGCCGGTAGCCACGGCGCTCGACAACCGCAAGAGCCTCGGTATGGGTCGCCGCCACAGACAGCAGTTCCACAAAGTGGTCTATACCCAGGCCCTGCCGGCAGGCGGCTTCCATGATTAAAACTCCACCGTCGCGTACCGCGGCTTCGGTATTCTTTATACCTTTGTCGGCCTGGTAGAGGTCGCGGTCCAAAGGTGGCTCGACACACGCTATGACAAGGTCGGCTCTGGCATCCACCTCATGGGCAAAGCAGTGCCGCACGGTGGGCAGCCCACTCTCAAGCGCGGCCAGGGGATGGCCGGCGTTGCAAGCCACCATATGGCCTGCCGTCAGTACCTGGTTGACCGCAAACAGGCGTGCCCCTGAGTTTTCAAGCTCGCCCAGGGCCCCAACGATACCTTCGTGGACCGGGTTGCCGTCAAGACGCAAACCGGCCGCGTCGGCCGACATGGCGTGGGCATGGTTGGCCTGGATACTGGCCGCCGACATTACACCCACGGTAAGCGTTTTGTGCGCTCCGGTTACGCCGGCAAAGTAGTGGGGCTCCATACTGCCACAGGCCAGATAACACCCGCCCTCGGCCATCCAGTGGTGGAACTCGTGTGCCCCCAGCCTTCTCAGGCCCTCGCTGTGGTGGGCATCGTGCCAGGATATTTCGTCGAAGCGCTCGGCCGAATCTCCCAACATCGCGCCCTCGTGGTCGCTGCGTTCATTGGCGTCGGCCCGGTGAGTACCGGTGGCAACCAGCAGGCGCAGAGGGATCCGGGATGCGGCGGTCTCTTGCAGCCCCAGGAGCAAAGCGGCGATAAAGGAACGGGTATCGGTAAAACGGTGGGCGTCGTTTACAACCACACTGAGGGGTCCACCATTGGCGGCGGCGGCGGCGACAAAATCTCCAAAACCCGCGCCGGCCATTGCCTCCCCCACGCACACCACCGGGTCGGAGGGCACACGAAAATCCGCCCTGGGGGCAAGACACTCAAGCCTGCCCTCTCCAATCAACTCATACCAATCCTCTTTCACGTCCATCACTCGTGGCGGCTATTAGGCCAGTCAACCGTTATGTATAATGATTGCGCTACCTTACACATGACCCCACACCGTCTAACACCTTCCCCCGATAAGCTGAAAACACTGCAGCGCGGGATGTGGCTCGCCGTGTTGCTGTTGGTACCGTTGGCAATCGTCGTCGCCATGATCGGTATCGGTGGAGATTTTCCACTCAGCGACGACTGGTCCTATGCCCACACAGCCAAGGTGATGTGTGAACAGGGAAGGGTCGAGATTCTTCCCTGGACCGGCGCGACCGCTATCTTCCAGACTGCCTACGGTGCGCTTCTATGCAAGCTCACCGGGTTCTCTTTCGTCACCCTGCGGGTCTCGACACTGTTAATGGCGTTGCTGGCTATCCTCGGTTTCCTGCGCTTGCTGTCGGCGCTCGGCATCAGTGGCCAACTGATGGCCTTGGCCACCCTGACCATGGCCCTCAACCCGCTGATGGTAAACCTCTCCTTCACTTACATGACGGACGTTCCATTCACGGCACTGTTGGTGTGGGCGGCATACTGGTACCACCGGGGGCTGGGCACCGGGCGTCCGGGCCATATCCTGGCGGGTAGCCTTCTCGCGTCTGCCGCCATCCTGGTAAGGCAGCATTCCCTCCTGCTGGCCCTGGCCGCAGCGGTGGCCGCCCTGTGGGTGAGCAACCGGTCTCTGAGACAACGCTTTGTCCTGGCCCTGCTGGCCCTGTTGCCGCCAACGGCCGTGCTTGCAAGCTTCAACCTGTGGCTGCTGGCCACCGAACGCGTGCCTCAAGGACTGGCCAACAAGCTCTCAGAGGCCCTGGCCTGGCAGTGGACCGCCACGGCCGCCAACGCCTTCAGGGGCCTGGTCTATGTCGGCCTCTTCCTCGCACCCGTAGTCCTGGCGACATTGCGCAATGGCGGCCGACGCGTCCGGCGCACAGCCGCCGCCATTGCCGCCTTGCTGTCTGCCGTTGCGGTCTATGCCTACTGGCGTGAGGGGGCACTCATGCCCTATATGGGCAACGTCGCCTACGACCTCGGACTGGGCGCGTTGACCTTAAGGGACGCACTGTTCCTCGGCATGGGCGCTCCGCTTCGTGTCGGAGCGGTATTGCAGGTGCCACTGACCATCGTGGCTTTGCTGGGCGCTGCCGCCGTCGTCGCCATGCTGGCAGTACGGACAAAAAACCTGCGCACGGCAGACTCCATATTCCTGGTTCTGGGCTCGCTCTTCATGTTCGCGGGCACCCTGATCCACGCCGATTTCTACTTCGACCGCTACCTGTTGCCGGTCCTGCCCCTTGGGTTGCTGGCCCTGTGTGCCGCAGCACCCCGGACCCGACCGCAAAGCACCGCCTGGATATTGGCCGGAGCATTGGCGGTCTACGCTGTAGCCGGCACCCACGACTACATGTCCTGGAACCGCGCTCGCTATCAGGCGCTCGACCGCGTGATGGCGGGCGGTGTAGAGGTGACCTCGATAGACGGGGGCATGGACTTTAACGGCTGGCACCTCTCACAAACCGTCGACCGCTGGCCCGACAAAGAAAGCGCTCGGCCCGGGCAACCGGCAACACGCAAGAGCTGGTGGTGGGTAGTCGATGACCTTTACGTGACCAGCTTCCGACCGCTGCCTGGATACCGCGTACACGAGCGTGCGGATTTTGATCGCTGGCTTCCGCCCGGCACCGGCTCGGTATTCATACTCAAGCGCACCGAAATCGACTGAGTCTCTCGTATAGATCTCGTAAAGGCCCTGGCCATCCTATGCGTGCGCATGATCCACGCGCGCCCGCTGGCCGACAGCACCGTCCATGAGCACCTGATCAACCGGGCGGTACCGGTCCTGCTCTTCCTGTCGGTCTACCCCCCTCGATTCGGTCCAAAGTCTATGGTGAATTTAATCTGAAAATGGGCTGAGCAGAAAGTACGGGGGGATGCGTATAAACCAGGCCAAGCGGCTGAAGACGCTGGAGAAGGAAACCCTTGCGGGGAAACCCCTAGGCCTGCACCAGAGAGTATAACCAATTATTGCTCAGCGGGAACTCTCTGCGTGGGTCGATGAGCAGGATAGCCGCAGCAGTGGTAAGGGCGAAGAGAACACGGTCGAGCCTCGGTGGGAACATTTGCTGTATACTGACACCAGCCGCCACCTAACGCTTCTATCATACTTGGCAAGATCGTTGGGATCGGCTAACTTTAGCGTCGCGCAGTCTGCCCGCTGCGGCGAGGTGACGGTGCGGACCTTCAAAAGAGTATGGCTGTTGGGTTTCGGATTGGGCCTAGTGGTGTCATGCACATCCATCGACCAAGCGGGACGAGAAGTGGCTGTACGTGTCTCCGATGTTCGCGGTGCGGCGGCAGCCGTTGTCCGTGGCTCGACGGCCAAGTATCACCGGATAACCATCGGCGGTGAAACCCGCTTTGGCATCCCTATCCCAAGGGCCAGCGACGGTAAGAAAAGTCTTTCTCTATCGCTATCGGTTCCGGCCGATTCTGTGATTCACCTCGCCTATGGTCTGGAGGAATCTACGGTCACGCAAGCAACTATCAGGATCAAGGTCGCTTGGGACGGAACCGAAAAGGTGCTCTTCACGACCCGCCTGGAGGCTAAACAAGAGCCGGGATGGACTGACCTATCGTTAAAACTCGGCGGGCATCAAGGGGAGGCCACCCTTACCCTCGAAGTTGCCTCGGTTGTGCCCGGACGTGAGGCGCCCGCGCTCAGTCTGAGCGCCCCGGTGATCACCAGGCCGACCTCTACCCAGCGTCGCCCCAGCGTCATACTGGTCTCGCTCGATACCCTGCGCGCTGATCATCTAGGGATCTATGGATACGACCGTGACACGTCCCCAAACATGGACGCGCTGTTCACGACCGAGGGGTTGGTCGTTGACCGTGTGGTTTCGCAAGCCGCCGATACCCTGTACGGCCACACTGCTTTGTTCACTGGGATGCGGCCTAGTACACCCCTGACCTCGGTCCCTTATGGGCCTACGGAATTGAGCCAATTACACTCCTGGGCATTAACGTTGCCGGAGGTTTTAAGGGAAGCCGGCTACCGAACTGCCGCGTTCACAGAGAATGCTCTCTTGGTTGGCCCCGGAGTCTTTAACAGAGGGTATGAGGTTTACTACGAAGAGAAGGGCATCAGGAATGAAATATGGAAGATGCGCACCACCCCAGGACACATCGAGTCGACTTTTGGGCGTGGTCTCAAGTGGCTGGAGCGACATGCGGATCAGACAGTGTTCCTGTTCCTTCACACCTACCAAGTGCATGCCCCATACGAACCTCCTGCGTCACTCTCGAGCTTGTACCCCACTCCTCCCGGATCGCCACTCAATCGGGTAGAGATGGATCTTTATGATAGAGAGATACGCTACACCGATGACCAGGTCGGCAAGTTTGTGGCACGATTGCGCCAGTTGGGAGTACTGGACAACGCAATCCTGATTATAACCTCTGACCATGGCGAAGAGTTCGGTGAACATGGGGCTGGGGGGCATGGAGCCCACCTTACGAGTGAAATCTTGCATGTCCCCCTGCTCATACGGGCTCCGGGCCTAATCCCGGCCGGTGTTCGCCGTGAGGGTCCGTTTGGTTTGGTAGATTTGATGCCGACTTTGCTCGACCTTCTGGGCCTAGATATTCCGCCAAACGTCACTGGGGCATCGCTGGCCTCCCACTTGCTTGAAGGTACGGAGGGGTCCACGACACCGCTCTTTTCAGAGGCGCGTGGGGCATGGAGAACGATCTATCGCGGTCCAAAAGGGAGAGCGCTTGATCCGGACTGGAAAGGACCGGCTTTCTCCGTTACCTCCTGGCCCCTGAGGATGGTCATGGAGATTACGAAGAAGGGGCCACCCCGGTATTCTCTTTTCCATCTTGATGATGACCCCGGTGAGACATCGGATTTGTATAACCAGGAGGGGGCGGATCTAGGTCATATGAAGCGCGCACTAGACGATTACGAGAAGGAAAAGGCGCGGA
>JAYGCL010000042.1:0-4509 GCA_046583365.1 Deltaproteobacteria bacterium
GTGGAGGTGGACAACCCCACGAATCAAGCAGTCCTCGTCGACGACGATCAAAGACGTCACGCGTTCTGCCTCCATCAGATTCAGGGCCTGGGCGGCGAGCATCGATTCCATGATGGTGTGGGGTGACGAGGTCATGATGGCCTCGGCCGTTTGACTGATCAGCGTCGTGGGGTCGGCCAGGTTTCGGCGGAGGTCGCCGTCGGTGATGATGCCGGCCAGGCGGCCGCGCTCGTCGACTACCGCCACCGTGCCCAGGCCGCCGGTGGTTATGGCCTCCAGCGTGGCCTCCAACGGGGTCTGTTGCTGGACCGTTGGCACCGTGGTGTGCATGAGTTCGGATACGCGGATCAGTTTTTGTCCCAACGCTCCACCGGGGTGTAGGCGGGCAAAATCCTCGGCCGAAAAGCCCCGCCGTTCCAGAACGGCAACGGCCAGGGCATCGCCCATGGCCAGGGTCGCCGTGGTGCTGGCCGTGGGTGCCAGGTCCAGCGGGCAGGCCTCTTTGTCCACGCTCACATCGAGCACCACGTCGGCGGCCTGGCCCAGAGGCGAGCGTGCATCGCCGGTCAGGGCAATAATGCCGATGCCAAGGCGTTTGATGGCCGGCAGCAGGGTGAGTATCTCGGCGGTGGTGCCGCTGTTGGAAACGGCCAGGCACAGGTCGCCGCGGGCCAGCATGCCGAGGTCTCCGTGGGCGGCTTCGGCGGCATGGATAAACAGCGCCGTGGTGCCGGTTGAGGAAAGGGTGGCGGCGATCTTTTTCGATACCTGACCGGACTTTCCCATGCCGGTCACCACGATGCGCCCACCGCAGCCGGCCACCAGTTCCACGGCACGTTCAAAATCCCGGCCCAGACGCGCAGCTACCGCGCGCAGTCCGTCGATTTCGATGTCTATTACGCGGCGGCCCGAGGCCACAGCAGTGGTGGTTTGTTTTTGCTCTTTGCCGCTCACCTTCACAGTCCGGCTTATCCCAGGACGGCGTTTATGACGAGCCGCGGCGGGCCTCGTCGATGGCCAGCAGAGAATCGATCAGGTCGGGCAGGTCGGCAAGGTGCAGGGAGTTGGGTCCGTCGCTGAGGGCATGGTCGGGGTCTTCGTGCACTTCCATGAAAAGGCCGTCCACGCCCACGGCCACCGCCGCGCGCGCCAGTGGCGCGATGAAACGACGCTCACCGCTCGATTTGCCGCCCCCGGCCCCGGGCAGTTGCACCGAGTGGGTGGCATCAAAGACCACCGCGGCCCCGAACTCGCGCATGATCTCGAGGGCGCGGAAATCGTTGACCAGATTGCCGTAGCCGAAGCTGGCTCCGCGCTCGGTTACCATTATTTGCCGACCACCAGCCTGGCGTGCCTTGGCCACCACGTGTTCCATGTCCCAGGGGGCCAGGAACTGTCCTTTCTTTATGTTAACGGGCAGTCCCGAAGCCGCGGCAGCCTGGATGAGGTCGGTCTGGCGGCACAACAAGGCCGGGATCTGCAACACATCGACAGCATCGGCGACTTCTTTGACCTGGCCGGCCTCGTGTACGTCGGTGAGTACGGGAAGGCCGCTCTGGCGCTTTACCTCGGCCAGCACCTCCAGGCCTTGTTGGCGTCCGGGGCCGCGGTAGGATGTGTGCGAGGTGCGGTTGGCCTTGTCGTAGGAGGCCTTAAAGATGAGCCCTATGCCTTTTTGTTCGGCCACCCGGGCCAGGGCGTCGGCATGGCGCAGGGCCGAATCACGAGATTCGACCACGCAGGGGCCGGCTATAAAAAAAAGACGGCCGCGGCCCACCGATACCGTGCCGATGTCGAAGGCCCCGGCTGCGACGGCCTGGCTCAAGAATCGGCCCCCGAGCCCTTGGAGCCCTTGATTACTCTCAGGCCCTGCAGAACCGGAGTTTCCTGGCGTTGGCGACGGCGGGTGAGGGCGGCCTTTATGAAGCCCTTGAAAATCGGGTGGCAGTCCAGGGGCCTGGACTTGAACTCGGGGTGGAACTGCGAGGCCAGAAACCAGGGGTGGCCGGCAATCTCCACCATCTCTCCGAGCGACCCGTCCGGCGATACTCCGCTGAGCGTCATGCCGGCCTTTTCGATCTGTTCACGGTAGGCCGTGTTGAACTCATAGCGGTGGCGGTGGCGCTCGCTGATGTTCTTCTTGTTGTAGATCCGCTGGGCCAGAGTGTTTTCTTTTACCGCGCAGGGGTAGGCCCCCAGCCTCATGGTTCCACCCTTGTCGGACAGAGAGCGCTGTTCGAGCATCAGGTCTATGACGGGGTGGGGGGTATCGGGATTCACTTCGGCCGAGTTGGCATCGGCCAGCCCGCAGACGTTGCGGGCAAACTCGATCACGGCCATCTGCATGCCGAAACAGATACCGAGAAAGGGCACGTCATTTTCGCGCGCGTAACGCACGGCCTCAATCTTACCCTCGGTGCCGCGGGGGCCAAAGCCCATGGGTACGAGGATGGCGTCGGCGGTTTTAACCTCGGCCGGCAACCCCGAGGCCTCGATGGTCTCGGAGTCGATGTGGGTTATTTCCACCTCGCACTCGTTGGCTATGCCGCCGTGGGCCAAGGCCTC
Organism: Deltaproteobacteria bacterium; assembly: GCA_046583365.1. GTDB lineage: Bacteria > Desulfobacterota > Binatia > UBA1149 > CAYXZP01 > JAYGCL01. The sequence continues at coordinate 2,566 of JAYGCL010000042.1, forward strand.
GTTCAAGGACTTGTAGGAATCTTTGAGGTCCACGTACTTGCCCACCATAGCTATGCGCACGTGGCCTTTTGGGTTCTCGATAATACTGGCGACTTTCTCCCAGGCCCTCAGCTTGGGTGCGCCCGTCCAGATGGACAGCTTTTCGGTAATGCGCGCATGCAGGCCTTCTTCGTGGAAGATCATGGGCAGGCTGTAGATGCTTGAGACATCACGGGCGGGCATAACCGACTTGCGCTCTACGTTGCAGAACAGGGAGACTTTATTTTTGAGCGCATCGTCTATGTCGCGGTCGCAACGCAGCAGCAGCACGTCGGGTTGGATACCCAGGCCGGTAAGCTCCTTTACGCTGTGCTGGGTGGGCTTGGTCTTCAGTTCACCCGAGGCGCTGATAAAAGGGAGCAGGGTGAGGTGTACGTAGATGACGTTGTCCTGGCCCTCTTCGATCCTCATCTGGCGGATGGCCTCAAGGAAGGGTAATGATTCAATATCGCCCACCGTACCGCCCACTTCTCCGATCAGCACGTCGTAGCCTTTGGCGGCGGCCCGAATACGCCGTTTTATTTCATCGGTGATGTGGGGGATCACCTGCACGGTGGCACCCAGGTAGTCGCCGCGGCGCTCCTTGGTGATGACTTCGTTGTAGACTGAGCCGGTGGTGGCGTTGTTGAGCCGTCCCATCCTGGTCGAGATGAAACGTTCGTAGTGGCCGAGGTCGAGGTCGGCCTCGTAGCCGTCGTCGGTCACGTAGACCTCGCCGTGCTGGAACGGACTCATCGTGCCGGGGTCGACGTTTATGTAGGGGTCCATCTTGAGCATGGAGACCTGCAGGCCCGAGCTTTCGAGCAAAGCCCCCACCGATGCCGAGGCCACCCCCTTGCCCAGTCCCGAGGCCACCCCGCCAGTGACGAATATGTATTTGGTCGGCCTCGACTGTTCGTTTTCCGCGCTTTGCTGCCTTGCCACCTGTTCCTACCTCTCCCCCTTCAGTCGTAGATGCCGGGTTCTTCTATCTCGGCCAGTTCGGCCAGGGCCTCGCGCACGGCGTCGAGGTCCTCGGCCGTGTCTACTTCGATGTGTCCGGATATGGCCACTTCGACCACACCGATTTTGATACCGTTTTCCAGAGCGCGTAATTGCTCAAGCTTCTCTGTGCGCTCAAGCCGGGTCGGGGCCAGGTCGGCAAAGCGCAACAGGGTGTCGCGACGGTAGGCATAGATACCGATATGATGAAGGGCGCCGCGCACCGCGCCCGGTTGGTCGCGGTCGTAAGGAATCGGTGAGCGCGAGAAGTAAAGGGCGTGTCCCGACTCATCGGTGACCACCTTTACCACGGCCGGGTCTTTGAGCTCAGTCTCGCTGTCTATGGATACGGCCGCCGTGGCCATGCCGAGGCTGGGGTCGGCGCGCAGACGTTCTACCAGTTTGTCCACCACAGTGGGGTCGAGCAGGGGCAGGTCGCCCTGGATGTTTACGATGATGCCGGCCTCCAGGCCCCGGGCTACCTCTGCCACCCGGTCGCTGCCGCTGGCGTGGTCGGGGCTGGTCATGACGGCCTCGCCGATGGGGGCAATTACATCGGCTATACGATGGTCGTCGGTGGCCACGATAACGCGCTCGAGAGTGGTCGCCTCCAGGGCCTTTTTGTAGACGCGCTCGACCATGGTCTGGCCACCCAGGTCAGCCAGGGCTTTGGCCGGCACCCTTGAGGATCCGTAGCGGGCGGGAATGATGCCTATGGCGGCATCCTGGGTGGGCTGCGTGAGCCGTGGCGGCGAAACCTGCCGCTCCTTAGCCATTGAAAACCGCCATAAAAAAACCGCAGGCACGGCCGGTTGGAAACCGACTGTGGCTACGGGATTTCTTTATAGACCCGGGCCGGGCTGCTGTCAAAATTTGCGACGTCGAGGGGGGGGCCGGGGGAGGGTGAATGGCCCTGGGGAGGGT
>JAYGCL010000071.1:0-21169 GCA_046583365.1 Deltaproteobacteria bacterium
GATGTCGAGTACCTCGGACTTTAGCCTCTCCCCTCGCCGGTCGGCCCGGGCCGGATCGTCGAGATAGTTGCGGTGGTCGAGGCAGGTCTTGAGAACCTCTTCGGTGCCATTCCCGGCCGTAGCCGTGGTCATAAGAACCGGCACTTCCCATCCCGCGCCGTTCTCGTCGACTTGCAGGTGCAACATCGTTTGCAGTTCGGTACGCATACGGGCCGCGCCTTCACGGTCGGCTTTGTTGACGACAAAGACGTCGGCGATCTCGAGCAATCCCGCTTTCATCACCTGTATGGTGTCGCCCGACTCGGGCACCAGTACCACCACCACGGTGTCGGCCACCTCCATGATGTCCAGTTCGGTCTGACCCACACCCACGGTCTCCAGTATGACCACGTCCTTGCCGAAGGCGTCGAAGAGGCGGGTCACGTCACGGCCCGAACGGGCCAGGCCGCCGTGGCTGCCCCGTGTCGAGAGGCTGCGTATGAAAACGTCGGGATCGAGGAAATGTTTCTGCATGCGAATGCGGTCACCGAGCACCGCCCCGCCCGAGAACGGACTGGAAGGGTCTATGGCCACCACGCCCACGCTTTTGCCCTGCCCGCGCAGGTGTTCGATCAGGCAGTTGGAGATTGTCGACTTGCCGGCCCCCGGCGGCCCGGTGATGCCGAGGGTGAAAGCCCGGCCGCAATGGCCGTAGATCCGCGACATGATCGCAGCTGTGTCGGGCCCCCGGCTCTCAACCCGGGTGATGAGGCGGGCCAATGCGACACGGTCTCCGGCCAGCATGTCGGATGTCAGGGTGTCTGAGCTGCGCACTTTTGCCATGGGGTAGACGGCCGTTTTGTCGGCACTATCGGGTCTTAACTTTGTTGCAGACGCCGGTCGATGGCCTCTGAGATAAGACCCGCGACAGCCTCGCTACTCCAGGTGCGGCCACTTTCCATTTCCACCGTCGTCACTGGTTGCGAAGCAACGCCGCAGGTGACGATACAGTCGAACGGTTCGACATCCAAGCCCACGTTTACGCACAGACCATGATAGCTCACGCCACGGTCTATGCGCAGGCCCAGGGATGCGATTTTACCGCCCCTGGCCCATACCCCCGGCCCGTTAAGAGCCGCCGTTGCCTGGACGCCGAGGCCAGCCAGCGTTTCCACGATGGCCTCTTCGAGCAATGCCACCCAGCGCCTGGTCTTGATGCCCCGCTGTCCGATTGCAACCACGGGATAGACCACCGCCTGGCCGGGTCCATGGTAGGTGGCTCTGCCGCCGCGGTCGCTTTGCACCACGGCAATCCCGCGCCGGTCGATTTCCTCGCGCCCGAGGAGCAGGTCCGAGTCCGGCGCGTTACGGCCCAGGGTGATGGTCGGCGGGTGTTCGCAAAAGGCTATGGTGTCGCTCGTCTCGTCACGCTGCCGCCGGCCAACCAGCTCCAATTGACGCTCCAGCGCTTTGTCGTAGTCGATACGACCCCAGTTCTGCATCTGCATGGCCGCCCGGACCTTAGCCCTCGGCAATTGACGGTTCCAGAGCCAGAGGCTAATCGGTAGGTTGTGCAGAGACGTTCTTCACGGGTGCTGGGGGTGGGCATGGCCCTTTTGATCCTGGGTGCCGGCAACTGGGCTATGGGAAGGGCCAAGTTGGTCCAATACCAGGCGCGCATGAGCGAGGCCGTCGCCATTGGCGGCCCGGCGGTAAGGCAACCGTTTCGCGGTACCGCCTCGATTCTGGAAGACCGCACTGCGGCCCACGAGACCTTTGCCCATGCCCGACTCAAGCATGAGTACTACCGGGTCATCCACCGCGGCGGTCTTCTGCTGCTCATTCTTGGCGGCCTGCTCGCCGGTGGAGCCTTGCTGCGCCGCGTCCTGGTCCCCTCAGTGGACGATTCGTATTGACGGTGTACATGTTTGTACGGTATCCTCTGGGTCGTGCTGCTACCGTTTTCAGGCCTTCTGGCCCTCTGCGCTCTCCTGGCCGCCCTTGTGTGGCAGCAGCGCCGCCTGCGCCGTCTGACGGCTGAGGTCGAGCGAACCCGGGTTCTGGTCGAGCATTGCGAACGTCTGGCCAACATCGGCTCTATTACGGCCGGCCTGGCCCATGAGATCCGCAACCCGCTGGTCTCCATCCGTGCCTTCACACAGATGTTGCCCGAACGCTTTGACGACGCAGAATTCCGCAACCAGTTTCTCGACCTCACCCTGTCCGAGGTGGACCGGGTTTGTGCCCTCCTCAACGAGCTTTTAGATCTGGCCCGTCCGGCCTCGTCCGAACTGGCCGAGGTTTGCGTAAACGATTGTCTGGGGCCGGTCTGCACCCTGGTGGAAACCCAGGCCCACAGTCGCGGCATACACGTGCAAACAGATTTTGAGGAGTCTGTACCGCGGGTGTGGGCCAATGCCGACCAACTGAAACAACTGGCCATGAACCTGCTGCTCAATGCCGTGGATGCCTGTGGCCCCAACGGGCAGGTCACGGTCCGAAGCTACCAGGAGGGAGGCGATGTCTGCATCGAGGTGCGTGATGACGGTCCCGGCATAGAGGCCGAGCATCTGGACAAGATCTTCGAACCGTTCTTTACCACCAGGCCCCAAGGCACCGGGCTCGGGCTGTCGATTGCAAAGCAGATCGTCGACCGCCATGGCGGCCTTGTGACTGTCGAGAGTCGGCCGGGGGCGGGAACCTCGTTCTTCGTACGCATACCGGCGGCCGGGGCGCAGGCGGTTCGCAAGGAATACCTGGCCGTCCCCGACGATGTCGCTGTTGCAGGGGGGGTGCATGGCTAGAATCGCGGTTATGGACGGCACGGGCCGCCTTGTCTCCACCGTTGAGGCCGTGCTTGGACGCAAGCATACGGTGGTAAGGGTCGAAGGCCCCGAGGGGCTGAGCGGCGCCGACCTGCTCATCATCGAGGGGGGCCGCCATGGCCCCGAACAGGCCCATGGCTTGTCCCAGTCCATCCCCACCCTGCTTGTCGCCGAGGCCGGCGCCGGTCTTGTTCCATCGGCCGAAGAAAAGGGCCGCCTGGAGACCATCGGAAAACCCTTCGACCCTTTCGAGCTGAGTATGCGGGTTGATAATCTTCTGAAGGCGGCCGCCTCGCCGCCGGCCGAGGCCATGGTCAGGCAGCGCGACCGCGGCTGGCTGGAGTTTCCCTACGTGCCGGTGCCCGCCGGGGCCATGCTGAGGCGGGCGGTACGGCTCGAAGCCCCACTGTGGATTCTGGGAGAGCCCGGTTCGGGCCGGCAACGTATTGCCGCGGCCGTCTGTCGCCTGGGCGAACACGCACGACCGCTGGTCTCCTGGTTCCCCGACCAACAGCTCGAGGCGGTGGTTGCTGCCCACCGTGGTGCCCCTTTTGCCCTGCTGGTGCCCGAGGTTGAAGAACTCGAAATCCTTGACCAGGAACGATTGGCCGCGGTCGTCTTTGCCACCCCCGAGTGCCGTCTGGTGGCCACCAGCCGCCAGGACCCGGCCGACAGGGTGACACGCGGAGAATTCTCTCGACGTCTCTACTACGCCTTAAGCGGGCTGGCCATACAGGTCTCGCCTTTGCGCGAGCGCTCCCTGGCTATAACCCCGCTGGTGGAACTCATCGCCGGGCGCATTGTCGCGGAGCTTGGCGGCAGCGAGGTGTCGTTTACTCCCGAGGCCCTGGCCCGCCTGCAAACCTACATGTGGCCGGGCAACATCGTTGAACTGGAGTCAGTCCTCAACCGCAGCCTGGCATCTTTAGGCAGCATAGAGCCGAGCCTGTTGGTCGACACCAACGACCTGCTCTTTACCGCCGATGGGGCCGGCACCGCGAGCCGCCGCCCGCGGCCATCGGTAGCCCCGACAGCGCAGCTCCGGCCACAGTCCCAACCTTCGGCCGGGTTCGAGAATCTTATTGCCGGCCTGGCCCACGACCTTCGCAACCCCATTACTTCGATCAAAACCTTTGCCGACCTGATCTCCTCGGGCAGCGCCACGCCCGAAGATGCAGCAACGCTGGGGCGCGTGGCCGCGGCCGATTGCCTCACCTTGAGTTCCCGTATCGAGGTGTTGCAGGAGTTTGGCGGTCTCGGCCAACCCTTGCCCAAAAACCTCGACCTCTTGGTCAGTGCCGCCGAGGTGGTGGCAGCTTGCGACCAGTTCCAACGCGTCCAACTGCGGGCCGAGGGACCCTTGCTGCTCTGCTGTGACCGCGAGCAGTTACGTTTTGTGTTGACCAACCTGCTGGCCGCGACCCTGGACGAGTGCGCCACCGACGGGGCCGTGGTGGTTATCGTCGAGGATGGCAGTCTTTGCTTTAAGGTCGAGGCCGGCCGCCGGCCGATTGCCGCATTGCGCCGCCTTGCCAATGCCGGGGATGAGAATATTTCCTGGCGTATCGCCCTTGCCGGTGCCGTGGCCACGCGCAACGGGGGCTCGGTAAAGCTCGGGTTTGAGGGCGAGACCATGACCGTGACACTTGGCCTGCCCCGTGCCCGAAGTGAGGAGGAGAGCAGTGGCAAACAAGCCAACCGTACTGATAGTTGACGACGAGAAAGGCGTCCGCGAATCGGTCCGCATGGTGCTGCGGGATTCCTTCGAAGCCGTGGTGGTGGAGTCGGGCGAGCAGGCCCTTGAGTGGTTGAAAAACTCCCAGGCCTCGGTGGTGTTCCTCGATATTCTCATGCCGGGGATGGACGGCCTTGAGGTCCTGGAGAGGATAAAAGGCAACGACGCCAACACGCCCGTAGTCATGCTGACGGCCACCAAAACCGTCAAGACCGCGGTAACCGCGATGAAGCTCGGGGCCTTTGATTACCTGACCAAACCCTTTGACGTCGATGAGCTTCGCATCATCGCCGACCGGGCGGCCGAGCATGCCGACTTGCGCCGTGAGGTTGAGGGCTTGAGGGGGGAAGTCGGCCGCAAGTACCATATCGACAACATCATCGGCAACAGCGAGGGCATGCAGGCGGTGTTCGAGACCGTCGCCCGTGTGGCGCCGCTGAAAACCACGGTCTTAATCACCGGCGAATCGGGTACCGGCAAGGAACTGATTGCAAAGGCCATCCACCACCAGAGCCCGCGCGCTTCCAAGGCCATGGTTACACTCAACTGTGCGGCCATCCCCGAGAGCCTGCTCGAGAGCGAGTTGTTCGGACACGAGAAAGGTTCGTTCACCGATGCCGTACAAACAAAGATCGGACAGTTCGAGCACGCCGACGCAAGCACGATCTTTCTCGACGAGATCGGCGAGATGAGTGCCGCCCTGCAAGCCAAGCTCTTGCGTGCCCTTGAAGAGGGCGAGGTGATGCGCGTTGGCGGCGACCGTCCCGTAAAGCTCGATGTGCGTGTGATCTCGGCCACCAACCGGGACCTGCAGGCAGAGATCGCCGCCGGACGTTTCCGTGACGACCTCTACTATCGCCTCAATGTTGTCGCCCTCGAGATCCCTCCCCTGCGCCACCGTGGCGAAGACCTGTCCCACCTGATCGGCCATTTCCTCAAGCGCAAGGCCGGGGAGCTGGGCATGGATGAGCGCGGAATCGGAGCCAAGGCTCTACAGAAAATGCTCGAGTACCAATGGCCGGGCAACGTGCGCGAGTTGGAAAACCTCATCGAACGCATGCTGGTGCTGACTCCGGGCCATGGCGACATCGGGGTCGAGCAACTGCCCCCCGAACTTCTTGGCCGCGACGCCAGCGGCGTGCACAACCGCGACAGCGTGTTGAGCGGCAACAAGAGCCTCAGCGACGCGATCGATGATTTCGAGCGCGACATTATCGGAGAGGCTCTCAGTCGCTGTCAGCAGAACCAGACGCGGGCGGCCGACCAGCTCGGAACCACGCGGCGTATTCTCAAATACCGCATGGACAAGCTCGGCATCAGCCTGGTTGAACAATAAGGCCGGCCACTACGACGTTGACAGCCCCGCGGCTGTCCCGTAGAACCACTTCCATGTCCCACCCGGCCGATTCTGCCCTGGCCAAGGCAGCCACTGGAGAGCGTCTTTCAAGCAGTGAGGCCTACTCTCTGGCCCAACTCGAAAGCAGCAGCCAACAGGACCGCCTTCTTCGGGTTGCCGGCAGTCTTCGCGACCGTGGCCACGGACACACGATCACCTACTCGCCCAAAGTTTTTCTGCCGGTTACCAATCTTTGCCGCGACCGCTGTACCTACTGCACTTTCCGTCGTGACCCCGACGAGCCGGGCGCATGGACCATGACCCCGACTGAGATTGCCGACTGGTCCCGGCGTGGGCGGCGTCTTGGTTGCGTGGAGGCGCTCATGTGTCTGGGCGACAAGCCCGAGGTCGCCTTTCGTGGCTTCAAGGATTTTTTAAACTCCCATGGGGTAGATAGCACCGCCGCCTATGTGGCCAAGGCCTGCCGTATTGCCCTCGAGCACGGGCTGTTGCCCCATACCAATGCAGGACTGCTCAGTAAGGATGAAATGGCCATGCTGAGGCCATTCAACGTGAGCATGGGGCTGATGCTCGAAAACATAAGCCCGCGCCTGCGCGACCGGGACATGCCCCACCAGTGGGCTCCCGACAAGGAGCCCGAGGCGCGCCTGGGTATGATTGCCGAGGCCGGCGAGCTCAAGATTCCCTTCACCACCGGCATCCTTGCCGGTATCGGCGAGAATGAGGCCGAACGTATAGGCAGCCTCCTGGCTATTCGCCGCCTGCACGAGCGTTACGGCCACATCCAGGAAGTAATCGTACAAAATTTTCTGCCCAAGGATTCCACTCCGATGGCCGACCAGGACGGTTTCGGCACCGATGCCATGGTTCGTCTGGTTGCCATGGCCAGGGTTATTATGGGCGCGGACATGAATCTTCAGGCCCCCCCAAACTTAAGCCCCGGCGGCCACAGCCGCCTCATCCAGGCCGGCATTAACGATTGGGGGGGGATTTCCCCGCTGACCATGGACTACGTAAATCCAGAGGCTCCCTGGCCCCATATCGACAGCCTGGCCGAGACCTGCCGACAGGCCGGTTACGACCTGGAGCCCCGCCTGCCGGTCTATGCCGACTACATAAATGACCAGTTCCAGGACCAGGCCATGCTCGATGTACTCGCCGCCCGTAACGGGGACGGTGTTGAGGAGGTTGCCACCGCCCTATGAGCTACGAGACCGAAGGCAGGATAGACAACGTCGGATTTCTGCTCAGCGACCAGCGCAGCATTGAGGCGCACCTGGGCTGTATCGACCCGGCCACGGCCGCCATTCTGGAACGCTCGCTGGAAGGCCAGCGGCCCAGCGTGCAGGAAGGCGCCCACCTTCTCGGTCTGCGCGGACAGGGACTGAGCGCCCTGGTGGCAGTGGCCGACCGTATCCGTCACGACGATGTCGGCGACATCGTTACCTATGTCGTAAACCGCAACGTCAACTGGACCAACATCTGCTTTGTGGGTTGCAAGTTCTGCGCCTTCGCCCATCTCAAGGGCGACCATGAAGCCTACGACCGTTCTCTCCAGGACATGCTCGAACGCATCGAGGTGGCCATCGACCGGGGTGCCACCGAGGTGTGTATGCAGGGAGGGCTCAACCCCGAGATGCCCGATGACGGCTACCTGAGCATATTGCGCGGTGTACGTGAGGCCTTTCCCGACCTTCACATCCACGCCTACTCGCCCATGGAGGTTCAGTATGGGGCCCGCCGCATGCGCCGTTCCTACTCCGACTACATCGCTATGCTCATGGATGCCGGGTTGGGCAGCATGCCGGGCACAGCCGCGGAAATTCTTGACGACGATATTCGCGAGATTCTCTCGCACAAGAAGCTGACGACTGCAGCCTGGGTGGAAATCATCAGTACCGCCCACCGACTGGGGTTGCCGACAACCTCGACCGTGATGTACGGCCATATCGAGACCCCCATGCACATAGCCAGCCACATCGGCCTCCTCGGCGACATACAGATGGAGACCGGGGGCTTTACCGAGTTCGTGCCCTTGCGCTTCATCTGGCAGAACACGGCCCTCTATCGCGAGGGGTTGGTCAAGGCCCTGCCCCAGGGCCAACTCGACCTTGCCGTCTACGCCACCAGCCGTCTGATGCTTCGGGGGCTGATTGATAATCTGCAAACCTCCTGGGTCAAGATAGGCCATGAGCTGTCTACGCTGTCGCTGATGGCCGGGTGCAATGACATTGGCGGCACCTTGATGGAGGAAAGCATTTCTCGCGAAGCCGGTGCCGATGCCGGCGAGTACACCACCGAGCCGCAGCTACGCTCGATGATTCGGCAGGCGGGTCGGATTCCGCGTCAACGCAATACCGTGTACGGTCTTATTGATGAGCCCGGCGATGAAAACCAGAACCTCGGAGTGGGTGGTTCTGCTGGCCGGTGGAGTGGGGGCAGCCCGCTTCCTACGAGGCCTGGTACTTGCCACTGACCCCTCGCGCCTTACGGTAATCGTCAATACCGGCGACGACGAGGAGTTCTACGGACTGTCGGTCTCGCCCGACCTGGATACCATCGTATACACCCTGGCCGGCCTGACTCCCGAGCGCCGGGGCTGGGGAATAAAGGACGACAGCGTCCACGCCCTCGGCCAACTCAAGCGCCTTTACGGCCAGGCCTGGTTCATGCTTGGTGACCGCGACCTGGCCACCCACATCTACCGCAGCGAGCGGCTCGGGCGGGGTCAGAGTCTGGCCCGGGTGACGGCGGCGATCTGCGAGTCTTACGCGCTCAAGACCCGGGTTCTGCCGATGAGCAACCAACCGGTGCGCACCATTATCCACACATCCCGTGGCCCCCTGCCCTTTCAGGAATACCTGGTGGCCAAGCGGGGCCGGCCCCGGCCCCAGCGGATTTCTTTTCGGGGGGCAGCCGTGGCCCGGCCGGCGCCGGGAGTGGTGGCGGCCATTAAGAGTGCCGACCGTATACTGGTTGCGCCCAGTAACCCCTTTGTCAGCATCGCGCCCATGCTGGCCGTTAAAGGGATCGGGCGAGCCCTGGCCGAGCGGCGCGGGCGGGTAACCGCCATAAGCCCGCTGGTGGCCGGCAAGGCCGTCAAGGGTCCCTTGGATTCAATGATCCGTAACCTTGGCAGTGGCCCTGCCAATACCACCATAGCCGACTTCTACCGGCGGCTGGCCGCCCGCCTGGTGGTAGACCGTGGCGACACTCCGGGTCGGCAAAAAGACGGCTGGCCCCGTATCCTTGAATACGACGTTCTGATTCCAACCGCTGCCCGGGCGGCCAGACTTGCCCGTTTCGCCCTGGGGCTGGACTGAGGGCAGACAGACTGTGTCGCCGCTATCGCTTTATCCGCTGCTCGGGTTGCCCCAGGTCGCCTCCGGCGACGACCTTGCCGGCCTGCTGGCCGAGACCCTCAGTGACACTGGCGGCGGTGCACAGAGCGGCGACGTGCTGGTGGTTTGTCAGAAAATAGTTTCCAAGGCCGAGGGGCGCATCGTGAGTCTGGCCGACGTGCAACCTTCGGCCCGGGCTGAAGACTTCGCCGACAGCTTCGACAAGGATGCCCGCGTTGTGGAACTGGCCCTGCGCGAGGCCCGCGAAATTCTGAGAATGGAAGACGGTCACCTCATTACCACTACCGGCCCCGGTTGGGTGGCGGCCAACTCAGGCGTCGATTGCTCGAATCAGAACGAGGATGGCGAGGCCACGCTTCTGCCCCTGGATGCAGACCAGTCGGCGGCCGCCTTGAGGGCGGCTCTGACCACAAAACTCGATGTCGAGATGGCCGTGGTGATTTCGGATACCTTCGGGAGGGCCTGGAGGCTGGGACAGATGGACCTGGCCATAGGTGCAGCCGGGTTTGAAGTGCTCGACGACCGCAGCGGGGGGCGGGACTGGAGTGGCCGGCCTCTGAGCCACACCGAATTGGCCGTGGCCGACCAGTTGGCCGCCGCTGCCGGTCTCTTGATGACCAAGAACGCCGGTGTGCCGGCCGTACTGGTGCGCGGCTTTGCCTACCGCCGGGGCCAGGCACAGGCCCGTGATCTTATTCGCGCAACTGACGACGACTTGTTCCGATAAAAATCTGCCAGATCAAAAGTACTGCGAAAGGTAGAAACCGCGCCGTAGTCACCCAGGTCTGCAAGCCTTCCATGCCGTGGTAGACCAGGTGGAAGTGCAGGTAGTAGAGCGGCGACATTACAATCAGAGCCAACCAGGCCGGTCGCGGCCTGAGAGCGATGAGCGGCAGCAGCCACACAAAGTACCAGGGGTTGGGCGCAGGCCCACCCAGGAGCAGAACGGCCAGGACCAACAAAGAACCCCCCAGCGCCCGCCGTGGAGTCTCCTTTTCTTCACCCAGTGGGTAGGCCCCGACGATTGAGACAACGACGAGGGCAAGAATGGCCCAGGCAATAAGACGGGCCATTGGTGCCGCGGCCCCCAGGGCTGTGATCAGTTGCTCGCCGGGTCCGAACAGCGGCCCGTGGGCGGCCGCCTGGCCGGCATAGATCAACTGTCCGGCGAACAGGTGACTGCCGGCGGTAGCAAAGGGTAGATAGAAAACCAGCACCCCAAGGGTAAATGCGCCCAGGGAGCGCAGACGGGCCGGCCCTGGAGTGGCCCTCAGCCACAGGGGCAACAGAAGCAGCGCAAACAGTTTCAAAGAAACTACGGCTCCAAGCAGACCCAGGGCCACAGCCGGACGGCGGCGTACAAAAGCCAGGGCGGCGGCTACCAGCAAGAGGGCCGGCAGGATGTCGTAGTGGCCAGAGTTAAAGATTTCCTTAAACAGGAGTGGGCACCAGCCGACCGTAGCTACCAGCAAGGGGCTGAGGCCCAGTTCCTTAAGCAGCTGGGCCAGCAGGACGAGTAAGGCCAGGGTGGCCAGCAGGAATGAAACCCGCAGGGCCAGCAGAGAGGGGCCCGCCACTTTTACCGTGGCGGCAAACCACAGCGCAGCCAACGGTGGATACGGGGTCGGGGCCTCGGGCAGGTCCACCCGCGACAGTAACGCAGGCCAGCCGGGGTCGGCGCTGAGGCAGCCGGTCTGGCTTGCAACAGAGCCCGTGGGAGACAGGGCCGCAAGGGTTTTGAGTGAACTTAACTGCTCGGCCGGGCTGAGCCGGTAAGGGTTCTCGCCACAGGCCGTCACCCCGCCGTCGACCAGGTAACGGTAAAAGTCGGTCGACTGTACCGGGTCGGAGGGCAGCTGCATGGCGGCCAGCAGCAGGGAAAAAAGTATTACACCGGCAGTACCCAAACGGCCTGCCGGGCACTCGATAAACTGGCGGACGGCAACGGCCCAGGCGATGCCCGCGGCCACCAGTACCACGACCACTGCAATAATGGGGCGGGCCGCATGTCCGCTGCCGTAAACAAAACTGCCCGACAGGGAAACCAGAGCCGCATTGGCTGCAAACAGGGCCAGGGCCGACAGTGCTATGGCAAGGCTTTTTCCCCCCATGGAGCGTATTGTATAACGGCCTGCCTGTGGGGACGACCCTCCGGATTGCCAGTACGGCAGGCTCTGGCTAAAAAGGACGGATGGATAACGGCATACGTCACGACTGGAGCTTGGAGGAGGTCCGTGCGATCCACGATCTACCGCTGCCCGACCTGCTGTTCAAGGCCCAGGCCGTGCACCGTGAGAACCACCCCGGTGGCCAGGTACAGTTGTGCTCTCTGCTGTCGATAAAGACCGGAGCCTGCCCCGAGGACTGTGCCTACTGCCCCCAGAGCGCCCACTACCAGACCGGCCTCAGCAGCGAGAGTCTGATGAGTGTGCAAGATGTTCTGGCCAAGGCCGATCTGGCCCGCGAGGCCGGTGCCACCCGCTTCTGCATGGGCGCAGCATGGCGCGAAGTCCGTGACGGCAACGATTTTGACAACGTGCTTGAGATGGTCTCCGGCGTTCGCGAGCTTGGCATGGAAGCCTGCGTGACTCTGGGAATGCTGACCGGCGAACAGGCGGTGCGCTTAAAAGAAGCCGGGCTTTCGGCTTACAATCACAACCTGGACACCTCGCGCGAATATTACGAGGAGATTATCACCACCCGTCGCTACGACGACCGCCTCGACACCCTCAGGCATGTACGTGAGGCGGGCATAACGGTTTGCAGCGGCGGCATAATAGGCATGGGTGAATCCAACGATGACCGTTGCCTGATGCTCATCGAATTGGCCAACCTCCCCAGCCACCCCGAGTCGGTTCCCATCAACTCCCTGGTGGCCGTCGAGGGTACGCCGCTGGCCGGCCAGAAGCCGGTCGAGGCTTTTGAGATGGTAAGGATGATTGCCACGGCGCGCATCATGATGCCGACGTCCATGGTGCGGCTGTCGGCCGGACGCAGCGAACTTGGCCAGGAGGCCCAACTGCTGTGCTTCATGGCCGGGGCCAATTCCATTTTCTATGGCGAACGCCTTCTCACTACCGGCAACCCCGATACCGACGAGGACCAGGCGTTGCTTGAAAAGGCCGGGCTGACTCCCCTCCTGCCCGCTGCAGACCCGGGCAGCACGGCCTGTTAGGCGGCCCATGGGGGAGGCTCGGCGTTAGTTTTGTTGTCTGCCGACCAACTCAACGCCCATCTGGCCGCGATCAACGAGGTCGGCTACAGCGTTATTGAAGACGTATTCGACTCGGAGCGGGCGGCGGCTTTTGGCGGCGACCTCGACAGGCTTGAAAAGACCCTTGATGTAAAACCTTCGCACAACCAGTTTGAAGGTGCTGCCACCGTGCGCATCTACAATCTTCTGGTACACGGCAAACTCTACGAAGATATCCCCGTCAACGAGCAGGTACTGGCGGTGGTCGAGGGCGTGATAGGCAGTGGTTGCCTGGTTTCTTCGCTTTCCTCGATAAGCATATGTCCGGGTGAAACCCCCCAGCCCATTCATGCCGACGACCAACTCCTGCCGTTGGCCAAACCCCACGCACCCACCGTGTGCAACTCGATGTGGGCGCTCACCAATTTCACCGAAGCAAACGGCGCCACCCGTGTAGTGCCCGCTTCCCATCTTGCCGACAGTTCGCCGCAATACGGCAGCCACTACGACAGCGTGGCTTGTTCGATGAAGGCCGGCAGTGTGCTGGTCTGGCACGGCAGCCTTTGGCATGGCGGCGGCGGCAACAACACCCGGGACCGGCGTGTGGGGATTGCCATGAACTACTGCGCCGGTTGGATACGGCAACAGGAGAACCAGCAACTTGGTATCCCCCACAAGGTCGCAAGGGGGTTTTCTCCCCGCCTGCAGGAGTTGGTGGGCTACGGCATCTACAACGGCCTCATCGGCCACATAAACAAACGCGACCCGGCCGAGTTGTTGGGCGAGCCGGGTGCAGCGGGTGCCGATGGCAGGAGTGCTCTGGTCTGGGACGCAGATGGGTCTTCTTAAGGGGCACAGGGCTCTGATAACCGGCGGCGCTTCGGGCATCGGCCGGGCCGTGGCCGAGCGCTTTATGGCCGAGGGCTCCGAGGTTGCCATTGTTGACTGGAACGAGGCCGCGGTGCTTGAGACTGCCAGGGAGTTGGGGGCTATGGCCCTGGCCGCCGATGTCACCGACCCCGAGGCCGTGGCGGCGGCCGTGGCCACGGCGGCCGAAACCCTGGGCGGTATTTCCGTACTGGTCAACAACGCCGGTGCCGGCTACCTGGCACCGCTGCAGAGACACACAAACCGGGATTGGGAAAGGATGATCGCGGTCAACCTGACCTCTGCTTTTAACTGCATGCAGGCGGTAATTCCCGTCATGCGCAAATCGGCCCAGGGGGGCTGCAGTATAATAAACAACGCCTCGGCCAGCGGCCCACGGCCCACCCGTGGCGAGGTGGCCTACTCGGTGGCCAAGGCCGGCCTCATCGCCCTTACCCAGGCTGCGGCCCAGGAGCTTGGCCCCGACATCCGCGTCAACTCGGTGTCGCCGGGACTCATCCGCACGCCGATGTCGGAGTCCCTGTTTGCGACCAAAGGCCTGCTCGACCCGGCCACCGAGGCCACTCCCCTGCAACGCAGCGGTACGGCCCGGGATGTGGCCGACATAATCGTGTTTCTCGCCTCCGACCTGTCGGCCTATATGACGGGCCAGAACCTGGTGGTGGACGGGGGCATGGGACTTGCCCAGGCAGGCATCGACGATGTGCTTAAAACCGCACTGGCGGCGTTCAAGGGTGACGCATCTTGATGGAAAAGCTTGTTTACATGCTCTGGCGACACCCCCAATCAGACGACGGAGAATTCAACCGGGCCATGCTCAATGACGTGGCGCCAACCCTGGGCAGCCTCGGTGCCCGTGCCACGGCCGTTAATCTGGTAGATGAAGCCGTAGCGCACACTGCCGGCGTACGCATGACGCACTTCGACCCGCCCATGGACGGCATGGTCTCTTTCTGGCTGGACAACTCGGATGACAGGGGGCCGTTGGAAGAAGTATTGGCCAGGGTATGTTCGCGGTTGGCCGCATACCTGGTGGTTGAATCTGTGCCCCTGTTAAACACCGCGAAGGCGGCGCCGCCCGGCCAACGCATGCCTGGCATAAACGTGGTGGCCTGCATCGAAAAGCCCGCGGCCATGGACTACCAGGCCTGGCTTGACCATTGGCTCAACGAACACAAGCGGGTGGCAATCGAGACCCAGTCGGTGTTCGGCTATGTCCGCAACGTGGTGGTTCGCCGTCTGAGCCCCGATGGGCCGGCCTGGGACGGCATCGTAGAAGAGACGTTTCCCGCCCAGGCCGTAACCGACCCCATGCTCTGGTACGACGCCGGGGGTTCAAAGGAGAAGATGCAGCGCAACCTGGCCCGCATGCTTGAAAGCGTCGGGGCCTTCCTCGAAGTGGAACGGGTCGAATCCAACCCCATGTCCCAGTACCTGATCGGCCCGGGCTTTTAGTTGACGGCCTCGGAGGCCACCGAGAAGCGCTCCTGGTAGTCGGCGTAACGGGCCCTCTCCTCTTTCTCGTCCAGCCCTGAATCGGACAGCCGGTAGCTGTGCTTGCCGTGCTTGTCGTGGGGGTGGTCGGCCAGAAACTTTCTCATACGGGCTTCGGCATGGGCCGAAAATTCCATCCCGAAGTGGTCGTAGATAGAGGCTACCGCGGCAATTTCATCCTTCAGGAATTCCTTGAACTGCAGGTCCATTATCTGTTCGGGCCCGAGGCCGAGCCTATCCCTGGCCTCCATCGAATATCGCAGTCCCTGGGCCAGGCGCGGGCTCCAGTCTGAGGCCACCGCTAGCCGGTCGCTACCCTGGCTGACCATGCCCCGCAGCAGTGTGACCAGGCTGCTGAGCGAGGCTACCACTTTCAACGGGTCGCGATGGGTCTGCACGATGCGCGCGTCGGGGTAGGCCGCCAACAGTGCCTCCAGAGCCCACAGGTGTCCGGGCGATTTAAGCACCCAACGCTCGGCCGCGTGGCGCGACTGAAGGTATTGGAGTTGCCGTTTGTGCGAGGCGTAGACCGGTACCAGGTCGGCCCCATCGAGCCACTGTTGGTAGGAGGGTGCGTTGTAGCTGGTGTGGAATATCATGGAGGCAAAATCGTGGGCGGTAAGGGCCACGCACTCCTGCGGCAAACGGGCTCCCATGCGGTGCATGGCCTTGAATCCTGGCACAACACGGTCGACTCCGGCCAGTTGTTTCTCGGCCCGGCCTATTCTCGGGTCGGACTCAAAGGTGGCCGATTCGGGCGGGGGCCAGGGCCACAAGGCCTCCCATGTCATGGGGACACGGTTGGCCGGGTCCTGGGCAAAGAGTTCGTGCAGTATAGATGTTCCGGTGCGCGGAAGGCCGATAATAAAAAGCGGCCTCTCGATTCCGGCCTCTGAGATTTCCGGCCGGCGTTTGAGTTCGGCGGTCATGTACAGGCGGTTTTCCAGCAGACGTACGATGTCGCGCTTTGCAATCATGCGTCCCAGGGGCGTGAGGTCCGCCTCGTTTTCCAACGAATCGATGAGTCGCCCCAATGGCGTGCGGAAGGCAGGGTCGCCGAAATCTTCGAGGCCGCCCGTGTTGCGTGTGGCCTGCCGGCACAGAGCCCCGCCTTCGAGTTCCAAGACGGCAAAACCACCGGCGCGCAACAACTGGCCGCCGGCATTGAGAAGGCGCAGCGGTAGAGGCAGCGCCATGGCTAGTGAGCCCCCGGCCTGCCGCCTCCCCCACGCACGAGGCGGCCGGGACGCCGTCCCGTTTCCTGTCCCTGCTCGGCCACGGTTTGCCCGCTTACAATGGTGCGCACATAGCCCTGGGCCTTTTGCATCAGCCTGGTGGCGTTGGCCGGCAGGTCGTTTACCAGCTCGGGGCGGCCAGGACGAAGACGGTCGAAGTCTATCAAATTGATGTCGGCCTTCATGCCGGCCGCAATAAGTCCTCGGTCGTGCATGCCGAAGAGGCGGGCGGTGTCGGAGGTCTGTTTCTTGACCAGCCACTCCAGTGGGAGTTTTCTGCCGCGGTGACGGTCCCTGGCCCAGTGGGAGAGCATGAAAGTAGGAACGCCGGCGTCACAGATCGCCCGGCAGTGGGCACCGCCGTCACCGGCCCCCAGCACTGAGCTGGGGTGTACGAGCATCTCGCGCTGGGGGTCCAGATTGCCGTCGCAGTAGCCGAGCAGGGCCCAGTACAACATCCCTTTGCCGTCGTCCTCGAGCATCGAGTCATAGGCCAGTTCTTCGGGGGTAAGGCCCCGGGCGCGGGCCAGGTTTGCAATCGAGTTCTGTGGGTCGGGCTCGTAGTCTACCGGGTCGCCAAGCACGAAGACCTTGTCCCAGGGGTCGGCCATTATCATGGAGAATACGTCCTGGTTGGGGTCTTCCTCGGCCAGGATACGGGTCTTGAACTGGGGGTCGCGCAGGTGGACGAGCCTTTGCCCGGCATCCATGTCCATCAATGGCAGAAAGCTGGGGTAGCGGGAGAACGGGCACAGACCGGCAAAGGTAAACAGGATGTTTGTAGGCCTCCCGAACACCTGTGGGTATATTCTGGCCCCATCCCTGCTGGCCTCGTCGACCAGGGCCAGCATCTTCCTCCAGGCCCCGGGGTCGTCGTTGGTCTGCCCGAGCAGAAAGGTGATGGGGCAGCCGGTCTGGCTGGAAAGCTTGCGCATCCAGGCCATCTCTTTTACCGGCGCCGAGGCGTCTTCACCGGCCACGCCGGCAGGCGCAACCTCGAGAATGCCGTGGCCGAGCCGGCCTATGACGCTGGCAAAAGCCCGTAGTTCATCCTCGGCGGCAAAGGTGCCGGGTACCGGTTCGCCGTCCACGGCAAGGTGGACGAGGGTGCGGGAGGTGGAAAAGCCCAAGGCTCCGGCCTCCAGGGACTCTTTGACCAGAGCCGCCATGGCCTGGATATCTTCGGGCCTGGCGGCTTCGTTCCTGGCCCCACGCTCACCCATCACATAGGCCCGCACGGCACCGTGGGCTATCTGGGCTCCAAAATCTATGGCGTGGGGCTTGGCGTCAATGGCGTCAAGGTACTGGGGGAAACTCTCCCACTCCCAGTCGATACCTTCGGCCAGGGCGGTACCCGGGATGTCTTCGACTCCCTCCATCAATCCGATGAGCCAGTCGCGGCGCTCGGGGGCCACCGGGGCGAAGCCCACCCCGCAGTTGCCCATCACCACGGTAGTAACACCGTGCCAGAAGGACGGGGTCAGCAACGGGTCCCAGCTTACCTGTCCATCGTAGTGGGTGTGGATGTCCACCCATCCCGGTGTGGCCAGAAGACCGTCGGCGGCTATTTCTTCTCGTCCCCTGCCCTCGACCCGACCCACTTCGCGCACCAGGCCATCATCGATCGCAATGTCGGCAGTGAAACGGTCGTGACCGCTGCCGTCGACCACCGTGGCGCCCCGTATGACGGTGTCGTGCACTAGGCCTGGTTGGCCCAGGGGCGGTTGCCGTAGCGGTCCAGGGATACCACCTTGCCCACCGGCCGCCTCTGGGTCGGCCCATAGCGCCCCTTGGGCCAGCCCAGAGGAATTACCGCACAGGGGGTAATGGTTCGCGGCAGACCCAGAATGCGCCGGGCACGGCCTGTACTCCAAAGCGGCAGAGTAATAAGCGCCGCTCCCAGGCCCGCGGCACGGGCTGCCAGCAGCAGGTTTTGCACCGAAGGAAAAATAGACCCGTACAGGCTCGAAGACCCGATACGCGGAAACGGGGGTATGATGCTGCGTAGACAGGCAATGACGAAAACCGGCACCTCTTCGAAGTGGTCGGCCTGCCATTGGACGGCCTTCATGATTCGCAGCATTTGCGGGTTATCGCGGTTGAGCCAACGGCCCAGGCCTCCGTAAAGAGCCCAGGCCCGGCGATTCTGTGTCGCCAGGCGGGCCTTTACCTTGGGGTCCTTTACCACCACAAACTCCCAATTCTGGGCGTTGGAGCCGGTTGGGGCCTTCAATGCCAGCTCAATGAGCTTTAAGACCAGGGCATCGTCCACGGGGTCGGTTTTGAGCCGTCTGATGGCCCTCTGGGTGTTCATGGCCTCTTGCAGTGGCATATCGAAATCGCTTTGTGTCACGCTGTTCTCTCCTATTCCTCTCTATATCGGCTGACGGTGGTGGGTGGCGAGCCTAGACCGGGGGCTGGGGTTTGCCAAGCCTGGGCTTGTGTGTTCTACTCAAAGTCCTTCCGGAGAGAGAACTCTCAGTTTAAATTCCATCAATAGCGACGTCGGGGCTTTACGGCCTGGGCGTCACCAAGAATAGAGGAGATCGAGAAGATCCATGTCCAAGAAGATTTATGTAGGAAATTTGCCTTTCAGTGCGTCCGAAGATTCGGTGCGTGACCTTTTCGCCCAGCACGGCGAAGTATACTCTGTAGCCCTTATTACAGACCGTGAGACCGGCCGTCCCCGTGGATTCGGATTCGTGGAAATGGACGACGATGGTGCGGTCAAGGCTATTGCCGAACTCGACCAGACCGAGTTGGAGGGCCGCAGCCTCAGAGTGGACGAGGCTCAGCCGCGGGAGAACCGCTCCCGCTAAGATCGTCAGCCGCCGCTGTGGACGGACTCTACCCGGAGTCCGCCCACAGTTCGGTGGTGTGCTTGTATTGAGTGCCGGGGGCGAGATTTGAACTCGCACGGCCCTAAGGCCTGGGGATTTTAAGTCCCCTGTGTCTACCAGTTCCACCACCCCGGCGGGGTCGTAACAGGAGCTCCTGCCGTCTTGCCCTATGCTTTCTTACAAAACAGCAGTGGGGAAACAAGCCCAACCGGAAAAAGCCGTGGCCTACCGACGGGTCCGTCCGCTTACAGCCTGGCGGGCAATGCGGTGCCTTCTGGTGGATCCGGAAGACACCGCGCAGGTCTTTGTCATCCTTCGCTCCTTATCAAGTTCGCGAGCCTTTAACCGCCTCTTCTCTCGTGTGATGACTGATCCCACGGGCCGCAAGGCATTGGCGGAAAGGCCGCCACTGGTCCAACTCCTTGAGGACCGCGAGTACCTGCAAAGCCTACCCCCGGAGTCTCTCGGGTGGGCCTATGCCCGCTTTTGTCTGAATGAGAACCTCCGTGCCGACGGTCTTGCCGAGCCAAGCCAGGTTATGGAGGATGCGTACCTTTCGCCCTCGGCCCGCCGTCTGGCCGAGAGGCTGCGCGATTCACACGACCTCTGGCACGTGGTCACCGGGTACGGCCGCGACCTTCTCGGCGAGGGCGCTCTGTTGGCCTTCACCTATGCTCAGATCCGCAACAACGGTTTGGCCTTTATCTCCCTGATGGGAGTACTCAAACTCCGTCGCAGCGGACACCGCCATGCGGCCGCTGTGGTGTGGGACGGCTACCGCCGCGGCCGCGCCGCCGGTCTGATGCCGGCAGCCGAGTGGGAGACCCTGCTCGAACGCCCGCTTGAAGAGGTACGACGTGGATTCGGGCTGCCCCGGCCGGCGGCCTATGAGGCGGTTCGCACCGAAGAAATGCCTGGCCTTAGTTGAGGCCGGATGAAAAATGGAGGCGGCGAGCGGATTCGAACCGCTGAATCGAGGTTTTGCAGACCCCTCCCTTAACCACTTGGGTACGCCGCCTTGATCGGCAGATTTGCTGATTGGCTGAGTTCACAATCTAGCCCGGTTGCGACACCGGTGCCACTTGAGACGTTTGCCGACTGCTGTAGGATGCCCCCCACTTGTGGGGTGCAAGTGCCACAGGGCCCCGGTGCAGGAGAAGAATTTGTACAAGATAGCCGCCATAGCCGGTGACGGTACCGGTCCGGAAGTAACCCGCGAAGCCTTGAAGGTTCTGGCTGCGGTTTCCAGAATCTCCGGATTTGAATACGAGGTCACCCCTTTCGATTTTGGTGGCGACCGCTATCTGGCCACAGGCCAGGTGCTGCCCGATACTGCCATCAAAGACCTCGGCGGTTTTGATTCCATCTTGCTGGGCGCCATCGGCCACCCCGATGTAAAACCCGGGGTTCTGGAAAAAGGCATTCTGCTCTACCTGCGCTTTGAACTCGACCTCTACATCAACTTAAGGCCCGTAAAGCTCTACCCTGGAGTGGAAACTCCGCTTAAAGACAAAGGTCCCGAGGATGTGGATTTCGTGGTCGTACGCGAAAACACCGAGGGACTTTACGCCGGCAGCGGCGGTTTTCTGCGCCGTGGAACACCCCAGGAAGTGGCCATACAGGAGTCGATCAACACCCGCTATGGGGTGGAACGCTGCCTGCGCTACGCATTTGAGTTCACACGCCAGCGCAACCGTCGCAAAAAGCTTACCCTGTGCGGCAAGACCAACGTGCTGACCTACGCTTTCGACCTCTGGGAACGGGCTTTCAACGAAATCGGAGAAGCCGACTACACGGACGTCGAACGTGATTACGCCCACGTCGATGCCACCTGCATGTGGATGGTCAAAAACCCGGAATGGTTCGATGTGATCGTTACCGACAACATGTTTGGAGACATCATCACCGACCTCGGTGCCATGATTCAGGGCGGCATGGGGATCGCCGCCGGCGGTAACATTCATCCGGGGGCCATCTCGATGTTCGAGCCCATCGGCGGTTCAGCCCCCAAATACACCGGCAAGGGAGTGATCAACCCGATGGCTGCAATCGCCGCGGTGCAGATGATGCTCGACCACCTGGGCCAGGCCGATGCTGCGGCCCGAGTCGAAAATGCGATAAGTAATATTTGTGCCAACAAGCTCAAATCGATGAGCGCCGGGGCCATGGGCTACTCCACCTCCGAGGTCGGCGACCTGGTGGTCGAAGCGCTGGCCTAGCCCGTCTCCAGAGCCGTAAACGCGCAAGCCCGGCCCCTGGCC
>JAYGCL010000087.1:0-39169 GCA_046583365.1 Deltaproteobacteria bacterium
CTTGCCAAAGGCACCGAACACGACGTTGGCAAAGGAACGGTTCATGGCCCTGCTCATCACAATCGACAAAATGAATCCCGAAGCGCCGTCCAATGCGCCGGCAATAATCAGTACGTTGTTGTCGAGCACAAAACCCGTGGCCGCGGCCGCCAGGCCCGCATAAGAGTTCAGAAGGGCTATGACCACCGGCATGTCGGCCCCACCGATGGGAATGACCAGCAGAATCCCGAGCACAAAGCCCAGGCCCAGCATGACAAAGAACAGCAGGGGCTGGGCCGGGTTTATTGTCAGCACCACCAGCAGCGTGGCCATGGCACCAAACATGGCGATGTTGGTGGCGTTCTGGAACGGATAAGTAATGTTGCGCGAAGTGACGACCCCCTGCAGTTTGCCGAAGGCCATGAGACTGCCGGTAAACGTGACGGCCCCGAACATCACTTCAAAGCCAATGGCCCCCATGGTCACATGGTCAAGACCGTGGCCGCTGGCAAGAACCTGGTGGTTGTAATACTCGGAAACCCCGACCAGGGCGGCGGCCAGCCCTCCGAAGGCGTGGGACAGGGCGATACGCTCGGGCATCTTGGTCATCGGAATCAGCGCCGACATGGCGATTCCGATAGCCGCGCCGATAACACCGGCAATCACGATCCACTTAAACGTGACCAGGTCGGGGTGGAGCAGGGTTCCCCAGACCGCCGCGACCATGCCGAGTTCGGCCAGCAGCACACCGCGGCGCGCGGTAACCGGCGAAGTAAGGCCCCTCAGCCCAAGGATGAAAAGGACCGAAGATACCAGGTAGAGAATCTCTACACTGTTGATCACTAGCGCGAGCCTCGCTTACCGCTCTTCTTGAACATCTTGAGCATGCGGTCGGTTATCAAAAAGCCGCCAACCACGTTGATGGTGGCGCAGAGAACGGCAATGAACCCCAGGATGGTGCTGACTTGGCTGTAGTCGCCACCAGCCGCGACTATCGAACCAACCAGGGAAATTCCCGAAATCGCATTGGTAAAGGCCATTAAAGGGGTGTGAAGGAGGGACGGAACACCGGTGACCACACCGTAGCCGACGAACCCGGCAAGCAGGAAAATGTAAATGCCGAAAAGAATCCCGGTATCCATCAGCTATCCTCCCCCTGGGCCAGAACTTCGGCGATGTCCGGGTGCAGGACTTTGCCCTGGTGGGTCACCGTAGAGCCGCTTATGATCTCTTTGTCTAAATTGTAGGAAATCACACCGTCGTCCAAAAGGTACAGTATGAGTTTCTCGACGTTGCGCGAGAACATGCGGCTGGCATCGTAGGGCACGTCGCTGGGCAGGTTGACGGGCCCCAGCACCGTGACACCGCTGTCGACCACGGTTTCCCCGGCACGGGTAAGTTCACAGTTGCCGCCCTGCTCGGCGGCCAGGTCGACGACGATGGAGCCGGCCGGCATGCGACGAACCATGTCGGCCGTCAGCAGGCGTGGCGCCGGACGGCCGGGAATAAGGGCCGTGGTGAGACACACGTCGGTGGTCTCGAGGTGGACGGCTATGACCTCGTTGATGCGGGCTTGCTCGTCGGCACTGATTTCTTTTGCGTAACCCCCGCCGGTTTCGGCGTCCTGACCGGCGCCGGTGTCTATAAACTCGGCACCCAGGCTCTCGACCTGCTCCTTTACCGCCGCGCGTACGTCGTAAGCCTCGACCACGGCACCAAGACGGCGGGCCGTACTGATGGCCTGCAAGCCGGCCACCCCGGCTCCCAGCACCATTACCCGGGCGGGGTTAACACGGCCGGCGGCCGTCATGAGCATGGGGAAAAATTTGGGCAAAGCCGCGGCGGCCAGGGTAACCGCCCGGTAACCGGCCACGGTGCTCTGGGAACTGAGTACGTCCATAGACTGGGCCAGTGTAATCCGCGGCATGCGGTCCAGGGCCAGAGCCGTGATCTGGCGGTCGCGTAGTTGGGCCACCAGACCCTTATTGACCAACGGAAAGAGGAGGCTCACCAGACCGCTACCGTTTCTCAGGCATGCGACCTCGCCGGGCTGGGGGGGTTGGATGCGGACCACCAGGTCGGCCTCGGCACAGACGGCCTCTGCAGTTGGCTCTATGCCGGCACCTGCCTGGCGGTAAAGGTCATCGGAAAAACTGGCCTCGGCACCGGCACCGGTCTCCACCAGCACCTCAAGGCCCCGGGCCACCAATCGCTCGACGCTCTCGGGCACCAGTGCCACACGGCGTTCGTTAGAACTTGTTTCTTTGACAACCGCGACCTTCATCGCACAATCAATCCGCCCAGGACAATACGAAATACAACGTCTTTAAAGAGTTCTGCTGAGAGACGACCAGCGCCAAGCGCTCGTCAGATAACTATCACCACAATGCCACCGTGGCAACGACGCCCCCCATGGTGAGTCCGGCCCAAGCCAGTTGTCTTGACCACCGCGGTGGGTTAGCTTCTCCCGGCCTGCCGCTTCCCGCGGTGGAACCCGAGAGGAGACATCCATGACGCTTAAGACCGATGCCTGGGTCCTTCATGCCGGCGAAGAAGGAGGCAAACCAGTAGCCACCAGACTGCTGCGCGAAAGCTTCGAGTTTGACGAACCCGGCCCCGATGAGGCCCTGGTCTCACCCCTGTTCGGATGCTTGGAAGGGAACATGGCCCATGCCGTCGAACGCCGCCCCATAGACATCTGTCTGGCCCGCAGGGAAGAGAAAATAGTCATCGGCAATTCCGGCGTAGTGAGGGTGGAACGCTGCGGCAGCGAGGTGACCACCGTTAACGAGGGCGACACCGCCATCATTTTCTGCAACGGAACTCCCGATGCCTACGGCTATCCCAACCAGATATACGCCTACGACACCCCCGGCACCATTGGCGTGATGGCAAAGCAGACCAAACTCAAGGAAAAACAACTCATACCGATTCCCGCCGACACCGGCTATTCCCTGGCCCAGTGGGCCGCATTCTCACTGCGCTACGTAACGGCCTGGTCAAACTGGGAGTTGGCCTACGGCACCCTGCGTCTGCTGGTCCACAAGGACGAGCTTCCTTCGCCACGCGTGTGGGGCTGGGGAGGTGGCGTCACCATGGGCGAGTTAGCACTGGCCAAACACGCCGGCTGCGACGTAACCCAGATCGCCTCGGCCGACGAAAGACTCAAGACCATCGAGCAACTCGGCATCCGCTCCCTCGACCGCCGCAATTTCATGGACCTCTACTATGACAAAAAACGTTTCAAGAAAGATGAAGACTACACGCAGAAGTATCTGGCATCGGAAAAGGCTTTCCTTGCAGAGGTAAAGAAACTCACCGACGGAGAGATGGTCAACATTTTCATCGATTTCGTCGGGACCCCGGTGCTGCGCGCCACTCTCAAGGCTTTGGCCCGCCAAGGGATTATAACCACGGCCGGTTGGAAAGAGGGCATGATGATCGAACTGGTCCGGGCCAGTGAGTGTATATCCAGGCACCAGCACATCAACACCCACTACGCCCGCTACAGCCAGGGTATAGCTGCGGTCGCCTTTGGCGAGAAAAACGGCTGGCTGCCTCCCGTCGATGACCAGGTCTACGGTTTCGACGATATCCCCCAGCTATTCAAGGACTATCACGACGGGAACGTTGGTTGGTTCCCGATCTTCCAGATAAACGAACACTAAGGAGAACAAACATGGCTATAGAGAAGATCGCCGTTCTGGGTGGCGGACAGATGGGCGCCGGCATAGCGCAGGCCGTGGCCTCGCGTGGCATTGATGTCGTGCTGGTAAAGGCCACCCCCGGCCCCTCGGACGCCGCCAGGGCCGGCATCCTGAAAAACCTCGGACGGCTGGTGGAAAAAGGAAAGATAGAGCAGTCGGACGCCGACGGCACACTGTCACGAATATCCTTTACCGACGATCTTGGCCTGGCCTCGGACGCCGACCTCTTAATCGAATCGATCATCGAGGACATCGACACCAAACGGGAACGCTTTGCCGAAGCCGACAAAACACTCAAACCGAAAGCCATTCTGGCCAGCAACACATCGACCCTGTGTATCGGTGCTATGGCGGATTCCACCACAAGGCCCGGACGTTTTATGGGTCTCCACTTTTTCAATCCGGCAACCATGATGAAGCTGGTTGAGGTCATTCCCACCAAGGCCACCGAGGCATCGGTAACCGCAGATGCCATCGCCTTCGTTGAAGCCATCGGCAAGACCCCGGTTATGGTAAGCGACTCCACCGGTTTTATCGTCAACCGTCTGCTTACCCCATACATGTGTGACGCCATACGTGCCTTTGAATCGGGATTGGCCGGCATAGATGGAATCGACACGGCCATGAGACTGGGCGCCAACCATCCCATGGGGCCCCTGGCCCTGGCCGACTACATAGGCCTGGACATCGTCGATGCCATGGCTGAAAACCTGCACAACAGCTTCGGTGAATCCTACATGGCTCCACCAGCGCTGCTCAAAAAGCTGGTGGCCGCCGGGACCCTGGGACGCAAGAGTAAACTGGGATTTTACGACTACTCTCAGAGGCCGGCAGTGGCCAACCCGGCCCTCTAGCGTTCTGCCAGACCTGCCGGTCTCACCACGAACGGAGGCTTCGAGTCTCCCCGGCCGGTCTTCTGCCAGCCCTCCTCCACGCTGTTGGCAATGGTAAAGGGCAGAGCCACAAGACCGCTTACCCAGGCAACCCCGGCATTGCGTCCCTGGTCGCGTGGGGCCCGTGGCAGGGCCAGGTAGATACGGCGGCCGTTAACGGCGTAGCCGCCATCGATCATGCGGCTTTCCACACCATCGGCCTGCAGGCCGTCGGCCAGGACGTTGACACGGCGGTACATGGAAAAGGCCGACGAGGCGCCGGCCACACCCACCAGCGCGTAGCAGACGAGCAGCACCGAGGCGCCGAGCCTCAAAGTCCGCCGCTGCGACACGGAACCGGCAAGCAAGGGGGCGGCCAACAAGGCCGGTACCAACCAGTAACGGTCGGCTAATAACCACAGGGCCGTCATGCCGGCCACGAGTAAGAGAGCAGACACGGCTACGCCCGCGGCCACGGGGTCGGCGGCCGGACGGGCATAGAGTTTCCTCAACCTCTCGGCCACGACCGGAACCAGGCCGGCCAGGCCCAGGCAGGCCAGGGAAAAGGCGGCCAGGCCGGCGGCGCCCTGCCAGGGACAGACGGGCGGACGACCGCTCAACAGACTACGGGCCCCGCCCAGGTCGCAGGCCCCCAGTACCTGCCCTTCGCGCAGCAAGGGCGTCTCCCACACGAAGACCACCACCAGCAATCCCGCCAGGGTAAGAAGTAGAATCCGGGGCTTCAGACGCCCCCCCCTGACGACCAGCGGGGCCAGGGACAGGCCCGCGAAGGCCGCCGCCACGGCCAGACCGTCGATGTAGAGTCCGGGGGATACGGAAAAAACGGCCAGCAGGTCGATGAAACGGTTGGTAAGGGGCAGACCCCCGCCCACCTCGGTGCTAAAAATCAGCTGCCCGGCCACTACCGTAGCGGCCGAGGCGACGGCCACAGCCGCTTGCAGAGGCCGGCGGCCGGCAAAGGCGGCCACCGCCAGTCCGACAACCAGGGCCAGACCCAACTGCCTGGTAAAGGACGCGGCCAGAACCGTGGTCAGGACCAGTGCAAACCAACCCGCAGACTTATCCCTGGACCACAACACCAGAGCGGCAAATGCCATCTGACAAAGCGCCAGGAAAACCACATCGGTCATGAAAGTAACGGACAGGAGAAAGTAAACCGGATTAAACAGCACCAAAGCCACCGCCACGGCCGCAGCATCGGCCGTCAGACCGCGGCGACGCAGGGCCGCGTACCAACAAAGACTGCCGGCCAGGGAAAGAACAAGGGTGGACAGGCGCAGGGCCAGTTCGGGCACCAACGGCAAGTGCAGGAACAGGGCCCCCCATACCACCTGAAACAAGGGATAGACGGCTGACCACTCCGGCAAGTCGAGAATCCCCTGCCCGGCCAGACTCATCGCGGCCCGGGAATAGACCCAATCGTCGAAGAGCGGCATGGCCTCGGTCGGCAGGACCAGGGCCACGGCACCGAACCAGGCGGCTAAAACAATTAAGAGCGGCATTTTGACTGACCTCGGCCCAAGGCTTAGCGTGGCTGCGGAGACCTCGGCGGTCAACCGCCGGCTCCACGACAGGAGGTTTTACAGCCATGACCGAATCAGCAACTGCGCTACAACAAGACGGCAGCCGACAAGAGCGCCTGGTGGTCGTCAACCCGGCCACCCTCGAGGAGGCCGGCAGTGTGGTGGTCTCAACCGCCGATGAGATGAGAGAGACCGTCGCACGTGCACGCGAGGTACAAAAGAGTTGGGCCGCACTCGGATTCAGCCAACGTGGCCGTATGCTCAAGCGTTTCCGCGATGCCTTCATCGACGGTAAGGAGGAAATCACCGAGGTGATCTCCTCGGAAACCGGCAAACCCCTGGCCGAATCTTACATGGAGATGATGTACGTCTGCGACGGGATTGGATTCTGGACGAAGAACGCGCCGCGCTTTCTGGCCGACAGGCAACTCAGACCCCACCTGTTAAAAAGCAAGAAGGCCTACACCACCTACAAGCCCCGCGGCGTCATCGGAATGATTACGCCATGGAACTACCCTCTCGTCCTCAGCGTGGGCGAGGCGATTCCGGCGCTGGCCGCCGGCAATGCGGTGGTCATCAAGCCCTCATCGACCACGCCGCTCAGCACGGTGATCCCCTGCCGCATAGCCGAAGAGGCCGGACTGCCCGCAGGACTGCTCACAGCCATTGCCGGCCCGGGACAACTGGGGTGGGAACTCATAGACGAAGTGGACATGGTCTCTTTTACGGGCAGTGTCGAGACCGGCCGTAAGATACAGATCAAGTGCGCCGAACAACTCAAACCCACCACCATGGAACTTGGCGGCAAGGACCCGATGATTGTGTGCGAGGATGCCAACCTGGAACGTGCCGCCAACGGTTGCGTGTGGGGGTCGTTGACCAACACCGGACAGGTATGCATGTCGGTGGAACGGGTCTACGTACACGAGAAGGTATACGACCAATTCGTCGAAAAAGTGGTCGAAAAAGTCGGCCAATTGAGCCAGGGCACCCCCTCCGAATATGCCGACCTCGGCTCGATGACCCAGGCCACCCAATTGAAAATCGTCGAGGAACAAGTCCAATCGGCCCGCGAGGCGGGGGCCCGTGTGCTGGCCGGAGGCAAGCGCGGGCCCAACTCCAAAGGCTACTGGTACGAACCGACCGTACTCGTGGACGTCAACCACGGCATGGAGATCATGAACGAGGAAACCTTCGGGCCGGTAATCGCCATCCAGAAGGTCGCCAACGACACCGAGGCCCTGGAACTGGCCAACGACTCGCGTTTCGGGCTGTCGGCCTCGGTGTGGTCGAAGGACAAAGCCGGTGCCATGAACATGGGCCGAAAAATAGAAGCCGGGGCCGTGTGCGTGAACGACCATATGATCCACATGATGATTCCCGAAATATCCATGGGGGGAGTCAAGGAATCCGGCATCGGCCACCGCCATGGGCCGGGGGGAATACGCAAGTACTGCCACGAACAAAGCATCGTGGTCGACCGCTTTGGTATGTCCAGGGAGCCGGTGTGGTACCCGGCCCCGAAAGGGCTGGCGGGCTTCTACAGCAAAGCGCTCAACCTGCTCTTTCGTTCCGGCTGGAAGAATAAGCTGCTCGGCTAATCTTCAGACGAAACCTGGGCCAGGCGGACGGCCAGGTCTGAAAGACCCGAAACCGCCTCTTGGCCTTGGTCGTCACACTGTCCTCGCTGCCAGGCATCGGGAACAGCCGAAAGTCCCAGGTAGGCTCCCGAAAGAGATCCCGTCATGGATGCCAGCGCGGCAGTGTTGCCGCCAAGCCTCACCGCGCTGCCGACGGCGCGCTCAAAACTGCCGGCATGGCCGGCAAAACAAAACGCCGCAGTTACAACTGAAGCCAACGCCGAGGTGCCGTTGCCAAGCCTTTCCACCACGGTCTCAGAGGCCAGGTCTTTGCTCACCAGACCGGCAGCGGCCTCAAAGCGGGAACGGAACTCTCGCACCTGCGACTCGGCCGCCAGGGTGGCCAGAAACCCCTCGGCTGAGAGTTCCCCACCACGGCTGGCCAGGGCCAGAGCCACCGCATGGGCATGTAGAACAGCCCCCTCGGAGGCCAGAGCGTGCGGGTGGGTAATTCCGGCGGCCTCCTCGGCAACCCAGCGCAGGCGGTCGGCATCGGCACCGTGGACCAACCCCACGGGTGCGGACCTGGTGGCCGCACCGTTGCCAAAGGAAGCACGCCCGCCACCGGCCATACCGGCCTCTTCCCAAACCACCCCCTCGCGCAACCGTTCCATGGCACTACGGGTGGCGTGACCGTAGGTACGCGAGGGCGTATAGGCCGACAACAGGCGCGAGGCCATATCGGTGCCGTCGAAATCCGGAAATTCGGCCAGCGATGCAGCCACCGCCCAGGTGGCTTCGGTAGCCGCCGTGTAAATCCCCGGCTCCAGGGCCGCCAACAGCTCTTCCACGCTGGCATAGCGGTAAGCCAGCGGGACATGTTCCTGGCCGTTGAAACCGGCAGCAACCCGGTCTGCCGCCATCAATCCCAACAGACAACCTTTGAAAGCTTCGACTCTATCCGTCATGGGTTGTCGATTATGTCAGAGGGCTCTGGCCGGACGAAGCCTGCACCCGGCCTTTGCGGCAATCCCTCCAATTGATAAGCTCCACTTCCCGGCATGAGAAAAACCTTCCCCGCCGCCACAGCCACCCTCTGCCTGCTCGCCCTCGCCCTGGCCTTGCCCGCCTCTGCCCACCTGGGCCAACTCAGCTACTCCGACATAGCCGTGCGTGGAGAGCAGGTCCATTACAGAATTAAATTTGCGGCCCACCTTATTCCCGACACCGGACCGGCCATGGCCGGACGCTTAGGCCGCCAACAGGTGGTGGCCATGGAAGGCCGGCTGCTGGCCTGGCTGGACCGTACGCTACGGGTAAGCTCTAACGACCGGCCTTGCACACCAACGATCGCCGAGCTTGTGGGACCGGACTACAACGACGACCTCGAGATCACGCTCAGTCTCAGTTGTCCCGGTCCCGTCCACCGTCTACGCGTGGAGTTCAGGATCTTCGACCACTACCTGGACGACTTTGAAAACGTCGTTTCACTCTCGGCCGGCGGCCAGTCCCTGGGCTACGTCTTTAACGCCGAAAACCGCACTCTGATCTGGAATGGGGAGGATGGGCCGGAGACAGCCACGGCAAGCACCGCCCAATTCTTCCGCCTCGGCCTCTCACACATAGGCAGCGGCTATGACCACCTTCTCTTTCTTCTGGCCCTGCTGTTGCTGGGGGGAACGCTCAAGAGGCTGGCGGCTATTGTCACCGCCTTTACCGTTGCCCACTCGCTCACACTGGCAATCTCGGTACTCGGCCTGCTGAGTCTGCCGTCGGCTCCGGTCGAAGTGATCATCGCGCTCAGTATCGTGTACGTGGCGGCCGAGAATCTTCTGCGTACCCGCAACGACCACCGCTGGGCCATAACCTTCGCCTTTGGCCTTATCCATGGATTCGCCTTCGCCGGGGTCCTCGGCCAGGCCGGTCTGGCCCCCGGCGGTCTGCTCTGGCCCCTGCTCGGTTTTAACGCCGGTGTAGAGGCCGGGCAGTTGATTGTCGTCGGCGCCGCCCTTCCCCTGCTAGCCTGGCTCTCACACAGCAGGCATGACCTCAGGCTCAGACGGGCCTTCAGTTGGGCCATCCTTGCCGTCGGTATGGGATGGGCCGTCGAACGTGGTTGGACCCTGTTGTCACCGTACTGGTAAGACCTTGGCATTTCTGTGAGACTCAGGGTTCTACCGTGGAACGCCTGCAAAGCCGGATACAGACCAACACAAAGGAGTTTCGCCGCAACGCCCAGCATATGCGTGGCCTTTGCGATGAACTCCGCCAGAAGCTTGAAGCCGCAGGACAGGGGGGCCACGAAGCGGCCAGAGTCCTGCACAGCGGGCGTGGTAAACTGTTGGCACGCGAGCGCATTGAGCGCCTTCTTGACCCCGACAGCCCCTTTCTGGAACTGAGCCCCCTTGCCGCCCACGGTCTTTATGACAACCAGGCGCCGGCGGCCGGTATTGTGACCGGCATCGGCACAATCGAAGGTCGTACGGCCGTGGTCATAGCCAACGATGCAACCGTCAAAGGCGGCACTTACTTTCCGTTGACCGTCAAAAAACACCTCCGGGCCCAGGAAATAGCGCTGGAGAACCGCCTTCCCTGTATCTACCTGGTCGATTCGGGTGGAGCCTACCTACCCATGCAGGATGAGGTTTTCCCCGACCGCGATCACTTTGGCCGTATCTTCTACAACCAGGCCATCATGTCGGCGGCCGGCATCTCACAGGTGGCCGTGGTCATGGGCTCGTGCACGGCCGGCGGTGCCTACGTGCCGGCCATGTGCGAGGAAACCATCATCGTGCGTGAACAGGGAACCATCTTCCTGGCCGGCCCCCCGCTGGTAAAGGCCGCCACCGGAGAAGAGGTGAGCGCCGAGGACCTGGGCGGCGGGGAACTACATACCAGGCTGTCGGGGGTCTCGGACCACCTGGCAGAAGACGACGAGGACGCACTCAGAACCGCCAGGCAGATCTTTGAAAACTTAGCGCCGCCCCCACCCTGTCCTTTGCAACTGAGCCGGCCCGAAGACCCCTACTACGACCCCCAGGAACTCTACGGCATCGTTCCCGCCGACAACCGCAAGGGCTACGATGTACGCGAGGTGATAGCCCGCCTGGTCGACGGTTCGCGCTTTGGTGAGTTCAAGCAGCGCTACGGTATAACCCTGGTCACGGGCTTCGCCCGTATCCACGGTATTCCGGTGGGGATTGTAGCCAACAACGGCGTGTTGTTTTCGGAAGCGGCTTTGAAAGCCACCCATTTCATCGAGCTGTGTTCACAACGCCACATTCCCCTGGTGTTTTTGCAGAACATCACCGGCTTCATCGTTGGCCGTGATTACGAAGCGCGTGGGATCGCCAAAGACGGAGCCAAGATGGTCACCGCCGTGGCCAACGCCAAGGTGCCGAAGTTTACGGTAATCGTGGGGGCCTCGAACGGGGCCGGCAACTATGGCATGTGCGGGCGGGCCTACGGCCCCCGCCTGCTGCTGATGTGGCCAAACGGCAGGACCTCGGTCATGGGGGGTGAACAGGCCGCCGACGTGCTTCTGGCCGTAAAACTCGGCCAGAAGGCTGCCAGCGGGGACTCCATGAGTGAAACGGAGCGCGAGGATTTGCGCCGCCCTATTCTGGAAAAATACCAACGCGAGAGCAGTGCCTACTACAGCACAGCCAGGCTCTGGGACGACGGGATCATAGACCCCACCGATACCCGTGCGGCTCTGGCCCTGGGCCTGGCCGCATCCTTTAACCGTAAGACCGAGGACAGCAACTTCGGTATATTCCGTATGTAGGTCCCCCATGAGCAAGGCAGGGAAAAAACGTAAAGACCCCGGCCCGGCCGCCATAGGGCGGCTGCTGGTTGCAAATCGCTCCGAGATCGCCGTGCGCATAATGCGCACGGCCCGCGAGATGGGAATGGAAACCGTGGCCGTTTACTCCGACCCCGACCGCGGCGCTCTGCACGTGGGCCTGGCCGATGAGGCCGTCGCCCTGGGCGGCGACACTCCGGCCACAAGTTATCTCGACATTGAAAAGATCGTGGCTGCGGCCGTCGATACCGGTGCCGATGCCGTACACCCAGGCTACGGATTCCTGGCCGAAAATCCTGCCTTTGCGGCCGCGGTCGAACAGGCCGGTCTCATCTTCGTGGGTCCGGCCACTGAGACGATCAAAACTATGGGCGATAAGCTCAAAGCCCGCCTTGCGGCCGAGGCCGCCGGTGTTCCCATAATTCCGGCCGCCCGGTTGGATGAAAACGAGGACGGCTATCGCAAGAGCGCCGAGTCCCTGGGCTTCCCGGTAATGGTAAAGGCGGCCGCCGGGGGCGGTGGCCGTGGAATGCGGGTTGTGGCCACGGCCGCACAACTCGAAGAGGCCATTGCTCAGGCCCGGCGTGAGGCCGCATCCGCCTTTGCCGATTCGCGGGTCTATCTGGAAAAACTCATCGAGAACGGCCGCCATATCGAAATCCAGGTTCTCGGCGATGGTCGTGGCAAAGCGATAAGCCTGGGGGAACGCGAGTGCTCGGTGCAGCGCCGCCACCAGAAGATCATCGAAGAGAGCCCCGCTCCGGCACTCGACGACACAACACGCACCCGCATGACCAAAGCCGCCGTCTCTCTGACCAGGGCCGTGGACTACAGGGGCGCGGGTACGGTGGAGTTCATAGTCGACGAGAACTCAAACTTCTACTTTCTGGAAATGAACACCCGTTTACAGGTGGAACACGCGGTCACCGAGGCCGTCACGGCCACCGACCTGGTGCGCATGCAATTGGATATTGCCGTAGGCGGCCAACTGCCGACCGGCGAGTTCACGCCAAGGGGGCACGCCATTGAGTGCAGGGTCTATGCCGAAGACCCGGCCAACGGCTTTATGCCTACCAGCGGCCAGGTCGGCCTGCTCAGGCACCCTGCCGGTCTCGGTATTCGTGTGGATTCGGCACTGTTCGAAGGCTTCGAGGTGCCACTTGAGTACGACCCGATGCTCGCCAAGGTCATTGCCTGGGCGCCCGACCGCAGCCAGGCCATCGCCCGCATGTCGGCTGCATTGGCAGAGTTTTCCATCTCCGGCCTGACCACCAACCTGGATTTCCTCATCGACCTGCTGGCCGACGAGGATTTTGCAGCGGCCGAGTTTACCACCACCACGGTCGAGCAACGCTACGGTCGTTGGCAACCCGGCAACACTGGCCGCCGGCAGGAAGCCGACCCGGCTGAGACCGCCGGCCCCACCAGTCCATGGAAGAGTCTGGGACGCTGGCGCCTGGGTAACGACACCCAATCGGTCTCCTACCGGGCAAGGACGGCGGGGGATGCGGATGTAAGCCTCGGGCAAACCCACCGCTTCGAGGCCCAGGTAATCTCACCCATGCCCGGCAAAGTCATCGAAGTACTCATAGCCCACGGCGACGTGGTTGAAGCCGATGCGCCATTGCTGCTGCTCGAAGCCATGAAGATGGAACAAACCATCCGCGCTCCGTCTCCCGCACGCGTAAAGTCCATCAACATAGAGGTCGGAACCATGGTAGGCCCCGGTCAGGTGTTAGTGATTCTGGAAGAAGTCTAGCTAGCCGCCCAGACAACAACCGGCCTTGAGGCCACAGGCCTGGGCAACCTCGGCCGCCGCAGCCCTGGCGCCCGGCCTGTCACCACCATCGGCCCGCATTTTGGCAAACAACAGGGAGCCGTCGGCCGTGGCGACCTCAATGCCCTGGCTACCTATGGCCAACACAGTGCCGGGCCCGGCAGCGGCCGTAACCTCGGCGCCGGTCCGCCTCGACCCGTAAAGACGCAGGCGATTGCCCTGCCACAGAGTGTGGGCGCCGGGACCGGGGTCGCAGCCGCGCACCAGGTTGTGAAGTTCAACGCAGCCCCGCTGCCAGTCTATCGTGGCGTGTTCGTCCCGGCACAAGGGGTCGTGGCTGGCCAGACTCTCATCCTGGGGCAAGGCCCGGGCCCGTCCCGAGACAAGCAGTTCAACCGCACCCAGGGTAAGGGCGACTCCGGGCTCAAAAACACGGCCGTAGTAATAGGAGCCGGCCGAGTCGTCGGGGCCTATTTCTATCTCTTGCTGCAGGTAGACCGGCCCGGCGTCTATGCCCTGGTCGGGCCGGAAAATGGTAATGCCCCCCCTGGTCTGGCCGTTTATCAGTTGCCAGTTAATCGCCGCCCCTCCCCGATAACGAGGCAGCATGGAGGGATGGAAACAAACCGAGGCCAGAGCCGGGGCATCAAGAACCTCCACCGGGATAATCTGGGTTGCAAAGGCCATCACGGCCAGGTCGGCCCGGCCGGCACCGAGTGCGGCCTGGGCCTCGGGGTCGCGGTAGGAAGAACGTTCGACAATCCGCAGACCCGATTCCCGGGCGCGAGCCTTCAACGGGTCGGTGGCGACACCCTTGCCCCGGGGGGCAACAGAGACCGCGGTGATCTCGTGGCCGGCCCGTAAAAGCCCCTCAAGCACGGCCAGACCAAAGCGGGCCTGACCAATAAGTAAGATCGCGGCCATGCCCTTACCTGAATTGTTCGGGCCAAAGGCGCAAGTCCGGACCCCGGACTGAGGCCCGGGCTGGCTTGAACCATAACGCGCCGCGTGGTAGCAATCCGGTCTTATTTCCAACCTTGAGGCCCCCCGTGACAAAGCGGCGGAGGCCGGCAACTAGCCAGGCAGGAGGAAAGTCAGGAAGTGAAGATTCTGGTCACCGTCAAGCGGGTGCCGGACCCTGAGAGCACCATTAAGGTCAACTCCGAGGGTACGGGAATAGTCGAGTCGGGTATTAAGTGGGTGGTAAACCCGTTCGACGAGATTGCCATCGAAGAAGCATTGAGGATCAAAGAGACCCGGGACGACGTGGAAGTGGTGCTGGTCTCCATCGGTGGGGCCGACAGCCAGGAACAGCTCCGCACGGGCCTGGCCATGGGCGCCGACCGCGCCATCCTCGTAACCGCCGAGGGCACAACGCCCGCCCACGTGGCCAGAATCCTCAGCAAGCTTGTCGAGAAGGAAAGCCCCGACCTCATGCTGATGGGCAAGCAGGCCATTGATGACGATTCCAACGAGGCCGGCCAGATGCTCGCACAGATCCTCGGCTGGCCCCAGGCCACCTTCATATCGGAACTCAAGCTTGAAGACGGCAAAGCCCAGTGCGTGCGCGAGATCGACGGGGGGCTCGAGACCGTACGCATGTCTCTACCGGCCGTCGTCACCGCCGACCTTCGTCTCAACGAACCCCGCTACGCCTCGCTGCCGGGCATCATGAAATCGCGCAAGAAGCCCCTGGAAGAGATCGAGGTAGCCTCCCTGGGTGTGGAAATCACGCCGATTATAACCGTCAAGAGCATGGTACCCCCGCCCGAACGACAGGCAGGCCGCATGGTCGAGTCGGTCGATGAAATGATCGATGTCTTAAGAAACGAGGCCAAGGTCCTTTAGATAACGAGCCAAGCGGATACCAAGGAGCATAAGAAAGTGGGCAATATTCTCATCTACGCTGAACACGCACACGGTAACGTACCCAAGGCCACAGCCATCGCGGTGGCCGCGGCCAGGGTCGTGGCCGAACAAACCGGTGGCGACACCATCCTGGCCGTACTCGGGTCTGAGGTCGGAGCAGTGGCCGAACAGGCCGCCACCCTGGGCGCAACAAAGGTAGTCACGGTAGAAGACGCCGCCCTCAAACACGCCGCCGCCGATGTCACAACCAACACCCTGGCCGCCCTGGTAGAGACCACAGGCTCGGACATGGTGGTTTTCGCCGCAACCAGCCACGGCAAGGACATAGCTCCGCGTCTGGGTGCTGCACTGGACGCCGCAGTGGCCAGCGACATAACCGCCATCAACAGTGATGGAACTTTCGTACGTCCAATGTATGCGGGCAACGTTTTCGCCACCGTAGAACTTCACACCGATGTGAAGGTCATCTCGGTCAGAACCACTGCCTACGAGCCTTCCGCGGGTGATTCTGCCTCCCCCATAGAAGCCGCCTCGGTCACCGTATCGGTGCCGGAGAACGCCATTGAGTTTGTAAGCGTCGAGGAAACCAAGTCCGACCGGCCGGTGCTTACCGAGGCCAAGCGTGTGGTTTCAGGCGGACGCGGGCTCAAGTCGGGTGAGAACTTCACCACTGTGCTTGAGCCCCTGGTCGATGCCCTCGGCGCCGCCATGGGTGCCAGCCGTGCGGCGGTAGACGCCGGTTACGTTCCCAACGACCTGCAGGTAGGCCAGACCGGCAAAGTAGTGGCCCCCACCCTCTACATCGCCGTCGGCATATCGGGAGCCATTCAGCACCTGGCCGGAATGAAGGATTCAAAAGTCATATGCGCCATCAACAAAGATCCGGAAGCACCGATCTTCAGCGTGGCCGACTACGGACTGGTGGCCGACCTCTTTGAGGCCGTCCCCGAAATGGCCGAAAAGGTAAAGGCTCTGGACTAAAACTCCGTCTCCAGGCTACGGCGGCCAGACAGGTTAATCTTGTAGCGCCGTATAGTGGCCGACTCTATGCGCAGGCTGTCCCCATCACCCTCGGGGCTGGTGTAAAAAAACGCATCCTGCGGACACTGAACCACGCAGGCCCCGCACTTGATGCAACGGTCGTGGTGGGCAAGAGCGATTTTGCGCTGCCCTTCTACCCTCTCAAAACAAGCTTCGGGGCAAACGACCTCACAGTTGAAAACGCCACGGCAGAGATCGCTATCAAGCGTTATCAGCCAGCGCTTGGATTCAAAATGGCTACCCCCTCGGTGGGCGTGGAACCGGCAAAAGTCCCGAACAGCAGCAACCGGGGACCG
The DNA here is from genome assembly GCA_046583365.1 of Deltaproteobacteria bacterium. Classification (GTDB taxonomy): domain Bacteria; phylum Desulfobacterota; class Binatia; order UBA1149; family CAYXZP01; genus JAYGCL01. Next base: position 16,471 of record JAYGCL010000087.1, read on the forward strand.
GGAATACGGTCGTAGATAAGAAAAGCGGCGATCGATATGGCCACCACCTGCACCAGCACCGGGCCCATCCAGGATGGTGCAAGCCAGGCCGTAAGGGCCGCGGTGCCGCAACCTATCTCAAGGACACGCAGCCCTGGCCGGGGAACCGCAAGGTCGGCGATGCGCTCGTAGAGGCGGGAGATGCCGCCGAGTGTAAGAACCAGTATGCCGACGTCATAACGCCCGGGTGCCGACTCCAACAAACGCATGAGTACGAGAGAACTCATGCGTCGGGTTAAGGAATCTAGGCCACAGCGTCGGCGACAATCTCAAGAATGTCGAGGGTCTCGACCTGGCCCCCCAACTCCTTGGCCTTGACGCCATCGTCGAGCATGGTCATGCAGTAGGGACAGGCCGAGGCGATAATATCCGGCTTGGTCTCCAACAGCTGCTCCACTCTGAGCATGTTCACGCGCTGGGCCGGGTCTTCCTCGATCCACATACGCCCGCCGCCGGCACCACAACACATACCGGTCTCACGGGTACGCTCGGCCTCTTTCAGGATCACGCCGGGGATGGACTCCAGAATTTTACGAGGCGCATCATAAATCTCGTTGTAGCGTCCCAGATAGCAGGAGTCGTGATAAACGATGGTTTTGGCCGCCTCCTTGGCGATCCTTATCTTGCCCTGGCTTATCAATTCGGCCACCAACTCGGAGGCGTGCTGTACTTCGTAGTTGCCGCCAAACTGCGGAAACTCATTTTTGATGGTATTAAAACAATGTGGACAATTGGTGATGACCTTCTTCACCTTGTTGCCCTCGAAAACTTCCACGCAAGTCTGAGCCATACTCTGGTAGAGATACTCGTTGCCCAGACGACGGGCCGTGTCTCCGTTACAAGGTTCGTCACGGCCCAGGATGGCAAAACTCAGGCCGGCCTTTTTTAGAATAGTGGCCACTGCCTGGGTGATTTTCTTGGCACGGTCGTCGAAAGAACCGGCACAGCCGACAAAAAACAGATACTCGGCCTCGGGGTTTTCGGCCAGGGTGGGGATATCGTGCCCCACGGCCCAGTCGGCCCTCTTGTCCGCCCCTATGCCCCAGGGGTTGCCCTGGGTCTCCATGCCCTTGAAGGTGCGGGTAAGTTCGGATGGGAAGCGGGATTCCTCCTGTACCAGGTAGCGGCGCATGTCGATGATCTTGTCCACAAACTCGATGTGTACCGGACAGGCATCCTCACAAGCTCTGCAACTGGTACAGGCCCATATAACCTCGTCGCTTACGCAGTTATCGCCCACCACCGCTTCGGTGTGGTTTTCATCGAGCACCGATTCGGGGTGTTCGTAGAGGTAGTCTCTCAGATCGAGCAACATCTGCCTCGGGGCCAGAGGCTTGTCGGTTGCCGTGGCCGGGCACTGCACCGAACAACGCCCGCACTCGGTACAACTGTACATGTCCAGTATCTGTTTCCAGTCGAAGTGACGCATCTGCGAGGTGCCGTATATGGCATCCTCGGCCTCTAAGTCCTGCTTGGAAAGCTGGCCGGCGGGCTCCAGTTTGCTGAAAAATACGTTGGGGATCGCGGTGATGACGTGGAAGTGTTTGGACAGGGGGAGGAGGTTTAAGAAAGTAAGCACCACCAGGTTGTGAATCCACCAGGCCGCGTTGCTCACCGTACGAGCCGTCTCATCGCCGAAACCGGCAAGGATGGCCCCGAAGAGTCCGGCGACCGGCTCCCAGGCCCGCCCGGCCTCTATCTCGGCATCACCGGCCAGGTAGACCAGGCGGCCGCCGTCGTAGGCCAAGCCGGTGATCACGATGGTCGATATGAAACAGAGGATGAGAATCGCTTCCCAATGGGACTGTCCGGCCAAGCGCGTCTCGGCCGGCTTAAATCCCATCAAACGCGCGGGGTGGGTTATGAGCCAGCGTACAAGCATGGCCAGGGCACAGAGAAGGACCACCGCCTCCATGAAGTCGCGGAGGAGCATGTAGGGGCCGCCTAGCTGGTTGGCACCCATCAACGGCAGGTGGGCACCGGGGGCCCAGCCGTGCAGGAACATGGTAGCCACCTGTTGGCCGAGGATGAGGAAACCCCAGAACAACAGCGCGTGAATGATTCCGGCCGGTTGTTCGCCGCGGAAAAACTTGAGCTGCCCGAAGGCATAGATGAGCGTCTTCTTGATACGCTCGGGGATACGGTCGAAACGGTTGAGCGACCGTACTTTGAGCAGGATACGAAAGCGGCGGTAGACCTGCCAGCCAAACAGGCCTAGGAAAGCCGACAGGGTAAGGGTCCAGATAATGGCGCTCACGGGATTCCTCCTTTGGTGGTTCCCGTCGGGGCTTTTCCAAGACCCGTCGAGAATGCGTGATTTAACCGTGTCTAGGACCGCCTTGCAATCACTCCCTCCCCGGCCGGTCCGCTCTGGCCTGTTTTGCCGCCCCTGGGTTCTGATCATGCTGCTGCTGGCCGCCGTTGCGCCGGCCTGCCACGGTCCGGGCCGGAACCTGGTCGTTGTTATTCATACGCAAAACACGAAGGTGACGGTCCCCGTGGAAATTGCCGACGACCCCGACGAGCACCGCCGCGGACTCATGTGGAGGGAGAGCCTGGCCCCCGGCCACGGTATGCTGTTCGTTTTTCCCGACCAGAGCCCGCGCACATTCTGGATGAAAAACACCGCGCTCAGCCTCGACATCATTTTCCTGGATACGGCCGGTAAAATAGTCGCGATCGCCGAACAAACCGCCCCTTATTCGCAAAGACCGATATCCTCGCGTGTCCCGGCCCGTTACGTACTGGAAGTGGAGGCAGGATTTTGTCGCCGCCACGGACTGGCCCGCGGCGACAAGGTCCACCTGCCCCGACCAATGGAATAAACTTGTATTTTCGCGGGTCTACGGCTAACTAAGCACGCTTCGGGGGTTCTTCCCACAAGCACAATGCCCACCAAGGAAGTTTTAGAAGAACTGCAGCGGCGCAACGCTTCGGCCGAGGCCGGTGGCGGAAGCGCGCGCATAGAGAAGCGCCACGCCAAGGGCCTGCTTACGGCCCGCGAGCGCATAAATATCCTGTTTGACCAGGGCAGCTTCGTCGAGGTCGATAAGCTGCGCACCCACCGTTGTTCCGACTTCGGCATGGAGGACCAGAAGACGCCCGGCGACGGCATAATCTCAGGCTACGGCACCGTCGGTGGCCGTACGGTATTCGCCTATGCCCAGGATTTTACCGTGCTCGGCGGCAGCCTCAGCCACACCGTGTCCGAGAAGATCTGCAAGGTCATCAACATGGCCATGAAAGCCGGTGCCCCGGTGGTGGGGCTTAACGATTCGGGCGGTGCACGTATCCAGGAAGGCGTGGAATCGTTGGGCGGCTACGCCGATATATTCTGTGCCAACACCATGGCCTCAGGAGTGGTTCCACAGATTTCCGGCATCCTCGGACCCTGCGCTGGCGGTGCCACTTACTCCCCCGCCCTGACCGACTTCATCTTCATGGTCGATAAGACCAGCTATATGTTCATCACGGGCCCCGAGGTCATAAAGTCGGTGACCCGTGAGGAGGTAACCCAGGAAGACCTCGGTGGCGGCGCAACGCACAACTCGCGCAGTGGCGTGGCCCACTTCCTGACCTCCGACGACCATGACTGCATTGCCCAGATACGCACCCTGCTCTCCTACCTCCCCTCCAACAACATGGACGACCCGCCGTTGGTGGAATGCACGGACCCGCTCGACCGTCTCACGCCCGAGATTGCCGGCCTGATCCCCGATGACCCCAACAAGCCCTACGATATGTCGATGCTCATCGAAGCCGTGGTCGATGTGGACAGCTTTTTCGAAGTCCACCGCCACTTCGCCCGCAACGCGATTGTCGGCCTTGGACGCATCGGCGGCCATACGGTGGGGATCGTAGCCAACCAACCTTCGGTGCTGGCCGGCTGCCTCGACTCCGACGCATCAAACAAGATCGCCCGCTTCGTACGTTTCTGCGACTGCTTCAATATTCCTGTGATCACCTTTGAGGACGTACCCGGCTACTTACCCGGCACCCAACAGGAATGGGGCGGGATTATCCGCCACGGTGCCAAAATCGTATACGCCTACGCCGAGGCCACCGTTCCAAAGATTACCATTATCACCCGTAAGGCCTACGGCGGCGCTTACTGCGTGATGGGTTCAAAACACGTGCGTACCGATATGAACTTCGCCTACCCTTCGGCCGAGATCGCCGTGATGGGGGCCGACGGCGCCGTCAATATCATCTTCCGTAAAGAACTGGCCCAGCATGAAAACGCCGAAGAGCAGCGTAAGCGCCTGGTTGCCGACTACCGGGGCAACTTTGCCACGCCCTTCAGGGCAGCCGAACTGGGATTCATCGATGAGGTACTCTATCCCGACCAGACCCGCCTGCGCATAGCCCAGGCCCTGGCAATGTTGGCACACAAGAAAGACTCCAACCCACCCAAGAAACACGGAAACATACCCCTGTAAATGGACCCTTCGGCAACAAGCGGACTCAACGTAACGGTGGTGGGCATGGGTGTCGTCTTTACCGCCCTGATGATGATCGTGGCCGTCGTATCGGTCATGGCCCGGCTGTTGGGTACAACCAACGGCGCACCCGGTCCGGCGAGCGCCGAGGTTCCTCAAATTCCCGATCAACAGGACCACAGCGAGGGGGAACTGCGGGCCAGGGTCGCGGCCGCGGTCTACGCCTTTCACCGCCGCCGCAGCGTGGCGGTCAGAGGGCCGCAACCGTCGTCGGCCTGGTCGAGGGCGGGACGGGGCCGGCAGGTGATGCGCTTTCCCGACAGGATTCTCCGCAAGAGGTAGTGGCGGGCCATGGCAATCTACAAAGTAAAAATCGGAGGTAAGGAATACAGCGTCGAGGTCATCGACGGCTGGTCCGGAGAGGCTACCGTTACCGTCGATGGTGAAACCTTCGACGTCGCGCCGTTGGGCCCGGCCGCCCCACCGGCTTCCCCACCGACCACCGCTCAACCCACCCAGCCCACTTCTCAAACAACCCCGGCGGCAACACCACCCGCAACATCAACGCCCAAGGCCCGCCCCAGCGGTGGCAGTGGAGAGATTGCCGCACCCATACCCGGCGTTATAACCGAGCTGTGCGTAGGCACCGGCGACACCGTGGTAAGCGGCCAGGTGGTCCTTAAACTCGAAGCCATGAAGATGGAGAACGACATCGCCTCGCCGGTTGACGGGACCGTAAAAGAAATCCCGGTCGCCGCGGGTGCCGAAGTCACCGACGGTCAGCTTCTCATGGTCATCGCCTAGGCGGCCAAAGGTCTTAAATGCTCGAATCGTTAGACGCTTTTCTCGCCAATACCGGCTTCGCCCTTTACCCCGCCGAACCCCAGCGATTGATCATGATAGGCATCGGCCTGACCCTCATCGCCCTGGCCGTGCGCAAGCAGTACGAACCCCTGCTGCTGATACCCATCGGTTTTGGAATGATTCTCGGCAACATCGCCGGCGCGGGGGCAACCCCGGAAGAAGAAGGGGTGATTCAGTTCCTCTACTTCGGCATCAGACACGAGATTTACCCGGCCCTTATTTTTCTCGGCCTCGGTGCCATGACCGACTTTTCGGCCCTTCTCTCCCAACCCCGCCTGATCCTTTTAGGGGCGGCCGCCCAGGTGGGCATCTTCGCCACCTACTGGGGTGCCCTGTACCTGGGATTCAGCCCACCCGAGGCCGGTGCCATTGGTATCATCGGCGGTGCGGACGGGCCCACCACAATCTTCATAACCGCGGCATTGGCCCCCGAACTGTTGCCGACCGTGGCGGTGGCGGCCTATTCCTACATGGCCCTGGTACCCATTATACAACCGCCGATAGTGCGCCTTCTTACCACCCGCAAAGAGAGGCTGATCCGCATGGCCACTCCCCGCAAGGTTTCAAAAACCGAACGTATCATTTTCCCCATCGTGGCCTTTATCGCCTGCACCCTGGTCGCGCCCAAAGCCACGGTACTGCTCGGCATGCTGTTCTTCGGCAACCTGCTGAAAGAGTCGGGCGTTACCGACCGTCTGGCCCACACGGCCAAAACGGCATTCATCGACTCGATAACCATCATCCTGGGAATTTGTGTGGGCGCAGCGGCCACCGCCGACCGTTTTCTGAGCCCCGAGTCGCTCAAGATTTTCGCCCTCGGCCTGGCCGCATTCTGCGTGGCCACCGCGTCCGGTGTGCTTCTGGCCAAGTTGATGAACGTGGTTTCCAAGTCGCCGATCAACCCCATCATAGGTGCCGCCGGGGTTTCGGCCGTACCCATGGCCGCACGTGTGGCCCTTACCACCGCACAAAAAGAGGACCCGACCAACTTTCTTATCATGCACGCCATGGCACCCAACGTAGCCGGCGTCATAGGTTCGGCGGTTGCGGCCGGAGTGCTGTTGTCGATACTCGGCTGATAAAGCCTGGGAACCTAAACATGGGAGATTTCAAAGAACGGCTTAAAGGATGGAGTACCACAACTCTGGCAAAAGCGGTGGAGCGCTCAGGACAGCGCAGGGAGACCTTCAACACCATCTCGGGCATCCCGGTCGAGCCCCTCTACGGACCCCCAAGCGGTGACTATCCCGATTCTCTGGGCATGCCGGGGGAGTACCCATTCACGCGTGGGGCCCAGGCCACCATGTACCGGGGACGGCTGTGGACCATGCGACAGTACGCCGGCTTTGGCACTGCCGAAGAGTCCAACAATCGCTATCGTTATCTTTTAGAGCAGGGCAGTAAGGGACTCAGCGTGGCCTTCGACCTGCCCACGCAGATGGGTCGCGACTCCGACCATGGGCTGGCCAGCGGCGAAGTGGGCAGGGTGGGTGTGGCAATAGACTCGGTCCAGGACATGGAGGTGCTCTTTAACTCCATACCCCTGGACAAGGTGACCACCTCGATGACGATCAACTCCACGGCTGCCATCCTGCTGGCCTTTTATCTGGTGGTGGCCGAAAAGCAGGGCGTGGGCTGGGACAAGATCGGCGGGACTATCCAGAACGACGTTCTCAAGGAGTACATCGCCCGTGGCACGTATATATACCCGCCGGCGGCTTCGATGCGCATCATCACCGACATTTTCGCGTTCTGCACCGAGAATGTGCCGCGCTGGAACACCATTTCCATAAGCGGCTACCACATCCGTGAGGCCGGCTCTACGGCCCCCCAGGAAGTGGCCTTCACTCTGGCCAACGGTATCGCCTACGTTGAGGGAGCCCTCAGCGCGGGTCTTAACATAGACGACTTCGCCGGCCGCCTGTCCTTCTTTTTCAATGTTCACAACGATTTTTTTGAAGAAGTGGCAAAATTCAGAGCGGCAAGACGGATGTGGGCAAAAATCATGAAGGAACGTTTCGGTGCCAGGAAAGAACGTTCGATGACACTTCGTTTTCACAGCCAGACGGCCGGCTCGTCATTGACCGCCCAGCAACCGCTCAACAACATCGTACGCACATCCCTGCAGGCCTTGGCCGCAGTGTGCGGGGGTACCCAATCGCTTCACACCAACTCCTACGACGAAGCCCTCGGACTGCCCACCGAGAATGCGGCACGCACAGCCCTGAGGACCCAGCAAACCATCGCCCACGAGTCTGGCGCGGCCAACACCATCGACCCCATGGCGGGCTCTTACTTTGTCGAGGCACTCACCGACCAGATCGAAAAACTCGCTACCGAATACATCGAAACTATCGACAACCTCGGTGGTGCGGTAAAGGCCATCGAAACCGGATTCCAGCAGCAGGAAATCCAACAGGCCGCCTACGCCTACCAGAAGGCCATCGAATCAAAAGACGCCATCGTGGTGGGGGTAAACGACTTCACCATCCAGGAAGAAGACCCGATAGACCTCCTCAAGATCGACGCGATTCTGGGCGAGCGCCAGAAACAGAGACTCACGGCGCTGAAAGAAAGCCGTGACGGGGAGGCCGTGGCAAAAGCCCTGGCCTTGATCACCGAAACCGCCAAGGGCAGTGACAACCTCATGCCCGTAATAGTGGATGCCGCACGGGTGTATGCCAGCCTGGGAGAGATCTCGGATGCCATGCGCGAGTCCTTCGGCGAATTCGACGCCCCGGTGTTCATCTGAAACCATGAGGAAAGTCGCTTCCAAGGTGTTCCTCACCAAGGGTGTGGGCCGTCACAAAGAGAAACTCGCAGCCTTCGAGCTGGCCCTGCGCGGCGCCGGTATTGCCCAGTTCAACCTGGTCACCGTTTCGAGCATTCTGCCCCCCCACTGCAAAGTCGTTTCAAAAACAGAGGGCCTCAAGCTGCTTGCCCCCGGCCAGGTCCTTCACGTGGTGATGAGCAGGGCCGAATCCAATGAACCCCACCGCCACCTGGCAGCCTCGGTGGGCGTGGCCATCCCCAGGGACCGCTCGATGTACGGCTATCTCAGTGAACACCACGCCTTCGGTCAGACTGACGAACAGGCTGGCGATTATGCCGAAGACCTGGCCGCACAGATGCTGGCCACCATTCTCGATATCCCCTTCGACCCCGACACCAGCTACGACGAAAGGCGCGACGTATGGCGCCTGAGCGACAGCATCGTGCGTACCCGTAACGTCTCTCAATCGGCCCGTGGCGCAAAAGACGGCCGCTGGACCTCGGTGGTCGCCGCCTGCGTACTCGTGGAAGACTAGGGTGCCCGACCTTCCCTATTCCGACCTCGAAACGAGAATTCTCGACCGTCTCGATACCGGCAAACGCAAACACTTCCTGATAGACAAGCTCGGCTCCATCCTCGAGGCAGAAGCCGGGGACCTGCGCGCAGCCCTGACGGCTCTGGAGGACAGGGGCGACATCGTCACCACCCGCAAGGGCCGTATAATGCTGTCCTCGCGTCTGGGCATGCTGGCGGGCACCGTCAAAGTCGGCCGCAGGGGCCGGGCCGTGGTGGTCATGGAGTACCCCGAAGAACCGGTGGCCATTGCCCGCGGTGGACTGCGCCCGGCCATGGACGGAGACCTGGTTCTAGTGGAGGTCCTCCCCTACACCCGCCGGGGACTGAGGACGGGTTCGATAAACCGTATCCTCAAACGCGGGCGCAGGTCCATTACAGCCCTGTCCAGCGGTCACGATGAACACGTGCTGCTGCCCACCGACCCCAGGATCGACTACCTGGCCGTGCTCGAAGAGGGCAGCCCGGCACCGGACCCCGGCCAGGTCGTGGCCGTAAGTATTGTCGAATACCCGACCCGCCATCGAGACCTGGTCGTGCGCGTGGAACGAAACATCGGCCCCTCGGGCACGCTGACGACCGAGATAGAATCAGTGTGCCACTCGATGGGAATAAACGTGGAGTTTTCACCACAAGCCGAAGCCGAGGCACGGGCTTTCACCGAACCCACACAAGCCGACATCGACGAACGCCTGGACTTAAGAGACCTCGACTTTGTCACCATCGACCCGGTCGATGCCCGCGACTTTGACGACGCCATCGCCATCCAGGAGGACGACAGCGGCTTTGTGGCCACCGTGGCCATAGCCGATGTCGCCCACTACATCAGACCCGGCACGGCGCTTGACGATGAGGCCTACGAGCGGGCTACCAGCGTCTACTTTCCCGGCCGCGCCGTGCACATGCTGCCCGCGGCCATATCGTCCGGCCTTGCCAGCCTCAAACCCGACCTCGACCGCCTGGCCTTTACAGTCAAGCTTGCCATCGACGGCCACGGTAAAGTGAGTTCGGCCTCATTTGCCCGTGCCGTAATCCGAAGCCGGGCCCGGCTCAGCTACGAAGAGGCCCAGGCCCTGATCGACGGTGACACTGCAAGCGGGGGATCGTCGGCCACCCTGTCCACTCAGGTTGAGATCATGGCCCGCTGTGCCACCGCCATGCGCCATTGCCGCCACAAACGTGGGGCCCTCGACTTTGACCTGCCAGAGGCCCAGGTGCTGCTTGACGCAGAGCAAAATCCCACCGGCATAATTGCCAAACATCGCCTTTTCGCCCACTGCCTGATCGAAGAGTTCATGTTGGCCGCCAACGAAGCTGTGGCCGCCCACCTGCGCGCAAGCCGGGCCTCCTTCCCCTACCGCATTCACGAACGCCCCAAGGACAACGAGATACGCCGTCTACGCGAACGCTTGAGTTTGATGGGACTGGGGCTCAAAAATGAAGGGGGCCCGCTCAGACCCCGTACGCTGCAATCCCTGCTCGAGAAGGCCGCCGGCGGACCCTACGCCCGCCTGGTCTCGATGATGGTGCTGCGAGCCCTGCAAAAGGCCCGCTACTCGGCCGAAGCCGCCGGCCACTTCGGCCTTGCCAGCGACTGTTACACCCACTTCACCTCTCCAATCCGCCGCTACCCGGACCTCATAGTCCACCGTGCGCTGGCCGCTACTCTGGCCGGCAAACCGCCGACCGCCGGGCTGGCGGTAGTAGCGGCTCACTGTTCCGAGCGCGAGGTCCGGGCGGTGGACGCCGAAAGGGACATCGGGCGCGCCGCGGCTATACTGCTGATGCTGGAAAGAACAGGACAGCGTATGAAAGGGACCGTGAGCCGTGTGGAACGCTACGGTTACTTCGTCCAACTTGACGAGGTGTTTGTCGAGGGATTTGTACCAGTTGGGCGTCTGCATGAGTATTACGACTACCACTCAAAACGCATGGAACTCCACAGCCGCAGCTCAAACAGCAGGATTCGCGTAGGCGATAAAGCCACGGTCACGGTGACCATGGCCGAGTTGGCCAGCCGTAGTCTGGAACTGGCCCCGGCTGTAAAGCCATGAGATCGAGAGTACTCATCGCGGCCATCTGCCTGCTGCCGCTGGCCGCACAAGCCACCCCCGACGATGCCAGACGCACACCGGTGGTCATAGCCGTCGAACAGAGCAGCCCTGCCGTGGTCAACATCTACACGGAGCGGCTCATCGAAACCCCGTTCTCACAACGCTCACCGTTCCCGTCAGATCCGTTTTTCGATGATTTCTTTTCCGACTTTTTCCAGGGCTTTCCCTCTCCGCGTACAACCGAAAAACGCTCTTCGCTGGGCTCAGGGGTAGTGATCCGTAGTGACGGCACCATCGTCACCAACGAACACGTCATCGTACGGGCCTCCAATATACGCGTACAGTTGGCCGACAACCGTGAGTTCCCCGCCGTCCTGACCGGTGCCGATTCGGACTCGGACCTGGCGGTACTCAAGGTGAGTGTCAAGAAACCCCTGCCGTTTATCCCCATGGCCGAGAACGACAGCGTCATGATCGGAGAGACGGTAATTGCCATTGGCAACCCCTACGGACTGTCCCACACCGTGACCACCGGAGTGGTAAGTGCGGTGGGCCGGACCATACAGGCCGGCGACATCATCTATCACGACTTCCTGCAGACCGATGCCTCGATTAACCCCGGCAACTCCGGGGGGCCGCTCATCAACGTGTCCGGCGAACTGATCGGCATCAACACAGCCATCCACCGTAAAGCCGAGGGTATAGGCTTTGCCATTCCCATCAGCCGGGTTCGCAATATCGTAGAGCAGATCCTGCACTACGGCTCAGTGCAAGCACCCTGGCTCGGTATACAGGTACAAAACCTTACCCCCGAACTCGCCTTCCACTTTGGGGTCGAGCCCGGCAGCGGCGTACTGGTGCGCGGTATCGAACCCGGCAGCCCGGCCGAAGAGGCCGGCCTGGCCCGCGGTAGCGTCATCACCAAGGTCCAGGGCAAAAGCGTGAGCAGCGCAGCCGTCTTTGCCCGCCACACCCAGGGACTTACGGCCGGCGACCGCCTGCGGTTGGGGATCTTGAGTGACGGCAATGAATCCTCACTCAGCATCACCGTGCTGGCCCTGCCCTCCGACCGCATAGACGACTTCGCATGGAGGGCCATGGGACTGACCACGGCCAAGGGCGGCAGCGAGAATAACTCTGCGACCGGGGTGGTGGTGGACAAGGTGCGCTACAGAGGCCCGGCCCACAACATCGGTATCCGCGAAGGCGACCGCATCACGGCCCTGGGCGGCCGCGAGGTGATCAGCCCGGATTCCTTCCGCCGGCGCCTGGCCGCTTTCCGCTACAGCAACAGCGTACTGGTCTCGGTGGTAAGGGGGAGACGCCTTTATCGGGTAACCCTGCCCCTGGACAAAGACTTCTAGGACATCAGCAGAGGGGCCAGTTCCATGGCCATCTCCTGCATTATCTCCTTGAGTTGCTTGTCGTCGTCGTCGAGTTTGTCGACCAGCCGACTGAGCATGGCGAAGTAACGCTCTACGTCTTCAAGCTCCACGTCCCCGAGCCTTCTCTCCATGGCTCGGCTGAAGTGTACGTGGGTCTCGGCGATCTGCTCCAATATTGCTTCCTTCAATGCTCCCTCCTCTGTTGCCTACGCCCCGGCCAGACTTTCCAGGCGGGCGCGGCTCAGCTCCTCGAGACTGTCTACCACCAGATCGGCCTCCAGGTCCGGGGCCGCGTGTGTATTGGTCACGGCCACGGTGATCATGCCGGCACGGCGGGCCGCCTCCAATCCCCCCAGGGAATCCTCTATGGCCACACAACTGCCCGCATCCAGACCCGGCCGCCTGGCCGCCAGGCGGCTGCAGGCCAGGGAAAATCCCTGGGGATCTGGCTTTCCCCGGCTGACATCGTCGGCCGAGACAATCTCGTCAAAGCAGTCGCGCAGGCCGGCGATCCCGAGAATCAGTGTTATCTCGGATGCCAGTGCCCCCGAGGCAATTGCCGTGGGTAGAACCGGACTCTGACGCAAGTCGGCCAACAGGGGGCGAACACCGGGAAATATCCTGACCCGTTGCTTGACGAGTCCATAAAAAGCTTCCTTTTTCCGTTCCATGAGCCGGGCCACCTCGCCCTCTTCGGCCTCATGGCCGGCATCGGCAAGCATCGCCGCAAAGCCGTCGTGGTCATCCATACCTACGTAGCGTACAAAGTAGTCGGCCTCGGAGACGCTGATGCCGTGGGCGGACAGGGCTATGCGAAAACCCTCAAGGTGGAGGCGCTCGTCGTCGGCTATCACACCGTCGAAATCAAAGATTACGGCACCGAGCACCAGACGGCTATCCGGGGGGCCAAGCGAGGCTGCGGCCCCCGAGCAGGTGGAAGTGTATGTGGTAGACGCTCTGGCCCCCGTCACGGTTGCAATTGGCCACCACCCGGTATCCGTCGGCGGCAATGCCGGCGTCGGTGGCAAGCCTGGAGGCCAGCAGGTAAACACGGCCCAACAGCTCCTCGTCGCCGGCACCAAGGTCGTTCAAGGTCTCTATGTGGCGGTGGGGAATGATGAGAATATGTGTTGGTGCGGCAGGGTTTAAGTCCTTGATGACGAACAACTCGCCATCGTCGTGAACCATCTCGGACGGCAACTCTCCATCCCTGATCTTACAGAACACGCAATCGGCCATGGCAGCCGCTCATGACACGTGGACCCGGTGGGTGCAATCAGTGTGGGCGTGGGTAAGCTGGCGCTACGGCGCCGGGGCCAGTCTGCCGATGACGGTGGCAAGCTGGTCGGCACCGAGAATGAAATTTCCAGGCCGCTCGAGAACTCGCGCCAAACAACCTTCGATGACGGATTTTTCCAGAGCCTGACCCTCCAATTCCTGGCCAACAGCCTCAAGCGTGTAAAAGGGCGCAATCAGATCTCCGTCTATCCTCAGATCGTGGATCACACCGCCACTACTCTCGGCTGAGGCCTCGACGGCTCCCAGTATACTTATAGCGGCGGCCGAGACCCGGCCTTCACACAGGGGGCCGCGCTCGGCCTGGAAAGCCTCAAACGCACCGATCCCATCGCGGCCGCCGGGGTCACTCGCAGCAGCGGCCCCACACGGGCCTTCCTCGACAACCTCACAGTCAAACTCCTGTCGGCACTGTTCGGCCAACAGGGCTAACAGGCGTGCCTCTGCCCCAACCCCGGACAACTCTTCAAGAGAAACGGACTCGTCATAGGCCCCCCCATCAATTGCAGCGATCCTCCGGGGGTCGAGTTCGTCGGTAAGACGGCCGAGTTGAGAAAAGTCCTGGGAGACGGCCAGGTGCTGCTCACAGATCCAGACCCCATCGGGCATGCGTGTAAACGAGACGTGGGCAAGTGTCCGCCGGTCGGCCGTCAACAGATCGCGGCCAGCATAAAAAGCGTCCACTCCAAGGGCCCTCAAGGCCTGCAACAGGGGGCGCAGGGCTCGATTTGGTACCTGCCGGGGGGCAAGCTCCTCCCCCCCCAGCCAGGCCAGATCGGGAAAGACCATGCTGAGGCCGAGTACACCAGGACCCACGACCACCGCACGACCACCGCTGAGCCGACGTTCCATACCACCGCCGCCATCGTTGCGGTGGCCAGGGTCCATACGGTGAAAGCGCCCCAGGGCCAGGCCCGTGGCGGGGCGCCGCCAGAGGCGCAGGAAAGCCTCCTGCCCACCGCCCGTCGAGGCTCGGGCGAGCAGGGCCTGGTCCTGGTCAAAGGCGGCTGCCGCCGTCTGGCTATCGGTCCCGTAAAGACGCAGTACGCGCATACCCAGAGGCTAGCAGAATAGAGGCGACAAACGCATAGCCGTGGGGTTGGCAATACACCCAGCGTTATGCTCGTTATGGAAGCCGAAGCCGCGGTGGCAAAAAAACACAAAAAAAAATGGATTGTACTCGGGCTGGTCTGCGTGGTGGCGGTAGCCATAGCCACCGCGTCCCTGCGTGGACCATTCATAGGTAAAGACAGTTATCTGGTCATCAACCTGGAGGGTAGCTATGACGAGGGCGCCCCGGGCGGTCTGTTCTCGCGCCTGTTGGGCGAGAACCGGCCATTCTACCAACTGATCGAGAACCTGGCCAAGGCCCGCCACGACGACCGAATTGCCGGTGTCGTTGTACGTATAGGACGCATGGAGTCGGGCTGGGCCCAGGCAAAAGAGATTCGTGACTCGCTGACTTCCCTTACCAGCGCAGGCAAAACCGTTGTGGCTTTCCTGCGCGCCGACCACTTTGGCAGCAACCTGGAATACTACGTCGCCTCGGCCGCCCCGCGCATCTACATTCCCCCGGCCGCCTCTCCCATGCTCAAAGGCCTGTCGGCCCGTTTCGTCTTCCTCGGCGGGGTCTGGGAAAAGATCGACATCGCCATGGAAGTCGAGCAGTTGCGCGAATACAAAACCGCCGGCGACACGATAGCCCGCCGCAGTATGTCGCGGGCCCACCGTGAAATGGCCAACTCCATCCTCGACGACGTCAATGCCCATTTCATCCACACCCTGGCGACAGCACGAGACCTGACCCCACAGGAAGTCGGTGAAATCATCGAGGCCTGCCCGGCCTCGCCCGAGGCTTTTCGTGATGCCGGCCTGGCCGACGAAGTGCTGTTCTTCGACCAGGTTATGGAAGTCCTGGCCGGCAACGACCGGCCGACGGCCAGGGCTGGCGACATTGCCGTTTCGTGGGTGGACGAGTCTACCTACTCCAAGGTCCGCCCTCAGAGGGTGGGGCTTGGCGGCCCCGCAACAGTGGCAGTAGTCCACATCGCCGGTACCCTGGTAACGGGCCGCGGTGGGCAGCGCGGCCTGATGGGGACAAGCGTGGGAGCCGAGACCATCTCCAAGGCCCTGGCCCGGGCCGCCGACGACGACACCATCAGCGCCATCGTCGTGCGTATAAACAGTCCTGGAGGATCGGCCTTTGCCTCCGATCAGATCTGGCGGGAGATCAAGAGGGCCGCTGATAAAAAACCACTGCTGGCATCGATCGGCGACGTTGGCGCTTCGGGCGGTTACTACGTAGCCTCGGCCGCCCACCACATCATGGCCCAACCGGCCACCATGACCGGGTCTATCGGCATTGTCCTGTTCAAGCCCAATCTGTCCGGCCTGCTGGGTAGGCTGGGAATCGGCACCGAGACCTTGGCCCGCGGCCGCTACGCCCGCATCATGGACGTTACCAAGGGACTCGACCGTGCCGAGCTGGCACTGATACGTACACAGATGGACCGCATCTACCGCCTCTTCCTCAAACGTGTAGCCACCGGCAGGGGTATGGAGGTGGACGAGGCCGACGAGGTCGGCGGCGGGCGGGTGTGGACCGGTCGTCAGGCCCTTGATCTGGGTTTGATCGACGAGCTTGGCGGCCTCGGCGATGCCATCGCACTGGCGGCCGCAAGGGCCGGCGTAGATAAGCCCCACAGGGTAAAGGTCCGACACTACCCCGAACCCGGCAATCCGCTCCAGGAACTTCTGGGCCTGGGGTCACGCAAGAGCGAGGCCGTCGGCCGCACCCTGCTTTCCGTCCTCGGCGGAGCCGAGATTCCCTACCCCGGCGTCGGTCCGGGACTACACGCCCTGGCCGGTTGGTCTTTGAACCTTCGCTAGGTGGACCGCAACAACTGCACCGTAACTTCGCAGCCCCGGGGCTCGCTGAGGCCCAGGACCTCAAGGGCCGACGCCTCGGCCGCGGCTATTTCCAGAAACCCCGAACTCGACAGCAACGCCAGCAGGTGGCCACGACTGCCGTCGGCGTAGGCAGAGACCACTCCCGATATGACCGCCCCTTTGATCTTCACCAGGGCGTTTTCCCATCCTACCCCCAGCATGGCGGCGGGAATGTTGGTTATGAGATTGCCAAAGCGGTCGGCCGAGACCACCTCTCCCTCTATAAAACCGCCGCTGTCTTCCAACCTCGCCCGGGCGACCTCCAACTCGGTCATGGACCCGGTCTCGCTTGCCAGCTCAGAGGCCCCCTTGCCCGCGGCCCGGTGGGCGGCTACAGGCGCAAACATGTCGCGGCCATGAAAGGTAGTACTCAAGGGCCGGCGAAAATATTCGGGGCGGTCGAGGGTGTAAATCCTGCGGGGCGCGTTTGCGGCCAGCGACAACAATCCGTTGTCGGGGCCAACAAAGCTGTGGCCACCGCTCTCGACCAGCAGACCACGGCGGGGGCCGCCCACACCAGGGTCGACCACCGCCAGATGAACCGTGCCGGGAGGAAAAGTGAGCGCGGCTGAGGCCAATACCAGAGCACCGGCCCTTATATCGTGGGCCGCAATCTCGTGGCTCAAGTCGACAATTGTAAGGCCGGGGCACAGCGAGTACATAACCCCCTTCATCGCCCCCACGTAACCGTCGGCCATACCGAAATCGGTCAGCAGGGTTACCAGGGCCGCCATCCGAGATTCCTAGGAGTAATCCTTCTTTACGGTTCCGGCTTTTTGCTGAATACGCTCGAGGTTGCTCTCCACGGTCTCGCCGTCACCCAAGGCCAGTCCGCCCAGGAGGTTTGCCGTCAGCACCCTCATTAAATCC
Source organism: Deltaproteobacteria bacterium (assembly GCA_046583365.1). Taxonomy (GTDB): domain Bacteria; phylum Desulfobacterota; class Binatia; order UBA1149; family CAYXZP01; genus JAYGCL01. The sequence continues at coordinate 33,713 of JAYGCL010000087.1, forward strand.
CCTTCTGCCTCTCCAAGTTTGTCACCGAGGGCGGCAAGCCCGGCCATGGCCTGGCCCACCTTGACCACGGCCTCCTGGGTACGACCGGCATCGCGGTCGGCCAGGGCCGCCACCAGACCGGCCTTCACCCGGTCAACGGCAGGCGCGACATCCGCACCGAGTACGGTTTTCAACTCGTCTATACCAGCCACGAAGCCCTCTATGGCCCACAGTCTTTCGTTCTTGTCCATGCTGCCTGGATTCAGTATATCCTAAGCCCGGGTTTGTGCAGCCCCCGAGGAAGCCACGATGCTCTATGTAATTATCGGACACGACGGACCTCGCGCCGGGGAATTGAGACCCAAACTCCGCCAGTCCCACCTCGAACACCTCGGGGCCTACGCCGAGCGTGGTAAAATCCACCTTGCCGGGCCCTTCACCGACGGCCACGGCAGTCTCATCATCGTGGAAGTAGACTCCGAGGCCGAAGCCTCATCAATGGCCGCCACCGACCCCTACAACACCGGTGGTGTGTTCGAGAGGGTCGAGGTCCATCCCTTCAAACAGGTGCTGCCAGCGCCGTGACGCCCAACGGCCCTCCCCTGTCGGTGTACGCCAAACGCCGTCGACAACTGGCCGCGGGGCTGGAGGACGGGGCCGTGCTGTTTGTGTCGGCCGCACCCGAGACCATCTACTCCAACGACGTCAACCACCGCTACCGCCCCGACACCAACATACGCTACCTCAGCGGCTTCGAAGACCGGGCCCACCTCATGTTGAGTACGGCCGGTGGCCAACGGCAGGGCTTCAGCCTCTTCGTCGAAGCCCGCGACCCGTCCAGGGAAGTGTGGACCGGACGACGACCCGGTCCCGAGGGTGCCCGCAACGATTATGCTGCCGACCACGCCGGGCTGCTCAAGGACTGGCCCGATGCGCTGGCCGAGGAACTCAAGGGAGCCCGCCGCTTTTTCTACTGTGACGGCCGCGACCCCGCCGTCAACTCACAGGTGGCCGAGACCATAGACGGCCTTAACCAGAGCCGCCGCCGCGACGGCCTCGACCCCCTCGAGGTGTGTTCGAGCAACCAGCCGCTGGCCGAGATGAGGGTGGTCAAGTCTGCCGAAGAAATAGACATCCTGCGCAAGGCTACATCTCTGAGCGCGCTGGCTCATGCTCACCTCATGGAAACCCTGGTGCCCGGCATGGCCGAGTACGAGGCCGAAGCGATCATCGATTTCGAGTTCCGGCGGGCGGGGTCGGCCGGCCCGGCCTACGCCACCATCGCCGCGGGTGGCAACAACGCCACCGTTCTCCACTACACCCGCAACCAGGATATTCTACGCGACGGCCAGCTCCTGCTCGTCGATGCCGGCGCCGAATACGGTGGCTACTGCGCCGACATCACACGTACCATGCCGGTGGGCCGCAGCTACACGGGAGCCCAGGCCGCCGTCTATGATCTGGTCCACAGCGCCCAGTGCGCGGGCATAGAAGCGCTGCAACCCGGGGTGGCCTGCGACGAGGTACACCGGGCGGCCGTCCGCGTACTGGTGGTTGGTATGCTCGACCTCGGCCTGCTCAAGGGCTCCGTGGACGGGGCCATAGAGTCCGGTACCTACACCCGCTACTTCATGCACCGGACCGGGCACTGGCTCGGCATGGACGTCCACGATGCCGGCAGCTACGAACAAGACGGACAGCCGCGGCGGCTTGAGGCCGGCATGGTCATGACGGTGGAGCCCGGCCTCTACATCGCCGCCGACGCCAACTGCGACGAAAGCCTGCGTGGCATCGGCGTACGTATAGAAGACGACGTACTGGTAACCGAGGGTGGCCACGAGGTGCTCAGCAGTGCCGCCCCCAACCGTCGCGACCAGGTTGAAGACTTAAGGGCCAGAGCCCTGTCCTAGCCTGGCTTGTCAGTTCTCGCCGGCGTTTCTAACCAGATAGGCGAGGATACTGTCGCGTTCGGGCGCGACCAGTTTCAACCCACTCCTGCGCATGGGCCCGGTCTCCATTCTCTCCACCATGCTCCGCCACATAGCGGCCGTCATCAGCCCCGGGTGGTAAGGCAGGTGGCAACCGCCACAGCGACTACTGTAGAGCACCCCCGCCTCGCTTTGCTCTTCGGGCAGGGGACGGCTGCAGGCCGGCAACGCGAACGCGGCGGCCAGGGCCAGCGCGGCCAATGCTTTGTACGAGAACGAGATCAAAGGTCTATTTTGCAGACAGCCTCCTGGCCGGGGGCCTCGGCCACCGTGACCTCGATGCTGCAGACCTGACGACGGCCGGGTATCTTTAAGCTCTTTATCAATTCTCCACACACGTACTCGGCCAACTCCTCGGCCGAGGAGTGGGCGATGGGCAGGAGTACGCAGTCGTCCTGGGGAAGGCTGAATCGCGAGCCGTCCTGGCAAACCAGGGATATCTGCCCATCACTGCTCGACACTTCCAGACAATCGTTGGCGGTGGGGATTATGGTCTTTTCGTTGAGTTGCTTGCACACCACATGGGCGGCCTTCTTGATGTCGCCAAAATCCAGAACGTAGCCATCGCTACCGAGTCGCCCTTCTATGCGTACGCCCACGCGGTAGTTATGCCCGTGCAGCCTCTCGCGGAAGCCCTGGTAGATCTGGAAATGCGCAGCGTTGAACTTGAACGAGTCCTTGCTGACGAAAACGCTGTAGGAAGGCTCCACCTCAGGCCACCGCCCCCAGTTTGGCCACCGGGCCCAGGAGAGCCTCGCTCAGCAGGTCTTCGACTTCCCCCACGCTGGCGGCCCCACCGACGGCACGGCGGACGCCAGCACTGTCGGGAAGTCCCTTGATGAAACGACAGGCCAGGCCCCTCAGCCTGCCCATAAAAGCCTTGTCGGGCAGGGCCTCACGCAAAAAACCGATAAAGGCACCAAACGCCTCTACCCGCTCGACCGCAGAGGGCGGCGTAAAAGAACGGCCCTCGGCCAAGGCGCGGGCCTGGGCAAAAATCCACGGGTTGTCGATGGCCGCACGTCCTATCATGAGGCCGTCGGCTGCAGCCAGGCGCGACAATGCGGTACGCGGGCAGACAACATCACCGCTGCCGATGACCGGGATGCTCAGGCGCTGGCCGATAGCCGCCACCAGGTCCCAATCGGCCCGGCCGCTGTAAAGAGCCCGCCGCGTGCGCCCATGCACGGCCAGCATCGAAGCCCCCTCGCCCTCGGCCAGGCGGGCGATCTCCATGGCGTTTAAGTTGCTGTCGTCCCAACCCGCACGAATTTTCACCGTCATGGGGATACTGACCGCCCGTTTAATGCCACCGAGGATACGGCCAAGGCGCTCGGGCTGTCTCATCATCTCGGCCCCCCCTCCCCGGCGGACAACCTTGGGGGCCGGGCAGCCACAGTTGATATCCACAATGTCGGCGCCGGCCTCCTCGACCATGACGGCGGCCCTTACCATGCGGTCTTCGTCAGCACCGAAGATCTGAATCGACAGGGGTCGCTCCGACTGCCTGAAGGCGAGCATGGCCAGGGTTTTCTGGTTGTCGCGGGTAAGCCCCTCGGCGGCAATGAACTCGCTCACCAACAAACCGACGGCGTCTCCGCTGGCAAGGCGAACGAGACGGCGAAAGGCCGAATCGGTTACCCCCGACATCGGCGACAGGACCAGATTGGTGGTTGTTTTGACCCCCCCGATATCAAGAGGTCCCATGGCGCTCATCAGCCTGAATACTCCATATCCCGTGTCGCCTGTTGCCTTACTTGCGGTCTCTTGGCAGGCTCGGCTGGCCATCACTGTCGGCCAGCCCGGACAGCCAAGTTATTCACAATGCCCCCCAGCCTGCAACCCGCGCCCGTACCCGAGGCCAACTACCCGGCCCGCAGCGGCAACACCGTTGCCGTCCTCATCGACGGCCGTGAAACCTTCACCCGTATCTTCTCCGTCATAGGCCAGGCCACCGGTTCGGTGTGGATTACGGTGTCTTTCTTCGACCCTGACTTCAGGCTGAACCCCAAGGGACCAACCCTGTTCGAGTTTCTCGAAGAACGGGCCGAGGCCGGCATCGACGTGCGTTTGCTGTTCTGGTGGAGCGAGTACCCGGGCATAGGAAGTTTCCGCGGTGACGAGGAAGACCTCAAGGCGCTTCGTGCCAGAGGCTCAAAGGTCAAGATGCGCTGGGACCGGGTGCCCAGGGGTTGCCACCATCAGAAAAGCCACATCATCGACGGGCAAACGGCTTTCGTGGGCGGCATAAACCTCAACCACGACGGCCTGTCTTCCCCTTCCCATCGCGATGGCGGTTTTCACGACCTCTTTGCCGAAGTCCGGGGCCCGGCGGCCGCCGATGTGGAAGCCAACTTCCGCCAACGCTGGAACAGTGCCAGCGAAACCGACAGGCTCGTCTACCCCTGCGCCGAAGAGGCCGATGACCTGCCCGAACAAACCCGGACCGGCCTTTCCCCTGCCACGCAGCCCTCGGGCAGCACGGTACAGGTACTGAGAACCATCGCCGCCGGCCTCTACGCGGCCGGGCAGGGCAAGGGAGAAGACTCCATAGTCCGGGCCATACTGGCAGATATCGAGAGTGCCGGTCGCAGCATCTACATCGAGAACCAGTACCTCATAGACATAGCCACCATCGAAGCCCTCGAGCGGGCGGCACGGCGCGGGGTGGAGGTCATCGCCGTCTTGCCCCTGCGCCCTGACCCCAACCTGGCCCTGTACAAGAAAGAAAAGCTCGCCGAGACGACCCTGGCCTTAAAAGCTCTGCTCGACAGCGGCCGGGCCGCCCTGTTCGGCCTCGAAGAGGGCGGCCGCATGGTCTACGTGCACGCCAAACTACTGATCGTAGACGACAACACGCTCAACCTGGGCTCGGCCAACCTGTGGCCACCGAGCTACCGTCGCGACTCGGAACTCAATCTGAGGATCTGGGACCGCAGGTTGGCCGCGACAACCAGAGCCCGGCTATGGAAGGAACACCTCGACGGGGCCCGGGCCGAAGGTGTTCGCGACTGGATTGGCCTGGCCACCGAGGCCGGGGCCAGGCCGACCGGCGGCCCCGGCCTCCACGTGCGGGCACGGCTCATAGATGTGAACAACTACTACCGTTTCGAACCCGACAGCGCCCCCTGGCAGGGGATCGAGGCCCGCGACGGATAACCACCGCCGTCCCTTAGAGGGAAGTAGGGCTTTTTGGTCACCCCGTAGGGTTTCTCTTCGTAGATAAATGCATCTTCGACCGGAACCTACAGCGCCGTACAAATACGCAGGGCCATTCTCACCGTCGGAACTATACGCGAGTTTTTCACCCTGTTGATGTAACTCTGGGCCAGACCGGTCCGTCGTGACAATTCCATTTCCGTCCAACCCTTGTCGTAGAGAATCTTTGAAAGCCGAGTTTTCATTGCAGCCGTCCCTCCATCTTTGTTGAGACGAGTTAACGACCAGCGCCGACGTGGGTCAATTACATCGGGGCATGGATGGCGTCATA
>JAYGCL010000092.1:0-2541 GCA_046583365.1 Deltaproteobacteria bacterium
GGGTCCAGGTAACAGGAACGCATCTGGGCCAACGTACAGGCACCGGCATCCACACCGATGGTGTTCTCTTCGCATTCCACGTCGGCCGCGCAGGCTATAAATCCCTCGCCGTTGGCCTTTACTATACCGTCACAGAAGTCGCCGGTGGGACCGGTGGCACAAACACCACGCTCCCCGTTGCTGCCCGCCTCTTCCACGCACACATTGCCCTCACAGCCGTTTGGGCCCCCGTTGGTACCCGAGCCTATGGAGTTGCACGAGCCGGCACTGGCCTCCGTACACTCGGCATCCGAGTTACACGGCAGAGTGCTGTCACCGCTACAGACCCGGCAGGGGCAGTTCTTGCCGAAGTAAGGGAACCCGCAGGGCAGGTTGAACGACAGCGACTGCGTACCGGTGGTAGAACTCAGGTCGATCATCAAGCCCTGGCCGGAAACGTTCTTGCCCACCATGGGGAAACAGTCCAGGGAATGGGCCGCGCCCCCGGGAGCCGGGAAACTGGTGTTTATGCCGCCGCCGTCGCAAGACGCGCCGGGATCCCTGCCACCCACGCAAGTACCGTCGCGCACACCGTCGTTGATCGTGACGTCGCCGTCGCAGTAAGGACACGGCATCACCAACGACTCGCCCAGGAAAACCTGGGCCCGCAACTGCACGGAAATGTCGGACTGGCCAAGGTCTACGTTGACCACCCCGCTGGGCTGCTCGGTAACCTTGTTGACAACACAGGCCGGGGTATTGCCGGCCGAAAGGGACAGCGGCGGCCCGAAGTAGCAATTACAGATATCGCCACCGCAATCGTCGGCGTCTGCTGCAAAGGGCTCGTCACAGATTGTACGGTTGTCGTTGGCACAACGGCAGGAGCCGCCGGAGGGGTCGGCACCGACCACCTGGCAGGTTCCACAGGTGGGATTGGCCGGCCCTTCGCACTGGATGAAGCCGCGGGCCGATACATTCTCGGTCACGTCGGCACCATGGGCGATGCCGCTCTGCCCGGAGGCCAGGCGGCTTACCGTACGACAACGGCCCAGGGACAGGTCACAGGTACCCAGGGGGCAGTCGGCAGTGCTCGAGCAAAGCCCGCCCGCGCCGGCACGTATGATAATCTCACCGCTGCTGGGGCACTGAAGGTCCTGCAAGCTCCAGTCTACACCGCCACCGCCGCCGCCTGTCCCGGCATCGGCCTCAAGACCGAAAAAGGCCAGGAACAGGGCGTCGCCGCGGGTGTTGGCGTCATCGAGCAAACAGTTGGTAAGGGTCGTCACGTTGGTGCTGCTGCAGGAGTCAACCGCCGAAAGGTCGGGCACCGTCCCACAACTCTTGGCAATGCCGGCCACACTCTTTGCGTAGGTACCGGTAATTTTGCCCTTGGGGTTGGCGGTCAGACAGAAGTCAGTAGTGGTGGCTCCTTCCTTCTTCTCGGCGCCCGACTGGCACTTGACCCGCTCTTTCAAAATGGTCGCAAAATACTTGCCCTGGTTTTTACCAATACCACCGTGGCATTTGGCCTCGGTCTTGCCCATGGAGCCGGGGCTACCCTGGGCCGCCTCGCTCATCGCCTCGGCCGAAGAGTCGGCCAGGCAGACAATACAATCGCCCACATCGGCAAAGGCGTTAAGCACGATGTCGCCACAGGGAGAGGGACAGCCGTTGTAGCCCAGGTCGGCCGGCACGAGCGCCACACCGGCCTTCTTGTCGTAACACTTGTCCTTGGCGCCGCCGACCGAAGAACGAAGCTTGCCCTCGGTCTTGGCCACCTTGCCCTTGGTGTCGGCTCCCGCAATGGAATTGCAGTCTACAGAGGCGAGTACCTTGCCCTTGGCTTGCAACTTGTGGCATTTGCCCAGAGTCTTGGAAACGGTGGCAGCCAACTTTCCGCCCCCTTTGGCTATGGTCGAACGGCACTTAAGCTCGGTCTTGCCAAAAGCGGCATCGGCCGGCAGGGCCGGCACCACGGCAAAGGCGAAAACGGCTGCGCACAGCCCCAGGACACTCTTGTATGAACTCATCAAAAAACTCCCCTCCAGTAAAAATGCAAAGAAACACCGGGCCGACTTCGATGAGGCCCACCCGGCAAAAACCCGTCCTATATAGATAGTCAGACGTTGGCCGGATTGGCAAGGACGGAACTCCCCCGTATGGGGGTGCAAAGCGTTTAATCTCACGAACTTAGCTCAGGCCGCTGAAGACGCTTCAGCCCTGCAGTCCAGCCTGTATGGCCCCTGGAACCTTCGGGTGCTATGCCGATAGCTATGGGTGGACACTTTCTCGACCTTCTCGGCCTGCCCTGCCCGCTTAACTGGGCCCGGGCCAAGGCCCTGCTTGAGACTATGGCCCGCGGTGAGACCGTAGAACTGTGGGTCGATGACCCCCGGGCCGCCCTCGACATCCCGCGGGCCGCCGAGGCCGAAGGCTTTGCGGTGGTCTCGGTAAGCACCAAGGCCGCCACTACCCGCATAACCATAGAGCGCTAAAAAAAGGGCCCCGGAATTTCTTCCGGGGCCCTTCGGTTGCCGCCGACAAGAGCCGGACAGCTTAACC
>JAYGCL010000032.1:0-2661 GCA_046583365.1 Deltaproteobacteria bacterium
TTTACAACCACCAAACCGGTGACGCGAAGCTTTCCTGGATGGGCCTCGCTATCGAGACCGTGGGGACAATACCGTTTGATGTCGGCCCCTGCACCTTCGTGGCCACGACCACCGCCGATTCGACCAACTTCACCGTCACCATCCTGGACGACGGTGCCGCCGGCACCGTCGGGACGGTAACCGTGACGGTGGCGGAGAAACCGACGGCCAAGAGCACGAGTCCGGTGCCGGTGCTCTGCGGTGATGTAGACGGTAACGGGCAGGTGACCGCGGGCGATGCGTTGGATGTCCTCAAGGCCGCGGTGGGCTTGTCCTCATGTGAAGGCCGGGCCTGCGATGCCAATGGCGACGGTAAGCTTACTCCGGCCGATGCTCTGGCCGTTTTGAAAACGGCTCTTGGTCTGCCTGTCGTGTTAAACTGCTCGTAAGAAAAGCGCCATGGCTAAGGCGGGATTCTGGTCAATAGGCGGGTACACGATCTCTTTTCGCGTTGATGGCAACTGGTATGCCGACGAAGAGGTGATTGGTAACCGCCGCATCTGCGAGTTGTTTTCCCGACACATAAGGAGCGACGGCCAGGGGGGGTGGGTCGTAGACATAGGCATAGACCGCCAGGCCGTCGTCGTGGAAGATACTGCACTGGTGGTGGTGGCCGTTGAAGGCAGTCCGCAAACCGGCTTTAAGGTGCGTACCAACGACCGTGTGGCAGACCGTCTTGATTGCAGTAGCCTTCGCGTGGGCCCGAACAACGTCCTCTATTGTAAGGTGCAAAGGGGGGAGAGGGGTGAGATAGAAGCCCGTTTTTTGCGACCGCCCTACTACCGCCTTGTTTCCTATATGGAAGAGTCCGCCGGTGGCACGGTGCTTCGGGTTGGCGGCGACCTCTATCGCCTGGGGACGGTCGGTGGCAGCGCCCGGATGGCTTGATGCGTATAGTCCTTGTCGAGCCAGAGATACCGCAAAACACCGGTAGCATCGCCCGCCTGGCCGCCGCCACACGCACGCCCCTGGACCTTGTGGGGACTTTGGGTTTTTCCCTGGAAGACCGTTATCTCAAACGTGCGGGGTTGGACTACTGGCCGCTGGTGGAACTCGGGGTCTACCCCGGCTGGCAGGAGTACCTTGAAAATCCTCCCAACGGCGCAAGTGTCCGGCGCCTGGCATTTTCCGTCCACGCCGGCCCCTCCTACACCGAGTGTATGTTCAAGGCCGAAGACTCGCTGGTCTTTGGTAAGGAAAGTAGCGGCCTCGGCGATGATTTCCTCAGCGCTTTTGCCGGACAGGTCTACCGCATTCCAATAGACGAGCCGGGGGTGAGAAGCCTCAACCTGTCCAACGCCGTCGCCATCGTCCTCTATGAGGCCCGCCGTCAACTGGGTCTCGCTTCAGTCGGCTAGAATTTCGTCGGGGAACTCGACCACGCGGTCGCCGAGCGTAAGAACCAGGAAACGGTGGACGCCGTCGGCTACCGCCGCAGACCTTTTTGCCGGCCACCAGCGTCCGTCAAGGCGTGTGGGGGAGGTTCTGGCAAGCTCGCCGTCGGCAAAAGAAAGAGCCTGCTCGCTTGTGACCAGGGGGTCGCCGTCCGGGGCGAAGACGATGGCGGGGGGATGGGAGGACGGTCTTTCAAAGGCGATACCCTCGCCGATGTCATCCAACAGGTCTACAGGTTCGCTACTCAGGTCGGCGGGTTTGGTGCCTTTTGCGAGCTTGTCGGGGGCCTGGCCGGAAGCTTTCTTTGCCCGCTCCAGTATGCTGCGTGATGCAGCCAACGCGTGCCCCAACGGGGCGGGCAGCGACGGTGCAAACAGGCCCAAGGCAAGTGGTGTTACGCGTTGGCAGGCGGCCATAGCGATGGCCGCACCAATGTCGGCCCCGAATATTATTACGTTGTCACCAAGGCCGGCGGCTACATTGGCCGCAGCCTCGCACTGGGCCGACCAGCCAGAGGCGCCCGAACCCTCTTCTTCGTCTCGCGCAAGCACGTAAACTTCCCAGCCCCGATGGGCGAGCATAGAGGTGAGTCCTCGCCAGCACTGGAAGGATTGGAACAGCCCCGGCAACACCAGGATGGGTGCCAGGTAGCGCCCGGCTTCGGGGGCATCAAAGTGAACACCGTGACCGGCGATCTTGAGTGGAAGAGCCACACTCCAAAACTAAACATTGCAGGGGGCAAGTGCCAACGTGGCGCATGTCACCAGACCATTGATATGGTTGTGGCGGCCTTTATCTGGTCTTTGCAAAAATTGTGTTTCAAATGGAATAGGTGTCAGGCGCGTCGCGCGGATTTCCCTTTGCGGTGGTCCTCACGCACCATGCCGGACCATCCTGCCCGCGGGCGCCACAAGGGGCGTGGGGTAGGGAGATAGGCTGTATGGGCAACGATATTTCTGACCAGGAGACGGGACCCGAAACCATTGCCTGTCCCAACTGTGGCAAGGCAATAATGGCCCTGGCCTTGCAGTGTAAGTATTGCCGGGCCTGGACGTCCGAGATCAGCAGGCCGCCTGACCCGGAGGTCACCGACAAACCAGCGGTGCCGAGTTTTGAGAAGGCTGGCTACTTCTCAAATGGGCAATCCATAAGACACCTTGTCTGGTTGTCGGTCTTGAGTTTCGGACTTTACGAGGTCTACTGGTTCTACCGTAATTGGAGAGCCCT
>JAYGCL010000069.1:0-17530 GCA_046583365.1 Deltaproteobacteria bacterium
GGCCCTCTTTTTAGTGGCCGCCGGCGATGGCGTGGGCAGGTAGTTGAATATCGTTGTGGCATAAGTCACCGCGTCACGGCCGCGGCCGGCCTTTTCGGACTCATCGCGAACGCGGTTGAGTTTCTCTGTCACGGTGGCATCGGTGAATCTGGCCACGTTCTCGATCGTTGTGGTTCCGGCCGCACCCGTCTGCGGCACCATATGGATGATATCGGCCCACTGACCGGCCCGTCGCAGAATGCCGTTGCCACTGCCGCCTATCATGAGGGGAGGGCCGGGGTCCTGTAACGGCCGCGGACGGATCATTGCATCGGTCAGGGTGTAGTACTTACCCTCGAAGCTCAGCGGCTCCTCTCCCCAGAGTCCCCTCACGACAGCTACCGCCTCGTCCATCATTGCCAGGCGCTCGGAAATCGGCGGGAACTCTATACCAAGCATATCAAACTCGGCCTTGGTCCAGCCCGCACCCACGCCGGCGATGACACGGCCACCGCTGGCCTCGTCATCGCCCGCACCCACGCCGGCGATGACACGGCCACCGCTGGCCTCGTCCAACTGAGAAAACAGACGGGCCAGCATGGCCGGGTGGCGAAACAGGGTGCAGGCCACATGACTGCCGAGTTTTATGCGCTTGGTGTGTTGGGCCAGTGTGGCAAGGACAAAGAACATCTCGTAGACGGGCTGGTCCTTAAGAAACACCCCGAGTTGTTCGTGCACGTAATGGTCGGGAACAAAGACTACATCGTAGCCGAGACTCTCGGCCAGTTGCGCTTCCTCGACGATAACCTCAAGGCCATGCCGGTCGTGCTGGACCTGACCTCCCCCTACAACTAAAGCGAATTCCACGGCGTCCCTCCTGCCACGGGCAAACTTACACGGCCACCGCAGCCAGGCAAAGTGATGACGACTGGACTGACACCGGGGCAGAGGTTAGAAAGCGGCATGAGTACACACCCACTACGCTTCGGTATTCAAACGGGACAACAGGATGTCGAATTCAAAGACATCGAAAGCCTGTGGCGGCAGGCCGAGGATTGGGGTTACGATTCGTTGTGGGTTTTCGATCACCTCTATCCGATCTTCAGTGACCCCAAGGGCCCCTGCATGGAGGGCTGGACAACCCTGAGCGCCCTGGCCATGGCCACAAAACGGGCCCGCATCGGCCACCTGGTAAACGGCAATACCTACCGCCACCCCACGCTCACCGCCAAACTGGCGGCCACCGTGGATCAGATCTCGGGCGGACGCCTTAACCTGGGGCTGGGAGCCGGATGGTTCGAACTCGAACACAAGAGCCTGGGCTTTGATTTCAAAACTACGCTCGGCCGTCTCGAAGCTCTCGATGAGTCCTGCACCATCGTCAAGGGCATGCTCGCCGGCCAGGAGGTAACCCTTGACGGCGCCCACTACCAGGTAAACGAGGCCCGCTGCCGCCCCCTGCCCGTACAAGAGGGCGGACCTCCCCTTATGATAGGAGGGATAGGCAAAAAGGTGCTCCTGCGCATCGTTGCCAAGCACGCCGACATGTGGAACGCACCGGGCACCCCGGCTTTTCTCGGCAACCTGATCGATACCATCAAGGGCCACTGCGACCAGCTTGGCCGCAACCCCGACGAAATAGAGAAGACCGTGATGATGGCGCTTTGCTATACCGAAGACAGCGACCGCCAGGACATGATGGTCAACCTCTTGTCGGCGGTCTGGCAGATCTCTCCCGAGGATGCCCGCGATTCAATAATGGTGGGCAACCGCGAACAGTGCCTGGAGAAGATCGAGGCCTACAAGGCTGTGGGTATAAGCCACTTCATCTTCATGCTTTTCCCGCCCTACCTGAACGACGAAATTCAGGCCTTTGCCGAAGAGGTTATTCCCCATGGACAAAGATAATGCGGGCGTAATTGCCCCCCCGCCCCTTATAGTTGCGGCCTCGATCGTCGCCGGTCTTCTGCTCGACCGGGTCCTGCCCCTGCCGGTGGCTGCCGGCATCGTCATTCCCACGGTCGGCAAAGCCGTAGTGGCCCTGTCTTTTGTGTTGTTCGGCTTGGCCGTACGCGAGTTTCGCCGCCACAACACAGCGATAAACCCACGCCGAGCCACTTCGGCAATCATCAGCCGCGGCCCTTACCGACTGAGCCGCAACCCCGTCTATCTGGCCATGGCCATGGCCCACACCGGAGCCGCGCTCTGGGCCAACAGCCTGTGGCTGTTGGGCACCCTGGCCGTAACGATGGTCATACTGACCAAAGAGGTTATCGAGCGCGAAGAGGCCTACCTCGAAAGAAAGTTCGGGCAGGAATATCTGGACTACAAAGGCGGCGTCAGGCGCTGGTTGTAGAGCAGCCAGGCCGCGGCCCCCGAAACCCCCAGCGCAATGGCCGCATAGACAACACCGAAGACCAGATAGCTGGCGCCACCGGGGCGGTCGTTGAGCATGAAGAACATCACCAGGTTCACGGCTACGTAGGCCACATAGACCACCGCCATGGGCAGTGCGAAACCCTTGTCCGCCCATATCGCCCAGGCATAGACCAGCAGGTAGATGCCAAACAGCGGGCCGGCCACTGCATTGGCCGTACCCTCAAGGCGGGTGCCGAAGAGTACAAAGCCGGTTTCCTTGCCGAGGATCTGCAAAGGCTTGAGCAGGTTGGACACGGCCAACACCGCGAACAGCAGCGCAAAGACGTCCAGGGTTCTACTTACACAGGCCATCTCTAGACCTCCCCGCCAAGACTTTTGAGAAAGTCGTAGCTGCGCGCCATCGAGGTCTGGGTGTCTCCCGGGGCCGGGAAAATCGCCGCATAGAAGTCGGTAGCCCCAGCCTCGGCAACCTGCGCCAACCCGCGCCGCACCTCGTCCTCGTTGCCCACCAGCGCTATGTCGGCCGGACCCTCAACACCCTCCTCATCCAGGCAGGCCCGGTAGACGGGTAGCGTGCCGTAGATGACGAAGAGCTTGGAGGCCAGGCGGCGTGCCTGTTCGGCATCGTCGGTAACACAGACCGGGAGCGCGACCACGGTGCGCGGCTTGGGGCGCCCGGCGCGCTCGGCCGCGGCGTTCAAGGTGGGGACGATGTTCTTTGCCAGATGCTTGGGCCCACTCATCCAGGTGAGCGTGCCGTCGCAAAGCTCACCGCACAGTTCGAGCATCTTCGGCATCAGGGCACCAACCAGGATGGGAAGCGGTGAGGCTCCTTGTACACTTATGCTGCCGTTTACCTGGTAGCACTTGCCATCGACCGAGCAGTTGCCTTCGTCGAGCAGGCCGCGCAACACCGAAACGTAGTCGCGCATGTGAGAAATCGGCCGGTCGTAACTGAGCCCCAGCATACCCTCGATGACAATCTGGTGACTTCGCCCTATGCCCAGGGCCAAACGGCCACCGCTGGCCACATTGACGGTGGCCGCCTGCATGGCCAGCGAGTGCGGATGTCGCGGGTAAGTCGGCACCACGGCCGTACCCAACTCTATGCGACTTGTTTTCTCCGCGGCCAGGGCAAAGATCGTGAGCGCATCGAGGCCCATGATCTGCGCGCGCCAGGCCGAGGCAAAGCCATCGGCCTCGGCACGCACTATCTGTCCGACCGCATCTTCGATGCTTTCGGAGTCACCGGTACCAGTCATCAGTCCAATTTTCATTATTCAGGTCTCCCCCTGCTTCAGACGCGTTCTATAATGGTGGCAATGCCCATGCCGCCGCCTATACACATGGTCACCAGGGCGGTGTTGAGGTCGCGGCGCTCGAGTTCGTCCAGCGCCGTGCCGACGAGCATACCGCCGGTGGCCCCCAGAGGGTGGCCCAGGGCTATGGCACCGCCGTTAACGTTAATCTTGTCGCGGCTAACGCCCGACTCTTTCATGAACTTAAGAACCACGGTGGCAAAGGCTTCGTTTACCTCGAACAGGTCGATGTCACCCCAGTCCATGCCGGCCTTGTCCAAGGCTATCCGCGAGGCCGGTGCGGGCGCCGTAAGCATGATAACCGGCTCGTCGCCGGCGGTGGCCATGGATACCACCCGCGCCCGCGGTTTTACGCCGCTGTGTGCTTTCACATAGGCCTCTGAAGCCACCAGCACGGCCGAGGCGCCATCGACAATACCCGAGGAGTTGCCCGCGTGGTGGATGTGGTCGATGTGGTCGAGTTCGGGATAAACCGAGAGCGCCTTGTCGTCGAAACTCAGTTCGTCTCCCTTTTGTATGTATTTGCCCAGGTCCGTAAAAGACGGCTCGAGTTGAGACAGGGTCTCCATGGTCGTGTTCGGACGCGGGAACTCGTCAACCTCGAGCAACAGCTGGCCGTTGTCGTCGGTGACCTTTATCAGACTCTTGTCGAAGTGCCCCCCGTCCACGGCCTCCTTGCAACGGGCCTGGCTGGCGGCGGCAAACTCATCGACATCGTGGCGGCTGAAACCCTCGCGCATGGCAATAAGGTCGGCCGATATGCCCTGGGGGACCAGGGGGTGCAGCTGCCGCAAGCGGGGATTATGACCGTCGATGCCGGCCTTGTCGGCCCCCATCGGCACCCGTGACATGCTCTCCACTCCACCGCCCACAACCAGGTCCTGAAAGCCGGCAGCAGCCCCCATCATGGCAAAATTGACGGCCTGTTGTCCCGAACCGCAAAAACGATTGAGCGAGACCCCGGTCACTTCCTGGGGCCAGCCGGCCGCCAGTACCGCCATGCGGCCTATACAGGCCCCCTGTTCTCCGATGGCCGAGACGCAACCGGCGACCACGTCTTCAACCTCGCCCACGTCAAAGTCCACGCGCTCGGGCAGGGCCTTCAAGCAGGCGGCCAGCAGTTCCTGGGGGTGTGTTTCGTGAAGACCCCCCGAGGCTTTACCCTTGCCACGGGGGGTACGGATAGCGTCGAGTATGTAAGCGTTGCCCATAAGTTTAAGCGTCGTGGGGCAAGCCCAGAAGACGCTCGGCTATGACGTTGCGTTGGACGTTCGGGGTGCCCCCGCCAATTACGACGGCGGGCCATGAAAGCATCTGGTTCTGCCATTTGCCGCGGGCCACGGCGCCCGGCGAGCCCTTGGACAACTGCCCGTAGGAGCCCTCTATGTCGCAGGCCAGGCGTCCAATCTCGACTTCGAGTTCGGCACGCAAGAGTTTGTTGACCGAAGTCTCAGGCCCAACCTTGTCATTGCGTAACTGGCGGGTGAGAAGACGCAGCCCGTTAAGGCGCATGGCCTCGGTGGTGGTCTGAATACGGGCCAGGCGTTGCCTTATCGAAGGAACCTCAAGGGCGGGGACACCGTTTATACGACAGTCGGCGGCCAGACTCTTAAGATCGGCCAGGCTGTGGTGAAGTGCGGTGACCTCGGCAATTGAACTGCGCTCGTTGGCAAGGGCGTGCTTGGTTACGTCCCATCCCTGCCCTTCCTCTCCCAGACGGTTTTTGACCGGCACCCGTACGTTGTCGAAGAACACTTCGGCAAAGGGAGTTTCACCGTTCATGGTTTTTATGGGACGCACCGTCATGCCTTCGCTGCCCATGGGCACCAACAGGCAGGTGATTCCCAGGTGCTTGGCCGCCGACGGGTCGGTGCGTACCAGCAGGATCATCCACTGGGCCCACATCGCCAGCGAGGTCCAGGTCTTCTGGCCGTTGATCACGTAGTCGTCACCATCAAGCTCGGCGCGGCACTGCAGCGAGGCCAAGTCGCTACCCGAACCCGGCTCCGAATAGCCCGTACACCAGTGCTCCTCGGCCTTGAGGATGGGTGGTACAAAACGCTCTTTCTGCTCCTCGGTACCGTAGGCGATGATTGAAGGCCCAACCCAGGCCAGCCCCATATAGGAGAGGCCCAACATGGGAGCGCGGTCCTTGCCGCACTCCTCTTTGAGAATCATCTGTTCGATGAGACCACCGCCGCCGCCGCCATAGGCCTTGGGCCAGGAAAATCCCACCCAGCCCTTATCGAACAGAGCCTGGTTCCAGGCCATCAACTTCGGCAGACGCTCAAGCGCCTCTTCTATTCCCTCACCGAGTGTGTCCCCACCCCCTTTGCTCTTGCGACTGGGGTTGTGCTCGGCAACAAAATCGCGAACTTCCTGGCGGAAAGCCTCTTCTTGCTGTGTAAACGAAAAATCCATCCTGCCCCCTGCCTCGACTATATGCCGTCGGCGGCCAACACGCGCTCGTAGTGGTACTCGGGAGAGCCCAGAACATTGCGGCAGTAGCGTCCACGTTTGTAGTAAAAGTGCGCGTCGCACTCCCAGGTAAAACCGATGGCCCCGTGAAGCTGAACCCCCTCCTCGCCGGCCCGGTCCAGGGCTTCGGCCGCGTAAGCCTTGGCCATGGAGACGTTGGAAGTGGCATCCTCAAGGTTATCAATGGCCCAGGAGGCGTAATAGACCAACGACCGGGCCGCTTCGGTGGCAACAAAGCACTCGGCCAGACGGTGCTTTACACCCTGGAAGCGCCCGATGGGTTGCCCGAACTGCTTCCTTACCTTGGCGTATTCGGCGGCAAGGACCACGGCGGCATCAGCCGCACCCACCATCTCGGCACTCATACCCACCGTGTACGCATCCAACAGGGCAGCCACCTCAGGCCCCGCCTTGCCGGGGTCGCCAAGGCGCGCGTCGGCGCCGACTTTTACCGAATCCAAAGTAATACGGGCAGCACTCTGGGTAGGGTCGGTAAGCTTTAAAGCCTCAACGCTCACCCCCTCGGCATCGGCCGGCACGGCGAACAGGCTTATGCCCCCGGCCTCACTCACAGCCACCACAAGCAGACCGGCCGCCTGCCCGTAGGGCACAAACATTTTGGTCCCCGAAATGCTCAGACCGTCGCCGTCGGCCGTAGCAAGCGTGGCGATACCTTCGGGTCCGAGCACATCGCTCTCTTCCAGAACGGCCAGTGTGGCCACCAGGGAACCACCGGCCACGTCGGCCAGCCATCGCTCCGTCTGGGCGGCATCGCCAAGGCGGGCAATTGCACGGGCAGCCACGGCGGTGGCCAGGAAAGGCGAGGGAAACAGGCTGCGGCCCATTTCCTCGCAAACCACAATGAGGTCCTCCCATTTGAGCCCCAAGCCGCCGGCGGCCTCGGGTACTACCAGGGCCTGCCAGCCGAGTTCGGCCATCTTGCCCCAAAGCCCCGTATCGTAGGATTCTTCGGCCTCCACCAACTCACGAACCCGGTCCAAAGGGCACTCGGAGTCCAGAAAGCGGCGGACCTGGTTTTTGAGCTGTTCCTGTTCCTGGCTGAATCCAAAATCCACAACGGTATTTTTTTGCACGCACCTTTACTTGTTGCAAGACGCCACCTATATGTGCGCGCTTAGCGGCCCCCGCCGCGACACACCAGCAAGGTCTCAGGAGAGGTTTTAGAAATGGATGATCGCTTTGGGATAGAGGGACGTACCGCCCTTATAACCGGTGCCGGCGGAGGGCTTGGACGCTCCCACGCCCTGCTTTTTGCCAAGTACGGAGCCAACGTGGTTGTAAACGACCTGGGTGGCGCATCCGACGGCAGCGGGTCGGGCACGACCATGGCCGAACAGGTGGTTGCCGAAATCAAAGCGGCCGGCGGCAACGCCGTGGCCAACTTCGATTCGGTATCCGACGCCGACGGTGCTGAGAACATGGTCAAGCAAGCCGTCGATGCCTTCGGGTCTATCGATATCGTCGTCAACAACGCCGGCATCTTGCGCGACAAGAGCTTCATGAACATATCAATCGACGATTGGGATATCGTCTTCGCGGTACACGTAAAGGGTGCCTACCTCGTGACCAAGGCTGCCTGGCCGTTCATGCGCGAGGCCAACTACGGCCGCATCATCATGACCTCTTCGGCCTCGGGCATCTACGGCAACTTCGGTCAGGCCAACTACTCGGCGGCCAAGATGGCCCTTGTGGGACTGGGACAGACCCTTGCCATCGAAGGCGCCAAACGCAACATCCGCACCAACATCATCGCGCCGCTGTCGCTTACCCGCCTTACTGAAGACCTCATGCCCGAGGCCGTGCATGGCTTCATCCAGCCCGAGGTCGTCTCTCCCCTGGTGGTCTATCTCTGCTCGGAAGACATCGACGCCAACGGCGACCTGTTCGAGGTCGGCGCCGGTGCTTTCTGCCGTGTGCACAAGGCGCGCGCCAAGGGTCTGACCATCAAACCCGGCGGCGAGATAACGGTTGAAGATGTCGCCGACGGTTGGAGCTCGGTGACCGACATGGACGGCGCAGTAGCACTCGGCAGTATTGCAGAATCCACCCAGGCAACCCTCAAGCACTGCATGTCCTGAGTGCAATCCAATTACCTCCAGGAGATTGAAATATGCCCATAGACGTTGAAGCTGCCCTGGCTGCGGAGTTTGCCCCCGCCTCTGCCGAGTGGACCCAGAACCAGGTTATTCTTTACGCCCTCGGACTGGGTGTGGGCGTGGGGGCCGACCCCAACGACCCGGCGGTGTTGCGCTACACCTACGAGACCGGCCTAAAGGTCATACCAACTTTCGGCGTGATCCCTACTTTCTCAAGCCTCGGAAACCTTGGGAGCACGCCGGGCCTGGACATCAACGTCATGATGATACTGCACGGCGAACAGTATCTGGAAATCCTCTGCGACGAACTGCCCGCCAATGCCAAGACTCAGACCACCTCGCGGATAAGAGCCATTTACGACAAGGGCAAGGGCGCCCTCATCATCATCGAAGCCACCACATCGAGCGACTCCGGTAAGCCGCTGTTTCGCAACGAGTTCGGCATCTTCGTGCGTGGAGAGGGTGGCTTCGGCGGCGAGTCGGGCCCCCCGGCCGGCAACGAACCCCCCGACCGCGAGCCCGACCTTTCCTTTGAAACCCCGACTCTCCCCAACCAGGCTCACATCTATCGCCTGAGCGGAGACTTCAACCCGCTGCACATCGACCCCGAGTTCGCCACCATGGCCGGCTTCGAGCGTCCGATACTGCACGGGCTGTGTACCTTCGGAAACATCGGTCGTGCCGTCATCGAAGGCATGTGCGATGGCGACCCCACCCGTTTTCGTTCCATTAAGGTGCGCTTTGCGGCGCCGGTTATACCCGGCGAGACCATAGTCACCGACATGTGGAAAGAGTCGGACACCGACATCATCGTGCGGGGACGGGTCAAAGAACGTGACGTCGAGGTAGTAAAAAACGCCCGCGTCACTATCCGCGCCTAGTAGAGATGGGCGCACGCGGACTCGCAAAGCCCCGCCCCATCACCACCCCTCCATAGTAGACGAGCAGGCGGCCGAGTACGGCCGGGGCCACACCAAGGCGCGAAAAAAGGCCGACGCCGCTTAAAGCCACCGCCACGACGGGCAGCAGGCCAATGACATTTTTAAGGGCGATGGTCAGATGAAAAACCAATGCGTAGGATCCCGAAAAGTGGCGACTTATATAAACGTGTTTTGAAATGACGGTTTCGGCCTTGGTGAGCGCAGTTGTTCGGCGGTCCCTGCGGCTGGCCCCGCCGTGGGAGTGAACAAACGTAACCGCCGGCGTATAGGCGACTTTCATACCGGCCTTGCCTGCCCGCCAGCATAGGTCTACGTCTTCACAGTACATCCAGAACTCTTCACTGAAACCTCCGACGGCCTCGAAGTCCTCTTTGGCCATCATGAGTAAAGACCCCGACACCCATTCGCACTCGACCCGCCCACTGTAAGCGGCACGTGGGTCGGCAAAACGGTCGAAAGCCCCAAGGCCGGTCCGAGACAGTGCCCTGCCCAGTCCACGCACCCATGCAAACGAAGTGGCAATGCTCGGAAAGACATCGAAAGTCTTGCGCACCCGCCCACGGCTGTCGGTCTGGCGGGCCGTTAAGACGGCAATCGAGGGGTCGGCCTCTTTCTCGTCGACGAGGGTCCACACATCAGCCTCACTCGCCTCGACGTCCGGATTCATAAAGAGCAGCAGGCGGCCGCGGGCCTTGAGGGCTCCCAGATTGCAGCCGCTGCCAAAGCCCAGGTTTGCCCGGTTGGCGACAAAACGGACGGCGGGCCAGGCGGCCTCAAACTCGGCCAGGCGGCCGTCGGCCGAGTCGTTGTCGACCACAACCACCTCCAGGGTCCTGGCGGCCCCCTCTGCATGACTGTCCTGGCCCTGGTTTTCGAGCAGGAGGGCGAGGCAGCGCCCAAGCGGCTCCCAGGAGCGGTAATTGACGATTATTATAGACAGGTCCACGAGTTGCCCAATTCAGCGCCATTTTGCCAATAGGCGAGAACCGGGCCATCGGCAAACTGAACCCAGTTCAGACAGGCACCCCCAAATGGGGGGCAATGGGGGGCTGATGTGCATATATTTCGTTGACTGGACGGGGTTGGCGCACTACCCTTGCAAGAGTATTCCCTGGTCTACCCCAACGGAGAAAATATGCGTAGTTCTGAACATTCCTCTCAAATCGGAATCGTGGTGGCCCTGGCCGTCACGTTCTTGCTGACGGTGCCCTCGGCCCCGGCCAATGCCCACGAAGAGTCCCACACCATGGCCGCTCTCAAGGTGGTAATGACCGACCCGGCCGGTAAGACCGACAAGCGCAAGTTTCTCTTCAAAACAAAAAACCAGTTCTCGATCTATGACGTCTCGACCGACCTCAGCCAGGTGGCCTCTAACTTGAGCGTAAGCGGCACGGGAGAGAACGACGGACGCAGCGGGGTTATCCGTCTCGATGCCGGCAACTGGAAGCGGATAGGCAAGGCGACTGCCCCCAAGGGTTGGAAGTACAAGGCCGACTGGCGCTACGCCGACTCCTATGGCGTCAACAAGGTACTGGTGAAGAAGGGTTCGAACGGTGGCAAACTGCTGGTCAAGGCCAAAGGAAAGTTCTGGCCCTATTGGATTTCTGCGCCCCAACAAACCGTCGAGATAGGCCTTCTGCTTGGAAGCGAACAGTACTGCGCCGAGGTGTCGGTTGGCAACTCCGACCTTAAAAAGAACGAAGCCGGCAAGTTAGTCGCCAAGGGTGCGAACCCGCCCGCTCAATGTTCCTCGGTGTGCGGCAACGGCAAGCTTGAGCTTGGCGAGACCTGCGACGACGGCAACGATGAGGACACCGACACCTGCACCAACACTTGTGAAACAGGCTGTGCGAGCGAATACACCAGTACCTTTGAAGCCATCCAGGAACTCATCTTCGACAGCCCGTCCTACCAATGCTCAAACGATATCTGCCACGGTGCCACCACCCAGTCGGGCGGCTTGGACCTCAGAGCCGGCATCTCCTACGACCAGCTTATCAACGTCTCCTCGTCCATCGACCCCGACGTCTTGCGGGTGTTCCCCGGCGACCAGGACTTAAGCATGCTCTACAACAAGATCGCCGAGAAGACCGTGGGCGATGTGGACGCTCCCGGCACGCCGATGCCGAACAACGCCACCACGGTGGACGCCGACCTGCTCGAGGCCATGGAACTCTGGATTCGCGGCGGCGCGCCCGGCCAGGGCGTAGTCGATGGTACGGCCGACCTTCTCGATGCCTGTCTGCCGCCACCGAGCCCCAACAAGATGCCGCGGCCGGACCCGCCCGCAGCCGACGAGGGTATGCAGATGGCCATGCCGGGCTGGGAGTTATGGAAGCAGAGCGAGAATGAAGTCTGCGTGGCCAGTTACTACGACTTAAGTGCCCCCGGCCTGGTGCCCGACAGCGCCCTGGTCGATTGCCCCGGTGTGGCTTCCGGCACCAACGCCGAAGGCCCCAATGCCGGCAAGTGTTTCGCCTTCGGCGGCCAGATCCTGCAAATGGACGCCCAATCCCACCATGTGATCATTCACATCTACACGGGCGAAAACAACACTGACGACCCCGGCTGGGGAACCTGGCGCTGCTACGGCGGCGACGACGACTCTCTGGCCTGCGACCCCAAGGCTGCCGGGGTTTGTCCCGGTAACGGCGTGTGCGGCAGCAATGTGGTCGCCGGACTGGGCTGTGCAGGAGGCTTCGGCCCCGAAGACGTGCAGAACAGCCCTTCGGTGTTCCCGACTTTCGGCGGTGCCCAGGAGTCGACCAACATCAACCTCTACCCCGACGGGGTCTATGCCGCCCTGCCCCTTAAAGGCATTGTCATATGGAACTCTCACGGCTTTAACCTCACCGGCCAGGACATGCAGGTGGAAGGCTGGAACACCCTCCTCTACAACCATGCTCAGCAATACTTGCTGCGGGGGCTGTTCGGCGCAAAAAATATCTTCACCCAGCAGGTACCGCCGTTTGAAAGCCGTGAGTACTGTGCGACCGAGACCCTGCCGGTAGGAACGAGGATGTTCAGCCTCACCAGCCACACCCATCGCCACGGTAAACGCTGGCGCTACTATGCCCCACCCCAGGCCCCCTGCGCCAACGGTGGCCTTTTCCAGGCCGACCCTAACTGCCTGCCCGGAAACCCAAGCGACATTTTCTATGAAAGTTTCTCTTACAACGACCCGCTTACAATCACCTACGATCCTCCCTGGGTGATGGGCCCCAGTGTCCAGGACCGCACGCTCAAATACTGCTCTCTTTACGACAACGGCCAGGCCAACCCCGCCAAGGTCAAGCGACGCTCCACCTCGCCCATGCCTCCCGCCGGCATCGCCTCGACATTCGGCATAGGCGGACCCTGTGATTGGGACCAGACCTACTGCCTGGGCGGACCCAACCAGGGAACGCTTTGCTTTGCGGAGGACACCAACTGCCCCGACGGGGTTTGTGATGCCTGTGAACTGGAGGGTGGCCTGAGAACCGAAGACGAGATGTTCCTACCGCTGGGCTCCTACTACACCATCCCCTAGGCGCGGCGTTCAGTTGCGGGGTTTGATCTTTCGCAGCAGAACTTCCTGAGCCACGGAGCAAACCAGACGGCCGTCGCGGCTGAATATGCTGCCGCGCGCAAGCCCCCGGGAACCGCCCGCGGCCGGGGAATCCTCAACGTAGAGCCACCACTGGTCGGCACTCAGGTCGTCGTGGAACCACATGGCGTGGTCGAGGCTGGCCACCATCACCTCGCCGGTAACCCAATGCGCGGCGTGGGGCCGCATGATGGTCTCGGCAAGCGTAAAATCGGATGCATAGACCAGACAGCAGGTGTTGAGCTGGGGGTCGGCGGGCAGCGTCTCGCGTATGCGCATCCACACCATTCCCCGGGGAGCGCGGCTTTGCCCCCGAGCCACGACCGCACCATCACACCAGCGCATGTCCACTGGCCCGGGGCGCAACATGCGACGGCGCATGTCGTCGGGAATATTGCCAAGGCTGTCAAAGATGCCTTCGAGCCGTTCGGCGTTGGTGGGCAAAGATTCCGGGTCCGGTACCTCGGGCATCTGGTCTTGATGAAAGAACCCCTCTTCGCGGGTCTGTAAAGAGACCGACATGCTGAAAATCGCCCCTTCGGCCTGGGAGGCCACCACCCGGCGGGTGGTAAAGGAGCCGCCATCGCGGATGCGGTCTACCTTGTAAACTATGGGTTCGGTGGGATTGCCGGGCCTTAAAAAATAGGCGTGCAGTGAGTGTACCCGCCGCTCGACAGACACCGTACGCTTGGCGGCAACCAAGGCCTGGGCGGCCACTTGTCCGCCAAACACCCGCTCGCCCCAATCGGCAGGGCTGTTGCCGGTAAACGTATCCTCATCCACACGCCCCAGGTCCAACAGCGGTACGAGGAAACTCGGCCCCTCTTCTACCACGCAGTTGAGAATCCCTGGTCGGGTACATCCAGGGCGCTGCGGTCGCCGGACTTTATGGTGTCACAAAGCGCAAAGACTTCGGGGAGTATAAAGTTCGCATAAAATTTTGCCGACATTACCCGCCCGGCGTAAAAGTCGAACTCTTCCTGGCTCTGCTCGTCGTCCTGGGTGCGAGCCTCTTCGGCCACCAGGCCGGCCTCCAACAGAAGGTGGGCAATGGTCACGTGGGCCATGGCCTCAAGAAAGGGAGACGCGCACAGGGTCAGCTGGTCGAGTTTGCCCACCATCATAAACTCCACCACCGCGGCTCCGGCCTCTTGCAGGGCCTGGGAGGCGCGTCCCAGCTGGGCCACCTCGGCTCCCATGGCCGGGTCGTGGGAGTTGTCTTCGACAAACTTGGTCAGGTCGCCCGAGAAGTCGGCCAGGTCGCGGCCCTGGCGGCCGCGCAGCTTGCGCACCACCAAGTCCAGGGCCTGGATGTGATTGGTTCCTTCATAGATGGAGAGGATTTTCGAGTCGCGCAGGTACTGTTCAACCGGGTGGTCCTTGACGAAACCCGCCCCACCGTAGACCTGCATGGCCAACTCACAAACCCTGAAACTCTGGTCGGAACAGTAGGACTTGACGATCGGTGTGAGCAGGTCCACCTGCCCCTTGTGGTAGTCGGCCACATCGGCTTCCTTGTCGTCCAGCGCGACCGAAAGGTCCAGGTGCAGGGCCACTTTGGCGATCAAGGCCCTCATGCCTTCAACCTTCGACTTCATCTCCATGAGCATGCGACGAACATCCGAGTGCTCAAGAATCGCCACTCTGGGGGCGTTCGGATCCTTGAATGACTTTATCGAAGAGCCCTGCTTACGCTCACGGGCATAGGCCAGAGCGTTTAAATAGGCCGTAGAGGCGACCCCCAGACCCTGCACACCCACACCGATACGGGCGCCATTCATCATCTGGAACATCTGCTTCATGCCGGTGTTTTCTTCACTGCCGCAGAGATAACCGATGCAGTCCCCGTTCTCGCCTAAATTGAGCACCGCAGTGGTGGAGGCGTTAATACCGAGTTTGTGTTCGATGGATGCCGTCACCACATCGTTGGATTCGAGGCTGCCGTCCCGGCCCACCCGGTATTTGGGGACTATGAACAGGGATATGCCCTTGGTCCCCGCTGGAGCGCCCTCGACGCGGGCCAGGACCATGTGGATTATGTTCTCGGCCATGTCGTGGTCGCCGGCTGAAATCCAACACTTGGTGCCCTGGATCTTGTACGTGTGTCCTTCGATGAGAGTGGCCTTGGTGCTTGCCATGCCCACGTCGGAACCGGCATGCGGCTCGGACAGGCACATGGTGCCGGCAAAACGCCCGTCCATCATGGGTTCAATGAAAGCTTTCCTCTCCTCTTCCTGGGCAAACCCACAAACCAGTTCCAGAGCCCCGCGGGAGAGTTCCGGATACATATTAAAAGAAAGGTTGGCGCTGCACTGAAGCTCTCCGACCATTACCGCAACCGAATGGGGCCCCTGGAAACCGCCGTGTTCCAGAGAAATGGGAAAGTTGGGCAGACCCAGCCTGTAGAGTTTGGTCCAGGCATCCTTGAACCCCTCGGGGGTACGGACCTCGCCATTTTCATGCCTGCAGCCCACACGGTCGGCCCCGGAGTTAAGCGGCCCACTCACCTCGTTACAGAAACGCAGGCACTGCTGCAGAACCTGGTCACAGTCCTCGCGAGTCAGGTGGGAGAAATGCTCGTAATCAAACAGCTGTTGGACCTTGAGATGCTCATAGAGAGTAAACTCCATCGAGCGCATATCAGCTTTGAAAAAGTTTATTGCCGCATCAGACATTACCGTGTGTCTCCTCTGCACGGCCGCAAGGTCAACGCCCCGCAGCCGTACGCGGATTTTGCTGTGTGCGTCGAGACTTGGCAAACGTTTTTACGCATCGCGTTGAAACGTGTTCCAAGCCACTGCTAGCTGCGGCCTTTTAAGAGGTCACGAGAAATGTTTTTCTGGTGGCTCTCCAGAGTGCCACCACCGATCTCGTTAAGCTTGGCGTCGCGCCAAAAACGCTCAACCTTATATTCGCTCGAATACCCATAACCACCCATGACCTGTACGGCGGCATCTGCCACCCGCTTGGCCACCGGCGCGGCAAACAGTTTGGCGGCATCGGTGCCCAGGCGGTTGCGACCGTCGGCCCCGCCCTTTGAAGCCTCGTGGTAGATAAGACAACGGGCGGCCTCGGTTTCGGCAAAAGCCTCGCCGATGTACTTCTGTATCTGCCCGAATTCGGCGATCGGCCGGCCGAAGGCGTGACGATCGGCGGCATACGAGGTCATCTCGTCCAGACATCGGTCGGCGATGCCAAGGCTCATGGCGGCCAGACACAGGCGCTCTATCTCAAGGTTACGCATCATGTGCTCGATGCCCCCACCCTCCTCACCCAGACGGTTGGCCGCCGGCACCCGGCAGTCCTCGAAAACCAGTTCGCACATGGTTGAGGCCCGCATGCCGAGCTTCTTGATCGGTTTGCCCGAACTGAAACCATCAAAATCCCTCTCAACCACGAAGGCCGTTATGCCGCCGTTGACCTTGGCATAGACTAAAACGTAGGCAGCCTCGTTGCCGTTGGTGATAAACATCTTGCGCCCGCTCAGCACATAGCCGTTGCCATCGGGCCGGGCGGTTGTCTGCATACCCAGCACGTCGGTGCCCGCCCCCGGCTCAGTCATTGCCATGGCGCCTATGGACTGCCCCGACAACAGCCCGGGAAGGATGCGCTCGCGTTGGCCGGGGTCGGAGGCATTGTAAAAATTGTTGGCGAACAAAATCGTGTGGGCCAGGTAGGCAAGCGTAAACCCCGGGTCGCTCCTGGACATCTCGTGGTGGGTGATGACGGCGGCCGTGGTGTCGAGGCCGGCACCGCCGTCGGCCTCGGGGATGGTGAGTCCGAGCAGTCCCAACTCACCACAGCGGGTGAGAAGAGCAGTGTTGAGCGTAGCGCTTTCATCGTGGGCCGTGGCTTGGGGTTCAAGCTCGCTGTGGGCGAAACGGGCTACCGTCTCGCGCAGCATGGCGTGCTCCGCGCTCGGATCGAAAAGGCTGCTTACGGCGGACATGAAGCGTGTGGTCCGGTCTACAAACCCGCAACCGGCTCGGCCTTCTGGGTGTTCTCACCGCCGTCGGCCGCCGCATAGGTCACCCTGGTCTTTGGAGCTACCGACTTAGTGAGCCACACGTTACCACCAACTATCGAACCGGCCCCTACCACCGTATCGCCACCCAGAATGGTGGCACCGGCATAAATCGTCACCCCCTCCTCTATGGTGGGGTGACGTTTGCTGCCACGGATCTCATCCACGGCCTGGTCGCGGGGTATGGACAGAGCGCCGAGCGTAACCCCCTGGTAGATCTTTACGTTGTCTCCTATGGTGCTGGTCTCGCCCACCACCACACCGGTGCCATGGTCGATAAAGAAACTCCGCCCGATTACCGCGCCCGGATGGATGTCGATGCCCGTAGCGCTGTGGGCGTGCTCGGTCATGATGCGGGGAATCAGGGGTACCTCGTGGGTGTAAAACTCGTGGGCTATGCGGTAGACGGTGATCGCCTCTATGGCCGGATAGCTGAATATAACCTCCTCCACGTTCGTGGCGGCGGGGTCGCCCTGGTAGGCGGCCTCCACGTCCAGGTGCAACATCTCACGCACGCCCGCCAGTTTTGAAAACACCACGGTAACGGCGTGGTCGCTCCATTCCAGATCCTGTGTTTCGGGCTCGCCACCGCCCAAACGGCGGTAAACTACCGCGCGTGCGACCTGTTCCACCAGAATCTCGAAGGCTTCGTAGAGGTGCTCGCCGATATAATGACGGAGGTTGGAGCCGGTAAGCGTACGGGTGGA
>JAYGCL010000060.1:0-33057 GCA_046583365.1 Deltaproteobacteria bacterium
CAGCCCGACCCGGATGCAACCACAAGGGCCAAGCACAAAGTGACAAGAAAAAACCAACGCGCCCCGCGTAACATCATCCAACGATAGGGCCTGCTTTGACCCTTTAATGCAAAGCGCGCCCGGCAAGGGTCTAACTTGCGACCCCCATGTTGTTACTTGTCCTTGATGCGGCGCCCTTGCCGCATCGAAAGCGTAACCCCCCGGGGGGGGGTAGTGTCAAATCGTAAGACTGCACCGACATTACCAAGCCTTGGCCTGCTGTGTCTGGGGCTAGCTACCCCCAGCGCCGCGCATCGGTCTTGCGTATGAATGTCGCTGTAACTGGCCGACAGCCCCGTAGCCTCACGCGCACTCTGTAACTGGTCTCGCCGCTGTCAGCGGCACGTTTTTCGATAGTAGCCATAGCAACCCTCCGTAAGAAGTAACCATCAACGGGCGGTTTTCAACGGCGTCTGTCGGAAACGGAGGGCACCGGACGCAGAGCGTAGCGCCCTGAATCGCGAGCAAGTGTCCCATGAGTGTCCCACAGCCGTCCTTGCGAACGGTCGCTGATTGCTAAGTGCTTGAAAACAAAGTGCGCCCGGCAAGAGTCGAACTTGCGACCCCCAGATTCGTAGTCTGGTGCTCTATCCAGCTGAGCTACGGGCGCCTGAAAGGTGTCGCCTACAACGGGGCCAAAAGGCCCCGCAACAGTCCCGAATCCTAACCGCAGACCCCTTCGCGAGCAAGCCTGAGCCGGGCCGTCAGGCCCCCGCAAGCGGCGCTGCAGCGATCACTACGGTCCGTTCCAGACCGGCGTCGCGGTGGACGACGGCAACCCGGTAGTCGGGCGCATCATCTCAAGGGGCGGGTTTCGCCCACGCGCATGGCCTCGAAACATGCGGGCGTAAACTGCAAAGACTCAATCACCGAAATCATCTCCGGCCTGGGGCCACCCTCGGCTTCCAGGTCGGTCGAGGCCCAGTCGAAAGACAGCACCCAGGGGTCCAGCCACAGGCTTGAGACCACGTGGCGCTGGTCGGCCGGCATCAGAACCATAGGGCCATGCTTGCGACCCCCATAGCCCTCCCAACTCCACTGACTCCAGGTGCCGTTATCATCGACGGCTATGCGCGGTGGGTCGATGACCTGCACATCAAACCTCGGCCTTATGTATTCGATCTCGTAGGCCATAAAGGCGCGCAGGGCCTGCTCAGGAGACATGCCGGAAACCGCGTAGCGGGCGTCCCGGTTGTCGGTAAAATAGACATGCAGGGTCTCACTGCCCCGCCGCCAGGTAATACGGTCGGCCTCGGACTTTGTCAGTTGCCAATCGGTGCCTGGCACCTGGATGGAAAAGCAGGGGCGGGCCTCCCAGTTGTGCGAGTAGCGGATCCCCTCGGTGGTAAGCTCCGAGAAATAGGCGGGCGGCTCGGACCGCGACAGCGCCGACACCGTACAAGAGCCGAGCCCGCAGCAAAGGACGGCTACAAACAGGCTATAGGGGAGTCGCATTCGGATTAGTGCCTTTTACCTTATTTTAATGGCGGAGAGGGAGGGATTCGAACCCTCGGAGGAGTATAACCCCCTCACTCGCTTAGCAGGCGAGCACCTTCAGCCGCTCGGTCACCTCTCCGTGGCCGCGTTGCGCCACAACATACCTAAGCCGTGCGACGCTACAACCACGGCAGCCCGTTATGACCTTCGACGCACCAAGGGCCAAAGGATTCGCCCAAAACCGCAGGCCAGACCCATACTAACGAACAATTGTTCGTAGATGTACGCTTTTTGTCTGCACGATGCTTGTTAGCATAAGTGGTGGGAGGAAGGCGTCGGCGCCGCTCCCATGGGGTGAGAGAAACGGGCAACGTCATGAGCAAACAAACTTCCAAATCGCACCAGACCACGACACCAACCCCGGCCAGAACCCCGGCCACCTCCAAGGTGGTCTCTATTGACGAGGCCCGCGGCCGTCTGCGTTCGGCCTCGCCCCGACCACGGTCCCAGCAACTGCGGCCCGCGGCCGCCATCGACCCCCCTGCCATAGAGGGCCAGACGGCAACGCGGCTTACCCCCGAGGCCCGCGAAGCCATACACCTGCGGGCAGCCAAGTACGCCAACCGCCTTATCCGTTGCGCCGGCAACTTCAGCGAGGCCGAGACCAACAAGACCGATGGCGCAATAACGATGAAACACGTCAGGGCGGCCGGCCGTCTGGGCTCGCTTAACCCTGACGCCAAGCCCCCCCAGTTCGGGGTGGGATTCATGATCGATGTGGCCCTCATCGTCGGTGCGGCCACCGTCGGGGCACTGTGTACCAACCCGGCTCTGCTCGAGGGCTACGGCTATGTGATGCTAGCCGCGGGTATGGCCCTGGCCGTGGGGGCTTTTGTAGTCCGCGAAGCCCTGCAAAGCAGCTAACACCCTACCCCGGAACCGACTGTCGTCGCCGTGTCCATTGCGGGCGGCCTTCTCAATCAGATTCCAAGCGTCCTGGTAACGGGCATACTTGCCGCAGTAGGGTCTCATGCTGCCTTCGCGGCGGGAGGAACAGAAGGTCAGCCCGGTAATCGATTCCCAGGGAATGACAAATACCGTCATCTCGGAACGGCCCCTGTTGTGGATGTCCGGGGTAGCCAGCAAACAGATGAAGAAGTCGCAGTAACGCTCAACCATCCGGCCGTGGCGGTGGAAGTTGAAGGTCCAGCGTCTGTAGAGATAACGCGAAACCTTACCGTCGCGCTTGCGGTAGAGCTGCTCCCGGTCGGCGGCCGGAAAAGCATAGCGGACGGCGATCCTTACCCGGTCCGCGACGAGAAAATCATAGCCATCCTTTTGATCGATGGCCCTTGCCACCCCCAAGCCCATGGCCTTGAGCGCGGTCTCAGCGATAGCCGTCGCGCTTGAGTGGGTGTGGTTGGGAGTAGTCACTACGAACCCTCAACCCCGACTATGCGATCTACGGTTTCCAGCGCGGCCGGCAACAGACTGAGCAGTTCCACATCATCTCGTTCCAACCAGTAGGTAAGAAACGAGTGGGGTACCCCGAGAAGAGTTGTAACCAGCATTTCGGCCGGCACTCCGGACCTGAAGATACCCTGGTCGAGACCCTGCTGACAGACCTCACACATGCGCATGAACACGAGTGCCTGACTCTCGGCCGCCTCGCCCACCATCTTCGAGGTAAGCTCCCACTGAAAGCCGTTGCTGGCCGAAACGTAGAGTCTGAAGTGGCGGGAGTAGTGGGAGAAATGTTCGAAGAAATGGGCCACGGCAGCACGCACCTTCTCTTGCGGGCCACGGACCCCATCGATCTTCTCAATAAGCGTGTCGAAGAAAAGTTTGTGCGAACGCGACACGACCTCGCGATAGATGTCCTCTTTGCTGTGAAACAGGTTGTACAGAGTCCCCACCGACACCTCGGCACGGCGGGCGATATCTTCCACCGAGGTCTGGGCAAAGGAGGATTCGGCAAACACTTCCTCGGCCGCATCAAGGACGAGTTCGGTACGGAACTTAAGCTCCCGCTCTTTGCGGGTAGGCTTGGCCGCGGCAACGGCTTCGTCTGGAACCCCTCTCATTCTAAAAATTGAACCGGCATCAATCTACTGACCCGCCCTTCACTCTGTCAAGCAGACTTGTGTAATCGCGAGGCGGCGGTCACGACTCTGGCATAGATGCAATGGTCCCTCCCCTCCTCGCGGGACTGCACCAAGAGATTGGAAAACTACCCCCTTATGCCGCGCTGCAGCATTTACGGCCCGACAGGGTCCCCTGAAGCCCGCTGCATATAACCACAATCTGTCGGCTAAGCCTTGCTGATAGTGATTTTTACTGTTCCTGCTCCAAGGCCCGACCTGACCCATGCGCAGAGCCTGGGACCCACATGGACAGCATGTGACCGGCAGGGGCCCGGCGGCATGGTTCTTGTAGTTATCCTTGGCATGGCCAAATCTGCAACTGAGGCGACGACGCAAGTTCCCAGGCCCGCCACCCGCCGCAGCCGGCGGCAGCCACCCAACCCGCTCGGCGGCAACTTCATCCTCATGCCGTCCTTGCTCGACTATTTGAGCCCCGACCTTACGCTACCCGAACAGTACTTCGCCCAGCAACGGCAAGACGACGGTATGGGAGCCGAGAAGGCCCTCATGTATGCCGTACTCAAGGACGGCATCCGCTCGTTCTACAAGTATGTAGGTTCCGAGCGCCGCAAACATCGCCGTCTGTCCGACGAGGCCGAACAGTGGATACTTGAGGACAACTGGGACGACCCGTTCTCCTTCCAGGTGATCTGCGACACCCTGAGCATCGACCCCCGGAGCCTGCGTGCCCGCTTGGTGGAATGGAAGCGCACCGAGATGAGCCGCCGCGAACTTACCGGCGACACCTCAAGCGTACAGACGGGA
This sequence comes from Deltaproteobacteria bacterium, assembly GCA_046583365.1. Lineage (GTDB taxonomy): Bacteria > Desulfobacterota > Binatia > UBA1149 > CAYXZP01 > JAYGCL01. The sequence continues at coordinate 4,386 of JAYGCL010000060.1, forward strand.
CGCAGCCCCTTCCCCACCTTCGACGAAGGTGAGGACAGCTACAACGACTACGAACAAGACAGCCCGGAGCATATCTCGCTCGAAGACCTCAGTTACGAAGAACTGGACAAAGTCGCCTGAGCCGGGCGGGGGCGACTAAGCCCCCACCCCACTACGGCCACCGCGGCGACGCTGCCTGCGCGCGCGCGGATACGGACGCTGTGTGCGCTCGGGGCGCGGGGACAGCCCCTGCTCACTGGCAAAGCCCTCTACCGTACGGCGCGGGATCGGCGAGCCGTGGCGCCGCTCAATCGCACGCACCTGAGAGAGGTCTTCTCTGCACACAAACGTGTAAGCCTTGCCACTGCATTCGGCTCGCCCGGTGCGGCCTACCCGGTGTGTGTAGGCATCGGCAGTGTTGGGCATATCGTAGTTAATAACGTGAGAGACCTTGGCCACGTCGATCCCTCGTGCCGCGATGTCGGTGGCCACCAGCACATCGAAGTGCCCGTCACGAAAACCCTTCATCGCCCGGTCGCGTTGGGACTGGGACATATTACCCTGCAAGGCAATGGCACCGTGGCCCATCTTCGAAAGTTGCTGGGCCAGCTTTTGGGCGCGGTGCTTGGTGCGCGCGAATACGATCGCCGACGAGAACCCGTCTTCGGACAGAACGTGGCGCAGCAGGTCGGTCTTGCGCGTGGGGGTAACCGGATAGAAGGCGTGCTCGATGGTCGCCAACGGCCGGCTATGCGCAACCTCGGCCACGTGGGGGCGGTCGAGGATGCGGTCGGCCAGGTGACGGATCGGCCCCGGCATGGTCGCCGAGAACATCAGATTCTGACGCTTAGTCGGCAGAGCCTTCAGGATCTTCTTGATATCGGGCAGAAAACCGCTGTCGAACATATGGTCGGCCTCGTCGATCACCAGGATGCTGACGCCGGAAAAGTTGACGCGTCCCTGGCGGTAGAGGTCGAGCAGGCGGCCGGGACAGGCCACGATAATGTCGGGCTGCCGGCGTAGTGCACGGATCTGCTGACTGGCGTTGACACCACCGTAAACGGTAACGGTGCTCAGCTTGGTAAAACGGGCCAGCATGCGGATCTCGGTATCGATCTGCATGGCCAGCTCGCGGGTCGGGGCCAGCACCAGTGCGCGAGGGCCGCGGCCACGGTCGGCGAGCAGTTGCTCAAGGATCGGCAAGGCAAAGGCCGCAGTCTTGCCGGTGCCCGTTTGCGCAAGCCCCAGCACGTCGCGGCCGGCCAGTGCCGGCGGGATAGTAAGAGCCTGGATCGGCCTTGGCGCGACAAAGCCGGCCTCGGCAACCCCACGCGCTACTGCTGGCGTGAGCTCAAAATTAGTAAAATCGGACAATGAATTATCTTCTGTGGACATGTTAAATATTTCTCTTCGGCACCCATCCGCACAGCGGACGCGCCGACATCGTAGACCAGACCTGCACAACAGCGAGAGGTATGAAAGTTAAGTAGGACGGCGCGTTTAGAAGCTAGTTCCGGAACCTGTTGTGCGCCGTGAAGCCGCGAGAGTCGCGACAACTGGCCGGAGTATGAAACGAACCGGGACGCATTGCAAGCCCGGGTGGCGGAGGGGGAGGGATTCGAACCCCCGGACGGTTGCCCGTCGCCGGTTTTCAAGACCGGTGCCTTCAGCCGGACTCGGCCACCCCTCCTTTGCTCACCCTGCTGTTATCTCAGTCTGCCCGCCCATGTAGGGACGCAAGACCTCGGGGATTGCCACACTACCATCGCCGCGCTGGTAATTCTCCAGAACGGCGATCAGCACCCGCGGCAGGGCCAGTCCCGAGCCGTTCAGGGTGTGGACAAACACGGGTTTATCCTTGCCCTTGCGGCAACGGATATTGGCCCGGCGGGCCTGAAAATCACCGAAACTCGAGCACGAGCTTACCTCCAGCCACTCTCCGCAACCGGCCGCCCACACCTCCACGTCATACTTTATTGCGGCCACAAAACTCAGATCTCCCGTACACATCTGTACCACACGGTGGCGCAGGCCCAGGCGGCGGGCCACTTCTTCGGCGTTGTCCAGGAGCGACAAAAGCTCGGCGTCTGAGCTTTCAGGCTCGACGAACTTCACCATCTCCACCTTGTCGAACTGGTGGCCTCGCTTGATGCCGCGCACATCGCGCCCGGCCGACATCTTCTCGCGCCTGAAACACGGCGTACAGGCCACGTGCTTTATCGGCAGGGTATCAAAGGCAAGGGTCTCGTCGCGGTAGAGGTTTGTGATCGGCACCTCGGCGGTGGGAATGAAATAGAAATCCTCTTCGGCATCGCGGTAGAGGTTCTCGCCGAATTTGGGCAGATTGCCGGTTCCCACCAGACACTGACGGCGCACCATGGCCGGCGGGTAAATCTCCGTATAGCCGTGCTCGCGGGTGTGGAGGTCGAGCATCCAGCTTATCAGCGCCCTTTGCAGACGGGCTCCGTCGCCACGCAGAACGTAGAAGCGGCTGCCCGAGATCTTCACCCCGCGCTCGAAATCAATGATCCCCAGAGCCTCGCCCAACTCCCAGTGGGGCCTGGGCTCAAAGTCGAAGACCGGCTCGGCACCCTCACGGCGCAGTTCAACGTTGGCGCTCTCGTCGGCCCCCTCGGGAACATCGGGGTGGGGAAGGTTGGGTACCTCGAGCAGGGCTTTTTCAAAATCACCCTCGGCCGAGGCCAGTTCCCCTTCGGCCTGAGATATTTTCTTTGCCAGCCCGCGCACCTCGGCCTTGGCCGCTTCGACCTCGGGGCCGGCACCCTTGCCCTTCTGCAAAGCACCGATGGCCTCGGAGGCCTTACGGCGCTGGGCGCGCATAGCCTCGACCGAGGCGATCAACTCGCGGCGGCGGCTGTCCAGGACCAGCAGATCGTCCACCGAGGCAGCGTCAAAGCCGACCTTGGCAAGACCGGCCTTTACTCTATCGGTGTGGTCGCGGATGAGACGAATATCGAGCATACAATTCCCTGGCTCCTTCAGTCGGCAGCCGGACAGTCAAACGCGTGGCGCAACAGGGTACACTCCAGCGTGCGTCCGTTAACGGCAACGACGTCGAAACGAGCCGGTTTTTCGAGCATACCCGACCGGGCCAGAAAATCGAGAGCGGCAGCGGCCAGACGCTGCTGTTTGCGAAAGTCCACGGCCTCAAGGGCAGGGCCGGTCTCGCGCCTCAGCTTGACCTCCACAAAGGCTACGGTGGCGCCGTCCAGAGCCACAATGTCCAATTCCCCTCTCCGGCAGCGATAATTGCGCACGAGGATACGGTAGCCAAGCCCGGCCAGGTAGGCGGCCGCCACATCTTCCCCACGCCGGCCCAGATGCGTGGTACTGATACGCTCGGACACCGCCAGAGGCTGGACCCGCAGGGGCCACGGATCAATCAAGCAGCTGTAATGTAATAGACTTTTGCAGGTCTTTTTTGCAGGTCCTGGGGGTACGTGTTAATTCCAGCGGCCGTGAGCATAACCGACAGTGAAGTAGTCCACGTGGCCAAACTGGCCCGGCTTGAACTCACCGACGAGGAAGTGGTGAGCCTGGCCGGCGACCTCAACGCCATTCTCGGCTACGTGGAAAAACTCTCCGAATTGGACACCGAGGCCGTGGAGCCCACTTCCCAGATAGTGGCCGTGGCCGGCTCCATGCGCGAGGATACGGTAACCAACCCCAGCCTTCCCGAAGATGCCATTGCCAACGCCCCAGCAAGCGAAGACCGCTTCTTCGTGGTGCCGAGTATCATCGAATAGGACCCCATGGGCGCTCTGAATGAGCTCAGTATCGAAGAGGCATCGAGCCTGCTTCGCAGCCGCGAGATAAGCTCGGCCCAACTGACCGAGGCCTGCCTCAGCCGTATAGCCGAGAGCGACGGCGCGGTGGGAAGCTTTCTCAAGGTGACCACCGAACTGGCCCACTCCCAGGCGGCCCAGGCCGATGCCCGCTTGAAAGCGGGCGATGACGTGAGCCCGCTTACCGGTATTCCCATCGGCCTCAAAGACCTCTTCATCACCAAAGGCGTGCGTACCTCGTGCGCCTCTCGTGCCCTTGAAAATTTCGTGCCGCGCTTTGACAGCACCGTGGCCTCCCGCCTGCGCGAGGCCGGAGCGGTGCTGGTGGGCAAGCTCAACATGGACGAGTTCGCCATGGGCTCTTCGACCGAGAACTCGGCCCTCGGCAAGACCCGCAACCCCTGGAACCTCGACCGTGTACCCGGCGGCTCTTCGGGAGGTTCGGCCACAGCGGTGGCCGCCCGCCAGGTGCTTGGGGCCGTGGGCACGGATACCGGTGGGTCTATCCGCCTACCGGCCAGCTACTGCGGTGTGGTGGGAATGAAGCCGACCTACGGGCGTGTAAGCCGCTATGGCATGGTTGCCTTCGCATCCTCACTCGACCAGGCAGGCCCCCTGGCCACTACCGTCCAGGGTACGGCCCTGCTGCTCGGAGCCATGGCCGGCCATGACCCCCGCGACTCCACCTGTCTCAACCTTCCGGTGCCCCCCTACGCGGCCGACCTTGGCGGCGACCTCGAGGGTCTGCGCGTGGGTGTGCCACGCCAGTATTTTGCCGAAGGGCTCGACGCCGCGGTCGAAGCGGCCGTGCGTGAGGCCCTGAAAACACTGGCAGGCCTCGGTGCCGAAATCGTAGAAGTGAGCCTCCCCCACACCGAATACGCCATAGCCACCTACTACCTGGTAGCCACGGCCGAGGCCTCTTCCAACCTCGGACGCTACGACGGCGTACGCTACGGTCTGCGCCGGGGAGAAGACCGGGGCCTGGCCGAGATGTACGGCGCCAGCCGCGAGGCCGGCTTCGGCGCCGAGGTAAAGCGACGCATCATGCTGGGCTCATACGCGCTGTCGGCCGGCTACTACGACGCCTACTACTTGAAAGCCATGAAGGTAAGAACCCTCATCCGCCGTGATTTCGAAGAAGCTTTTAAAACGGCCGACGTGCTGGCCATGCCGACCGCACCCACCACGGCCTTTGCCGTCGGCTCGCGCACCGACGACCCCCTGCAGATGTACCTCTCCGATGTACTCACGATTTCGGTCAACCTGGCCGGGCTGCCGGGCATTTCTGTTCCCTGCGGGTTTGACGGCGACTCCATGCCCATAGGCCTGCAACTGGCGGCCCCGACTCTCGAAGAACCGGTCATGTTCAAGACCGCCGCGGCCTACCAGAGGGCCACCGACTGGCACACCCGCGCGCCCGCGCCCAAGGCCCCACGCCCATGAGTCACTACCAGGAGGGAGGCTGGGAAGCCGTCATCGGCCTGGAGGTGCACGTCCAGCTCAAAACCGCCTCCAAGCTGTTTTGTGGCTGCTCGGCCACCTTTGGTGCCGAGCCAAACCATCACACCTGCCCGGTCTGCCTCGGCATGCCGGGGGTCTTGCCCGTACTTAACCGTCGCGTCGTTGAGTTTGCCATCCGCGCCGCGCTGGCCACCCGCTCGCGTATCAACAACCGCAGCCACTGGGCGCGCAAGAACTACTTCTACCCCGACCTGCCCAAGGCCTATCAAATCTCTCAATACGAGTCCCCTTACTGCGAAGATGGCCAGGTAAGCGTTGAGACCGACCAGGGTACGACTCTTATCAGACTCGAACGTATCCACATTGAAGAAGACGCGGGCAAAAACATCCACGACACCGGGACTGACTCATCCCACGTCGACCTCAACCGTGCCGGCGTGCCGTTGCTCGAGGTCGTCAGCCGCCCCGACCTGCGCAGCGCCGCCGAAGCGGCCGCCTATATGCGCAAGATGCGCTCGATCGTACGCTACATCGGTATCTGTGACGGCAACATGAACGAGGGCAGCATGCGTTGCGACGCCAACGTGTCGCTTAGAAAAAGAGGCACTGAAGAACTCGGCACCAGGACCGAAACCAAAAACATGAACAGCTTCCGCGCCGTTGAAGCCGCAATCATCTACGAGATAGAGCGCCAGGCCGAAGTGTTAAACGGTGGCGGACGTATCGTCCAGGAAACCCGCCTGTGGGACGCCGACCACGGCGTTACCCGCCCCATGCGCAGCAAGGAAGGGGCCCACGACTACCGCTACTTCCCGGAACCCGACCTCCCCCCCCTGCTGATAGACGAAGAATGGATAAAGGCCGTAAGCGCCGAATTGCCCGAACTACCCGATGACCGCCGTCAGCGTTTTGAAAGCGACTATGGCCTGCCCACCTACGACGCCTCAGTGCTGACCTCAAGCCGCGAGTTGTCCGATTATTACGAGAAGGCCGTTGACGCCCACAAAAACCCCAAGGCCATTTCCAACTGGGTGATGGGCGACATTATGAGAATCGCCCGCGAGGCGGCCGTCCAGAGCGAGCCCGATTACGGCAACATTGCGGTGCCCCCCGCCCACCTGGCCGCGATGGTAAGACTGATCGACGAGGGCACCATAAGCGGAAAGATCGCCAAGACGGTGTTCGAACACATGCACAAGAGCGGCCGCGAGCCGGAGGCCATCGTGCGCGACGAGGGGCTGGTGCAGGAAAGCGACGAGGGTAAGCTGGCCGAGGTCGTCGATGCCGTTATCGGCGCCAACCCCAAACAGGTAAAACAGTTTCGCGGCGGCAAGACCCAAGTTCTGGGATTCCTGGTCGGCCAGGTCATGAAAGAGACCCGCGGCAAGGCCAATCCCCAGGTGGTAAACCGCCTGTTGGCCGAAAAGCTCGGCTGACCCTAGTAAACCACCAGCGAGCGGATCACGTCACCTTCGAGCATGGCCGTAAAGGCCTCGTTGATGTCACCCACACCGATGCGCTGTGACACCATACTGGCCAGGTCCAACTTACCTTCTTTGGCGTAGTCCACGAAGGTCAGAAAGTCTCGTTTGACGTTGGCCGACCCGTAGATGGTCCCCACCACGGACTTGTTCTGCAGTGTGATGAGAGCCGCCGGGAGACTCACTTCATCGGTCATGCTGGTAACCCCCACCCAACAGCAGACGCCGCCGGGGCGGGTCATGTCGTAGACCTCCCTCTGCAAGGCGGGAATGCCGACAACTTCAAAGGCAAAGTCGGCACCGCGGCCTTCGGTAAGCCCGCGCACAAAATCACCCACATCGTTTTCGCTTGGGTCCACACTGTGGGTGGCACCGTTTTCTTCGGCAGCCTTGCGTTTTACCGAATTCAAATCGGCGGCCACAATCGTCGTTGCACCAGCGATACGGCAGCCCTGGACAAGAGCCTGCCCTACTCCCCCGCAGCCGACCACCACGCAGGTAGAGCCCGGCTGTACCTTGGCGGCAAAGATCGCCGCCCCCACGCCGGTGGTAACGCCGCAGCCCACAAGAGCCGCCTCCTCAAGCGAGAAGTCTTTGGGAATCTTCACCACCGCGGCTTCGTGGACCACCGTCTCTTCAGAAAAACTGGCCAGGCCACCGAGCGCTCCACCCAACTTGGAACCGTCGGGGCGTGTGAACGGCCACCGTCCCATGCCTATCTCAATAGACTTGTCGCAAACAAAAGCCTGGTCATTCTTGCAGTAGAAACACTCGCCGCAGGTGGGAACGAAAGAACCGATCACGTGGTCGCCGGCCTCCAGGCCCGACTTGTTCTCACCGACGGCCACCACCACACCGGCACCCTCGTGGCCGAGGATAGACGGGGCTGGAATCGGCAGTTTCCCCTGCCACACGGAGAGGTCGGAGTGGCACACGCCGCTTGCCGCCCACTTTACGTGGATCTCTTCGGGTCCGGGCGCGTCGAGGGTCAGTTCTTCAACAATAAAGGGTTCGTCATTGCCAACAAAAATTGATGCTTTCATAGCCGCCGTTATTACCCTTGCCGCCGACTAAAGGGAAATCGGCGATTCGTTCCAGCCCTTGTTCTAGCTGGTATAAGCCGAGTTGAACCGTACATAGGCCTCGGTGATATCGTTGGTTACCACGGTGGCTTTTCCGCGCCCGCGACCCACCGTCACTGCGAGGGTAAAAGAGTCTTTGCGCATGGCTTTGCGTGCCATCCTGCGGGCCCCGTCCGACACCAGAGTACCGTCGCGAACCAGCGCCACATCGTCGACGTCAATGGCCAGGCTACCCTGGTCGACGTCGACCCCGGAATTGCCGATGGCGCAGACTATCCGGCCCCAGTTGGGGTCGGCACCGGCCAGGGCGGCTTTTACCAGGGTCGAGGTAGCTATGGCGCGGGCCACACGCCCGGCCTGGTCGTCATCGGCCGCTCCCCCTACCACCACATCGACAACCTTGGTAGCCCCCTCACCGTCGCATACGATCTGGCGGGCCAGGTCGTCCATTATTGAGGTGACGGCGTCACAGAGGCTTTGGTAGGTCGGGCTGCTGACACTCTCCACCCGTGGACCCGCGGCTACACCGGAAGCCATCAGAACAACCGTGTCGTTGGTGCTGGTATCCCCATCCACACTGATGCGGTTGAAGCTCCGTGCCACTGCAGCGGCCAGGATCGCCCTTGCCGCCTCCCCAGCTACGACCGCATCGGTCATGACCACGGCCAGCATAGTGGCCATGTTGGGATGGATCATGCCGGCCCCTTTGGCCATGCCTGCCACTGTCACCTCGGTATCGTCAAGTCGTATTTTCTGCTGGCTCCACTTGGGGAAGGCATCCGAGGTCATCATGGCCCTGGCCGCAGCACCAAAACCATTCTTGCTGAGCCCGTCAACAGCCAGGGAGATCGCGCGCGCAAACGGCACACGCTCAAGTTGCACGCCGATAACCCCGGTCGAGCAGGGAAGAATCATCTCGGGCGTGGTCGAAAGCCGGGCGGCCAGCTCTCGGCAACCCCAGCGGGCCATCGTCAGCCCCTTCTCACCGGTAGCGGCATTGGCGCTGCCCGAATTGATCATGACGGCCTGGGCAAGCCCCGAGGAAATGTGCTCGCGGGCCACCACCACCGGCGCCGCCGCAGCCCGATTGGCGGTAAACACGGCCGCGCACACGGCCGGGCGGTCGGCCACGATGAGAGCCAGGTCGCGCCGCCCCCGCGGCTTGAGGCCACCGTGGACACCCGAGAATCTGAAGCCGCGAACCGGCCCCGGCACCGGGCCGGGATCTATCTTCACCGTCTCATCTCCCGTGACATTTTTTATACTTCTTACCGCTGCCGCAGGGGCAGGGGTCGTTGCGGCCCACCTTGTCGCCACTGCGCTTTATCTGTTGCACAGGCTCGGGGCCAGCGGCCTGGCCGGTGCCGGCGTGGCCGAAGACCACCTGGCGGTCGGCCTCGCTGCGCTGCCGCTCTTCCATGCGAGCAACATCTTCCTCGGCAGCCACACGCACTGAGTAAATTTTCTCAAGCACGTCTGATTCAAAACGCTCGAGCATGGCAGCAAACATGTCAAAGCCTTCGCGCTGGTATTCCTGCAGGGGATTTCTCTGCCCGTAACCACGCAAGCCGATGCCCTCTTTCAAGTGGTCCATGGCCAACAGATGGTCTTTCCAATGCGAGTCTATCGATTGCAGGGTAACCACCCTCTCCAGATGCCTCAGCACCTCGTTGCCGAGTTCTACTTCACGATGGTCATAGGCCTCGGCAACCCTGGCGGTTGTCAATTCGCTCAAAGCTTCGGTGCTGAGCGAACCCTTCTGCTGATCGCTGAGGTCAAGACGCAGACGGAACTGCCCGAACAGGGCATCGTCAAGCCCCTGCCAGTCGTAGCTCTCGTCATCATCAGCCGCTGCGTGGTTGGCCACCATCACGGCCGCGGCCTCCTGGGCCATTTCGACCATGCTTCCCTTGAGGTCGCCTCCGCTTAAGTACTCGCGGCGACGCCCGTAGACGATCTCACGCTGCTGGTTCATAACATCGTCGTACTCGAGCAGATGTTTGCGTATGTCGAAGTTGTGTCCTTCCACCTTTTGTTGGGCACTTTCGATGGCACGCGAAACCATCTTGGCCTCTATGGGGACCCCCTCTTCCATACCGAGACGTCCCATCAACCCGTCAATTTTCTCGGCACCGAAAATACGCAGCAGATCGTCTTGCAGGGACATATAAAAACGCGACGATCCGGGATCACCCTGGCGGCCGGAACGACCGCGCAGCTGGTTGTCGATGCGCCGGGACTCATGGCGCTCGGTGCCGAGTATATGGAGGCCACCGGCCTCGATAACCTCGCCGCGTTCGGCCTCGCACTGCTCGACGTAGCGCTGGTAGGTAGACTCCCAGACCCCGTCTTTCTCGGCCCCCTCCCCCAGTTCATCGCGGGCAAGGAAGGTGGGGTTGCCACCCAGCACGATGTCGGTACCACGACCGGCCATGTTGGTGGATATCGTAACCGCCCCCTTGCGGCCCGCCTGGGCCACGATCTCGGCTTCACTGGCGTGGTGTTTGGCGTTTAAGACGTGGTGCTTTACGCCGGTCTTCTTGAGCATGGCGCTGAGTTTCTCGGAATTTTCGATTGAAATCGTACCGACCAGCACCGGCTGGCCCCTCTCGTTGAGTTCCTCGATCTCTTCGATCACGGCCTCGAACTTCTCGCGCTCACTACGATAGACAACGTCCGGAAAATCCTGGCGCAGCATATCCTGGTTGGTCGGCACCACCACCACATCGAGGTTGTAAATCTTGCGAAACTCCTCGGCCTCGGTGTCGGCCGTTCCCGTCATGCCCGACAGTTTGTCGTACATGCGAAAATAGTTCTGGAAAGTAACCGTGGCCAGGGTCTGGTTCTCGCGTTCTATGGTGACCCCTTCCTTGGCCTCCACGGCTTGGTGCAAACCATCGCTCCAACGGCGCCCGGGCATCAAACGGCCCGTAAACTCATCGACGATTACCACCTGGCCATCGTCAATCATGTAGTCGACATCACACCTGAACAGGGCGTGGGCCTTCAGTGCCTGGTTTACGTGGTGCAGAATCTCTATCTGATCAGGGTCGTACAGGTTCTCGATTCCAAGGATCTTTTCGACGTGCGCCACCCCTTCTTCGGTGAGAGTAGTGGCTTTGAGTTTCTCGTCTACGGTAAAGTCGGCCTCGGCGTTAAGGCGCGGGATAATCCGGTTTATCGAATAATATTTCTCAGTCGAATCTTCGGCCGGGCCCGAGATGATGAGCGGGGTACGGGCCTCGTCTATAAGAATCGAGTCAACCTCATCGACTATGCCATAGGCCAACTCGCCCTGGACAAACTCGCCGACGTCGAACTTCATATTGTCTCGCAGGTAGTCGAAACCGAACTCGTTGTTCTGCCCGTAGGTAATATCGGAGCGGTAGGCCTTGTAGCGGTCGTCCTCATCCATGTCGGTTGTCACCACACCCACCGACAGACCCAGAAAATTGTAGACCGGCCCCATCCAGGCCGCATCCCGGCGGGCCAGGTAGTCGTTTACCGTTACCAGGTGTGACCCCTGCCCCTGCAGGGAGTTGGCGTAAAGGGGCAGTGTGGCGACCAGGGTCTTACCCTCGCCGGTCTTCATTTCAGCGATTTTGCCTGCGTTCAGTACCGCGCCACCGACTATCTGTACATCGAAATGGCGCATGTCCACGGTCCGCCACGCAACCTCGCGTACGGTGGCAAAGATTTCGGGGATCAGATCGTCGAGGCTTTCGCCGCGCTCAAGCCGCTCACGAAAACGTGCGGTCTGTGCGGCAAGCTCAGGGTCGGAGAGTTTTTTGATGCCGGCTTCCAACTCATTGGTACGTTCAACCAGGGGCTGCAGGCTCTTGATGTAACGGTCGTTGGCGGTACCGAAAATCTTTCTTATTGCGTTACCAATCATGACCGGTAGCTCTCAAACATACGTCCCCACTCGCTGGCTTCGAACTCACGTATACGACGAAGTCCGACCAGGGGGTACCATAAAAAGTCGTGGTACAGGTTCGAGGCGGCCGGCGCCCATGCCACCAGGGGAGAGTGGAGGGCCGCATGCTCAAGAAAACGCAGCGGCCCCTTGCGTAACATCTGGTCTCCCCAAATCACAAAACTCCTGGAGGTTTTGAATCCGAAGTTGACATCGGAAATATCCTCACCGGCCACTTCGATCTTTGATACATCGGCACACCCGAGCTCGCGTTCGTGGCACATCCGTAAATACGGGATCGAAAGAGGATCATACCCCATCATGGCCGCGGCCACAGCATCCACCGCCACGCTGTCGCCCCCGGCTATGAGGTAATTCTTGATCCTCGGAACCATCGTGCGTGGGCCGGCACCGTCCCCACAGACCGTTCCGTCCATCACGGCAAAGACCCCCGTGTGGAGTTCTTTCTGCATATACACCAGGTCCACCAGCACCTCGTGTATATGCTTGTGGGCATAGTGGCGGACTTCTTTTAAGAGACCGCCAAAAGCGTTCTTTATGGCCCCGGTTGTTGTTGAGTGCCCGTGGGTCTTTATGGTGGGCAGGTGCACGATGTTCTTGTTCTTGAACATGCTGGGAATCTCTATGCCTTCGGGAAAGATTTCCGGAAGTTTGAGCAGCGGGCTGCTGAATTCATATTTCTCCCACTCTACGTCGGTGAGCGGAGTAAAGTCGATCCCGTAATGCCGCAGTACACCAGACCACCGGTTGTTCTCGGCACCCTTTATGGGATCGGTGACAACCGTCTTGTTTTCCACTGCGATGAGACTCTCGCGCGGATAGTCTGAGGCCAGAAGCCGCCGCAACACCCCCTCCAACTGCCAGGGTTGGGAAGAACAGGCCGGGAAGTATTTGGTCCACGACAGGTTGAGCTTTACGAGGGTGTCGCTGTCCCGGGGCAGGAAATCTTCGAAAGCGGCCAGTTCCATGACACGGCTGTAGTCATCGAAAACCGTTTCGGGGCGGGTTTTTTGAACCGCGACTATACTTGTCTGCATCCCTTTATCCGTTGCCGGTCAGCCGTAAAGGAGGGCGAGGACCGTTGCCCCCCAACACCCCACGACAGCCTGCAGGGGCAGGTCGGCGAGCAGGACCTTGGTGGGGTTGCCGCCCTCGGCGCGACCGTAAACCAGGAATAGGTAGCGCAAAACCCCAAAGACGACAAAGGGTATGGTCAAGTAAAGCCGCTCGGTGCCCAGCTTTTCAGCAACCGCCGGCCACAGGGCATAGATCGAATAGGCCACCACCGTGCACACAGCCACAGTCCCGATGGAGCGGTCGAGGGCCACCTTGGTGTAGCGACCCAGAACTTCACGGTGCCCGTCGGCATCACCACCCAACAGGGTTATTTCGTGGCGCCGCTTGGCCAGGGCCAGGAACAGAGCCAGCAGGAAGGTGCACAGGAACAGCCACCCCGAGATTCTCGCATCCACGGCCACCACCCCGGCAGCGGCCCTGAGTACGAAACCCACGGCTATGGCCACCACATCAACAACCACGACCTGCTTGAGCCCCAGGGAATAGGCGGCCTGGAGGCCAAGAAAGGAGGCCAACAGAAGGGTAAACACCGGGCCAACCCGCCAGGCTGTGGCCAGACCGCCGGCGGCCAACATGAGCCCGAGTCCCATCGCCATGGCCAGGCTCACCTCGCCGGAGGCCAGGGGGCGGCGTGATTTTATCGGGTGGCGGCTGTCACGGTCGCGGTCGCGGATGTCGTTGAGGACATAGGCAGCACTGGAGGCCAGACAAAAAGCCACGAAACCCTCGACCGCCGAACCCAGCACCTCGGCCTCGAGCAAGCGCCCGGAAAAAACCAGGGGCGCCAGCACGAATCCGTTTTTTACCCAGTGGGCGGGACGCAGCAGGCGCACTACGGCCGGCCACGAAGAATCGGGCGCAGCTGTATTCACTATCGTCGGGACCCTCGCCGCCTATCGCCACCGGCATAGGTGGCCGCGGTGGCCGAGAGAACCGTTTCTATCCATTTCCACACGCCGTCAATGCCCTGACCCTTTTTTACCGATGTGGCAATGGCCGCGGTAGTGCCGGCAGCCCGCGTAAGTTCGCTGCTGCGAGCGGCAACACGGGAACGGGCCAACTTGTCGCATTTGGTCATCACCCAGCCCCTCTCAATGCCTTTGGCATCGAGAAAGTCGGCCAGCAGTAATTCTTCTTCCTCCGGGCCCCGGCGCACGTCCACCAGCATCAGCACGCCGACCAACTCACGCCGCTCGGACAGGTAGCCTTCCACCAAGCGCTTCCAGGAAGCCCGCTCGCTGCTCGAACGCTTGGCATAGCCATAGCCAGGCAGGTCCACCAGGGTGAGACGGTCGGCGATGTTAAAAAACACCAGCCCCCGCGTGCAACCCGGCGTACGGCTGGTGCGGGCCAAGGCCTTGCGTCCACACAGCTTGTTGAGAAGACTCGACTTGCCCACATTGGAGCGCCCGGCCAGCGCGATTTCCGGCCGGCGGGCTTTGGGCACCTGGGCCAGAGTCGTGGCGGCCGCCCAGAATTCTGCGTTGCCGGGTTTCATATAAACAGTTTAGGCGGAGCCGGTGTAGAAATAAAAAGGCCGCCCCTGCGGACGGCCCTTTCAAAGACCTGAGCGCAGAACAAGCGTATCAGCCCATTCCCATCTGCACCTTCATGGCCTTGACCTGATTTACAAAGCTCTCCTTGATGGCACTTCTCTGTACGTCGGTCGAGATCGGCAAGATTATTTTGTCGGTCTGCGTCGACTTATAAACATATAGGGTTTTCGTACCATCCGGAGACGGGGTCAGCTCATAACTGGCCTGGATATCGACAATAGACGACTCAAGTGTCTTCATCACGATGGTCTTGTTCTCATCATCAAAGGTCAACTCGATGGTAAAGGTTTGTAAATTATCAAGCGCCAACACATGGACCTCCAGTTCCTTCTTGTTGCCCTCGTGCTTGATGAGACGGCTCAGCTTGTACATGTCGCTGTTGTCGGCCAGCAACTCCGGCTTTTTCATGGCCTCCCATACTTTGTCTATGGGGGCATCCACACGCGAGTGTATTTCGATGTCGAAAACGCGTCCGTCTTTCTCGATTTTCTCGTAGGCTATCTCTTTTATCGGCCCGTCCCACTGAACGGCGGCCTTCTGGGCACGGAATATCCCCATGATCATGTCGCAACCCGACAGGCCGACCAGGCTGACCACGCAGACAGCAATCACTACTACTTTATTGAGTCGAAGCATTATAAGACCTCACTTATCCTGGAATCGCGCTGTTTCCACGCGTTTTCCCCGCACACCGTCATATCCCGCGTGCAAAGACAGAAACTAGCCCAGCCGCGGTCAGGAGACAAGAACCACGTCGTGTTCGCACCGCTCGCCAGCTTACCCACGTCGTGTTCGCACCGCTCGCCAGCTCGCGGTGTTCAGTGTTCGCTTACGCCTACGAAGTGGATCTTCTGGCGACCGGCCACCATGTCGCTGGTCAGTACGTAGTCACCGCCCAGCGACGCGACCCAGACCTTTTCGGCCGCGTTGTGGTCGTCGGCGGTAACCGAGGTCACCGCGTAGGTCACGCCACCAACCACGCCACCGCCCAGCGCAAAGGCCACCTTGCAGGGCACGTAGATAAGGTTGGCCACCACCGTGGTCAATCCCCAACCCGCGTCACTGGTGGCATGGTCCATATCGACAGACCCCGAAATGGCCCGTCCCGGCATCAACAGTACCGCAACAAACAACGTAGCAAGCACATACTTTTTCATCCGGCTTCCTGGCATCATCCTGATCATCCTCCTCCAATCTCCAACCACCATCAACGTTCCACCCTCACTATATACTCATTCGGCATTCTCAAGATCAGGTCTTCGAGCGCACGGTTCAGGTATTCCTCATCCTTAGACTCCAACGTAAGGCGCACACGGTATTCCGCATTGGCCAGCTTCGGATAAGATCCTAGCATGAGTTCGGGAAAGGCCGCCAAAGTCGCGTTGAGATATTCAGCAATCAGCCCCTCGCTGGCCGAGACCAGGACCTGCCTGAGATGGTAAGGGTCGGATTTGAACTCGTCGGACAGGTTACGGATCTTCATTTCGAAGAGTTCGGGGATTCCTGGCAATACATAGACATTCTCAACAACGACGGTGGGAAAGTGCTCCTCGTCCCCACCCACGACCTCGGCACCTTCGGGCACCTCGGCCATCTTGAACAGAGGTGAGTCGCTATGGTCGCCCACCACCCGGGAGATGGCCCTCTTGAGCTTCTGGTTGGTTACAAGCTCAAGGCCAAAAGCCATGGCCACTCCAGCAATGGTAACATCGTCGTGGGTTGGTCCCACCCCACCAGATGTAAACACCAGGTCGTATCGCTTCGAACACTCCAACACTTCACCGGCAATGAGTTCCACCTCGTCGGGAATAACCACAATGCGTTCAAGAGAAACACCCGCCGTACGCAACTCTTTGGCGAGGAAGGCTGAATTGCTGTCGACCACCTTGCCGGAAAGAATCTCGTTGCCGATAACTACCATGGCGGCGGTGGTCTGCTTGCCGGCTGCCACTAAAATACCATCTCCACGCTCAGGTCGTGAATCTCTTTGACGAGGAACTCACGCAACCGTTGGCGCAAACGTGCCTCTATCTGACGAACCCTTTCACGGCTTACACCGTAGCGTTTTCCCAACTCAACGAGAGTAAGAGGTTCCTCGGCCACCAGACGTTCCGAGAAAATCTCCAAATCCCGTCCGCTCAGAGTCTCTTTAAAAGCAGCCAACTTTTCCTTCATCAAACCGTAAAATTCCTTGTCGGCAACCGCCTCCTCAGTGGTCTTGGCCTCACTGGGGATCAAGTCAAGAATACGGGTGGAACTGTCGGTGGAAACCGGCTGGTCGGCCGAGACCTCGGACCGCCCCATACGCAGGTCCATCTCGATGACCTCGCCTTCCTTGACCCCAAGGTTCTCGGCTATTATTTTGGCCGTCGGTGTGAAGCCGAGGGATTCGAGACGGGATTTCTCTTTTTGCAGATTGAAGAACAGCCGGCGTTGGGCCTGGGTGGTCCCGACTTTCACAAGCCGAAAGTTGTTCATCACATAGCGGATTACATAGGCGCGTATCCACCATACGGCGTAGGACGGTAACCTCACCCCACGATAAGGGTCGAACTGTTTGACCGCTTCCAAAAGGCCGATGTTGCCCTCCTGGACCAGGTCGAGCAGGTCGTGAAAAGCCCTCTGGTACTCACGGGCCACCATGACCACCAGCCTCAGGTTGGAAGTGACCAGGCGGTAGGCGGCATCCTCGTCGCCATCTTCCCGGTAGCGACGGGCAAGCTCATGCTCTTCCTCACGCGACAGTATAGGGTAGCGCCGAATTTCGGCGAGGTAGGCCGAAAGCGCATCGCGAGGGACCAGAGCCCCCGCATTCTCGGACCTGGCAACAGGGTCAGCCCCGGAGCGCTTGGCGGTGTCTTTAGTCCGAGTTTTGCTCACCGTCGATGAGCTTCACATCTCCGGCGGCGATCTCTCTTAGAGATGTAACGACGTCCTTGTTGGTAGCGCTGACAAGAGGGCGGGCACCCTTAATCAACATCTTCGCACGTTTGACGGCCACCATGACCAGTTGAAAACGGTTAGGAATCTTCTCCAGGCAATCTTCTACAGTTATACGCGCCATATTTCCCCCGCAATTTCGCCAAGTTAGGTGGTCCGACCGGCGAAGTCAACCGGCCCGGACCAGCAGCAAGAAACACTCCAGGTTACCATCGGCACCGGCAATGGGTGAGTCCTGGCGCCCCAGGACAGTAAGACCGGCCCTGGCCGCGGCGGCCTCCACCTCCGCAATGGCACGGGCACGGGCCCCCTGGTCTTCCACCACACCACCCACCAGGTCACCGCGCCCGACTTCAAACTGGGGTTTGACCAGGGCAAGGATACGCCCCCGCTGGCCGGCCAGAGCCCCCAGCGGGGCAAGCAAGCCATGGAGCGAGACGAAAGAGAGGTCGGCAACGACCAGTTGGGGGGCGGGGTCTAAATGTTCGCGCTTGACGCTCCTGATGTTGGTCCTTTCCATGACCACTACCCGGGGGTCCTGTCTCAGTTTCCAGGCCAACTGTCCATAACCCACATCAACGGCATAGATACGCCGAGCCCCATGGGACAACAGACAGTCGCTGAAACCTCCCGTCGAGCAGCCCGCGTCAAGTGCCACCATACCGGTGGGGTCCACCGACAGAGCCACGAGTGCATGCTCCAGTTTCAGGCCGCCACGGGAAACGTAACGGTCGGCCGGGCGCAGGACCAGCGGGACATCGACATCCAGACTCTGACCCGGTTTGTCGATACGCTGGGTACCGGCAAGCACGGACCCGGCCATGACCAGACGCAGGGCCTGGTCCAGGTCGCCGGCCAACCCGCGCTCAACCAACAGTTGGTCGACCCTCTTGCGCGTAGCCAGTTCAGCCCCCCGCTGCTTCGAGGACGGGGGCAATCGAATCCCTGGCCACAAGTTCCAGCATTGCTGCGCGCCCCCCCAGGCCCCTCAAAGCGGCCACCGACAGTTCGAGTTCTTCCCTGCAACGCCCAAGCGACCCTTCGATTCCAAACAGGGACGGGTAGGTAACCTTGCCGGCTTCACGGTCGCTGCCGCCGGTCTTGCCGCTTACCGTTTCCGGCATGATCTCGTCCTTTACGTCGTCGGCAATCTGAAAAGCCAGGCCAAAGCGGGAGGCAAAGGCCGTCAACGTAGCCAGGTCTTTATCGCAACCCCCACCCAGCAGGGCGCCTGCACGTACCGAGCTGCGTATAAGGGCGCCGGTCTTGCGGGCGTGGATAGAATGCAGCAGTTCCTCTTCGGCCTGCAGGCCCTCGGCCATAAGGTCGGCCGCCTGCCCTCCCACCATGCCGGTGTAGCCTGCCGCCAAGGCAACCTCGGCAACCACGCGCATCTGCAGGGCGGGGTCGGCAACCGGCCTCAGGAGAACCCCGAAAGCTTCGGTCAAAAGCCCGTCACCGGCAAGTATGGCCATACCATCACCGTAGACGATGTGGTTGGTTGGTTGGCCACGGCGCAGTTCGTCGTCATCCATTGCCGGCAGGTCGTCGTGGATAAGAGAATAGGCGTGGATCATCTCCAGGCCGCTGGCAAAGGCGGCCAATGGTTGCGGGTCGGCGCCACAGGCCTCGGCCGCGGCCAGGCAAAGCAGCGGCCGCAAACGCTTTCCCGGCGTACCGAGACTGTAGCGCATGGCCTCAACAAGACGCCGACTGGCAAACTGGTCGAGTTCTACGGCATCCGGCGCGGGCAACACCGACCCGAGCGTGCGCTCGACGAGCGCCAGAAGCTCGGCAACCCGGCCGGCAACAACATCGCGGGACTCGGCTTCGGCCCCCGTGGTCATCACCCCCTATTCTTCCTCCAAGGCTTCGGTCTTGACCCGGCCGTCCTGGCTGCGCGAGAGTTCCTCTATCTTCTCCTGCACCTCGTCGAGTCGTTTGTGGAGTCCACGCACCATCTTCACTCCCCGCTCAAAAGCCTCCAGCGATTCTTCCAGGGCTATGTCACCACCTTCGAGCTTGGCCACGATCTCCTCGAGTTCGACCAGTGACTGTTCAAAGGTAGGAGCATCCTTGCCTTCTTGCGTCTTTTTCTTCGTCGCCATTTTTACTCTCCCGCCGCTGCGAGTCCGGCCCTGGCAAGGTCGGCCGGGCGGTTTACGTTAACAAGTTCCCAGGCGCTGGTGCCGCGTACGGCCAGGGCGCCAAGGCGGTCCAACCACAGGTGCGGCGCGCGAACCCCATCCCTAAGCCCGGCAACAAGAAGCTGCAACGTGTGGCGGGGATAGTAGGCAGCCAACGGCTCCCAGCCTCTGGACCCGCGCGGTGCCGTGGCCCTGGCCGAGGCCGTCCCCAGAGCGGCCATACTGCGTAAGGTGGATACCCGCAGGTTGGGCATATCGCAGGCCAACACCAGCAGACCGTCGGCGCGCGAACACAGCAGGCCCGCCACTATGCCCCCCAAAGGCCCGGCACCGGCCACCGCATCGACTACCGCCACCCTACCCCCGGCCGAGACCTGGCCACCGCGGCCACCGGCCACGAACACCGTTCCCGATACGGCCGCAGACATTTTGTGACAAGCCAGTTCGAGCAGACTACGGCCACCGACCATGGCATTGCGTTTGTCGCTGCCAAAACGGCGCGAGGCTCCACCGGCCAATACTACACCGTCGACTCTCATGGCCGACCGCCCGACTCTTCCACCTTCAGTTCCACGACCGCTGCGGCAAAATTGTCTCGGTCTCCCTTGGACGCAAAATGATACAACACGTAGCGGCCAAAACGTTCCATCTCCGGCCACGCAACCTCAAGGCCCAGGGCAACGGCCATCGTAGCCACTTCGGCCGGGACTCGGGCGGAGTCGTCCCAGACCTCTATTCCCCCACGCTTTTCCCCTGCCAGACTTGCGGCTGCGGGGCGGCCACCGGCCTGCAGTGAGGAAGAGAGCAGGGAGACAAACACCCCTATTTCGGCTTCGGTCTCGGCTCGGCCCGCCACCAATGCACGCCTGCGCCCCAGACTGATGGCCTGCCAGTCGGCCAGACTGATCTTGAGGCCGGCCAGGTCGAGTTTCATACGCAGGGCCAAAGGCATCCAGACGAGACGTTGGTAGCGGCCCTCGGCCCCAGTGTCTTCGAGGTTGAGAACCCGGCCTGCCACGACCACCGCTCCTAAAGCGAGAGGCCGGGAAGCATGGAAGGTCCCACTCGAGCCCCTCCCAGCTTTACGCCCCAGTGCAGATGGGGGCCTGTGACTCTGCCCGTTTCCCCAACCCGGCCTATCAACTCGGCCCTC
Organism: Deltaproteobacteria bacterium; assembly: GCA_046583365.1. Classification (GTDB taxonomy): domain Bacteria; phylum Desulfobacterota; class Binatia; order UBA1149; family CAYXZP01; genus JAYGCL01. Next base: position 25,008 of record JAYGCL010000060.1, read on the forward strand.
TCCACGCTGCCCCCCTGTTTGACGTACATTTTCAGCAGGTGAGCATACAGCGTGTATAGCCCCAGACCGTGGTCGATAATCACCGTGTTGCCACTGAAGAACAGTTCGCCGGCATAGACGACACGTCCGTGGTTGGATGCGTGTACGGGCGAACCGGCGGTGGCGCGTATGTCGAGTCCGGCATGTGGACTGCGCGGTTTGCCGTTAAAGATCCGCCGCAGGCCAAACGGTGAGCCCAGTGGGCCGTCGGCCGGTTTGAGAAAGGCCCCCCGCCACAACCGCTGCGGGGAATGTGTGGCCCAGATTGCCGCCAGCATTTTATTCTCTCGCACAACCCTCCCGGCAGCGAACTCGTCCAGTTGGGTGTAGGCCCGGGAAACCGTCAAAGATTCGCTTTCAAACTCGCGCCCAACGATCTCCACCTTGCGGCTGCCCCGGCTCTCGCCCAAACGGTAGTCGACCGTGTAGGTGCCTGGTTTCACGTCAAGGTCGATACCCACATAAACTGTCAGCAGCCCGCCGACCACAAAGCCCTTGTAGGTACGGCCTGCCAACGTCACGGTACCCTCACCCACGCGGGCGGGCAGAGAAACGAGCACCTTGATTATAGCCCCGGGAAAGGGATTGGGCGGTTCGACGATAAAGACGCCGGGCGCATAGACTTGGGCCGGCAGCTCGGACACGGCAGTGGCCTGGGCGGGGCGGGGCAACGAATCGACGCCGGGACGTGCAGCAAAAACACTGCTGGAAGCCAACACCAATAACAGGCAAGAAGCGGCCAGGGCCGCCACAGCCGGGCTAGCTCTGCCCATGTCCCAACACCCGGGCTTTGGCCGAGCCGGTACGAAAGCGAAGGTCCAGTACGTCACCCGAGGCCAGACTGCCCCCGTCACGGACCAGAGAACCGTCGGCGTCCGAGGCCAGACAGTATCCGCGCTCCAGCACCCGCAGCGGACTCAACGCGTCGAGCTTGGAGCGCAGTTCCACGAACCGCCCCACCGTTTTGCGATGGCTGTCGGTGGCCAACCGCTGCAGCGAGTTAAGCAACTCATCGGTACGCTGACGGGCGCGGGCGATCATGGCCTCGGGGTCGCGCAGACGGCCACCGATGCCGTCTACTCGGTGGCGCAGATAGTCAAGGTAGCGACGCGCCCCACGGTTCAGTCTGAGCTCGAGTGAGGCCACCTCTTCTTCCAACTCGGCCATAACCGGCACCACCGCCTCGGCCGCCGCCGTCGGCGTGGCAGAGCGCAGGTCGGCCACAAGGTCGGCAAGTGTGAAATCGACCTCGTGTCCCACCGCCGATACCACGGGCTGGGGAAAAGCGGCTATCGCACGCACCACGGCCTCGTCGTTAAACGCCGCGAGGTCTTCGCTGGCTCCACCCCCACGGCCAATTATCACCACATCGCACAGTCCGAATTCCTCCAGCCGCGCAAGCGCCTCGACCAACTCACGCGGAGCTTCGGGGCCCTGTACGGGGGCAGCGCTTACCACTACCCGGCAGCGGCAGAAGCGCCGCTTTATGGTAGTCAGAATGTCGTGCAGCGCGGCCCCCTTGCGCGAGGTCACCACGCCGATGGTACGCGGCAGGTAGGGCAGCGCCCGTTTGCGTTCGGCCGCAAACAGGCCTTCCGCTTCGAGTCGACGTTTGAGTTCTTCCAAGGCCTTGTTGGCCGCACCCTCCCCCAGCGGCTTCATGGCCGAGGCATAAAACTGCATCCGCCCCTGCTTGTCGTATACACTGATACGGCCGCGGCACACGACCTCGTCGCCGACCGCGGGTGCAAAGGCAAGACGGGCGGCGGCGCTCTTCCACATCACACAGTCTATCGATGCGCTTTCGTCTTTCAGCGAGAAATAGCAGTGCCCGCTGGGCGGACGGCTGAGTTGCGAAATCTCCCCTGCCACCAGCAGGCGGGGAAAACCGCTCTCCAGAACTTCGGTAACCTGGCCCAACAGTTCGGAGACGGCCAGGGGACGTTCCTGCTCATCTCCGTTGGCGGAGGTTCCGAAAGGAAGGGTGAGGCTTGTATCCTCAGTCACCACTGGGTGTCGGCACTGCCGCAGGCAACGGCTCTCTCATGTCCGCGCCGGAGGTCTGGTAGCGTGAGAACACCTTCCAGGTCTTGAGCAGGTCCAGGGCGCGCTCGAGTTGGGGATCATCGCCGAGTTGCCCACCGGCCGAGAGGTCGGAGACCCCCTGCTCGTTTTCCATATGCGCGGGCAGGTCGGATTCACGCACGCCCGGGCTATCTCCGGATGCTCGGGCAAGTACCACGGTCGGCTCAACCACAACATCGGGCGTTATGCCGGTGGCCTGAATGGAGCGCCCCGACGGTGTGTAGTAGCGCGCCGTGGTCAAACGCAGCGCCGAAGCGGAATCCAGAGGCAGAATAGTTTGCACCGAACCCTTACCAAAAGTCTGGGTGCCGAGCACCACGGCACGGTCATGATCCTGCATCGCACCGGCAACGATCTCGGATGCGCTGGCCGAGCCTCCATCGACCAGCACCACCATTGGAACATCGGGCCTCGTTCCTTCGTCGTGGGCCAGGAAACGTTGTTTCTGGGTGTCTATACGGCCATCGGTATAGACGATAAGACCGGCGTCTATAAAGAGGTCGGACACCTTGACGGCCTGGTTCAAAAGACCTCCCGGGTTGCGGCGAAGGTCAAGCACCAGGCCTTGCATAACCCCCCCGGCTTCCTCGTCGAGCTGGGCAAGGGCCGTTTCCAACTCCGCGGCCGTCCCCTCCTGAAACTGTACCACACGCACATAGCCATAGCGCCCGTTGTAGAGTTTGGATCCTTTGACGCTACGCACGTTTATAATCTCGCGCTTGATTGCCACTTCGATCATTTCGGGTAGGTCTTTGCGGCGCAGAGTGAGAACCACCTCGGTACCCTTGGGGCCACGCAGCAGAGAAACCGCCTTCATCAGCGGCATTCCCTTGGTCACCGTGTCGCCGATCTTTATGATCTGGTCTCCCGGTTCGACTCCGACCCTTGAGGCCGGGGTGTCCTCCAGGGGCGTAATGATGGTCAGCACGTCGTCCCTGAGGGTTATCTCGATACCAAGCCCCCCGAAGGTACCACGGGTATCGACCTGCAATTCCTTGTAAAGCTCGGGCGTAAGGTAGGCACTGTGCGGGTCCAGGGAACGCATCATGCCCTCGATAGCGCCCTCTATGAGGTGCTCGTTGCTCACATCCTCGACGTAGTTTTTGCGGATAATCGAAAGAGTGTTGGCGAACACTTCGAGCTGGCCATAGGTGTCGCGGGCCGCCGAGGCGAGGTGCAAAGCCGCAGGGCTCAAGAACAGCAGTGCCCCAACAACGGCCACAGCCAGAAGGGCGGTTTTGCCCCTGCCCGCAAAAGTCCTCTTCGGTGTCATTTTCTGAGTATAACCCAGGTCCTAAGGGAGTCTAGCGGGAAAATTCCCGGTACCCCCCGCCTATCCAGGGACCCGGATCAAGAGCCTTGCCTTCGGCCCGCAGTTCAAAGTGCAAAGTATCATCAGGGCGACTGAGGCGTCCCAGCGACTGGCCAGACGATACACGGTCGCCCACCTCCTGTTCGATGGAACCAAGGCGGGCATAGACGGTGTGGTAGCGGTCGCCGTGGTTGACGATCACCGTGCTGCCAAGACCCGGAAAGGGACCGGCAAACACCACCTCACCTCCGTGTACGGCCCGCACCGGACGGTCTCCGCTGACGCGCACATCAAGCCCCTTCATCTCCCCCCCCAGTCTCAGCCTGTCGCCAAAGCGGCGCAACACGTCACCTTTGACCGGCACATCGAGCTTGCCCTTGCGCTCGACGAAGGAACGGGGACGGGAACGGAAGAGCCTGGTCAGGACAGACCTGGACAACCGTGCGGGGGGAGAGGGCCGAGCCGTGATCGCGGCCAATTCCTTCTCGGCGTCCTCCAGGCGTTCAACCCGCAACTGGCTCTCATGAAGTCCCCCTTTGACCCGTGCCAGCACCGCCTTCTTTTCCTTGCGGGCCACACTGTTGCGCTCGCGCTCGTGCTCCAGGGATTCTCTTGTGCTACGGCTCTCGGCCCGTTTGGCATCGACCCGGAGCAAAGACTCTTCATAGCTCTTGCGGTCGCGCTCGTAGTCCTTAAGAGCCACGGCATCGGCGCGGGAAAGAGCCGTCATATAGCGGGCCATGCGCAGTGGTTCGCTTGATGTGGCGGCCTGAAAGAGCACCTGGCGGTTGCCAAGACGACCGCGGCGGTAAATTCGCGCTATGCGCTGGCCGAGCTTCTCTCTCGACTCGTGGCGCAGGGCTTCGAGCTTCTCCAGACTGGCAAGTTCCGATTCGTACTCGGAGGTGAGCAGATTCTCCTCTATTTCGAGGTTTTTGAGCTTGCGGCTCGAAGCCAGAAGCCTCTCATCCAGGGCACGAATCTCGGCGAAAATACCCTCGGCCCGGTGACTTTCCTTCTCGGCCGCGATCCGTTCTTTCTTCAGGTCTTCGCGTAGCGCGCGAAGGTCGCCTGCCGGTGTCGCAGTGGCCATGCCGACCACCAACACCGCGGCCGCAAGCAACACCCACGGCCTGCCGGCCTGCCGGCCCTTTAACGCCACGGCGCCATCCTCTGCACACCAAGCCAACTGCCACCCCCACCCAATACGCTCCCCCACACGAGCAACACCAGCCACTGGCCCACGGTCAGGAAGGCCAGCGTCTCACTCAGCACAGGCAGGGCTGCCGCGGCCGGCGAGGCGACCAGGCGAAAGACCAGGACCAACAGCATGAGGGCCGCCATCGAACCGGCCGCCCCCTCTATGAATCCGGCCAGCACCGAAGGGCCCCAGTAGGAAGGTCCAACCGCACCAACCAGGCGCAGGACCTCCATCTCGTCGCTTCTCGAGGCGGCAGCCAGACGGAAAGTGGCAACGACAACAATGGCCGAACAGGCCAGAGCCATGGCACCGAGGGCCCAGGTCAGCCAGCGCACCAGATTCCGGGCGCTCTTCAGACGCTCGCTCCAGACACGGTTGTATTGGACATCATCGACCTCGGCCAGGGCCGACCATGACTCCAGTGTGGCCTTGAGGGTCTGGTCGTCCAGCGAACGAAACAGCGCGACCTCCAGAGACGCCGGCAAAACAGAAGGGTCGAGGCCGTCGAGCAGTTCGGCGCTATCTCCAAGGTTGTCGGCTAGAAACTGCCACGCTTCCTCCTGGGAAATATAGACCACCTCGGCCACTCCAGGCTCGGTGCTGATGCGGTCTTTGAGAGCAACCACCTCGGCATCGGTGATGCCGGGCCTCAGATATACCGACACGTCCACCCCCTGAGAGCCCCAGTGCTCGACCAGACGGTAGGCGTTAGACCCCACCAGCAGGACGGCCCCGGCCAGCAGAATGCTCACAGCTATGCTGATGACGGTGACTCCGGTTACAGCCGGAACCGCCAGGATGCTGTCGAGAGCACGGCGCAGGTAATAGGCCGGGGGTTGAGCCGATGAAGGTTCGGACCTCACAGGGAGGCTACGGCGAGTTGCTCCTCTTCGGCCAAACGCCCCTCGTACATAAGCAAGGTGCGGCAGCGCATAAGGGAGAGTGTCTCTGGGTCATGGGTTGCCATCAAAACGGTGGTCCCGCTGCGATTGACCTCGCTGAGAATGTCGATGATTTCAAGACGGGCATCCGGGTCGAGGCTGCCCGCGGGCTCGTCGGCCAGGATGAGGATGGGACGGTTGACCAGGGCACGGGCCAGACTGGCCTTGTGGCGTTGTCCGGCCGAGAGGTCCGAAGGGCGGTCCCTGGCAGCCTTTTCCAGTCCCACTACGCCGAGCAAGCGCATCGCACGGCGCCGCGCATCCGCGCGGCTGAGGCCGGCGACCTCGGCGGCAAGGGCAACGTTATCGACCACCGAACGACGCTCTATGAGCTTTGGGTCCTGGAAGATCAATCCCAACTCCCGCCTGAAAGCGGCAAGGGCCGGACGCTTCAGCCGCGCCAGGTTGCGGCCGTTTACGATCGCCTGCCCCCGGCAGGGCCTCTCGGCCCCGAAAATAACGCTCAACAGGGCCGACTTACCCGACCCGCTCGGACCGGTAACGATGGCGAATTCGCCCGGGTACATATGAAAGCTCACGTCGTCCAGGGCGACGCGGCCAGACGGAAATTTTTTAGTTATGTTGTAAAGCCGTATCACGACCAAGCCCGGCGGCACCTGCCGCCCCTCCACAGCCACGGCCCTGTACGTACGGTCCGTGTCCTCAACCCCCCAACAGGGCTTTTATTTTCTCCCGAAACCTCTCGTCCGGCCTGCCGGCAACCGATGGAATCGGGCCTATAACCCGGCCACGAATCCTGCCGTCACGGTCGACCAGAAAGGTCTCAGGGTAACCAGTTATACCATATTTCGTGCCAATTTCACCGCTGGCGTCCAGCAAAATATCGAAAGCCACAGGGGTCTTGGCAATAAAATCGGCCACCGCCCGGGAGTCCTCATCGGCGGCAAGGGCCAGAACCGCCAGTCCCCTGGGCCCGAACTCTCTGGCAATGTCGTTTAAGACCGGAACCTCTTCGATGCAGGGCGGGCACCAGGTGGCCCAATGGTTGATCAGTACGGGGCGGCCCCGGTAGTTGGCAAGCCTTTGTACCGAACCGTCGAGCCGTGGCAACACGAAGTCGGGAGCGCGCTCACCTATGGCGAGGCCGGTGGTCTGGCAGGCCGGCAGGGCGAGCACAAAGGCGACCAGCAGTGCCACGCCAAAACTCGCAACCCCCCTGCGAACCAGCCACAACGAGGAGCCGCCAAAAAGCACCACGGCAACGAGCTGGGCCTGGGTGAGTCCAAAGGCGGCCTCGGGATTTACGCGCAGGAACTCTACCAGGAAGCGCGACAGCGATGTGCCGGCCAGGTACAGGCAAAAGAGCGTACCCTCGGGAGGATTGCGACGGCGCAGGCCGAGCAGCAGCAAAAAGACGGCACCGTAGCACAGGGCTTCGTATATGGGCGTGGGGTGGACCAGTACGCCGGCGGCATGCGGCCATCCCACAATCGCATTGGTGTATGCCACCCCCCAGGGCAGGTCGGTGACCACACCCCAATCGCCGTCTCCCGATATATGGCAACCAAGCCGCCCTATGGCCTGGCCAATCGGCAGGCCCAAAGCCGCACATTCGGCTAAAACCGGCAGTCTTATCTTGTAACGACGCGCCAATAACGCGGCGGTCGCAACCCCACCGGCCAGGCCGCCGTACCACACAAACCCCCCGGCGGAAAAAAGAGCGGCGACGGGGTTTTCAACAAAGCCCTGCCAATCGTTGGTAACCGAGACCAATCGTGCCGCGGCCAGCCCACCCACAAACAGCCACACGCACAGGTTCCACATCTTGTCGCTATCAAACCCGCGGCGGGCATATTCACCGGCCGCGGCCAGACACCCCACGTAAAAACCCACGGCAACTAGAAGACCAAAGCTGTAGACGGTAAGCGGACCTATGCTGAAAAGAACGGGATACACGGGGGGGGTCAGGGGGCCAGGCCGCCGCCACTCAGGACACTGCCAATGACGACCGAGAGCATAAACCCGCCCAGGAACAAAAGGGCAATCTCTGCGCGGTTGAGGTGCTCTCTTATTTGACGGTCGGGCTGCTGGCCGGCCCAATATGCGTTGATCTCGGCCTGCACGGGAATCATGGGCAGCACGGTAAGAAAGGTAAGCGGCCACATGGGGCCGGGGACGTTGGAGACGCCGACCAGAAGAAAATACCCAAGCGCCATGGCCCAGGGACTGTAGGAAGGGACCCTGCCCCCTTGCGTAGCCAACACATGGACCAGGCGGAACTGGTGGTAGACCATGAACACATTTACCACCGGGACTAAAAGGCCGAGGGTTCTCCAACCCGCCTTCAGGTCCATGCCCGTATGCTCGGCAAGGGCTCTCCAATTACGGTAGAACCAGTAGACCTCGTAAAGTCCGAAACTCAAGACCGACAACCAGACAAGGTGTCTTATGGATTGCCCATTTGAGAAGTAGCCAGCCTTCTCAAAACTCGGCACCGCTGGTTTGTCGGTG
>JAYGCL010000096.1:0-50127 GCA_046583365.1 Deltaproteobacteria bacterium
GCATGGCCGGCGAGAAGACCTACATCGAGATTCATGAAATTCGCCGTCCCGACCTCGATGCCCAGTTGGTTGCCGAGAACATCGCGATGCAGTTGGAAAGGCGCATCATGTTTCGTCGTGCCATGAAGGAGAGCGTGGCCCGCACCATGCGTATGGGCGCACAGGGCGTCCGCGTGCAGTGCGGCGGCAGACTTGGCGGACACGAGATCGCGAGAACTGAATGGTATCGCGAGGGTAGAGTGCCCCTGCACACATTAAGAGCCGATATTGATTACGGACTGGCCGTAGCGGCAACCACCTTTGGCGTTATCGGCGTCAAAGTCTGGGTATACCGCGGAGAGAAAGCCTCGCGTCTCCAGGATGACCACAAGACTGCGGCGGGTATGTAGATGGCTATGCTTCAACCTAAAAAAACCAAACACCGCAAGATGCACAAGGCCAAAGGCCGTACCAACGGTTTGGCCTGGAGGGGCAATACCCTGGCTTTTGGCGATTATGGCCTGATGGCCACCGCCCCGGCCCGTATCACCGCCAGGCAGATAGAATCCGCCCGTATTGCGATCACCAGGCACATCAAACGTGGGGGCCGGGTGTGGATAAGGATATTCCCCGACCTGACCTTTACCAAGAAGCCCGCCGAGGTTCGCATGGGTAAAGGCAAGGGCTCTCCCGAGGGGTGGTGTGCGCCGGTGAAGCCGGGACGCATGCTTTTTGAGCTGGAAGGGGTGAGCCCCGAGTTGGCCCGTGAGGCCATGAGGCTGGCATCGCACAAACTCCCTATGTCGACACGTTTCTGTATCAGGGATGGTGAACATCATGCTGGCTAGAGAACTGAGGTCGATGAGTGAGGCTGAACTCAAGGCCAAAGGCGAGGAAATGAAGCGGGAAGTGGGACGCCTCAACATGCAGCGGCACGCCCGTCGGCTCGACAAAACTACGACACTGGGCAAGGCCAAGCGCGACCTGGCCCGTCTGCTCACGGTGCTCGAAGAGAAGAAGTACGAGGGTAGGAAAGAAGGTCTATGAGTGAGAACGTGAAAGCCCTGACCAAAACCCGCGAGGGTGTGGTCGTAAGTGACAAGATGGACAAGGGCGCCGTGGTTTCGGTCAGTCGCCGTATTCGTCACCGCCGCTACGGGAAGTTCCTCGACGTCAGCAAGCGCTACATGGTGCACGACGAAGAGAACCAGTGTCGGGTGGGAGACCGCGTGGTCATCGCCGAGTCCCGCCCCCTCAGCAAAAATAAACGCTGGCGTCTGCGCAGCATCATCAAGAAAGCTCTGGGCGAGGTGCCCGTCACGGGATAATTCGATGGTTTCTGCAGAAACAGTCTTGGACGTTGCCGATAACTCCGGTGCGAAGAAGGTACTTTGCATAAAGGTGCTTGGGGGCACCCGGCGCCGCTACGCACGCGTGGGTGATGTGATCGTTGTCGCCGTAAAGGAAGCCACCCCGGGAGGCAAGGTGTCCAAGGGTGAGGTCGTACGTGCGGTGGTTGTACGCACAGTCAAAGAGGTGGGGCGCAGCGACGGAAGTTACATCCGTTTTGACACCAACTCAGCCGTGATCGTGGACAAACAGGGAGAGCCGGTGGGTACTCGTATATTCGGGCCCGTGGCTCGCGAACTCAGGGCGAAGAAGTTCATGAAGATTATCTCGCTCGCACCGGAAGTGCTCTGAGGAACCGTATTCAGAATGAAGAACAGCCTCAAAAAAGACGATACGGTGATCGTTACAGCCGGCAAAGAACGTGGCAAGACGGGAAAGGTCGTGCGCGTTCTCGGCGACAGAGAGAAAGTACTGGTCGAGCGTATCAACATGATCAAGCGGCACCAGAAGGGGGCTGGCCCCCAACAGCCTGGCGGCATTATTGAAAAGGAGGCCCCGATAGCGGTGTCTAACGTCATGCTGCTGTGCCCGGCCTGCAACAAACCCACACGGGTAGGCCGCAAGCGGCTTGAGCAGGGCGGTGGTGTGCGTGTGTGCCGCTCTTGTGGGGAGGCGATAGACAAGGCGTGAGCAAGAAGGCGAGCAATCAGAAACCGCGTCTGCAGGTGCGTTACGAAGAAGAGATCCGAGAGGAACTCAAGCAGGAGTTCAGCCTGAGTTCGGTCATGGCTGTGCCGCGTCTGGACCGTATCGTACTGAATATGGGACTGGGCGAGGCGGTACAGAACCCCAAAATAATGGATCGTGCGGTTGAAGAGATGACCTGTATCGCCGGCCAGAAACCGTTGGTGACACGGGCGCGCAAAGCCATAGCCAACTTCAAACTCAGAGAGGGCATGCCCATCGGCGTTGCCGTTACGCTGAGACGTACCCGCATGTACGAGTTTTTTGACCGTCTGATCAACGTGGCACTGCCCCGTGTGAGGGACTTCAGGGGTCTCAACCCGCGGGCCTTCGACGGGCGTGGCAACTACACGATGGGGATCAGAGAACAGGTGATATTCCCCGAAGTGGATCTCGATAAAGTCGAGAAAACTCTGGGGTTGAGCATCACCCTGGTGACTACCGCCAACAACGACGAACAGGGACTGGCCCTGCTCAAGCGTTTTGGTGTGCCGCTCAGGGACTGAACGGACAGGTTAGGAGAGAGTAAGTGGCCAAAAAATGTCTGAAGATAAAAGCCGCGCGTAAGCCCAAGTTCAGCTCGCGCGGGTACAGCAGGTGTCAGAAGTGTGGGAGGCCGCGCAGCGTCTATCGGCGTTTTGGTTTGTGCCGCATATGTCTACGCGAGATGGCTCTACAAGGCCTGATCCCCGGGCTGGTTAAGGCTAGTTGGTGAGGTAACGACGATGACGATGACCGATCCCATAGCCGACTTGCTCACACGCATAAGAAACGCCTCTTCGGCACGCCATGAAAGGGCCGAAATTCCCTGGTCTCGTGTAAAGGAGCAGATCTGCCGGGTGCTCGTTTCCGAAGGCTATATCCGCGAAGTGTCGGTGGCCGAGGACGGCCCCGGCAAGAAAATAACTCTTGTTCTGGCCTACACCGAAGCGGGAGCCCCCGTCATCAGCGGTATTTCCAGGGAGAGCCGGCCGAGTCTGAGGGTGTATTCCGGTGCTGCCGATGCCCCCCGGGTCAGACTCGGGCTGGGTGTAAGTATCCTGTCGACACCTGCGGGCCTGCTCGTTGACCGTGAGGCCCGGCGCCGCAATGTCGGCGGCGAAGTTATCTGCAAGGTCTGGTGAAATGTCGCGTATAGGTAAAATGCCCATCCCCCTGCCCTCGGGGGTTACGGTCAAGATGGAAAACGGCTTGGTCCAGGTCAAGGGTTCCAAGGGAGAACTCAGCACCCCGCTACTCGAGGGTATGACGCTGACCCAGGAGTCCGAGCAGGTGGTGATCGAGCGTGCTAGCGACAGCCGCCAGCACCGTGCGATCCATGGTCTCATGCGCCGGTTGGTGGCCAACATGGTTGAGGGCGTGAGTTCGGGTTTCGACAAGAAGCTGGAGATTCAGGGGGTGGGGTACCGCGCCGAAGCCAAGGGTAACGTTTTGAATCTTACCCTCGGCTACTCACATCCCATTGCCTACCAGTTGCCCGAAGGCATAAGTGCCAAGGTCGATGGACAAACCGCCATTACGATTTCCGGGATAGACCGCCAGTTGGTGGGTGAAGTGGCCGCCGGGGTACGCAAACTGAGGCCCCCCGAACCTTACAAGGGCAAGGGGATCCGCTATGCGGGCGAGCAGGTAAGGCGCAAGGCAGGTAAGGCCGCGGCGGGTTCCGGTGGTTAGACGAGGGAATAGACATGGGTGATTCCAAACTGAAACGCGTGGCGCGGATTCGCAGGAAACAGCGCATAAGACGCAAATCGAAAGGCACGGACGCCAAACCGCGTTTGGCAGTGTTCCGTTCCAACCGGGCTATCTACGTGCAGGTCATTTCCGACCAGAGTGGTCGCACTCTCGCCTCCGCATCATCGCAGGCGGACAAGGGCGCTTTGACTGTGGATGTTGCCCGGCAGGTGGGCGGTAATATTGCCGAAAAGTGTAAGAAGGCCGGCATCGACAATGTCGTCATGGACCGTGCCGGGTACAAGTTCCACGGCCGCGTAAAGGCCTTGGCCGACGCGGCACGCGAGGCCGGACTTAAGCTTTAGGTCTGGAAACCGAGGGAGAACCGAAGCATTGGCTAGAAGAGAAACAACTGCATTGAGAAGCCCCGAAGGGCTCGACCTTAAGGAACGCGTTGTTCACATCAACCGCGTGGCAAAAGTCGTAAAGGGTGGCCGCAGGTTCGGCTTTACGGCGTTGGTAGTGGTCGGCGACGGTGTCGGCGGCGTCGGCTACGGGGTTGGCAAAGCCAAGGAAGTGCCCGAGGCAATCCGTAAAGGCATGGAGAAGGCACGCAAGAGTATGGTTCGTGTGCCGATTTTGAAAGGGACCATCCCGCATGCGGTCAAAGGGCACTTTGGTGCCGGCAAAGTCATGCTCAAGCCGGCTGGGCCGGGTACCGGAATTGTCGCCGGCGGTGCCATAAGGGCGATTGTGGAATTGGCCGGTATAGAAAACGTACTGACTAAGTGCCTTGGGTCGCACAACCCTCACAACATGGTTAAGGCCACGCTTGATGGATTCGAGCAGATGTACCTGCCCGGCGATATCGCCGCGGCGCGGGGCAAGAAGGTCAGCGAAATTCGCTGAGACCGTCGTGCCCAACAACGGAGAAAAGATGGTGCGTGTGACTCTCGAGGGCAGCTTCAGTGGGTGCACGAAAAGGCAGCGGGCCACCTTGCGGGGACTCGGATTGAAGAGGCGTGGAAGGTCGGTGATCTTGCGTAATACGCCGCCAATCCTGGGCATGATCCGTAAAGTCGAACATCTGGTTCGGGTGGAGGTATAGATGAGACTTGATTCGATGAAGCCGGTGCCGGGCTCGCGCCGGAAACGTAAGCGCCGTGGTCGTGGCCCTGGCTCGGGTCTGGGTAAGACTGCCGGTCGCGGTCATAAGGGTTTTGGGGCCAGGGCCGGGTCCAAGGGTAGGATTGGCTTTGAAGGTGGACAGATGCCCCTTGCCCGCCGCTTGCCCAAACACGGCTTCAAAAATCCGTTCAGGGTTGCCTACCAGGTCGTTAACCTCGAAGAACTTCTGCGTTTTGAAGACGGAGCGGTGGTCGACATTGCCGCCTTGAAAGAGGCCGGTCTGGTCAAACGCAAACTTCCCGTCAAGATTCTCGGGCGTGGCAAGATCGACCGTAAGCTGGTGGTCACGGCCAATGCTTTTTCCGTGGTTGCCCGCGACGCCATAACCGCGGCCGGTGGCAGCGTACAGGTCGAAGCACTCAAGCCGGTAGGTGAAGGAGAGAAGGGCTGAGTGTTTGAGGGAATACAAAACGTTCCCCGCGTTCCCGAGCTACGCCGCCGCCTGGTCTTTACCCTGGCGATGCTGGCTGTTTATCGTCTCGGTGTGGCCATCCCCACTCCGGGCATAGACGGGCAGGCTCTCAGCGAATACTTCCGTGCCGCCCAGGCTACGGTCTTTGGCATGGTCAACCTTTTTTCCGGAGGGGCACTTGAGCGCTTCTCCATCTTTGCGCTGGGCATTATGCCCTACATCTCGGCCTCTATTATCCTCCAACTTATGACCGTGGTGGTTCCCTATATTGAGCGTTTGCAGAAGGAGGGGGAACAGGGGCGTCGCAAGATAACCCAGTATACCCGCTACGGTACTATCGCCCTTGCTCTGGTGCAGGCCGTGTTCATTTCAATGGGACTTGAACAGATCCGCACTCCCGGGGGTGGCTCGGTTGTTTATTTCCCGGGTTGGCAATTCCGTCTGATGACCATGCTCACGCTCACTGCCGGTACGGCCTTTATCATGTGGCTGGGCGAACAGATCAGCGAGAGGGGAATAGGTAACGGCATCAGCCTGATCATTTTCGCGGGTATCGTTGCCGCTATCCCTTCGGCACTGACCAACAGTTTCAGCTATGTCCGCCAGGGGGAACTCGGCGTGCTTGCGGCCGCGATCATGCTTGTGTTCATGGTGGGCGTGGTGGCCACGATTGTATTTGTCGAGCGTGGTCAACGACGTATCCCGGTTCAGTACGCCAAGCGGGTGGTTGGTCGTAAGATGTACGGTGGCCAATCGACCCATCTGCCATTAAAGGTCAACACGGCCGGGGTGATACCGCCGATTTTCGCCTCCTCGTTGCTCATCTTTCCAGGCACCATTGCCCAGTTCGTTCAGACTCCGATGGTGCAGCGAATGGCCGACTATCTGCAGCCGGGGGGCATGGTCTACAATGTCATCTACGTCGCAGCAATTATTTTCTTTTGCTATTTCTACACGGCGGTCACTTTCAACCCCAATGACGTTGCCGAAAACATGCAGAAGAACGGCGGTTTTATTCCCGGCATTCGCCCCGGTCGCCGCACGGCTGAGTATATCGACAGGATTCTGACCCGCATTACCCTGGGTGGGGCAATCTACGTTTCGGTAGTATGCGTCATCCCGACCATTCTTATCGCGCAGTTTAATGTTCCTTTCTTCTTTGGCGGCACGGCTTTGCTTATCGTAGTCGGGGTGGCAATAGACACGGTTGCCCAAATGCAATCGCACCTCATTCAGCGCAGCTACGAGGGCTTTATGAAGAAGGGTAAAGTCAGGGGGCGGTCCTGAGTGCCGACGCGAATCATACTTCTGGGCCCACCGGGGTCAGGAAAGGGCACCCAGGCGGTTGTGGTCAAACAGCGGCTTGGCGTACCCCACATTTCCACCGGGGATTTGCTGCGCGAGGCCGTCAAATCCGGCGCCGAGTGTGGCGAGGTGGCCAGGGGCTATATGGCCAGTGGCAGCCTGGTGCCCGACGAACTCGTTCTCACCCTGGTACGCGAGAGGATTGTTGCCGAGGACTGTCGCGCGGGTTTTCTCTTCGATGGGTTTCCCAGGACCGAATACCAGGCCTCGGAGTTGGAGGGCATACTCGATGGCAGCAGCAGCCCCCTCGACCACGTTGTGGAGCTGAAAGTACCGGAGCCGGAGTTGGTGGCCCGCCTGAACGGGCGGCGCGGATGTTCCGACTGTGGCCGGCTGTATCACACGGTCTTCAATCCCCCGGTCCGGGCCGACCTCTGCGACGATTGTGGTGGGGCATTGGAGCTGAGGGACGACGACCGCGAGGATACCATCAAGAAACGGTTGGCCGTGTATCGCGAAGAAACCTTACCCCTGACCGAATTCTACGAGCTCCGTCGGCTTTTGAGGGGGGTCGACGGCAGCGGTGCACCGGCCGAGGTCTGTTCGCGTATTCTGACGGCAGTAGGGAGCAACGATGATCGAGCTTAAGTCGCCTGCCGAGATCGATAAAATGCGCAGGCCCAGCGCCATTGTGGCCGAAATACTCTGTGCTGTGGCCGAGAAGGTCAGTCCCGGTGTGACCACGGCGGAACTCGACCGCCAGGCCGAGCGTATGATTGAGCAACGGCAGTGCCGCTCGGCATTTAAAAATTATCGGGTGGGCGATGCCGTCTTCCCCGCGGTCCTGTGCACGTCGATAAACGAAGAAGTGGTACACGGCATACCATCGGACCGCACCTTGAAGGAAGGCGACATATTGAGCCTGGATTTCGGTGTCGAGTATGATGGCTATTACGGCGATTCGGCACTGACCGTGGCGGTGGGTGGTATAGACGAGGAAGCCCGACGGTTGCTCGAGGTTACCGAACGTTCGATGCACGCGGGAATTGATCACCTGCGTGCAGGTGAGCGCCTGGGGGATGTTGGTGCGGCCGTCCAGACGGTGGCCGAGTCCGACGGCTTCGGGGTAGTCCGCGATTTTGTGGGACACGGCATTGGCCGGGCCCTGCACGAGGATCCCCAGGTGCCCAATTATGGTGTGGCCGGCAGGGGTCGAAGGCTCAAGGCGGGGATGGTTATAGCCATCGAGCCTATGATCAGCCTTGGCTCTCCCGAGGTCAGAGTTGAAGAGGACGGTTGGACTGCCGTTACGCTGGACGGCCGGCGTGCGGCTCATTTTGAACATACCGTAGCGATAACGGAGCAAGGTCCGGAAATATTAACCCGGGTGTGAAGAGGACCAGCAATGAAAGTCAGAGCATCAGTCAAGAAAATGTGTAAGGACTGCAAGGTCGTACGGCGCCACGGTGTGATCCGTGTGGTCTGTAAAAACCCCCGCCACAAGCAGCGTCAGGGGTAAGGAGCAAGGATGGCTAGAATAGCTGGCGTAGATCTTCCCAACGGCAAGCGCATGGATATCGCGCTTACCTACATATTCGGGATAGGCCGCACCGCGGCGGGCAAGATTGTCGAGTCCACGGGTGTCGATGGAGCCAAGAAACCCGAGGACCTTAACGATAGCGAGATTAATGCCATACGTGGTGAGATCGACACTAACTATGAGGTCGAAGGGGACCTGAGGCGCAAAATTGCGCAGAACATCAAGCGTTACATGGATCTGGGGTGTTACAGGGGTCTGCGCCACAGACGTGGCCTGCCGGTGCGTGGGCAGCGCACCAGCACCAATGCACGTACCCGCAAGGGTCCGCGCAAGGCGATAGCGGGCAAGAAACAGACCGCCAAAAGGTAGGACGGAGTAGCTTATAGATGGCAAGACAGCCAAGACAGCAGACCGCGGCTTCGGCCGCGACACGACGGCGCAAGAGCAAGCGTACGGTTACCGAAGGTGTGGCCTATGTGCGTGCGACCTTCAACAATACGGCGATTACGATAACCGACCCCGCCGGCAATGTGGTTACATGGAGTAGCGCCGGTTCGGCCGGGTTCAAGGGCTCCCGTAAGGGAACCCCGTTTGCGGCGCAGCAGGCCGCCCAGGAGGCTGCCCGCCAGGCTATTGAAATGGGCATGCGTGTGGTGACGGTTTTGATTAAGGGGCCCGGTGCCGGCCGAGAGTCGGCCGTACGCGCTTTGGGCGCGGCGGGACTGCACATCAAGGCAATCCGTGACGTGACCCCGTTGCCCCACAACGGATGCCGCCCGCCCAAAAAGAGGCGAGTGTGAGCGAGGGATACAAGAGTGGCTAGATATACAGATCCGGTGTGCCGGTTGTGCCGGCGCGAAGGAATGAAGCTCTTTCTGAAAGGCGACCGTTGTTATACCGACAAGTGCGCCATCGAACGCCGTAACTACGCCCCCGGTCAGCATGGCCAGGGACGTAGGCGTAAGATTTCGGAATACGCAGTGCAGTTGAGGGAAAAACAGCGTCTCAAGCGCACCTACGGATTGCTGGAGAAGCAGTTCCGGCGCTACTTCGTGATGGCCGAGCGCTCGCGCGACGTGACCGGTGAGGTGTTGCTTACGCTCCTGGAGCGGCGGCTGGATAATATGGTCTACCGTTTCGGGCTGGCTACATCACGGGCCGAGGCGCGCCAACTCATCAAGCACCGGCACTTTACGGTCAATGGCAAACGCGTGGATATTCCATCTTACCTGACCAAGCAGGGGGATGAGATTTCAGTACGGGAGAAAAGCCGGAGTAAAACGGTGTTCTCACATGCAATAGAAATGTCGGAAAGGCGGGGGGTGCCGACCTGGTTGTCGATGGACGCAGAATCCTTCACCGGCCGTGTCACAAAACTACCCGAACGCGAAGAGCTTACCATGCCGATCAATGAACGGTTGATCGTGGAGCTCTACTCGAAATAGACGAATCAATGTACACCACCGGGGTGTACAGGAGGCAACTGAATGCTGGACAATTGGAAAGACCTTATTAAGCCGAAACTTGAGATCAGGGTACTGGAGGACAAGTACGGCAAGTTTGAGCTTGAGCCCTGTGAGCGAGGCTTTGGAACTACGATGGGGAGTGCCCTGAGGCGGATCATGCTGTCGTCGCTCAAGGGGGCGGCCATCACCTCGGTGAAAATCGACAAGGTGTTGCACGAGTTCTCGACGGTCGATGGAGTAACCGAAGATGTCACTGACATCGTGCTCAACCTCAAAGAGGTACGCCTGAAGATCCACGAAGGGCAGCGTCACGAAGCGTTGCTCGAGGCCGACAAGGAAGGGGCGGTCACCGCGGGTGACATCAACTTCGGGTCTCACGTTGAGGTTCTCAACCCGCAACAACATATCGCCACGCTTACGTCCGGGGCCAAGCTTCGTATGGAAATGGTGGTCAAGCGTGGGAGCGGTTACGTGTCCGCGGATCGTAACGGTGAGGAAGACATGGCCGTTGAAACCATAGCTATGGATGCCGCATTTTCTCCGGTTCGCAAGGTGAATTTTACAGTTACCGGTGCCCGGGTTGGGCAGAGAACCGACTATGACAAGTTGACCCTGGAGATCTGGACAGACGGTGGAGTGCGGCCCGACGATGCCGTGGCCGTTGCTGCCCGCATTTTGCAGGACCAGGCCTCGGTACTCATAAACTTCGACGTTGAAGAACTCGAAGCCCAGGACGCCGTGGAAGAGCCGGCAGCCGAAAGCTTCAATGAAGAGCTGTTCCGTTGTGTTGATGAACTCGATTTGTCGGTGCGTTCTGCAAACTGCCTGCAAAATGCCGACATCAAGTATATCGGCGAGCTGGTACAGAGGACCGAATCCGAAATGCTCAAGACCAAAAACTTTGGCCGCAAGTCCCTCCTTGAGATCAAGGAGCTTGTTACGGATATGGGATTGTCGTTGGGCTTGAGGCTGAACAACTTCCCGGGCCGTGAGGAATTGGACCGTATGCGGCTGGAGCAGGGGCAGGCCTAGCCATGCGCCACCTCAAATCCGGTCGCAAGCTGGGCCGTAATTCGACCCATCGCAAAGCCATGTTCCGTAACATGGTTACCTCTCTGATTGTACACGGACGGGTTACCACCTCGGATGCCAAGGCCAAGGAACTGCGGCGTTGGGCCGACAGGATGATCACCTTGGGAAAGAAGGGCACCTTGGCTTCGCGTCGCCGAGCCAGGCGTTTCATTCGCACCGATGCCGCGCTCAAGCGTCTCTTTGATGAGCTGGCGCCGGGGTTTGCCAGCCGTCCAGGCGGATACACACGAATCACCAAGCTCGGCCGCAAGCGTACCGGTGACAATGCGGCCATGTCGGTGGTCGAGTTGACCGAGCGCAGCGTCGCCGGCGATACGGACCAGAGTTAAGCGAGGCGCAGCAGCGGTCTGGCTGTGCGAGATCTTGTAAGAGCTCTGGTTCGTGACGCGTTGGAGCGCGCGCGACAAGCCGGCCGCTTTACCATCGAGGGTGACCTGCCCGAACCGCTTCTTGAGGCCCCCCGTGAGGCCGGCCATGGTGAGCTTGCAAGCAACATAGCCATGCTGCTTGCGGGCCAGGCCCGCCAGGCCCCGCGCGACATAGCCGCCGCCATAATTGACCACCTCCACGACCCCGAAGGTCTTATAGCCGAGGCCGAAGTTGCCGGCCCGGGGTTTTTGAACCTTACGCTGAGTGCTTCGGCCTGGCGGGGGCGGTTGCTTGAGGTTCTGGAGGCCGGCGATTCCTACGGTTCGGTTGACTGTGGCCGCGGACTCAAGGTGCAGGTGGAATTCGTCTCTGCCAATCCCACCGGCCCTTTGCATATAGGCCACGGCCGTGGCGCCGCTACCGGTGATGCATTGGCCCGTATCCTTGCCGCCGCCGGCTACCAAGTGTCGCGTGAATATTACGTCAACGACGCCGGTAGACAAATGGAAGTTCTCGGTCGCTCGGTGCTTGTCCGCTACCGAGAGCTGTGTGGTGAGGACTCGCCGTTTCCAGACGACGGCTATCCGGGCGAGTACATCAAAGACCTGGCCGCTGAGATCCTGGAACGTGACGGTAAGCGTTGGCTGGATGCGGACCAGGATGAGGCGGTGGAGGCTTTATCCGGGTATGCTGGCGCGCGTATGCTTGAGGTTATACGTTCGGACCTTGACCGTTTCGGCGTGGACTTTGATGCATACACGAGCGAGTGTGCGCTGCGCGAATCCGGCAAGGTGGACGAGGCCATCGAAGCCCTGGCCTCGGCTGGCCACGTTTACGACAAGGATGGTGCGCGTTGGTTCAGGTCGTCCGGTTTTGGCGACGACAAAGACCGTGCGCTGGTCAAAAGCAACGGTGAGCTGACCTATTTTGCCAGTGACATCGGTTACCATCGTGAGAAACTCAGGCAGGGATGGGATTGGATTATAGATGTGTGGGGGGCTGACCACCACGGCTACGTAAAAAGGATCGAGGCGGGTCTGGAGGCCTTGGGGGAGAATGCCGACCGCTTCTCGGTGGTCCTTGTGCAGATGGTCAATCTCACCCGCGACGGTGAGCCGGTGCGTATGGGCAAGCGTAGCGGAGAGTTTGTGGCCCTGGCCGACGTACTTGACGAAGTCGGTCCGGACCTGGCCAGGTTCTTTTTCCTGATGCGGAAATCAGATGCCCAGCTTGAGTTCGACCTGGAGCTGGCCCGCCGTCAAAGTGCCGAAAACCCGGTGTTTTATGTGCAATACGCCCACACCCGTATAGCCGGTATATTCCGTTCGGCCTCGGAAAAGAGCATCGCGGTCCCCGAACCTTCGGACCAGGCTGTGGCCAGATTGGGCAATGCCGATGAGATTGGATTGATCCGGGTTCTCGACGAATTCCCGGCCATTGTCGAGGCTGCCGCCAACAGCCTGGAGCCCCACCGCATAGTATTTTATGCCCAACGACTGGCGGGCGACTTTCACCGCTTCTATACTCGTAATCGTTGCGTCTCCGATGATGCCGATCTGACGGTGGCCCGTCTGTTACTCGTGACGGCGGTCAAACAGGTGATTGGCCGGGCTCTGAGGTTGGTAGGAGTGGGGACGCCGGAGCGGATGTAGGAGGTAGGGGTCGATGCCGGGAGGCAGGGGGCAGTTTCGTTTCAGTACATTTGAGTTGGTGGCCTTGGCCGCCAGCTTTCTGGTCACCTCGGTTTTAGTATTCCTGCTGGGATTCTATGTGGGCCGCGACGTGGCCTCTCGCCATGCCGCCGCCGGCCCCGAGGTGGCCCGCGTTCCCGTTGCCGATCCCGTCGCCAGCCATGAAGAAAGTCCGGCGGTGGCTCGTCCTATCCCCCAGCCACCCAGGCCTCCCGTGGCCAAGGTGGCCGAGAGAGTAGCCAGGTACACCGTACAGGTGCAGGCCAGCCGTAGCCGCAAGGAAGCAGACGACCTGGCCTCACAGCTACGCAAGCGGGGCTATGACGCTTTTGTTACCCCCGACAGTGACGACAACGGTCGTTGGTACCAGGTCAGAGTGGGTCACTACGAGAGCGTTGTCGATGCCCGCAAGACTCTCGAGCAATGTCGCACCGAGTTGGGGTTGGAACAGGCCTACGTTGCCGTTTACTGAGCCATGCAGGTAACACCCGGACCCAGTCAGTTCTCTGCTCTGGCCGAGCAGGTCAACACCATCCCCGTCTTCAAGGAGATCGCCGCGGACCAGGACACCCCGGTGTCCGCTTTCCTCAAGCTCCACCGTGGGGGGCAGGGGTTCTTGCTGGAGAGCGTGGAGGGGGGCAACCGCTGGGGGCGCTACAGTATTCTGGGTACCAACCCATTGATGACGTTGAGGGCCGAGGGCGGGCGTCTTGAAGTAAACCACCGCGACGGTTCAAGTCGTGTACTCGAAGGAGACCCCCTGGATTGTCTGGCCTCAGTGCTTGAGCCTTTCAAGCAGGCCGAGACGGCCGGGTTGGGCCGCTTTGCCGGTGGTTTTGTCGGCTACCTGGCCTACGATCTTATACGCACGGTGGAGAACCTGCCGCTGGACACCGAGGACGACCTGTCGGTGGCCGACATAGCCGGTGTAGTGGCCGACAATTTTATCCTTTTCGACAACGTCAGCCGCACCATGAAGGTGGTGAGCATGGCCCTGTGCCATGCCGGCGTCGATGCCGGCCAGGCCTATGACCAGGCCATCGCCTCCATCGACGAGACCATCGAGTGCCTGCGTTCGGCCCCGCTGGTGCCACCGCCGCCGCCATTGGGAGGGCCGCCGGGACCGCCGACCTCAAACCTCAGCCCCGGCCAGTACGGGCAGGCCGTGGAGAGAGCCAAGGAGTACATCCGCGCCGGCGATATCATTCAGGTCGTCCTGTCCCAGCGCTATTCCCAGCCGGTTTCCTCCCACCCGTTCTCCATTTACCGGGCCCTGCGTACCATCAATCCCTCTCCCTATATGTACTATCTCGACCTTGGCCAGGAGACCGTGGTGGGGGCCTCCCCCGAGGTCATGGTCAGGGTTGAGGGTAAGAATATTGTGGTCAGGCCCATAGCCGGGACCACTCGCCGGGGTCGCGACGAGGACGAGGACCGCCGCCTGGTGGAGGCCATGCTTGCTGACCCCAAAGAGCAGGCCGAGCACGTCATGCTCCTGGACCTCGCCCGCAACGATGTCGGCAAGGTCTCAGAGATAGGCAGTGTGTGTGTAGAGGAACAGATGACAGTGGAGCGTTATTCTCACGTCAACCATATTGTTTCCCACGTTTCCGGCCGCTTGAAAGAGGGCGCGGACCGCATCGATGCCTTCCGTGCGACTTTTCCCGCCGGCACCCTCAGTGGCGCGCCCAAGGTGAGGGCCATGGAGATCATCGAGGAACTCGAAACCACACGCCGGGGCATTTATGGCGGGGCAATAGGTTATCTGGATTTTCGCGGCAACATGGATACCGCCATCGCCATACGTACCGTGCTGATCAAAAACGACATGGTTTATCTACAGGTGGGCGCCGGCATTGTGGCCGATTCGTATCCGACCAGAGAACAGGCCGAATGCGAAGAGAAGGGAGCGGCGATGCTGCTCGCCCTGGAAAAGGCCCGCGATATGGAGGTTCCGGTGTGACGGTTATGAAGGAAGTGTTGGCGCTGTTGTCCGAGGGTCGCGACCTGGAAGCCGGCGAGATGGAGAGCGCCGTGGGTGTGATCATGGACGGCCAGGCCAGTGCGGTGGAAATGGCGGCCTTCCTCGCGGCCTTGAGAGTGAAGGGGGAGACGGTTACCGAACTGGTGGCCGCGGTAAAGGCCATGCGGGCGCGGGCCGTAAAGGTGGATGTCGAGGGCTCCCTGCTGGACACCTGCGGTACCGGTGGCGATGGCCTGGGGACTTTTAATATATCTACGGCCACCGCTTTTGTGGCCGCGGCCGCCGGTGCCCGGGTAGCCAAGCACGGTAACCGCGCGGCCTCGGGCAAGGTGGGGGCCGCCGATGTGCTCGAAGCCCTGGGCGCACGCATCGACCTTGGTCCCGACCAAGCCGCCCGTTGCCTGCAGGAGACCGGCATAGCTTTCCTGTTCGCACCCATCTATCACCCGGCCGTAAAGCACGTGGCGCCCGTGCGTCGCGAACTCGGCTTTCGTACCCTGTTCAACTTAATCGGTCCGCTTTCCAACCCGGCCGGTGCCGACTGCCAACTTCTCGGCCTGTTCTCGGCCGACTGGCTGGAACCGGTGGCCGAGGCGCTGCAGAGTCTCGGCACCAGAAGGGCTCTGGTGGTCCACGGTGCCGACGGTAGTGATGAGATTTCGGCCGTCGGGCCCACGCTGGTTGTGGAGGTCGCCGACGGCCGGCGGCGCAGCTACAGCCTCGACCCGGCCGAGGTGGGGGTGGAGACCTGTTCCATGTCGGAACTTCTCGGTAGCGATGCCGAGGGCAATGCCGCCCTTATCCGGGAGATCCTGGCCGGTAAGGAATCGGCGCCTGCCCGTGCCGTGCAACTCAACGCCGCTGCGGCTATCTGGATAAGCGGTTGCTGCGGGTCTTTTGAAGACGGGGTGGCCAAGGCCGCCTCTGTGCTGGCCGAGGGGCTTGCCCTTGAGGTGCTCGATTCTTTTGTCGGCCTCAGCCAGGAACTCGGCGGGTGATTCTCGACCGTATCATCGAGGCCAAGCGTGACGAGGTGGCCCTGGCCAGAAGCCGGGTGTCGGCCGAAGAGTTGCGTGCCGGCGACCTCTGGGAGCAACCCCGCCGGGGCTTTGCCAAAGCCATAGCCGACAGCCCCGGGCGCTGCATAATTGCTGAGATCAAGAAGGCCTCGCCGTCCAAGGGGGTTATACGTGCCGATTTTGATGCCGCCGCCCACGCTGCGTCCTACCAGCGGGCCGGTGCCACTTGTTTGTCGGTACTGACCGACGGGCCGTTCTTTGAGGGTTCCCTGGCCGACCTCAGGGCCGTCCGTGAGTCTTCGTCGCTGCCGCTTTTGCGCAAGGACTTTACCATCGACCGTTATCAGATAACCGAGGCACGGGCGGCGGGGGCGGACGCCGTGCTTCTCATTGTTGCGGTTCTTGAGCAGGATCTTTTTTGCGAACTCCTGGCCGCTGCCCACGACGAAGGCCTCGACGTGCTGAGCGAAGTGCACGACCAGGACGAGTTGGAAAGGGCACTCGAGGCCGGTGCTTCCCTGGTTGGTATAAACAACCGCAATCTGCAGACCTTCGAGACCTCAACCGAGGTGACCCGCCGTCTTGTCCCACTGGCCGGTGGGCGGGCCGTATTGGTTTCGGAAAGCGGCTTGAGTGACCCCGCCGAACTTGGCCAACTCGAGGACCTCGGGGTTAAGGGGTTTCTTATCGGCGAGGCTTTCATGGCGGCCCGGGACCCGGGTTCTGCCCTGGCCAGGATGTTCGAGCGGTGAGCCTATGGATCAAAATATGCGGCGTTACCATGGCCGAAGATGCGCTGGCTGCCGTAGATGCTGGGGCTGATGCGGTGGGTATTAACTTTTATGCGGGCAGTTCGCGTTTCTGTACGCGCGAAGCGGCCGCCTCTATCGTTTCGGCAGTTTCTTCTTCCGTGACAGTATTCGGGGTCTTCGTAAGGGCCGGCCGTGAGGTCATCGAACAGACGATTGAAGCTACCGGTATAGGAGGCGTCCAATTGCACGGGGGGGAAATGGGAAGCGAGGCCGAAGGGTGGGGGCTCCCCGTCCTCAGGGCTCTGGCGGCCGGGTCGGCCGAAATAAACCCCGACAGTCTGCAGTCGCCGGACTACCGCGTATTGATTGACAGTCCCGCGGGCGGGGGCAGTGGACAGCGTTGGAAGGACGAGGCGGTTGCGGGTCTGCCCCTGGACCGGGCCGTGATTGCCGGCGGCCTCAATCCGCAAAACGTGGGCTCGGTGGTATCACGCTTGAGTCCTTTCGGGGTGGATGTTGCCGGTGGTGTTGAGAAGACGGCGGGGGTCAAGGACCACGAATTGATAAGGGAGTTCATACAGCGTGCCCGTACTGCCTGACCGCAAGGGACGTTTTGGCCAATTTGGCGGCCGCTTTGTCTCCGAGACATTGATGCCGGCTTTGCTCGAACTTGAGCAGGCCTATCTCGGTCTCCGCAAGGACAAGACTTTCAAGCAGGAGCTTAAGTCCCTGTACCTGGAGTACGCGGGCAGAGAGACCCCCTTGTACTTGGCCCAACGGCTTTCCGAGCAACTCGGTGGCGCCAGGATTTACCTCAAGCGCGAAGACCTCTGTCACACCGGTGCCCACAAGATCAACAATACCCTGGGGCAGGGTCTTATCGCCCGGCACATGGGCAAGAAACGTATAATCGCAGAGACCGGTGCCGGCCAACACGGGGTGGCCACCGCCACGGTGGCGGCTCTGATGGGCTTTGAGTGTGAGATCTTCATGGGGGCCGCCGATATCGAAAGGCAGGCTCTCAACGTCTTTCGTATGAAGTTGCTGGGGGCCTCGGTCCGTACGGTCGATAGCGGCAGCCGCACCCTGAAGGACGCCATCAACGAAGCCATGCGCGACTGGGTGACCAATGTCGAGAATACCTATTACCTGGTCGGTTCTACCATGGGACCCCACCCTTACCCGTTGATGGTCAGAGACCTGCAATCGGTGATAGGGCGTGAGGCCAGGCGGCAGATACTGAAGGCCGAGGGGCGCCTTCCCGACCTGCTGGTGGCTTGCGTGGGCGGCGGCAGCAACGCTCTGGGCTTGTTCTATCCTTTCATAGCCGACACCGAGGTGGCAATGGTCGGCGTTGAAGCTGCCGGCCACGGTCTGGAGGGGGGACACCACTCGGCGTCGATCACCAAGGGGCAGATCGGTGTTCTCCACGGCGACAAAAGCTATCTGCTCCAAGACGAGTTGGGACAGGTGCGCGAAGCCCATTCGATCGCGCCGGGCCTGGATTATCCCGGGGTGGGACCCGAGCACGCCTGGCTGCACGAGACGGGGCGGGCCTCGTACACCACGGCCAACGATGACGAGGCCATAGAAGCTCTGATTCTGTTGGCGCGTACCGAAGGGGTAATTGCTGCCCTTGAGAGTGCCCACGCGGTGGCCCACGCCGTCCGCGTAGCGCCCGCCATGGGACGCGACAGTCTGATCGTGGTCAACCTTTCGGGGCGGGGCGACAAGGACATGGAAGCTCTGTCCCAACACCTTGGAGGGAATTTTTAGATGGCCCGACGGTCACGCATCACAACTACCCTCAATGCCCTTGGCCGGCGCGGCAGGGCGGCACTGGTGTGTTATTTCTGCGTCGGAGACCCCGACATGGAAACCAGCCGGCTGGCGGTGTTGGCGGCCGTGGAGGCCGGCGCCGACCTCATCGAACTGGGGGTGCCATTCTCCGACCCCATGGCCGATGGCCCGGTCATCCAGGAAGCGAGCCAGAGGGCCCTTGCCGCCGGTTCTTCCCTGCCGGCCGTCCTTGAGTTGGCCGCCGAGGTGCGTCGCAACAGCGATGTACCGATAGTGCTCTTCGGCTACTACAATCCGTTTTTCAGATACGGGGAGTCCGCCCTGGCCCGTGACGCCAGGGCGGCCGGCATCGATGGTCTGTTGGTGGTGGACCTGCCCCCCGAAGAGTCTGCGGGTCTGGTAAAGGCCTGCCGCTCGGAAAGCCTGGACCGGATTTTTCTGCTCGCCCCGACCAGTGACGATTCGCGCATAACGGCCGTTTCCAGAGTGGCCAGTGGGTTTGTCTATTTCGTCTCGGTCACGGGGGTTACCGGAGCCCGTGCTCAGGCCCCCGAGGGCATTGCCGAACTGGTGGGGCGAGTGCGCGACCGCAGCCAACTACCGGTGGGGGTAGGTTTTGGAATCTCAACGCCCGAGCAGGCCGCCGAAGTCTCCCGCTATGGAGACCTTGTCATCGTGGGCTCGGCATTGGTGCGTTTGATAAAGGAGGCCGGTGCCGAGGGTGCGCCGGAAGCAACGGGCGGTTTTGTCCGCAGCCTTGCCGCCGCCCTTGACGCGACGGCGGCCGCTTAGAGGTCCCGTGGACTACCAGGCCACCGTAGACTGGCTTTTCCGACTCGAAAAACGTCTGGGCATGGACCTCCGCCTTGAGCGTCTCGGCCCGGTTCTCGAAGAACTCGGCCACCCCCAACGTTGTTTTGCCGCCGCCCACGTAGCCGGCACCAATGGCAAGGGTTCCACGGCCGCAATGCTGGCGCGCATATACCATGGTGCCGGTTACCGTACCGGTCTTTATACCTCTCCTCACCTGCTCTCGTTTAGGGAAAGGATCCGCGTTGACGAGGGTTTGATCGAGGAGGCATTGGTGGTCGAGCACACGACCGAACTGAGGCGGGCTATGGAGAAGAGCGGTGAGAGCCTGACTTTTTTCGAGATGGCCACCTTGATGGCCTTTCTGGAGTTCCGTCGCCAGGGGGTGGAAATCGCGGTCATGGAAGTCGGGCTCGGGGGCCGTCTGGATGCAACCAACGTGGTCGAGAGTTTTGTCACTGCCATCACCTCGGTGTCATTGGACCACACGGCCCAGCTCGGCAATTCCATTGCCTCTATCGCCAGGGAGAAGGCCGGCATCGTAAAGGCCGGGGTACCCTTGATAAGTGGCCCCCTGCCCGCAGAGGCCCAGGCCGTGGTCGGACAGGTCACCGCCCACGTCGATTCTCCGTGGCACAGCCTGGGCAGAGATTTTGGTCCCTGGCCGACCGCCCCCGGTCTGGCCGGCCGTTACCAGGCCGATAACGCTGCGGTAGCGGCTGCGCTGGTGCGTGCGGGCCGCCACCGTTTCCCCGTCTCGGATGGACAGATCGCCGAAGGTCTAGCCCGGGTGCGTTGGCCCGGCCGCCTTGAACGGGTGGCCGAGAGTCCGGCGGTGCTGTTGGATGCGGCCCACAACCCCGCTGCCGTGGCTGCGTTGGTCGAGGCCATCGGCGAGTTGGGCCTGGCCAGACCGCTGGTGCTGGTCTTCGGTGTGATGATGGACAAGGACTGGCAGGAGATGCTTTGTTCCTTGCTGCCGGTCTGCGATCAGGCGGTGCTGGTGCCGGTTGAAGTAGAGCGCAGCCTCGACCCCAACCTCATGCGTGGGCTGGCCGGTTGCGACAGGGAGGTTGGCATTGCTCCGAGCGCGCTTGTGGGGCTTGAACAGGCCCTGGCTCTGGCCACCCCCGACGGCAGTGTGCTTATAACCGGCTCCGCATTCCTGGTAGCCGAACTCTACCAGGCCGCCGGCGGATGCGCGCATCCTTTTTCAGACCATGAGAAAATATAGAGTCAGCCTGTCCTTGCCGCTTCGCGGTCTGGCCCTGGCCGCCTCCTTGGCACTGGTGGTGTCTGCCCAGGCCGAGGAACCATTGTCGGTGGAGGCTGAATCCATAAGCTACTCAGACGAGGGCCGGGTGGTGTCGGCCGAGGGCAACGTAAGGGTCAAGTGGGGAGATAACCAGCTCAGCGGCGACAGCATTACCATCGAACAACAGGAGGGCAGGATAAGCGGGCAGGGTGGACTCCGTTTCGAGACCCCGGACCTGCTGGTAAGGGCCGACCGTTGCTGGCTGTCGATCGACGATGAGACCGGCCAGCTTGAGAACGTAGACGTGCAACTGAAACAGCGGGCCGGGCATTTCGGTGGCCGTCTGGTCACCAAGCAACTCGGGCGCCGCTACCAGGTGGAGGATGGATTCTACAGCAGTTGCCGGTCTGAGGCCGGTACAAGCCCCGCCTGGTCTTTGGGCGGCGGGCGTCTTGATGTCGAGATTGACGGTTATGGACGACTTGAAAACGGAACCTTCCGTATAAAAGGCCTGCCGGTGTTGTACATTCCCTATGCTGTTTTCCCCACCCGCATGCACCGGACTTCGGGTCTGTTGGTGCCGCGCCTGGGGTCTTCCGATGAGCGCGGTTTCATATACTCGCAGCCCTTCTATTGGGCCATCGACAAACACCGCGACCTTACGCTTACGGCCAACATCGAGACCGCCGCCCGTGCCGGTCTCGGAGTGGAATACCGATACCGCAACAGCCGCCGGAGTGGGGGCCGCTTTGAAGCGCTCTACTTCAACGACCGCGTGGGCGGGGAGCCTGCCACCAATGTTGTTTCGCCCCAGTTCAGTGGCGCCCAAGTGCCCGCAAGCCGGGGTCTGTTGAGGTTGCGCCACCGCCAGGCCATCGACCCGCAAACCAGTTTCTACGCCGACCTGTTCGCCGTCAGCGACGATGTGTTTCTACGCGACGTACTCTCGGATGAGGTGGCCGGTTTTGCCGGCAGGCGTCTCGACCGCACGCGTCGCTATACCGTCTCCCGCGTAGGGGTTGCCGGCGGCCGGGGCACCTGGAGCTATGGGCTGGAGGACACCTACTATCAGGACCTGGTTGGGCCCGACCGCTTCACCCTGCAACGTCCCCTGCGGCTTTGGAGTGTGGTCGACCACGACTTGCCGGGTGGGTTTTTCTATACGCTTGCCGGCACTGCCGACTCGTTTCGTCGCCGCCACGGCGTAGACGGCGACCGTCTGGCCACGGTTCTTACCCTCGAACGCCCCGGCCGTTTCGGCGCGCTTGAGACCTCGTTGTGGACACGGGGGTCGTTGCGGGCCTATCGCATGGCAGACCGCAACCTCCTCGACGAAGATGGCAATTTCGTGGCTCGCGTGCAGGCCAGCCCGTTGCGGGCGGTGTTCGAGGCCGGCGCCGAGTTGAGTTCCACCCTGGGCCGGCGGTGGTCGGGGATGGAGTCCGGACCCGGCTCCCTCGAACACCGCATTAAACCGTTTTTGAGGTTGCGCCACAGGAGTGGAAGTTCGGCCGGCCTGCCGCTTTTTGACGGTAACGATGCGAGCAACAGGCGCACTGTCGGCAGTTATGGGCTTGTCAGCGAGCTGATAGGGCAGGGGGAAGAGGGGCCGGCCCGCGAACTGGCCTCCCTGTCGGTGGCACAGAGTTACAACTTCAGCCAACGAGTTCTCGCAGACCACTTCTCCGACATCGATGCCACCCTGTATGTAAGTCCCCGCCCCGGGGTGTTTGTGGGGGGAACGCTGTCTTATAATGTGGGCAGCGACGTACTTACCGGAGCCAACGCCCAGGTGGGGTGGGCCAGGGTTCTGGCCCCCTGGGTCTCCACCAGGCCGTCCAAGCTTGAGGCCGCCTACCGCTTTGTACGCGGTGGGGCGTTGGAGACCATCCAGGGGCGGCTGGCTCTGGCCCTGGGTCACCGTACCACCGTGGGGTTTGTGGGGCGCTACGACGTTGTTAGTGCAGATTTTGTGGAAAGGGGCAGCAGTTTGAAAATCGAATCTGACTGTGGTTGCTGGAGCGTGGACTTTGGATTTGTCAGCCGTGCCAACCCCGATGAGAATCAATTCCGTGTTCTGGTGGAACTGGGCGGCTTAGGGGGCCTCGGTACTTCTATTCTCGGGGCGGCCCGCCCCGGGCTGGACCGTTCGGGACCGGCCGGTGGCTTGTGGAGGCCGGGCTGGTGAGGCTCTGCGTCAGCGGTGGGGCCGGCTTCATAGGCTCCAGTTTTGTCCGCATTGCTCTGGCCGATGCTTCACGGAGTGTCACCGTACTGGACTCCCTTACCTATGCCGGCAATCTTGAGAACCTTGAAGGTCTCGATGGCACGGGCAGGCTGACTTTCATCAAGGGGGATATTGCCGACCCGGCGAAGGCCAGGGAGGCCGCCGAGGGTTGTGACGCCATAATCAACTTTGCTGCCGAATCTCATGTCGACCGTAGTATCAGCGACCCCGACATTTTCATCGCCACCAATGTGCGTGGGGCCCGCGTGCTTATGGAGGTGGCCGTCGAAAAGCGGGTACGCTTTGTTCAGGTATCAACCGACGAGGTATACGGGAGCCTTGGTGCCGAGGGATTGTTCAGCGAACAAAGTCCTTTGGCGCCGTCGAGTCCCTACGCGGCGTCCAAGGCCGCGGCCGACCTTATGCTGGGTGCCTACGCGACCACCTACGGCCTGGACGCTGTGATAACCCGTTGTGGAAACAATTACGGCCCGCGGCAGTTTCCCGAAAAACTCATCCCCCTGTTTATTACCAATGCCATGGCCGACCAGTCCCTGCCTCTGTACGGCGACGGCCTTAACGTGCGCGACTGGATCCATGTTGACGACCACAGCCGGGCCATAATGACGGCGCTGGAAAAGGGCGAGAGCGGGCGCGTTTACAACGTCAGCGCACAACAGGAACTCAGCAACCGCGATGTGTGCGACCGCATACTGGCCGCCCTCGGCAAGCCCGACTCCATGGTGCGTTACATCGAGGACCGTCCCGGCCACGACCGTCGTTATGCGTTGGATGCCGCCAGGATAAGTGCTGAGTTGGGTTGGAGTCCGTTGGTGGATTTTGACGAGGGCCTTGGAGAGACCATCAAGTGGTATGTGGATAACCAGCCCTGGTGGCAGAGGGTCAAGAGCGGCGAGTATCGCAACTACTACGAAAATGTTTACGGCGACCGGTTGAAGTCTTCCCGGTCCGGTCCGGGGGAGTGATTATGGACATTGATGAACTCAGGGGAGTCCCCGAGAGGGTGGACAAGCCCTGGGGGTTTGAGCTGATCTGGGCGAACAACGGACGCTACGTGGGCAAGATCCTGCACATCGATGCCGGCCAGGCCCTCAGCTACCAGTACCACCGGGTAAAAGAGGAGACTATTTTTGTGCTCAAGGGGACCCTGTTCCTGCATGTGGCCGAGGCCGAAGCCGAGCCCCAGGTGGTCGAGATTCGCGAGGGGCAGACTTTTCACATAGCGCCGGGACTCAGGCACCGCTTCGAGGCCCGCGCCGAAGTCGACCTGCTCGAGGCCTCAACACCCGAACTCGACGATGTGGTCCGTCTTGAAGACCGCTACGGAAGAGCCGGGGATTGAGTGCCCGCTATGCGTTTTGTCGTCACCGGAGCCGCGGGTTTTGCCGGCACCTATCTTTGCGACCACTTAAAAGGGCTTGGCCACGAGGTCGTGGCCTGGGATATGGTCTGCCCCGGCGGCGTAGAGGTGGATGTCTGCGACCGTGAAGCGGTACTGGCCCAGGCCGAAGCGGCGCGCCCGGACGGGATATTCCACCTCGCCGCCATAGCCTTTGTTCCCACGGCGACTGCCGACCCGGAGGCAGTCATGCGTGTAAACGTCGATGGTACGAGGCACATCCTTGAGGCCGCCGGACGGGTCGGTGCCCGCACTCTGTTTGTGAGTTCGGGAACCATCTATGGCCCTTTGCCCGAGGGGGTTGAGTGCGCCGACGAGGGCATGTCGGCAAACCCCCGCGACCCATACTCGGTGTCCAAGGCGAGGGCCGAAGAAGCCTGCGCCGAGGTGGCAGAGTCCCAGCAGGTGGTGTGTGTGCGCGCCTTCAACCACACCGGGCCCGGCCAGTCTCCCGACTTTGTGTGCAGCGATTTTGCCCGCCAGGTTGCACGTTGTGAGTCCGGTGGTGGTGACGCGACGATTCGTGTTGGCGACCTCAGGGCCGAACGCGATTTTTGCGACGTCCGCGACATGGTCGGTGCCTACACGTTGGCCTGGGAGAAGGGCAGGTCGGGAGAGGTCTACAACGCTTGCTCGGGTCGTGCGGTTATCGTGTCCAGTATTCTCGATACTCTCGTGTCCATGTCGGACCTGAATTTGAAGGTCGAGGTTGAGGAGAAACGGCTCCGTGGGGGCAAAGCCAGCAGGTTGGTCGGGTCTTATGATAAGCTCCGCAACATCAGCGGATGGGAGCCGACCATCGCTCTTGAGTCCACGCTTGCCGACTTGCTTGCCTACTGGAGAGAGAGTGAGGCTGCTTAAAAGCCTACTGCGCAGAAGGGGCGGTCGGCGGGCCGCAGTCATAGGTCTGGACGGAGTGGGCCTTCCGTTGGTGAGTCGCTTGACCGCTGCCGGTGTCATGCCGCGTCTGTCCGAGTTCATGCAGGCGGGGTCGGTCGGGCCGATGCTCTCCACCCTGCCCACCGTTTCGAGTGTGTCGTGGGCGGCCTTTCTCAGCGGCAATAACCCGGGGCGGCACGGTATCTATGGTTTCACCGATCTCGACCCTATAGAGTTCAAGCAGTACTTTAATAATTTCAGTCACCTCAAAGGCGCTACCCTGCTCGACCACCTCGACCGCCAGGACAGAAAGGTCGCCCTCATCAATGTACCCGGAACCTATCCGGCCCGCCCTCTGAACGGGCTGATGGTGTCCGGTTTTGTCGCTATAAATCTACAGCGCGCGGTCTACCCGCCCCGTCTTCTGCCCCGTCTTGAGGAGGCCGGCTACAAAATCGACGTAGACTACGTGCGTGCCGACGAGAGGAAGGAGGAGTTTTTCTGCGACCTCTTCGATACGCTGGAAAAGCGAGGCGAGATTTTGAGCGAACTCGCTCGCACCGAGGCGTGGGACCTCTTTGTCGGAGTGGTTACGGAAACCGACCGCCTCCATCACTATTTCTGGCATGCCTGGGAGGATGAGGCCGACCCTTACCACCAACGTTTTCTGGATTTTTATGCCCGCCTTGATGGTGTCATTGGCCAGGTGTTGGATGCGGTCGGTGATGTGCCTGTCATTGTTATGGCCGACCACGGCCACATGCTCATAGATTCGGAGTTCTACCCCAACGCCTGGTTGCGCGACCAGGGTCTGCTCATATTTAAAAACTCTCCACCGCAAACGGTGGCCGACATAGACGAGACCAGCGTGGCCTTTGTCATGGATCCCGGGCGCCTTTACCTCAACCTGCGGGGTCGTTACCCCACCGGCAGTGTAGACCCGGCCTCGGCGGAGTCGGTATTGAAAGATATAGGGGCCGGGCTTCTGGAGGTTGGTTTCGAAGGAAAACCTGCGCTCTCGCGTCTCTACTGGCGTGAGGAGATTTATCACGGGGAGCTGGCGGCGATGGCTCCCGATATGGTCATGCATTTCAACCCCGGCTTCGACATCAAGGCCTCACTGCGGCGGCAGGAGATTTTCGGCCGCAGCGCCTTGACCGGTATGCACACCTACGACGACGCGTTTTTCTGCGCCACCACTACGGGCATGGACCTTGACGGGCTCGATATTATCGACATGGCGCCGACCCTGTTGGCGGCCCTCGGTGCCGACGGGGCCGAGACCATGGACGGGCGTGACCGGGGGCTACGGTGAACAGGGTATCGGTGGACCTGCTCACCGGCTTTCTCGGTGCCGGTAAAACCACGCTGCTCAGCCACGTTCTGCAGGGGTCGCTCAGCGGCGAGAAGGTGGCCGTGGTGATGAACGAGATCGGCGACATCGGCATAGACGGCCGTGTGATCACGGGTATGGACTACGTCGAGAACGTGGTTGAACTGAACAGCGGTTGCATCTGTTGTACCATAGACGACTACCGTTTTGACCTGGCGGTGCAGGAACTCATAGAAGCCGTTGACCCGACCCTGCTGATTATCGAATCCACCGGGGTTGCCGACCCCGAGCCTATGCTCTACCGGATCAAACAGGCCGGCCTGGGGCTCGACGCGGTGATAACAGTTGTCGATGCTGCCAACCTGGATCGCGCCTTGAAGGAGACTTCGGTGGCCAGGGCCCAGGTCGCAGCCACCGATTTTATCGTTATCAATAAGGTCGATCTGCTCGACGCCCGCGGCCTCGGCCGGGTTGCCAGGAAAGTCACAAAAATTAATCCGCGTGCCGTGGTCTTTGAGTCCGAACGGTGCCGGGTCCAAAGCCCGCTGTTGTTCGGGATCTCGACCCGCAACTATCGCCGCAGCCTGGAGGCGGGAGCCTCGGAGCAACCCCCTCCAAAGGTTACCCATCTCGACGAGGACGGCATAAGTGCCTTCAGTTATGATGGCGGCGGGGAGTTCGACCAGAAACGTTTCGAGCGTTTTCTCGACCGTCTACCGGCCAACGTATACCGGGCCAAGGGCTTTGTCCGCCTGGCCGGAAACGACTGGAGCTGTCTTTTCAACTACACCTGTGGCCGTTACGAGATCAGTTGGGTAAAAGTGGGTGCGGCGGCGGCCTCTACCCAGGCGGTATTCATAGGGCGGGACCTGGAAGGCGAGCGTGAGAAGATTCTGGACAAACTGCTAGACTGTAAGGTCGACTGATGCCCGAACAGGATTACACAAGCCCCCAGCAAGGGCAGCACCGTAGCCGTCTCGATGAGGCGTTGCTGGCTTCGGGGAAGGTCTCTTTGGACGACCTGCGCAAGGTTCGACGTTTTTCCATAGAAAAGGGCGAGCGCATTGAGCGCATGTTGGTCGATCTGGGCTTTCTTTCCGAAGACGACCTGCTGCCGATCATGGCCGGCTACCACGGGGTCGAGTTGATCGGGGCTGCCGACATACCTGACTCGCCGCCGGAAATCGACAAGCTGGCGGTTGAGTACATGCGTTCGGCCGCCATTTTACCCGTACGCGTACAAGACGATGTCTTGACTCTGGCAATGGCCGACCCCGGTGACCGCAACGCCATAGAGAACGTTGAGTTGATTACCGGCACCAATGTGGATCCGGTGATGATTCGCTCAAGGGAACTGCTCTCACGTTTCGACAGTATCTTTGGTGCAATCGACAGTGGCGAGTCGCGTGATACTGAGACCAGCGTGGAATTGCTGGAGGACAGCGAGGAGGATGTCGAACAGCTCCGCGACATGGCCAGTGAAGCCCCTGTCATCAGGTTCGTCAACCAGTTGCTGTCCAGGGCGGTTGAGCAGCGTGCCTCGGATATTCACGTAGAGCCTTTCGAACACGAACTGAGGATTCGCTACCGTATCGACGGTGTTCTCAACGACGTGGACCCACCCGCGCGCAGCATGACGGCAGCGGTGATCTCGCGGATAAAGCTGATGGCCAAACTCAACATTGCCGAGCGTCGTTTGCCCCAGGATGGGCGGATCAAATTGCGCCTGGTCGGCCGCGAAATAGACCTGAGGGTTTCGAGTCTGCCCACGCTGTTCGGCGAGAGCGTGGTCATGCGTATCCTCGACCAGTCCAGCATCAGGGTAGACCTGTCCCGTTTGGGAATGCCGGCCGATATCCTGGAAGATTTTACATCCCTGGTATACCGCCCCCACGGCCTCATC
Source organism: Deltaproteobacteria bacterium (assembly GCA_046583365.1). Taxonomy (GTDB): domain Bacteria; phylum Desulfobacterota; class Binatia; order UBA1149; family CAYXZP01; genus JAYGCL01. The sequence continues at coordinate 28,193 of JAYGCL010000096.1, forward strand.
CTGGTCACCGGCCCGACTGGGTCAGGCAAGACCACCACGCTTTACAGCGCGTTGGACAAGATCAACTCGCCCGAGAAGAAGATCATTACGATCGAAGACCCGGTGGACTACCAACTCAACGGGGTCAATCAGATTCACGTTAAAACCCAGATCGGGCTGACCTTTGCCAGCGGTCTGCGCTCGATCGTCCGCCAGGACCCCGAAGTGATCATGGTCGGTGAGATCCGTGATTCGGAGACGGCCAAGATCGCAATACAGGCGGCGCTGACCGGCCATATGGTTTTTTCCACTCTGCACACAAACGACGCCGCCGGGGCTATCTCGCGTCTTCTCGACATGGGTGTCGAGGATTATCTGTTGGCTTCTTCCCTGCTGGGAGTTCTGGCCCAACGGCTGGTTCGAAGTCTGTGTAAAAACTGCGCCACCGAAGTTATTGGTGGTTCCGAGGTTGTCCCCGCAGACCAGCAGGGGGAGGGGCCGGCCAAGGTCTTTGAGGCCACGGGGTGTTCTGAGTGTGCGGGTACCGGCTACCTGGGGAGAATGGGGATCTACGAACTCCTGCAGGTCAACGACAGTATCCGTAAACTCATTCTTGAGCGCGCCCCCGCAGACCGTATAAAAGCCGGGGCCGGCATGAGAACACTGAGAGATGACGGCTGGGAAAAAGTCCGCCAGGGAACAACGACCGTGGCCGAGGTACTGCGCGTCAGTCAGGAGGAGTGATCGCCGACCGCGACCGTGTGACCGCCGTGATTCCGGCCTGGCGGGCTGCGGGCACCGTCGGTTGCAGCCTGCGCTCGCTGTTGGTCGACAACAGTGAATGCCTGGACCGGGTCATTGTCGTAGTCTCGGGGGTTGATGATACCGCGGCGGTGGCCGCTTCGTTTGCCGGGGTCGAGGTCATCAGCAGCCCGGCACGGTTGAGTGCGGGGCAGGCCCGCAACCTGGGCCGGCGGCGGGCCGGTGAGGCTCGAAGGTTGTTGTTTCTGGATGCAGATTGCCGTCTGGCCCCAGGGGCCCTGGCTATGATGGGGGAGGTTATGGACCGAGGTTCTTACCACGCAGTGGGAGCGGGGGTTGTCGCCTGCGGGGGCGGTGTGGTGGGAAGGCTGCGTCACGTCCTGGAATTCAAAGAATCCACACCCACCCGGCAGCCGGCCGGCAGCCACCTTGCCCGTTCCTTTGTGCCCTCGACCGCGCTGCTGTGCCGGACGGCGGCCTTTGACCGTGCCGGTGGTTTTCCCGACATGTGGCCGGGAGAGGATCTGATTTTTTGCCACCGCATGGTGGCCGACGGCTCCCGCCTGGGTTTTGCCGGGGCGGCCCTGGCCTACCACCACCACCCCCAGGGGTGGGCCGCCATGTTGCGGCATCAGTTCCGCCTCGGGAACACTTCGGCCAGGGCGAGGCTGTCTACCGGCATGAAGGGCGTGGCCTTTGTTCGCCACCGTCTTCTGGTGCCCCTGCTGGTAGTCGGGAGGGCACTGCGGGCTCTACAGTGGTTTGTTTTCCTACGCCCCCGCGAACTGGCCGGATTTATCCTTCTTTCTCCGTTCTATATGGTCGCCCTGGTGGTTTGGGGTGCGGGGTTTGTATGGAAGCGGGAGAGTTGAGCATGTCGTCACTATCCCAACCCCGGGTCTCGGTAGTTATAGTCCACTGGAATACTCCGGAACTTCTCGATTCGTGCTTGCATAACCTTGAGACATCCTACGAAGGCATGGAGGTGGAGACCATTGTGGTGGACAACCACTCCGAGGGTTTAGGGAGGCTGGACATCAAAGAGAAGCCCGGACTGAAAATCATCAGGAATTCTCTGAACCGGGGTTTCGCCGCGGCTGCCAACCAGGGGGCGGCCATGGCCAGTGGTGAGTTCTTACTGTTCTTAAATACCGAAGTCTCGCTGCCCACCTCTTCGCTTTCCTATCTGGTGTCTATACTGACCTCCTACCCCGAACTCGTCGCAGTGGCGCCCGTGCGCATCAGCAGCCACGGCCGTGAGTTTCCCGGCATGCGCTTTCTCAATCCTTTGAACCAGGCGGCCTCCTTGCTGGGGTTGGGAGGGCATGGATGGTTGGCCCGCAAATGGCCGCGTGCTTCCTCGGCCGACCGCAAACCGGTGGAGGTCGATTGGCTGAGGGCTTCCACCTTGCTTATCCGCCGCCGGCAGTTTGCCGGCCTGTGCGGTTTTGACGAAGGCTATTTTTTCTACGGCGAAGATGAAGACCTGTGCTGGCGCCTGGCCTTGCAGGGCTACCGGGTGGCGGCCTGCGCGCACCTGGCCGTGGTCGACCCCGGTGGAGCTTCGGTGAGGCTGGCCGGCCAGGAGTGGGGGGCACGTGAACTTTGTCGTGGACAGATGCGTTTTGTGCGACGCAGGGGAGGGCGCCTGGCCTTGTTGCTCTTCCGCCTGTCCACGGCTGTGGCGCTTGCCATCAAGCTTGCCTTCACCTGGCTGAGTTCAGAGTCCAAACGCCGCAAAGTACAGTTCAGCCCACGTCAGATGGTCGTGATGATCCGGTCTTTATGGAGCGGCTAGGCAGCTACACCTCGCCGCTGAGCTCGGTGGGGCCGGCCGGCCGTCTCCTGCGTTATTCGAGCTGCCTGTGGCTGCTGGTCTCGCGTTCTCTCAAGGTCCGCTATCGGCGCTCGGTGCTAGGCTTTGCCTGGAGCCTTGCCTATCCCCTGGCTTCGATGGCGGTGTTGACCGTGGTCTTCTCCAGTGTCTTTCCCGACCTTCCCCACTACTCGCTCTACGTTGTTGTCGGGGTGTTGGTGTGGGGCTTTTTTTCGCTCTCCTGCCTGCAGGCCATGGACTCCCTCATCTCGGGGGCGCCGGTGTTGCGCAAAGTTTATGTGCCCGCCGTGGTGTTTCCCCTTTCGGTGGTTGGTGCCAACCTGGCCAACCTGCTCCTGTCGCTATGCGTATTGCCGGTGGTTGTATGGGCCACCGGTGCCCAGCCGGGGTTGCATCTGTTGTGGCTGGCGGGTGCGGTCGTAGCATTGCTGTCCTTTACCGCCGGCCTTTGCCTGGCCCTGGCAGCGGTCAATCTGATCTTCAACGATGTCCGCTACTTCTTCGAAGGGATTCTGCTGGTATGGTTCTACGCCACACCCATAGTCTATCCGGTGGATGTGATACCCGACCACCTGTCGGTATTCTTGTGGCTCAACCCCCTCTTCTGGATTCTCGAATTCATACGCGCCCCGCTTTACGGCGGTTCTGCGCCCGCCGGCATTTTCGTCGTCGCCTCTCTCGGCCTGGGGTTTTCCGTATTGGCCGGCGGGTGGGCCTTGTTCGTGCGTCTGGAGAGACGCTTCCACCTTTACCTGTGAGATGATGCTGAGCGTTTCGAACTTATCGGTGAGCCTGCGCCACGAACACAACCGTATCCGTTCGGTGCGCGAATACTTTGTCGCCCGCCTGAGCCGTGCGGGCATAGGTATGGAGTGGGTTACGGTCCTCGACCGCTTGTCCTTCGAGGTGGCCGCCGGCGATTTGTTTGCGGTGGTCGGGCCCAATGGGGCGGGCAAGACCACCCTGCTGCGGGTGTTGGCCGGCATCGTTCCTCCCTCACAGGGCAGTGTGGTGGTGGGGGGGCGTCTGGCCCCGTTGATAGAACTCGGGGCCGGTTTTGATCCCGAATTGACGGGCAGGGAAAATGTTTTCTTGTACGGCGCTATTCTGGGCATCCCGCTGTCGACGGTGGGAGCCCTGTACGACGAGATCGTTGCCTTTGCCGGGCTCGCCGATTCCATGGAAAAGGCTGTAAAAAACTATTCGTCGGGGATGGCCGCCCGTTTAGGTTTTGCCGTTGCCACCTGTGTGGTTCCCGATGTCCTGTTGGTGGATGAGGTTCTGGCCGTGGGCGATGAAGAGTTTCGCCGCCGCTGTTTCAGTCGGATCGCGCAACTGAGGGCCGACGGCACCGCGGTGGTATTGGTGACCCACGACCTCGACCTGGTGGTGCGCGAGGCAGGGAGGGGGATTTATCTCAGCCACGGGGGGGGGCAGGCGGCCTACGGCGATGCTGCCGCGGTGGTTGAGGCCTACCGCCGCGATTTTCAGAGCAGCGAGGGGCGGGGATGACAAAACGTGTCGCGGTGGTCGTGGTTGCCTACCAGGCTGGCGATTTTCTCGCCCCCTGCCTCGACGCTCTGCTGGCTTCGAGCTACCCGGACTTTGAGGTCACGGTGGTGGACAACGGTGGCGGTGATGATGCAGTTGCAAAGGCCGTCGGTCGCTACGGCCCCCGCCTGCGCACGGTAGGTCTCGACCGCAACCACGGTTTTGCCGGCGGGGTAAACGCCGCCATCGCCTCACTGCCGTCGGCCGAGGTCTATGCCCTGGTCAACCAGGATTGCCGGGTCGAGGCGGGTTGGTTGGAGCCACTGGTGGCTGCCCTGGCCGACCGGCGTGTGGGCATTGCCGGTGCTCGTCTTTACGAAATCGACGGGCTTACCCTCCAGCACGCCGGAGGTGTGGTGCACGCCAACGGGCTGACTTCCCACCTCGGCAGGGGCAGCCGTGGCGACCGTGACTTTATGAGTCCCCGCGATGTGGACTACGTCACCGGGGCTGTGTGTGCGTTCAGGTCTGATGTGTGGCGGGCTCACGGACCCTTCGACGAGGGCTACCACCCGGCCTATTTTGAAGAGGTGGACTTCTGCATGAAACTGGCGGCCGTGGGACTGAGCGCCCGTTACGTTCCCGACAGTCGAGCGGTGCATGTGGAGGCCGGCAGCAGTGGCCGCGGTTCGGGCCTTTTCCTCCGCCACTACCACCGCAGCCGCATGCGTTTTGCCGCCCGCCATCTTCTGCGTGGTAGCCGTTGGACAAAAGCCGTGGCCGCCGAGCTGGCCTGGTTGGGGGGACGGCGGCGGTGGGCCGAACTGGAGCCGGTTCTTATGGCTTATGGGTCCTTGCCGGGACAACTGTGGCAGGCCCACAGGCAACAGCCATGAGTAAGGTATGTCTGGTCGGGGTTGGTACGCCCTCCTTCTTACCGGCCCGGGTGCACACGGGGCCGTCTCTCAGGACTACCCATTTTGCCTGCGCCCTGGCCGCGGCCGGCCACGAAGTCTCGGTCATCTATACGTCGGGTAGTGCGCACCCCGGCCTGACCCCGGCCTTTGACATCAAGCCCCTGGATGATGGTGGGGCAGTGGCCGGGTGTCTGGGGGTGGACGAAAAAGATTTTGACGGCCCCCGTCTGCGCTCCTTCATAGAGGAGTCGGGTTTTAATGCCATCGTAGGGGTCACCGCCTATGCGGCCGCCCTTGTAGCCCGCCTGGGTCTCGGTCTGCCCTTCTGGGCCGATGTGTTTGGGGACCCCATGGCAGAGGCCCAGGCCAAGGCCGTGGCTACCGGCAACGACGCTGTGCTGGTGAGATTCTGGAGCATGCTTGGTCCCGTGCTCGAAAAGGCCGATCGTTTCTCGGCGGTCTCCAGAGCCCAATCCCACGCCCTGGTCGGCCAGTTGGGTCTGGCCGGCCGCCTCTGTGCCAGCACGGCCGGGCAGGCGCTGGTAGAGGTGGTCCCTTGTGCGGCCGCCACGGTCGGCCGGCATGGCCAGGACAGCCAGGACGACCTTGCATCTTCGTTGCCGGATTTTCCGCCCGCAGACTCTTTCGTCGTCTTGTGGAGCGGCAGCTTTAATACCTGGTGTGACATCGAAGGGCTGTTTGCCGGTCTCAACGAGGCCATGGAGGCTGAACCCTCGCTTCACTTTGTAGCCACCGGAGCCGGCATCAAGGGGCACGACGAGGACAGCTACCGGCGCTTTTCTTCCCTCGTGGCCACCAGTCCTTATAGCCGTCGCTTTCACCTTTACGGTTGGGTGGAATCACAGACCTTGCCGGCCTGCTACGACAGGGCCGACGTCGGTGTTGTTTTTGAACATGACCTTTACGAGAGGCGTTTGGGCTCGGAGAACCGCGTGGTCCAGTGGATGGCTGCGGGCCTGCCCTCGGTCAGCACCGGTCTGAGCGAACTGGGTGTTTGCCTGCGGGCCCGTGGCCTGGCCTTTGCCTGCAGCCACGGCGACCCGTCCTCGCTTGCCCATGCCTTGGTCGAGCTTGCCCGCGACCGTCGGCGCGTAGCGGCGGCGGGGCTGGCCTGCCGTAGCTACGCCGAGCGCTGTTTTTCTTTTGACGTCACCGCCCGGCCCTTGCTCGACTGGTGTGCGGCACCGGTGCGGGCTGCCGATAGCGGCCGGCAGCGGCCCCTGTCGATAGGACTTTTTTCTGAGCCGGCCGCGGTGGTGCACCTGTTGGAAGCTTACCTGGCCGGCCTCGGCCTGGGCCAGGTCCTGTACCGCTCTCTGCGTTGGATGGGCCGCAGACTGTTGGGGCGGGGTTTGAGAACCTGAAGGCAGCTGCCTACTATGCCGCGGCTATGGCCAACCAGCAGCGTGTTCTTATAATCGGACTCGACGGGGTTCCCTTCGACCTGATCCGCGCCTGGGCCGATGCCGGCTACCTCCCCAACCTCGACCGCCTTATCAAGGAGGGCGTAGCCGGGCCTCTGGATTCAACCATGCCTCCCACTTCGGGACCCTCGTGGTCGTCGTTTGCCACCGGCATGAACCCGGGCAAGACGGGCATTTACGACTTCCTCTACCGCCGTCCGGGTTCCTACGTCTTTCCACCGGTCAACGCTTCGATGCGTAGTGGAAAGTCGTTGTGGAAGATTCTGAGTGAACACGACCGCCGCGTCTGCGTGGTAAATCTGCCCATCTCTTACCCGGTAGAAAAAGTTAACGGGGTTCTCATAAGCGGTTGGATGACCCCGTATTTTGCCACCGACTTTACCTATCCGGACTCCATTGGTGCAGAGATCAAAGAGGCGGTTGGCGATTATCGAATATACCCATCCGAAACCTTCAGTGAAGGGCGCAAGGATGCCTTCTGGCGGGCTTCGGATGAACTTCTGGAAATGTTAACGGCCACCAATCTCTACCTCATGCGGCGCGAGCCCTGGGACCTGTTCATGACGGTCTACTTCGACACCGACCGTATTCTGCACCAGCTTTGGCATTACGTTGACCCCCAACACCCCTGGCGGCGACGCCGCGGGTCGGCGGGCCGGCCGGGGGATGACCTCAGCGGACCGGTGGTCAGATATTTCTCCCGTCTCGATGCCGACATCGGCCGTCTTGTGGCCGAGGCCGGGCCGGATACCACTGTAATGATAATGTCCGACCACGGCATGGGGCAGGCCTCCCGTTTTGTGGTCCTCAATAATCTGCTTCTGGAGGCCGGGTTTTTAAAACTCGGGGGCGACATCGTCACGCGTCTTAAGACCCTGGCCTTTCGTGGTGGATTTACTCTTCGCAACGTCCACCGTCTGGCCGACGCCCTTGGACTGGCAAAGCATGCCGAGTACAAGAACGTTTATTCTTTCGACGCGGTTCTTAAACGCTTCTTCCTCTCCTTTGCCAACGTGGACTGGGAACGGACCCAGGCCTATTCGTACGGACGCCACTACGGTTCGGTCTTTCTGAACCTCAAGGGACGCGAGCCCCGCGGGGCGGTTGACGTGAGCGACTACCATGGGGTACGCGACCGTTTGGCCGAGGCGATGATGTCGTGGAAAGACCCGCGGCTGGGACGCCCCCTGGTCTCGCGTTGTATACGACGCGAGGATGTCTACAGTGGCGAGCGCTTCGGCGAGGCCCCCGATCTTATTCTGCTTCCCGAAGACCCCAGCGATATCTTTTTCGGCCTGTCCGATTTTGGCTCCAATCGCGTCTGGGACGACACTTACCGTTATTCCGGAATGCACCGCGACCAGGGCCTGCTGATCAGCGCGGGACCAGGCATACAAAAGGGCCGCACCTTTGCTGGTGGCGGCATCGTGGACCTGGCCCCCTCGGTTCTCCATTGGCTGGGCCATGAAGTGCCGGCGGATATGGACGGCAGGCCTCTTGAGTCCCTACTCGAAGAGTCCTACCTGGCCGATAACCCGGTAAGGGTAGGCCACCCATCGGGCTCTCAGCAGCAACGGCCCCACGACTACAGCCGCAGCGAAGAGGAAGAAGTTATGGAGCGGCTGCGCGACCTCGGCTATATGAATTAAGCTGTGGCGGGAATTCCTTTGCCTCGAGCGCTGCTTGGAGTCTTTGCCATTGCCGGCCTCGGCGGTCTTTGGAGCGAACTGCCCGCGGCCGTCCTGCTCGCCGGCCTGTCCTGGTTGCCGGGCCGGGTCTTGCTCGACCGCCGTGTACGGGGGCCGGGGGCCATGGCGGTTGAGGTTGTCTGCGGCCTCTTATGCCTGCTGCCGGCCGTCCTGCCCCTGTTCCTTCTCCACCGCGACCTCGGTGAGGCCCGTTACACCCTGGCCGGATTGTACCTGCTGATTGCCCTCTTTCCCTTCGCCAAAGACCGGGACGGCGACCGTCAACCTCTCTTGCAGGACCACGGCCATCTGTGGCTTGCCGCAGCAGGCACGGCCCTGGTGTTGCTTGTGCCGGCACTGGTCTTTGGTGGTCCGACTATAGACGACTGGTGGGACCTGGCCTTTATCCGTTCCTATGTGGACGGTTCGCTGGGTTTTGGTGAGGCCATGTTCGACGGCGGCCTGGTCCACCCCCGTTTCATGTGGAACTCCTGGCTTGTGTTGCAGGCTCTGGTGGTCGAGTTCAGTGGCTACGACGCGGCCCTCTTGCAGACCGGTCTGCTTACCCTGGCCGTGTGTCTGCTCTCGGTCTCGGCGCTCTGTTATTTTGCCGAGGCCGTCTTCGGGCTGGGCCCGGCGGCAACAGCCTCGGTGTTGTGTCTGCCGCTGTGGGTCCACGGCACCGAAGCGCTGCCGTATTTTACCCGTCTCCACCAGGACAAGTTCACCGCCGCACTGGTCTTCATGCCGGTGCTCCTGGGCGCCACGCTTAATTGTCTCAAGCGGGGCCGCGGTTGGAACCTCGCTGTGGTTGCGGTGGCGGCGGTCTCCCTGTGCGCCGTCCACAGCCTGGTCTACTGCGTGGCCACTCTTGGTGTGGCGTTGTGTGTGGTCGCCTTTACCGTGACCGGCCGGTCGGGCCTGCGTGCACAGGCTCCGGTGTTGTTGGCTGCCGCAGTGCCGGCTTTTTATCCCATCCTCCAAGCCATCATGATGTCCCCTCTGTTTGCGGCCCAGGGCATTTCTTTTGCTTCTCCCGACAACCCCGTCGTGCGCGCCCATCTCTGGCTGGGGCGTCTGTTGTGGACGGACTCGAGTTTTTACATCGTTAACCCCGGTGCCGTATTCGGCCCTCTTGCCCTGCTCGCTCTGCTGGGCGCGGGGGTCGCGTTCCGGCAACGCCGCGACCCCGCCCGTGCGGCCCTGGCGCTGCTCGCCGCTGTGCCGTTGGTGCTGCTGTTTATCCCCGGACTGCCGGCCCTGGTCGGAAAACTACTTATGCCCTGGATGCTTTACCGCATCGGTTGGTTGGTGCCGGTGACTTTGCTTGCCGGAGTCCTGGCCGAGTGGGCGTGGACGGCCACGGCGGGTTGGCAGCGCCGCGGCCTGGTGTGTTTTCTGATTCTGGCTTTTCTGTGGCTGGCCGTGCCGGTTGGGGCCGACCGTGTACGCCGGGGCATGAGCGAGCATCCGGTGGAAAAAGAGTACTGGCCCCGCGGAACAACACTTGCCGCCTACGAGTTTCTTTCCTCAACCCCGCGCCGGGGTCCGGTGTTGGCACCGGCCCGCTTTTCCCGGCTGATGCCGGCCTTGAGCGGCAGGGCTGCGGTGGCGGTGTCCGAGCGTGGCACTCTGGTCTTTACCGGCCACGAGGGCAGGGCCTACCAACGTTTGCGAGACAGTGCGGCTTTCTTCTCGGCCTCACTGTCGCTGTCGGCACGCAGCAGGATTATCCGCCGCTACGGGGCCGAGCATGCGCTATTCCGTCGCACCCTGGTCAGTGCGGGCAGCGATGCCCGCCTGTTGCAGCGCCACAGTGCCGAAGGAGTGGTGCTCAACCTTGGCGCCCGGCGATGGGCCGACGATACGGGGGCCTTGTTGGAAGCTCTGCCGCCGGGGTCGCGGGTGGTGTTTGAGAACCGCGACTTTGTCATTGTCAGCCTGCCCGACCTTGGCCTTCCAGTTTCTGAGGCCGAAGAGCCCGGCGCCTGGCTCGAGGTACTCGGCCCTCTTGATGGGGTTGAGGGGGCAGAGCCGCCGGCCGGGGCCGTGGTCCTGGCCAGCCTCAGCGGCTATCCGGGCTCCCTTGTGTCCATGCAGCCCCCGCCTTTTGCCGCCGGCCGTTCTCCGTATCCGGTGTGGAGCGGCGGCGGTGCTCTTTGGGAAGACCCCCCCTACGAGGTCGAGGTTGCTCTGACCACCGAGGTGGTGTGCCGGCCCCAGATGCTTGAAGTGTTGCCCCTGTTCCGGCGCCAGCGTCGCGAAGTATGGGACATCTCGGTTGCTGGACGGAGCTTGCGTCTGAGAGCCGAAGATAACCGCTCCCTGTTCGTTGCTCTGGATGGGGCTGCGACCGATTCGGTCCGGGTGGGCCTGCGTCCACTGATGGGTGGGGCCTTTGGGCTCCGGGACTTGAGGCTGTGGGGGCAGCCCGGGCAGTGTTCGAGTGCTTGGCGGGCGCCGGGCGAGCCCACTACGGCTGCCTCGGACATGTCCGAGCAGCGCCTGTTGGAAACCGCCCTGACCTACCCCGGCCAGGGCCGTGCGTTGGTGGCCCTGGCCTCGCGTCTGGCCGACGGTGGCCGGGGTCGTGATGCTCTGGCGCTTTTGCGCAAGGGTGGCGACAAGGGGCCCAAATCCTCCGCGGCCTGGATAGAGGCAGGCCTTATCTATGATGCCGAGGGGCGTTTTGCCGAGGCCCTGGCTTCTTACCGCAGGTCCCTGCTTGTCGATTCCAACAACGCCTGGGCAAGGGGTTGTCTGGCCTGGGCCGAGCTGCGCCGGGGCAGGCTGGGCCGGGCCTACTACCAGGCCCGAAGGGCTTTGCGCCTGGACCCTCGCTATGCCGATGCCCTGACTATTATTGCCGGGGTCCAGCGGCGCCTGGGCCTGGTCGGGCGTGCTGAGAGTTCCCTGGTCTCGGCCATCGCCCTGGACCGGCAGCGCAGTTGGGCCTATCTGGAGTTGGCCCGCCTTAAATACGACGGTGGCGACGGGCCTGCAGCCCTGAACGTGTTGACGGACTTTCTTACTATCAGTCCAAACGACGAAGACGCCCTCGCTCTGTTGGCCCGGCTATCCGGGTCGTGAGGAGGGCCAGGACATGAGGGTTACGATCATTGGCCCCGCACCGCCTCTGAGGGGAGGGGTCGCCGCCCACACGGCCGGTCTTGTCCTTGCCTTGGAAGAGGCCGGACATCGGGTGGAGGTGCTGTCGTTCAGGCGCCTGTATCCACGTTTTTTTTTCCCGGGCCGCAGCCCTGTTGAAACCGGTCGTGATGGCGCTGGCCGCGACCGCGACGACGGACGGGTGATCGATAGCCTGTGGCCGCCGAGCTGGCTGAGGGCGGCCACCCGCCTGGCCGACAGCAATCCCGACCTGCTGTTGCTGCAGTGGTGGCACCCGGCCCTTGCCCCGGTGCTGGCGGCGATTGTGGCCGCTGCTTCTTTACGGCAACAGACGGCGGTGGTCGTGCTTTGTCACAACGCGTTGGCGCACGAGTATTTTCCCCTCCAAGCGCGCCTCGGAGGTTTGTTGTTGGCACGAGCTCACGGCGTGTTGGTACATTCCGAGGCCGTACTGCGCGGGCTCAAAGAGGCCGGTATGCTCGGTGACCTGCCAAGCCGCTGTTCTCCCATGCCACTGCTGGCCGATGTTGTCAGCGGCGCGCCTTCTGCCGCCGAGGCCAAACGAGTCCTGGGTCTGGATGCCGATGCTGCGGTGGTTTTGTTTTTTGGCCTCGTGCGTCCATACAAGGGCCTCGAACTGTTGCTCGAGGCCTGGGACGAGGCAGAGCTGCCGGCCCGGGCCCGTTTGGTGGTTGCCGGCGAGAGTTACCTTGGTGCCGGTGTCTTGGAGGGTCTGGTCGCAAACTCAAAACGCCCGGAGTCGGTCATCGTTTGTGACCGTTACCTGGACGATGGTGAGTTGGCCGGGCTGTTCGCGGCAGCCGACACCCTGGTACTTCCCCACACCTCGGCATCTCAGAGCGGGGTGATGCCGTTGGCTGTAGTCGCCGGGCTCACGGTAGTATGTTCGGACAGCGGTGGCTTGGCCGAGCAGTTGGCCGCGTTGACCCGGGTCGGTGGTCGCGGTGGCAGGCATGCGGTTTTCAAGGCCGGCGATGCCCGTGGCCTGGGCTTGCTGCTGGGACGGGCGCTGGGCGGGCCGGGACCAGAGGATACGAATAATAGTCTGCAAATACAAGAGGTTAGGGGGGGCTGGCCGGAAACGGTTGAAGCTCTGGAGGACCTTCATCGTCTCTTGAAGGTAGCGCGAGCCGCCGTGGTTTGTGCGTGATAGAATGCCGCCGATGAGTTCGTTTGCTTACCGTGCCAGTACCCGTGAAGGGCGAGTCATAGAGGGGGTCGTAGAGGCCGACGGCGAGGCTGCCGTTGTTGCCGACCTCAGGCGCCAGGGTTGCATCCCCCTGTCGGTGGAGCTGGCCGGTAGTGTCGCCCCACAGCGGCGGTTCTCTTTTTCCCTGCCGTCGCTGAGCCGTGGCCCGCGTATAAAGGGAAGGGACCTCATGCTGTTTACCCGCGAGTTGGCCACCCTGTTGCACGCCGGCTTGCCCCTGGACCGCAGCCTGCAGAGCCTGGCCTCGCTCAGTTCCAACCAGAGTATGAAGAAAGTAGTCACTGACGTACTGGTCGAGGTTCAGGAGGGTAAGTCTCTGTCCGAGGCCCTGGCCAATCATGCCGAGGTGTTCCCCCCCCTCTACCTCAACCTGGTCCGGGCCGGTGAGGCCGGTGGGGTGATGGAGTCTACGTTGGACCGGTTGGCCACCTATCTGGAATCCAGCGAGAAAACCCGCGACGAGATTCGTTCGGCTTTGACCTACCCTCTGATTCTGGCCCTGGTGGGCAGTGGCTCCATCCTTATTCTCCTTACCTACGTGTTGCCAAAGTTTTCGGTGGTTTTTGCCGACCTCGGAGTGGCCATGCCCATGTCCACACGGCTGGTGATGAGACTTAGTGATATTGTACAGAACTACTGGTGGGCCGTGCTCCTGGCCACCGCCTGTGGGGTGCTGCTTTTCAACCGTTATACGGCAACACCTGCGGGGCGGCTGCGCTACGATAAATGGAAGCTGTCGTTGCCCGTGTTCGGTAAACTGGTCCAGGAAATCCAGGTTGCACGCTTTGCCCGTACTCTTGGAACCATGCTCAATTCGGGGGTACCTTTGCTCAAGGCTCTTGATATAGTGCGTTCTCTGGCTACCAGCTCGGTGGTGGCGGAGGCTCTGGCCTCGGTGCAAACCGAGGTGAGCGAGGGCAAGGGATTGGCCGGACCACTCGGCCAATCCGGGGTGTTTCCACCCATGGCTTTGCAGATGGTAGCGGTGGGCGAGGAGACCGGGCGTTTGGACGACATGCTGTTGATTGTCGGCGACCACTTCGACCGCGAGGTCTCCAACACCGTCAGCCGGCTTATGTCTCTACTCGAACCCGCCATGCTGCTGATCATGGGGCTGGTTGCGGGTTTCATCGTCATCGCCATGATGTCGGCGGTTTTCAGCGTTAACCAGGTATCGTTCTAAGCGGCCGTTTTGAAACAGGGAGGTAGTAGAAGCTATGGACCGGGAAGTTAGCAAGCGCCAGAAAGGTTTCACCTTGATCGAACTGTTGGTAGTCATGGTCATACTCGGCCTCCTGGCCGCGATGGTGTTGCCCAACTTCTTCGGCCAGGCCGTCAAGGCGCGGGTAAAGGTCACCCGGGTGCAGATAGTCAGCCTCGGTACCGCGCTCGATACCTTTGCCCTTGATGTGGGGCGTTACCCGTCTACCGACGAAGGTCTTGAATCGCTGCGTACGGCTCCGTCGGGGGTCCGTATGTGGGATGGGCCGTATCTGCCCAAGAACGTGCCAGACGATCCCTGGGGGAATCCTTACAATTACAGGTCCCCGGTCGATGGGGCACCCTACGAGATCGTTTCTTACGGTGCCGATGGAAAAGCCGGTGGGGATGCCGATAGCGGCGACATCTCAAGCAAGGACTAATCGCTCCCGTTCCGCCGGCTTTACGTTGGTGGAAATAATCGTCGTGATGGTGATTATCGCGGTGGCGGCGATGGTGGTTATGCCGAGCGTGCGTTCGGGTACAGAGCAGCGGCAGTTGCGTAGCTGTCTGCAGCAGATGGTAAGTGCCGTGCGCTACAGTTCTTCCACCTCGGTTATGGAACGCAGACGGGTTTCCATCGGTGTAGACCCCGATCAGTCCTCCTACCAGGTCGAAGGTGGCAGCGACGGAGCCTCGACTGTGTCACTTCCCCGGTTTGCATCCTTTGGAGACCTCAGCGGAGGCCGTTACGACGAGGACGGTCAGCGGGTGATGTTTGATTTCTATCCCACCGGGGCCTCCAGCGGCGGCAGTATGGAATTGTTGTTCGACGTTCGGGGCGGACGGCGCAGCTACCGGTTGACCATCGACCCCCTGATCTCACGGGTCTTGCTCGAGGAACTCGAGTGAGGGGGCAGTCGGGTTTTACTCTGCTTGAGGTGATGGTGGCCACCACCGTCATGGCGGTGGGGTTGGTCGGCGCCCTGGAGTTGTTTACCGGCAGTACCCGTCTCGCCTCTGCTACCATTAAACAGACAGAGGCTCTGGTTCTGGCGCGTTCTGTGATGGACGGACTCCTGTGGCGCTCCGACCTCGACGACGGTGAAGAGCGGGGGACCGAGGGCGACTATAAGTGGACCAGCTCGGTCTCGAGGATCAAGCCGCAGCTGGGCACCATCGATGATATTCCTCCCGATACCGACTCCAAAGACTATGAACTCAAGGAATTGCTGGTGACGGTCAGTTGGCAGGGGTTGTTGGGGGCCAAGCGGGTCCACCTCAGCTCGGCCCGCATAGCCGAACGTTTCTGATGGACGGATCTGACAGGAACGGTTTCACGCTGGTCGAGCTGGTCGTGGCGATGACGGTGATGTCGATGATTGCCGTGTCGATCTATGGGGTCTTTACGCTCGGTGCCAATGCAACCGATTCCGGCGAGCGTAAGACCGAACAAGCCAGGCGCTACCGTCTGGCCACCAGTCTGGTAGTGAGGCAGCTGAGGTCGACGGTCCCCCTGATGGTGCAGTTTGATGACGAGATGGAGGAGAGTCGTCCCCAGCCGTATTTTTTCGGCCAACGTGACCATGTGGAATTTATAACGGCGGCGCCACAGAGGCCCGATGCCAGTGGTTTAGCCGCGATAAGGTATTGGTATGAGGATGGTGCCTTTATGATGGCCGAAATGCCGTTGTTCGCCACGGCCTTCCAGGATCCCTTTGGTCCCGGGGCCGAAGAACTAACCTTCACCACGGCACTTCTCTATGATGTTCGTTCGCTTGAGTTTTCCTACCGCCGCACTTCGCATGACAGCGAGAATTGGAGTGATGAGTGGGATGCAGCCGAGGAAGATTCGTTGCCGGCGGTGGTGTCGATCAAGGTGGAGTCTGATGGCAGCCCGTCGTGGTTCCATGAGGTGCCCCTGTTTGTGGGAGTGCTCAACGAAATAAGCGGCGAGGACGACTTTCAGGTGCGCAAGGCAGGCAAAGCCACCAGAATGAAGAAAGCCGTAGAGAAAAAAGTCGAAGAAAAAGCGGCCGCAGACGATGACGATGACGACTGGGATGACTGGGACGACTGGGATGATGACGACGACGAATAGGGCTACGCAAAAGGGCGCTGCGTTGATCCTGGTGGTCTGGACCTTCGCCGTGCTGGCGGTTCTGGCCGGCGAATTTGCCAAGGCTATGCGCGAGGAAGCCGCTGCCACCATAAACTTCAAGCGCGAAACCAACGACCACTACCTGGCGATTGCCGCCATCAACGAGGCCATTTTTGCCTTGCAGGCCCGGCGCTCTCAGGGGGAGCGCAAATTCAGGGGGAAGAATGTGGAGGAAGAGGCAACCCCGATTGACTCATTGCTGAGAGCCGACGGCCAGTGGATCGACTCGTCCTTTAACGGGCGTAGTTACCACATAAGGGTGGTTGATGAAGGTGGCAAGTTGTCCATCAACGATATCCAGGAACAGATGCTCGCGTACGTTCTGGACAATATCGGTTTTGATCAAGAGACCGCAGCGACAGTTGCAGATTCCATCCTTGATTGGCGAGACGAAGACGATCTCCACCGTGTCCACGGTGCCGAGCAACAGTATTACGAAACCTTGCCACGCCCGTATCGCGCCAAGAACGGAGATTTCGATGCCATCGAGGAACTACTGCTCGTGCGCGGCGTGAGCGAAAAAATGTTTTATGGGGACGGCGACATGCCCGGACTACGGGAGATCTTTTCGGTGTTCAACGATTCGCGGCGGGTCAACCTGCGGTCGATGTCCCCCGAGGTGATGCGTGTGTTGACGGGTATGGACCGTCTGGATGCCGACGAGCTCTACCGTCGCCGGGCCGAGGAGGGCCACGACATTTCCGAGGAATTGCGTGGTCTGCTCGCACCCAGCGGAGTGCCTACACGTACGGGGACTCCGCTGGTGCTGACCATAGAAGCCCGGGTGAGGGACGAAGGGGGCCGTATTACCACCCAGGTTGCGGTGGTCGTGCGCATCCCACCCCGCGGTGATGGTTTCCGCACCTACCGCTGGTATGATTCCGTGTTCGGACTTCAGCGGCCCGAGCAGCCGGAAGACGACCTTGTATAGATGAAAACCCGCAAACTACTGAGCCGCCTGGCCAACGCCGATTTTGCCGACTCTGTGGGGTTCTGTATCCATGCTGACGGCATATCGGCTGCCCACATAAAGAAACGGTTCCAGTCGGTCCGCGCCGTTTCCCTGGCCTCCCGTTCCCTGGATGGTTCTTCGGAAGTCCGCCGCAACACCATTGCCGAGTTTGTCCGTGAGTTTACTGCGCGCAGGGGCATGGAAAACGCGCGGGTAAGTGTGGCCATAGAGCGCAACGCTACGTTTGTAGGCCAGCTCGAACTTCCAGCCACGGCGGCCGAAGACGTTGGGCGGGTGGTTTCCTATGAACTCGACCGCATAATCCCCGTCCCCGCCGATTCCGTGTGCACCGATTGTTATAGCCGTGAGCTGGGCTCGGGTGGTGAGCGTGTGGCCGTGACCGTACTGGCGGCCAATCGCGAGGTTGTCGAGGGAATTCATGGGTTGTTTACCGACGTGGGCCTGTCGTTATCGACGGTGTCGACCCATGCGGTGGCGCTCAACGACTACTATTGTTTCTGCCGTGGCAAGGACGCCGGCGTGGCCGGGCTTTTCCACAATGAGAACGGGCGAACCTATATGACCCTGAGTTGCAATGGTCTCATGGTGGGCAATGTGCGTGTCGATACTACCGTGGAAACCCACACCGGAGTGCTGCAGCGTGAAATAGAAAGGGTTCTCCCCGACCTCAGCGACGCCCCGTCCTCGGTCGTTGTAGACCTCGGTCCAACCCTGGCCTTGCTTGCCCCCGAGGGCTTCCTGCCCGAGGGGGCGGAGCCGGCATGGGCCGAGTGCACCGCCATAGGTGTGGCCCTTGGGCAGGTGGGGGAGTCGTACCGCCGGGTTAATCTGTTGCCTGCCGAATTGATCCAAGGTGAAGAGGGGATAGGTGTGGCCGAGATCGGATTGGCGGCCGTGGTGATGATCCTGGCTGCGGTTCTTGCCGGTTCGGTGGTGGCCAGGAATGTTGCCGCCGGGAGTGCCTTGACCTCGGAACTCGAGCGTTTGTCGCCGTTGGTAACCGAGGTGACCAGGATCGAGGAGGGCAACAGGCGCACGCTGGCGCGTTTGCGGGTGGTCGAGGGACAGCGAGAAAAGAAGGCCCTGACCTACTTGAAATCCATGACCGCGCTGGTGCCCAGGATGGCCTACCTGACTACTTTCCGTTACAAGGGGGACCGTCTGGAGGTGGACGGCATTGCCGACAATGCCTCGGGCCTGATCTCGATTCTTGAGCGCTCGCCACACTTCAAGAACGTTCAATTCACGGCGCCGACCACCAAATACCTGCAAAGCCAGGAGCGCTTCTCCCTGCGCATGGAACTCGAATGACCCCACTGGAGCGCTGGAGAAGACTTTCGCCAAGGGAGCGATATTTGCTTCTGGGGGCGGTTGTAGCCGGCCTGGTCGTGCTGGCGAGGTACGTGTTGATAGTGCCGTTGGGCGAAGTGTCGATGGGGGCCGATAACGAGTCCTGGGTGCGCTGGCAGAAGATCCGTAACTACCAGCGGATCGTTGCGCGCGCCGATGCCGGCCGCAAGCGCCGGGACCAGCTGGTTGGCCGTTACGAACAAAGCCAGAAGCGCTTGATAGAGGGGACTACCCCGACCCAGGTTGGTGCCGAACTGCAGGGCAAGCTCAGCCGTATGGCGGGGTCTGCGGGGCTCAACGTCTTGAGTTCTCAAATACTCAAGGAGGAAGAGGTAAGCGGATTTCGCAGGGTGGGGGTGCGACTCACCTTGAGTGGCAATTTAAACGGTGTCGCCAGGCTGGTTTCGTCTATTGAGACCGACCGGATCGACCTTGTGGTGACGTTGTTTGAAATCAACCGCAAGCTGGGGGCCAGCCGCCGACCGATTCCCAGCCGTACAGCGTCCAAGGCGCCGCCCCCCTCGCTTACCTCGACGTTGGAAGTCAAAACCTTGATGCAGGCGGACCTTTAAGGCATGAAACGGATTTTGCAGATGGTTTCCCTCTTGCTTGCGGTGTTGGCTGTTGTGCTGGTGTGGCGTGTGATGGAAGTTATGAAAATCCAGCCTCCAGAATTTTCGAATCCTGTGCAAACCACCGACGTCAAACCTCTGCCCCCCGCCCCGGCCCGGCTTTCGGCCACCAGTTCCATGATAAAATCGGTTATCGACGGCAATCTTTTTGAAGCCGAGCGCGGGCAGAGGCCGCAAGAGGAAGAGACCGAGGAGGAGCTTGCGCCGTTGCCTCCGCCTACAAACATCAGTTTAAACGGGATACTGCTGGTCGGGGAGGCTCCGGTCGCTATAATGACCGACAGCAAATCCGGCGGTCGGCAGCTACGGGTGCGTGTGGGCGAGATGGTGGGCGATTACGAAGTGGGTGGTATAGATGCCAGACAGGTAACCTTGATGGGGGCCGGTGGCCAGCGCTTTAACGTGGTGCTGCAGACCAGGAAGGGGGCCAGTAGGATGTCGCGGCCGCGCACACCGGTCCGCTCGGCTCCCCGTCCCTCGGCGTCGAGACCGGTACCGGCACGAGGGGCCAGGCCGACGCCTCCCAGCCCCAGTGCGCGGATGGTCGTGGGCAGCCAGAAGCCCATCCCGCGTTCCAATCCACCCACCGCGGTGGGCAAGCCGGTCAAGCGGGCTCCCACCCCGGCCCAGGCCCGCCTGGAAGCCCTCAAACGTTTGCGTGAGGCGGCAAAGAAAAAATAGATGAACAACGTCTCGACCAGAGTCTGGCTGTATATTGTGACCTTGGCGTTGGCCGTCGTGGCCGTGGGCTGGACGAGTCCGGCCGGGGCCCAACAGGCGGCGGCACCCGCGGTTAAGAAGGCGGCGGCACCCGCGGTTAAGAAGCCGGTGGCGCCCGCGGCCAAAAAGCCGGCGGCGGTTGTGAAGAAGCCCGCGACTTCCGATTCGATCGTGCTCAATTTTGAGGGTGTGGATATTCGCGAGGTTATCTTCAGCATCGCGGCAGCCCTCAAGATAAACTACTGGATAGACCCCCAGGTTCAGGGGCAGGTAACGGTAACCACCTACGACCGCATATCTCGGGAAGATCTATTCCCGGTCTTCCACCAGATCCTGCGCAGCAACGGTTACGCGGCCATAAAGGAGGGCGACCTGTACATGATAGTGCCGGCCGAGGCCGGCAAGACCAGGGCCCCCGCCCCGGCCGACGGTGACCAGGGCGACTCTACCGAGGGAGGCTTTGTTATCGAACTGGTGACCGTCGAGCACGTGAGTGCCGAGGAGGTCGTGACCCTTCTTGACCCGTTTGTATCACCGGGAGGGGATGTGGTCGCCTACCCACGCAGCAACTTGATCATCATCACCGAGACCCGGGCCAATGCCAGGCGCCTCGGCCAACTGGTAAAGACTTTTGACAACGACACCTTTGCCGACCTCAACGCCAAGATATACCGGATAGAACACGCTTCCCTGGAGGATATCTCCCGGGAACTGTGGACGATTCTGGAGAGCTACCAGATCATAGAGTCGGGTGCGCGTTTGCACATGATCCCGTTGGCGAGGCTCAATTCTTTGGCCATCATTGCCTTCGACCCGGCAATTTTCGCCAACATAGAATATTGGCTCGACATCCTGGACGTCGAGGCCGAGGGTGGTACCAGGCGTCAGGT
The DNA here is from genome assembly GCA_046583365.1 of Deltaproteobacteria bacterium. Classification (GTDB taxonomy): domain Bacteria; phylum Desulfobacterota; class Binatia; order UBA1149; family CAYXZP01; genus JAYGCL01. Next base: position 48,598 of record JAYGCL010000096.1, read on the forward strand.
TTACGTCTACCATGTTGAGAATTCCAAGGCCGCCGACCTGTCCCAGGTCTTAAACGACCTCTACTCGGGTGAGGCCGAAGGCCCGAGTGGCTCGCGGCGGGGACGCTCGGGCACCCTGTCCGAATCGGGAGTGGGCCTGGCCGGCGGGCTGTCAAATGTGCGCAGCGCGGCTTCGGGCCGTGGCCAGCAGAAGAGTTCGGGCAGCTCCAAGGGCCGCGGTGGCAAGGCGGCCGCCAGCGATAGCCTGGCCGACGGGGCCCTGTTCGAACACGAGATCAAGATCGTGCCCGACGAGACTACCAACTCTCTGGTAATTCTGGCCACACCCCGCGACTACGGCATGATCCGTAACGTCTTGAAAGAACTCGACGTGGTCCCGCGCCAGGTGCTCATCGAAGTCTTGATTGCCGAGATTACCCTGGACGAGGAAACCCAGTTCGGCATTACCCAGGAGCTATTGGCCAACTCATCCTCATCCTCGAGTGCCTCGGTGCAGGATTCGGGGGGGACTTTCCTGGATGTGTTCGGCCGTGAAGTCCGTCTGACCGGCGGCGCTCCCAACGCCGACTCGGGATTTGGTGGTTTTCTCGGTGTGTTCAGCCACTACCGCAGCGGAGCAGAGATCTACCGGGGGGTGATCAAAGCCCTGTCCGTACGCTCCAGGCTCAAGGTTCTTTCCCGTCCGCACATCATGACCACCGACAACAAGGAGGCCAGTATCATCATTGGCCAGGAGGTGCCGATTATCACCAGCCAGGCCGACACCAATGTGTCGACTGGGGGGCAGACGCGCTTTCTGCAAAACGTGCAGTACCGTGACACGGGAATCATTCTCAAAGTAAAACCCCAGGTTAACTCCGAGGGTCTGGTGAACATGGAAATTTCGCAGGAGGTAAGCGGGATTATCGGCACCACTACGGGCAACATCAGTTCGCCGACCTTCTCCAAACGCGAAACCAAGACCACTGTGGTGGTACAGGGGGGGCAGACCATTATCATCGGCGGGATTATTGGCGAGACCAAAAGGAAAGGGCGTCGTGGGATACCCTATCTCATGGACCTGCCGATTTTTGGCGTACTGTTTCGCAGCGAGTCCGACGAGATTGACCGCACCGAGTTGATCATCCTGATAACCCCCTACGTGGTGCGTGACCACGCCGAGGCTCGCTCTGTTACCGAGCGGTTCCGTCACCGGGTCGGTGATGTGCTGCGCGAACTGCAAGAGGATGGCCACGGCGTGCAAGAGGGCCATACCCTGATAATAGAACAGTCCTCGCCCTGACCCGGTTTTTGAATTTACAGGCAAAAACGGCTAATTAACCTGGTTCGATGGCTACCGTTATCACCGAGGAGTGCATCAACTGCGATGCCTGTGAGCCCGAATGCCCTAACACGGCGATCTACCAGGGCGGCGTGGAGTACGACTGGCAGGGCGGTAAGCACACGGCGATTTCCGAGGACCTGTTCTACATAGTCCCCGAGAAATGCACCGAATGTGTAGGTTTTTACGACGAAGAGGCCTGCGCGGCG
>JAYGCL010000012.1:0-5102 GCA_046583365.1 Deltaproteobacteria bacterium
GGACAGGCCATCGTCGAGGTCAAAGACCAGGTACTTGGCCCTCCGGCCTATCCTTTCTATACGGCGGCCTTTGAGGCGGCGGCCAAAGTCCGGGTCCAGAGGGCGGCGCAGGCTCGCGCAGGCCACATCCACGCGGCTCACTCGCCGGCCCGTAACCAGGGGGGCCAGGCTGCGGCGTATGGTTTCTATCTCAGGTAGTTCCGGCACCGGGGCGCAGCCTTGCGTGCACGATACGGGAGAGCCGGGCGTAGGCCTCCGGAGCCAGGGCTTCGGGCCTCAACGAGCCTTCGATTCCGGCCTCACTGAGCACGCCCTCGGCGCTGCCCGCGCCCAGACGTTTGTCCAGCCAGGGCCCCAGACCGTTGCGCAACATTTTGCGGCGGCTTACAAAAGCGGCCTCGACCATATCTTCAAACAAACCCTGCTCGCCAACATCAAACCGCGGCCGGGCCAGGGGCCTTATCCTGACCACAATGGAGTCCACCTTGGGGGCCGGCTGAAACGACTCGGGCCCCACCAGCGGGCCGCTATCGGTGTCGGCACAAAGGGAGATCATAATGCTGAGACGGCCGAAACGCTTGGACCCCTCACTGGCAACCAGTCGCTCCCCCACTTCGCGTTGCACCATCACCACCATCTCGGCCAACCAGGGGCCGGCAGCCAGCAGACGCGCAATGATGGCGGTGGCACTTTCGAAGGGCAGGTTGGCAACCACATAGACCGGCCCGGCCACAAGACGCTCAAGGTCAACCGAGAGTACATCGGCGGTCAGAACCTCTACATGATCGACGCCGTCGTAGCGCCGCTCAAGCGTTGCGGCCAGCATGGGGTCTACCTCTATAAGCACAAGGCGGGCGGCGCTTTCGGCCAGCAGTCCCGTTATGGCACCACGGCCCGGTCCTATCTCGACAACCGTCTTATCTTTGATCGCCGCCCAATCGACTATGCGACGGCAGACCTCGGAGTCTGTGAGAAAGTGTTGGCCCCAACGTACCCGTTTAGTCTTGCGAGTTTTGATGGTCTTGCGGGCCACCGCGCTCAGGCCCGCACGCCCAGTGGAAGCCTGGAGACAGCCGCAAGCTCTTCGCCCTCAAGCCCGCAGCCAAGGCGGCGGTGGGCCGCGTAGGCGATCATGGCGGCGTTGTCCGTGCACAGGGCAAACGAAGGGAACACCACCCGCACTCCACCTGCCTCGGCCTCTTCCTGCATGCGCACCCGCAGCCGTGAATTTGCCGAGACCCCGCCGGCCACGGCAACCGAGGCAACATCTTCGGTCGAAAGTACGGCCATGGTCCGGTCAACCAGAACGTCCACGATGGCTTCCTGGAACGACGCACACACATCGGCCAACACCCAGTCTTCGCGCCGGGTGCGGGCAAGGAAGTCCCACAGCGAGGTCTTTAAGCCCGAGAAACTCATGGCCAGGGAATCTGCACGCACACGGCCACGGGGAAAACGTATGGCGTCGGCCCTGCCAACGATGGCCAGTTCGTCTATCACGCGGCCGCCGGGGTAGCCGAGCCCGAGCATCTTGGCGCCTTTGTCGAAAGCCTCGCCGGCCGAGTCGTCGCGGGTGGATGCCAGTTCCCGGTAACTGCCGATGTCGTGGACCAGATAGATGGAAGTGTGGCCTCCCGAGACCACCATGCACAGGTAAGGAAGTTCGAGACCACTATCGATAAGCGGCGACAGGGCATGGCCCTCAAGGTGGTTTATGCCGACGATCGGCAGCCCCGTGGCCAGGCGGATTCCCTGGGCCACCGACAATCCCACCAGCAAAGAACCTACCAGACCCGGACCGCGGGTAACGGCCAATGCATCGAGGTCGCCCAACTCCGTGTCTGCGCGTTCGAGGGCCAGAGACACCACCCAGTCCACGTCTTCCAGATGGCGGCGGGCGGCAAGCTCGGGCACCACCCCGCCGTAGTCGGCGTGCAAGGCGTCCTGAGAAGACACCACGCTCGAGAGAATGCGGCCGTCCTCCAGGACGGCGGCCGCCGTGTCGTCGCAGGAGGTTTCTATACCGAGTATCTTCATGGCCGTGGGCTCAGTGCTCCCTGCCGTGGGCGTCACAAGCGAGGCTGGGAGCCTCGCCCACCAGGAATGCCTCTCTCACCACGTCGCGGCAAGCCGGGCCGGCCAGCATCCCGCTGTCGGCGTCAACCAGGGCCAGGCTGATGCCGGCTGGCACTTCAAAAGGCAACGGGTCTTTTACCGCCAGGGCCTCCTTCATAAAGGCGGCCCAGATGGGCAAAGCCGCAGTGGCGCCACTGAGCCCCAGGCGGTTGTCTTTGTCGAAACCCACCCACACCACAGCCAGAAGCTCGGGGGTGTAGCCGGCAAACCAAGCGTCGTTGAAGTTGTTGGTGGTGCCGGTCTTGCCGGCCGCCGGCTGTGAGACCCCCAGGGCGCGGGCACGGCTGCCGCTGCCCCGGTCCATGACCCCGGCCAACAGGTGGGTGGTCAGATAGGCGTCCTCGACGGCCACCACCCGGGCACCGTCGCCGACTGTTGCACTCTTGCTGCTGCGGCCGCGGCGGTCGACCACGGCTTGCACCGTGTGGGGGGTGCGCCTGATGCCGCCACTGGCAAACACCGAGTAGACCCCGGCTATCTCCAGAGGCGAGACCTCCCAGCCCCCCAAAGCGATCGAAGGATAGGGGGGCAGGTCTTCGTTGATACCCAGCCTCACGGCCAGGTCGCGAACGGCCTCTATACCCACGTCGCGGGCAAGGCGGGCCATGGCCGTATTAAGGGAACGTTCGAGCGCCGTTCTGACCGTAACCTCTCCATAGTAACGCCCGGCATAGTTGGCCGGAGACCAGCTCTGCCCCTCGTATTCCCACTCAAACTCTTCGTCAAGGATCTTGCTGTTTGGCCGGTAGTGTACTTTTGACCGGGTCTGCCCACCGAGGGCGGCCAAGACCACTACGGGCTTGAACAGGGAGCCCGGCTGACGGCGCCCGTTGGTCACACGGTTGAACTGGCTGCGGGAGTAATCGCGACCGCCCACCAGGGCCAACACCTCGCCGCTGCGGGGGTCGAGCACCACCAGGGCCGCCTCCAGCGGGCCCTGATCGGCTCCGCGCACAAGCCCCGGGTAGGCGGCCTCGATGCGGCCGATACCCCCGGCCACGGCCCTCTCGGCGATAGCCTGGAGTTCCAGATCCAGGCCCGTAAATATCGTGTAGCCGTCAGCCGTAAGCACCCGGGCGGGGAAATCACCGGACAGCTCAGCACGAACCGCATCAACGAAGTACCAGGCACTGTCGGCACTGACCACGGCGGGCACCACGCCGAGGGCCTCGGCACGGGCATCGAGATAGGTACGCTCGTCGATGTCGCCGCCCTGGCGAAGGACGGCAAGCACCGTGTTGCGGCGGTCGAGTACGGCATCGGGACGTTTGCGGGGGTTGTAGTAGTTGGGGGCTCTGATCATAGCCACCAGAGTGGCTATTTCACCGAGGCTCAAGTCGCGGGGTTCCTTGCCGAAATAATACGAGGCCGCCTCCCACATACCGTAGACACCGACCGAACCACGCTGGCCCATGTAAATCTCGGTCATGTAATTCTCAATAATTTCGAGTTTCGAGAACCTGCGGTCGGCCACCACGGCCATCACGGCCTCTTTGAGCTTGCGGGCAAAGGTGCGTTGCTCGGTGAGAAAGAAATTTTTCATGAGTTGCTGGGTCAGCGTGGAGCCTCCCTGTCGGATGCCGCCGGCACGCAGGTTGACGGCCATGGCACGCGCAATGCCGCGTACATCGAGGCCGCGGTGTTCAAAAAACCTGCGATCCTCTACTGCCACCACCGCGCTGACCAGGGGCACCGGGATCTCTTCGATCTTCATCTCGCGCCTGTGCTGGCGCAGGTCGCCGTGCAGTCCGGTGATGAGTACCGGTTCGACCAGGGCATGGGGCAGGATAGAGCCATCGGCAAGCGCGAGTATAGACTGGATGCGACCGGCCGCATCCAGATCAATCCGCAGCAGACGACCCGCCTCGCGGTGGTCGGGGTATTGGAAGGCATGCAGGAAAATTTCAATTGCATGGCCGGCCTGGCCACGGTCGAGGCGACGGTACTGGCCCGGCCGAGCCGGTTTGGCTCGGGTCTCCACATAGCCGCGGCGCCCGAGGCGACGGTCCAACTCTCCGGGAACCAGCACAAGGCCGGGCCCGAGGGTCCATGCAGCCGAATAAACCTTGGAAGCAAAATCCCAACGCCGACCCCCGAACTTTTCCTCAAGGGTACGTTCGACATCGAGATAGAACAGCAGAGCAAACAGAGCAGCGGCCGCACACAGGGGCGGCAACAGCAGCAGTAACCCGGATACCAGGCGGCCCAGTTGCCGCCTTACGGCGGCGGCCCCCGCAATCGGAGACATTAGTCCTCGGCCGGTTTTAAGACGTGGAACAGGGTCTGGTCGCCACGGCGGACCAGCACGATAATACTTGAGCTCTCGCCGCGGTCCTTCAGCAAGCTGCGAAACTTGTCCGCGTTCTCCACGGGTTTGTTGCCCACCATCTCGATGACATCGCCCGGCCTTATGCCGGCCTTGTCTGCCGGCGAGCCACGCTCGACGGCAGAGACGACCACACCTTTGGCGTCGCTGCCAAGACCCAGTTCGCGGGCAATCTCCCTGGTGATGTCCTGCACCGACAGGCCCAGGCCACTGGCCTCGACGGGCTGGCTCTCAGCCTCGTCGTCTTCCATCCTGGCCACTTCCACCGTCAGGATACGCGATTGGCCATTGCGCAGTACCTCGACCTCAACCCGGCTGTCCACCAGCGTGTCGGCCACAATCGCGGGCAGGTCCACCGACTTATCGACCTCTTGGCCATCAAAGCTGACGATCACGTCGCCCACCTCTACGCCCCCCTTCTCGGCCGGACTGTCAGCAAAGACTTTGGCCACCAGCGCTCCGTTGGCCCCGGGCAGACCCAGGGACTCGGCGATGTCTTCTGAAACCGGCTGGATGAGCACTCCCAACCACCCTCGGGTGACCTTCCCGTCTTTTTTCAACTGCGGTACGATGCGGCGGACCATGTCGATGGGAATGGCAAAACCGATACCGATGTTGCCCATACGGCCAGAGATGATTG
>JAYGCL010000021.1:0-32642 GCA_046583365.1 Deltaproteobacteria bacterium
CGCATGGGCAGGAGTGGGACAGTGCGCGGCGCTACCTGGCCGAGGCCGAGGGTCTGGGGCGCGAGGTTAACCGCGAGCTGGGCCGTGTTTATCTGCGCGAGGGCCGTTTGTCGGAGGCCCGGCCGAGGCTTGAGCGCGCCGTGGCCCTGCGCCCCCGGGACTGGAACGCATGGGGCGATCTTGGCCTGCTCGCCTACGAAGAGGGCCGCTACGGGGAGGCCGTACAAAGACTTGAAGAATCCCTTGAACTACACGCGTACCGGCCAGCTCTGCGGCGCTCTCTGGCCCGGGCCCTGGACAAGGACGGGCGCAGCGCCGAGGGGTTCTACCACCTGGCCTGGGCGGCCGAGGCCGAGGGCCACATCGTCCAGGCACACGCCTACTACGAAAAGGCCGCTGCCGGTCTTGCTGAGGGGTCCCGCTTGAAAGCCGAAGCGGATAAGAAGGTCGAAGAGATGGCCAAACGTCTGCCGCGCAAATCCGCCTTGCCCTCGCGCAAGCCACCGGCCGACAGGGTGAGTCCGTGAAGATTCCGGTACGCAAGAGCGTTGCCGGTATGAGCGGCTACGTCCCCGGTGAACAACCGGCCGACGGAACGCTGGTTAAACTCAACACCAATGAGAACCCTTACCCGCCTTCTCCCCGGGTGGCCGAAGCGGTAACGGCCGAGGTCTCCGGCGCCATGAACCTCTACCCCCGGCCCATGGCCGACGAGCTTCGCAGCAAGGCGGCCGAGGTCTACGGGTTGGAGCCCTCCCAGGTGTTGGCCGGTAACGGTTCCGACGAGCTGCTGGCCATCGCTGTGCGTGCAGCCACGGTGGAGGGCGAGAGCCTGGCTTTTGCCGAGCCCACTTACTCGCTCTACGAAACTCTGGCCGCCATTGCCGGTGCGCGGGTAGTGGCGCTGGACGAGCAGGCCCGGGTGACCTTTGTGTGCAATCCCAACTCGCCCACGGGTGCGGCGGTCCCACGCCAGGAGATAGAAAGCATAGCGGCCGACAGTGATGGGATAGTTATCGCTGATGAGGCCTACGTCGATTTTGGTGCCGATACGGCCATCCCTCTGCTCGACAGGTACAGCAACCTGCTGGTGGTGCGCAGTTTTTCAAAATCTTTCTCTCTTGCCGGCCTGAGACTGGGCCTGGCCTTTGGCAACCCGGAGCTTATCGCCGAGTTGGCCAAGGTGAAAGACTCTTACAATGTTTCGCGTCTGGCCGTGGTGGCCGGGGTAGCGGCTCTTGACGATTACGCCTGGATGCAGGCCAACGTTGCGCGGGTCAAGGCCACCCGCGACCGTGTGGCCGGGGAGCTGCGTGGCAAAGGCGTCCGGGTGGCCGACTCCCAGGCCAACTTCTTCTGGATGGAGTGTGACGGGGAGAGTGGACGTTCGGTGCACGAAAGGCTGAGAGAGGCCGGGATCCTGGTGCGCTACTTCGACCGCTCCGACCTGGCCGCCGGTGTCCGCGTGACGGTGGGGACCGACGAGCAGATGGACGCTTTCGTGGCGGCCCTGCTGGGCTAGCCGTCTAGTTCACAGACCGAGGACTATACGTTCCACGCCAACGTTTACGTCGCTTGCCTGGATTGTCTCATATTTGAGACAATACCTCATGGTCATCGTTACAAACGAAGTACGTGCAGAAAAGCTCAGTCGGGAACTCGGCATCAGTAAAACCCGCGCCCGCGAAGCAGTTGTCAAGGCCGAGATAACGGTGACCCTTGCGAAAGAGATCAAGCGTCGTAAGTGGACCCACCAGCACGTCGCCCAACTGTCTGGCCTTCCACGCAGCACTGTCACAGGGATCCTTTCGGGCAGCCTCCAGAAAGTGACCATCGACCGACTGCTACGACTGGCCGATTCAGTAGGGTTCAAGGCTGCAATCAGATTGCGCCGGGCGGTATGAAACCGTAGCCATACGCCCCGTCTAGCGGGGCACGGTGAGAAAATCTTCGACCCGCCGGTCGATGCGTGAAAACAGATACTCGGCCACACTCATTACCGCGCTGTGGCCGGCCCGTTTGATGAAGTAACGGGTGGCTTGCCCCTCGCTCTCTACCCGTCCGCCCAGACCACGTCCGCAGGAATCCCCGTTGGCAAGCCACAGGGCGACCTCTACCCGGGGCGGGTCCAGGCCAAAGCGGCTGTCGTCGTCTTTGCCCACCGTGGCCGCGCCACGCAGGGTTGTAAGCGAGGCGGCCAGGCGCCCTGCGGCGGCCTGGTCGACGGCCTGGTCGGCGGCCGCCTCCAGGGCCCAGGCATCTTCGTGTTTTACAAGCACAAAGCGGCTGCCGTCGTCTCTGACAAACTGAATGCGGGAGACCTGGTCGGCCTTGCAGTCGAACAGGCGTTTGTCGCGCAGTTGGTCGGGGCTTTTGTCGAAGCCGTTTTTTATCCCGGCCGCCACTTTTGCCACCTGTCCGTCGGGGATGCGCTCGAAGAACACGGAGCTTGAATCCTCGGGGTCTTGTGCTCCCAGCTTAAAGCCCAGCACCTGGGAGTCGCCCACTTCCACCTCTACGCTGAGGGTGGGGCGCTTGAGTCCAAACTCCCTGCGTTTTATCTGCTTGCCTTCGTAAAGGGCGGTTGCGGTTATGCGGTTGAAAGAGGCGAGGATGCCGGCCACTACATCCCGGTCGGCCCCGCCCTTTGTCGGCGAGGTGATGAGCCAGCGGTCCCCCCGGCGTTCGAGCCGGATGCGTCCGTTCTCTCCATCAATGGTCATGGCGATGGCATGGGTCGGGTCAAAGTCGAAAAGTGATTTATTGCGCAGGTCGAAAACGCTTTTTTTGACGCCCGAATGAAAGAGCAGGGGGGTGACGACTATGTCGGGACTGTCGGCCAGGCGCGCAAAGGCGGAGAACCCGACTGGAGTGGTGCGTCCGACGATGATTGGCGGCAGGGGGTCGCCGCCGCCCTCAAGAGTCAACTCGACCAATGCGTGGCTGCCGTTGCCGTCCAGGCCGTAGACGTCGAGGCTTTCTCTTTGTCCGGCGCCGATCATGCGCTCCAACTCTACATTGGCAATGGCGCTCAGCAGCCTTTCTATTGCGGCACTGTCGGCCCGGGCTTGAAGGGGCTCGGTTATCCGCCATGTGCCATCGACGCGATGGGCGCTGATGTCGGGGGCGTCGGGGTAGACAAGGCGCAGGCCGCTTACCTGTGCGGGCTCAAAGACGAGCAATCGGCGGGGGGCTTGATCCTCGGCCAGGCGTGGCCCCTCGACCAGGTATATGTACAGGCCCAGGGCCAGGGCGATGGCGGCAAACAGTAGTGTGCGGCGCCCCAGTCTCACAGCGAAGACCGTCTCCACCAGACGGCGATTCCCGCCAGCAGTATCAGCTCGGGGATTACCAGCACCGAAAGATAAAAGACGGTTACTGCCTGGGCAGGACTGAGGCGGGCTCGGGAGGCGCGGATTGCCCGCGGGCCGATGGAGATGAACTGCTCTTCGCCGGCCAGCCAGCCCATCGTGCTCAGGGCCAGAGCATCGTTGAACATCTGCCGCCAATACTTGTTGGTCACGAAAGTCGAGTCACCGAAGACGGCCAGTTCGGCCATCTTCTCGGTGCCTTCGATTGTAGTGCTGACGCCTGTGCCGCCCAGGTCTTTGACCAAGCCACTTACGGCCATGCCGATGGGCACCGGCCCCTTGAAGTCATCGTCGGAAAGCTCGGCCTCGCTCTGGTCGAAGAGCCGGTCCAGGTCGGTCTCGGCCCAACTGGTTGCGGCCGTAAGCGCCAGGGGAGCCAGGGCCAGGCCGGCCGGCGGTTGGGCTGTGGGACGCACCGAACGGACCAGGGAGAACACCGTTCTCTGTGTCATTGGCTCCACCGCCGGGTGCTTGCCGTACTGGGACACCACGGGTTCGAGTCCCAGAGTGGGGCCCTGGAACAGGCGGACCTGTTGGTCGACGATAACGTCGTCTCCTACCCGCACGCCCCAGGTGGACAAAAACTCTACCAGCCGCTCACCGCCGCGTGGTTCGAGAAGGACCAGTAGCCGCCCGCCGCCTCGCAGGTAACGGTCCAGTGCGTCGATTTCGTGGGGAAACCAGGGGCGCGGGCCGGCGCTTGCCACCACGACGGCGGCGTCGGATGGAACGCTGTCGACTTCGGGCAGGAACAGGCCTTCAACGTCGTAGTTCTGCTTGCGCAGGGCTCCGGCAAACAGTCCCATGCCGGCGGCCGTCTGGGAGTCGCTGATGGGTGCTTCTCCATGGCCTTCCACGAAATAGATTTTTTTGCGTACCGCGCCCGACACCCTGTGTATGGCATTGGTCACCGACTCTTCGTCGGTTTTGGTTATCACGGTCTTGTTCTCCCCCAGGTAGACCTTGAGGCTGGGTACGTGGGTTATGAGTGCGGTCTGGGCCAGCTCGGGGTGGATCTGGGGGTCGATGAATCTGACCGTTACCTTGTCGCTGTAATAGCGGTAGGCAGAAAAGAGTTCTTCCAGGACGGTATCGCGGCCGCCTTCTATGAAGGCGTCTACGTGTACCTCGCCCTGGATACGGTCCAGCACCTCGCGCGACTGTTGGGACAAGGAGTTTACGCCGGCAACGCTCATATCTACGCGGTAGTGGTAGCGCGAGGCCATGAAGTTCAGCATCACGACCACGGTCAGAAACAGGATGGAGTAGACCAGCGCGTTGGCGCCAAAACGGGTGGAGCGGCGGGCGATGAAGTCTCCCACCGAAGCGCTGCCGCCCATGAAGTAGGCAACCAGGCAGCCCAGGCCGCCGGCCAGGTGGACCAGCGAGTACCAGTTAAAGGCCAGCAGTCCACTGCCGGGCTGTTTGGTCAGGTAGTGGGCAAGGATCGCGAAAAAGACGAATACAATTCCGCTGATGCCTAGGATCGGTGTACGCCCGCCCATGCTAGCGCCACCTCGCAGATTCTACCGCCCGGTGCGTCAAGAACAGGAATACACTGGTCAGACTGATGAAGTAGACCACGTCTTTGGTGTCGATTATGCCGCGCACCATCATTCGGAAGTGCTCGGTTACCGACAGGTAGAGGAGCACGGCTTTGAGGGTTTCGCCGGCGCCCTCGGCAGGCCAGTTGATGACGAACATCAAAAGCAGGATTACCAGAGAACTTACGGCCGCTATGATCTGGTTTGAGGTCAACGCCGAAGTGAAATTGCCGATCGCGATGGCGGCAATGGCCATTGCCAGCAGGCCGAGGTAGCCGCTGATGACGAGCCCCGCCTCCGGGTTTCCGTAAACGAACAGGATGGCAGGGAAGACCAGCGTGAGTGCGATCATGAAGGTTACCATGGCAAGGCCGGCCAGGAATTTACCGGCGACCATTTCGGCCACCCTCACCGGGGAAGTGAACAGCAGCTCGTAGGTCCCCGCGCTTCGTTCTTCGGCAAAGCTGCGCATCGTGAGCATGGGAACCACTATGATGAGGACGAGGGAGAGGTTTTGCAGCAGCGGGGCGACTACCGCGTCGTTTAAGTTGAGCCAGGTGGTGTCGTAGCCTCGCAGGCCGGAATAGACGGCCACCATGCGGTTGAATTGGGACAGGAGGTTGAAGAAGAACCAGCCGGCCAGAAGTTCAAAACCGGTGAGCAGGACGTAGGCAATCGGGGAGGTGAACAGGGAGCGAAGGTCGCGCCAGGCTATGGCCCAGACGTTACGCATCTGATGCCTCCCCGCCTGCATCGTCGTTGCCGTCGTCCTGGCCGCGTACCCGGCTCTCGCCACCCACGTGCTTTAAGTATTCCTCTTCGAGACTGCTGTGCCTGGTCAGTTCGGCCACCTCGGCTTCCAGCGTTACACGACCTTCGTTGATGATGACCACCTTTTCACAGATCTGTGCGACCTCGGGCAGAATGTGGGTTGACAGCACCACCGTGCGCTGGGCGGCGAGGTCGCGGATAAGCTTGCGAATCTGGCTGATCTGGGCCGGGTCCAGACCTATGGTGGGCTCATCGAGCACCAGCACCGTGGGCTCATGGATAAGGGCCTGGGCAAGCCCCACCCTTTGCCTGAAGCCCTTGGACAGGTGTCCGCAGAGGCGGCCGGCCACGTCCTCCAGGCCGCACTCCTCTATAACGCGGTCGCGGGCGCCGGCAATGGCCGATGATGCCAGGCCCTTCAGCCGGGCCACGTGCTCGAGGTAGCTGCGTACCCGCATTTCCATGTAAAGGGGGGGGAGTTCGGGCATATAGCCGATGCGGCGGCGCACTTCGAAGGAATCCTCGAAGACGTCGAAGCCATCCACGATGACCGTGCCCGAGGTGGCCGGCATATAGCCGGTAATCACCCGCATGGTGGTAGTCTTGCCGGCGCCGTTGGGACCCAGGAAGCCGCAGGCCTGGCCAGGGGCCACGCTGAAGCTTATGCCGTCTACGGCCGTGAAAGCGCCGTAAGCCTTTGTCAGATTTTTTACCTCAATCACGGCGCCGAACCGTAGAGAGTAGCGGTTGCATTTTGTCCGGGCAAGACAGAGCCTTCGGCCGTGGCCGCAAAAACCAAGGGCAGCCTATACCTACTCGACATCAGTCATTTTACTTTCCGTGCCTACCACGCCTTGCCCCCGCTGACGACGTCGGCCGGCCTTGCGACCAACGCCGTACACGGGGTGGTCAACATGCTCGAAAGGCTCATCCGTGAGCACAAACCCGACTACCTGGCCGCCGTTTTCGACAGCGGCAGAAAGACCTTCCGCAACGACATCTACCCCGACTACAAGGCCAACCGGGACGAGCCCGACGAAGACCTCAGGGTACAGTTTCCACTGGTAAGACAGGTGGTCGAGGCCATGGGTATCGCCTGTCTGGAACGGGAAGGTTTTGAGGCCGACGATATTCTGGCCACCGTGGCCCACCGTTTGGGCGGCAAGGGGAGCGAGGTCGACCAAGTTGTAATCGTTACCGCCGACAAGGACCTCATGCAGTGCGTGGGCGGTAATGTGACGCTGCTCGACCCGGTTCGCGACAAGAGGGTGGGGCGTGAGGAGGTGCGCGAGAAGTTCGGGGTCGGGCCCGAGGCGGTGACCGACGTGCAGGGCTTGATGGGCGACTCTTCGGACAACATCCCGGGCATACGCGGCATTGGTCCCAAGACCGCCTCGGCTCTGATTGCCCACTTCGGCTCTCTGGAGGCTCTGCTGGAGCGTAGTGACGAGATAGAGGGGATGTCCATCCGTGGCGCCAAGGGGGTAATGGCAAAGGTAGAGGGCGGCATCGAGGCTGCCCGCGTGTCAAAACTCCTGGCCACGGTCCGCAACGACATCGACCTGGACCTTGAGCTTGATGACTTGGTCCTGGGCAGCGCGGAAAACGTCGCACTGCTCGAACTGGCCGAACGGCTGGAGATGGGACGCCTGAGCGCCCGTCTTCGCAAGGCCCTGGGGGCGGAAGCCGCGCCGCCGCCAAAGCCGCCGCGGGCGGCCCGCGCCAAGGGGCAGGCCAAAGCGGACGAGGCGGCGCAGGAAAAGATCGAAGTTAAAAGCCGTGGCGATTGGCAGGCCCTTTGTGGGGGCGAGGTATTGGTTGCCTTTGGCGAGGATGAATTCGGCCGCCCCCTGCTTGGTCTGGGCAAAGGCAAGCGCACCGCCTTGGTCGCGGGCGAGGCCGAGGTGGCCGCTTGCCTGCAGGGCTTGGCGGATTCTCAGACCTCGCTTTGCGGCCACGGTCTTAAGTCTCTGTGCCGCCGCTTTGGCGTCCCTCCAGGGCCGGCCGGCCTGGACTTCGGCCTGGCCTCCTACCTCTACGACTCCTCTTCGGGAGACCATGGTGAGAGTGCTGTGAGCCGGCGTTTTCTCGGCCAGGAGCCCGAGGATGGCGCGGGCAGTGCAGAGGAAAGGCTCATGGGCAGCCTGGACAGGGCGGTGCGCCTAAGGCCCCTGCTGCGCGAGGCCCTGGCCGAGCGCGGGCAGACCGCGCTCTACGAAGACCTCGAGCACCCGCTGCTCCCCGTCCTGGCCGCCATCGAGTCGTGCGGCATGCAACTGGACTGTGAGTTGCTTGGGGGCATGTCCAAAGAGCTGGCCAGCCGTATGACCAGCTTGGTGGGTAAAATCTACAAGAGCGCCGGCGTGGAGTTCAACGTGCTGTCGCCGCTTCAGTTACGCGAGGTCTTGTATGAAAAACTGGGCCTGCCCACCAAGGGCATCAAGAAAACCAAGACCGGTCTTTCCACCGACAGCGCTACTCTGGAAGGCTTGATCGCCACTTGTGGCCACGAGTTGCCCCGCCTTATCCTCGACTATCGGGGGCTGGCTAAACTGAAGTCCACCTACGTGGATGCCCTGCCCAGGCTGGTTGATGGCGACGGCCGTATCCATACCACCCTGAACCAGACGGTTACGGCCACCGGGCGGCTCAGCTCGAGCGACCCCAACCTGCAAAACATTCCTATCCGTACCCCCGACGGTGCCCGCATAAGGCGGGCCTTCGTGGCCCCGGCGGGCAAGGTCCTGGTGTCGGCAGATTACAACCAGATTGAACTGCGCGTACTCGCCCATCTGGCCGGGGACGAGGCCCTAGTGGCGGCCTTTGCCGAGGGGCGCGACATTCATGCGGCCACTGCCGAGGAACTCTTTGCAGGCCAGGGCGGCGACCCCGCGGCCCGGAGGCGTGAGGCCAAGGTGGTCAATTACGGCCTCATCTACGGCATGGGCTCCACACGCCTGGCCCGCGAACTCGGTATCAGCCGCAGCCAGGCCGCTGCCTACATAGAACGCTACTTCGAACGTTACGCCGGTGTACGCAGCTTCTACCAGCGCATGCTCGAGCAGGCCCGCGAGAACGGTTACGTCTCAACCCTGGCCGGCCGTCGCCGTTACCTCGCCGACATCAACAGTGAGCATGGGGGCCTCAGGCAAGTAGCCGAACGGGTTGCCACCAACACCCCCATACAGGGGACAGCCGCCGATATAATAAAAAAGGCAATGATAGACCTGGTCCCCCGTCTAAGGGCCGAGGGGCTGGCCGCGGCTATGGTTTTACAGATCCACGACGAATTGCTAATAGAGTGCCCACAAGACGAGTCAGATCAGGTAGTTAGGCTACTTTGCGAGGTTATGGAGGGGGCCGCCGATCTGGCCGTACCCCTGGTGGTCGACGCTGGTGCAGGGGCGACCTGGGCTGAGGCCCACGGCTAGGCGTTTTGGCCCTAAACCCCTGAATAAGCAGGGTCCGGGATCGTCTATCGTCATTGGAATGGAGCGTCCAACTAAGTGGAACCGAACGACGGAGAGCTTATCAGCCGGGGCAGGGCGGGGGACCGCCAGGCCCTGGGCCAGCTGGTCGAACGATACCAAGGAAGAATCCTTGCCGTCGTCATCGGTATGGTGCGCAATAGAGAGGACGCCCTTGAGTTGGTTCAGGAAACTTTCATCCGGGCCTTCCGCAACCTGGACGGCTTCAGGGGCCAGTCTTCGTTTTACACATGGATTTACAGAATTGCGGTCAACCAGGCGATCGATTTCAAGCGGCGGGCCGTCAAACGGGTCACCGTTGAGTTTGATGAAGCGCTCCCACCCGATGCCGAGCCTCTGGCTTTCGGCACAACCAGGGGCCAGGGCGACCCGTTCGAGCGCCTGCGCAACCGGGAGCTCGGTCGCAAGGTTTTCGACGCCATCGAGGATTTGACGCCCAACCATAGGGCCATAATAATTTTGCGAGAGGTGGAAGGATTGTCTTACGAGGAGATGAGTGAAGTGCTTGAGTGCTCAATGGGAACGGTGATGAGCCGTTTGCACTATGCGCGCAAGAAACTACAGTCGCGCCTCTCGGATCTCCTGTAGGCGGGTGTTGTCTGCGATGAAGTGTAGCGATCTGGAAAAGAAGTTTGATCTTTACGTAGACGGCATGCTTGCCGAGTCCGAGGACAAGGCCATGTGCGAGCATGTCCGTACTTGTCGCAGTTGCGAAGAGGCGGTAATCCGCCATCAGAAAACCAGTTCCCTCCTTTCAACGGCTGTGGCCGATATGGCCACGGCCGTTGATATATCCAGTCTCCGCGATGATGTGCTCGCAGCCCTGGATGGGATGGATGGGATGGATCATGGGCCGGCTCCGTCGTGGGCCGCGGTCTTGCGCGACCGCGTGGGTCGCGCTTTTGCGCCGGCCCCCGCCTCTATAGGCATCTGGGGCGGTGCCGCGGCTGTAGCCGCAGCGGTTGTGTTTATGTTTGTATGGACACCTCAACCGCAGCGGGTGCAGCTGGCGGCTTCTACCGCGACCAGGAGTGCCCCGGTGCGAGTGGACAGCCTTGAGGCCGGCTACGGCTATACGGTGTCTACCTGGCGTCAGCCCGGCACCAGGACCAGGGTGATCTGGGTGGACGATGTCGCCGACTTTTCCATTGCTCAGGCGGGGTACGACAAATGATGGCCACCAGGGGCAAGAGCCGCTTTGTCCTCGCCGGCGCAGTGGCGGTTCTTCTGATGGCGCCTGGGGCCGTTCGGGCCGAGGGTTCTGCCGAGATCGAGATCACCATACTGGTGGCGGCAAAGGGCAAAGGGCCGAGGAGAGTTATCGACCCGCGCCTGGACGGCATGAAGCGCGAACTCAAAAAGCTTCCGTTCAGGGAATACGAATTTTTTGGCACCGAGTCTCATAGCCTGTCCGCGGGTGGCGAGTGTGGCGTGGAGCTTCCCGGCGGTGCCTACCTTCATATAACCAGTACCGAATCCACGCCCGAACACCTCAAGATGCACGTACTGGTAAATCAGCATAACCGTCCCGTCCTAAACACCACCGTTCGTATTAATCGCAATAATGCCGCCATTCTGTTGACCGGCCCCAGTACGGCCACGGGCCGGGTACTGGTACGGATAATGGCCAAGAACCAGGGCGGCGACGGTGCGCAGAAAGTCGCCGACGCGTCCCCGGCCAGCGCCGAGGCGCAATAGGCTGCGCGCGATGGACTGGACGTTTGAAGATTTGTTGGACAGTGCCGGTGGCAGCGACGGATTGGCGTCGTTGTTTACGCCGGTAGCGCCTTACAACACCAACAGCCTGTTGACCCCACTGGTGGCCGCTGCCGCCGCCGGCGCTGTGGTGGTGTTGGGCGGTATTGCCATGGGAGCCTTTGCTGCTGCCATGGTGGCCATCATGGCCGTATACTTTCTGCTTACCTCGGTGTTCGGGTACGAGCTGACCGTGGCTGTGCCAGTAGCCGGCGTTTAGCTCTGTTCAGCAGCGATCAGTATTTCAGCCACTTCGGGCCGTGAAAACTCGGGTGGGGGCGCTTCGCCGCGCTCGAGCATCTCGCGCACCTTTGTCCCGCTTAAGAACACATGGCTCTCTTTGTCGTGGGGGCAGGTCTTGGATGAGGCCATCCCGCGGCAGGCCGTACAATAGAAAGTGTGCTCGTAGTTGATCGGGGTGATACCGATCTCCCCAGCCTTGAACTGCTTGAAGATCAGCTGGGCGTCGTAGGTTCCGTAGTAGGTACCCACGCCGGCGTGGTCGCGGCCGACGATGAAATGGGTACAACCGTAGTTCTGGCGCATGAGGGCGTGGAACACGGCCTCGCGGGGGCCGGCGTAGTGCATGTTGGCCGGCAGCACGGAGAGCAGCACGCGGTCGCTGGGGTAGTAGTTCTTGAGCAGAACCTGGTAGCAACGCATCCTTACCTCGGCGCCGATGTCGCCCTTTTTGGTCTCACCCACCAAGGGGTGAAGGAGCAGGCCGTCGCACATCTCCATGGCACATTTCTGTAGGTATTCGTGGGCACGGTGTACGGGGTTGCGGGTCTGGAATGCCACGATGGTCTCCCAGCCTCGCTCACGGAAAGCCTCGCGGGTGCCACTGGGGCTCAGGCGGTGATCGGCGAAGGCCAGGCCGGCCGGGTGGCGCAGCATGGAGATCTTGCCGGCAAGGTAGACCTCGCCCGAGTCGTAGACCGCGGCCACACCGGGGTGGTTCTCGTCGGTGGTGAGATAGACTTTTTCGGCTTCAAGTTTCTTGTCGGGCCGAAACTCTCCGCTCTTGTGGAGGATGGCCAACAGTGTGCCGTCCTCATCGCGCAGGGCCACATCGTCGCTGAGTCCGGTGGCCTCTTCTTCGCTCACCGGTAGCGTTATGGGAATCGGCCAGGCGGTGCCGTTGCTGAGGTGCATGTCGGCGACTACCGAGTTGTAATCGGCCTCCGACATGAAACCCTCGAGCGGGCTGTAGCCACCGATGGCTATCATTTCCAGGTTGGCCCGTTTGCGGGCATCCATTGTAAGGGAAGACAGGGACTCGGCCTTTTCTTCCCAGGCTTCACGCTCGTTTGAGGAGAGCATGCGGTCCACGAGAGTGCCTCCGTGGGGGGCTATTGCGTCTTCAGGCATCCGCCGAGCCTATCCCAAGCAGACCTCGCGGCCAAATAAAAATGGGGCTAGAGGCCGGGAATCCCGAGCAAAGGCCAGTAGAATTTAACCGTGAGGTTGAAAATCACCCAGCCCGACAGGCCCATCAAGAGGCCCGGCACTATGAGGTCGCGCAGGCGCAGGTAGCCCGAAGAGTAGGCAATGGCGTTGGCCGGTGTGCCGATGGGGAAGGCGAAGGCCAGGCCGGCCGGCACCGCCACTATCGGGGCCACCATGGCCGGGGTGAGCCCCAGGCTGGGCATGTCGCTGACCATGCCCATGCCCACCGGCATCATCAGCGCCACCACGGCCGAGTTGCTCATGGCCTCGGTCAGAAGCCACGACACCAGCGACATCGAGGCCACCGCCGAAGTGGCATCACCCATCCATGGACCCAGCGTTTTTGATGCCAGCCACATGGCTCCTCCCGATGCGTGCAGTGCCGCGCCCAGGCAGATAGCGCCGCCATACATAAGGATGATGCCCCAGTTGACGTACTCTTCGACATCGCGCCACACCACCAAGCGCAACAGAAACAGCACGACTATGGCCGCAATGGCGATGTTTGCCAGGCCCAGGGTGTGGCCATAGCCGATCCACATGGCCACCGTGGCCAGCATGATGGTGCCGATGGCCTTCTCTTCGAAGGTGACACGGCCGAGCTTGGCGACTTTTTCGGCCAGTACGGTCTCGGCCTCGCTTACGCTTTCGATGTCTATGGGGAACCATCGCAACAGTACGATGAGTCCGATGGCAAGCATGAGCAGAACCGTGGGCAGCGAGTACAGCGACCAGGTAAAGAAGGTGTAGGTGACGGAGCCGGTTGCCTGTTCGAGCATGGCCAGGGCCAGGGGCGCGCGCCCGCCGCCCAGCAATGTGGCCACGCCGCCGATGGTCGAGCCCCAGGCCAAAGCGATGAACAGGGCCTTGCCGTAGTTGCTGCGGCCGGGGCGCAGGCCGAGTACGGCTACGATCTCGACAATGATGGGGAAGTTCATTGCGGCCACTGCGTGCTCGGACATCCAGAAGGCCATGAAGGCGTTCAGCAGGAATACCGACACCAGCAGTGTGGTAGGGGTGCGGCCGAAGCGCTTGAGAAAAATCAGGCTCAGGCGGGTGGAAAGCCCCGACTTCATGATGCAGGCGGCAAGGATGAAAGCGCCGAGAATGAAGAATACCGCCGAGTTGCCAAAAAATGCGTAGGCCTGGGCCGAACTCATTACCCCCGAGAGCGGGATAAGGGCGATCGCCATCAGGCTGGTGATCATCAGCGGCAGGACGTTTAAGACCCAGAAGCTCACACACAGCGCGAACACGGCCAGGGCCTGTTGGCCTTCGGGGTTGAGCCCTTCGGGGGTGGGCATGGAGGAGATCGCCCAGTAGGCGCCCACACCGACGCCGATTCTAAGCAGACGGGTTGAGCGGCCCAGCAGGATGACCCACAGGGGTCTGGTGTCGACTATGATGTCCATTTGTCGGCCGGCTTGCGGCTAGAGCCTGGAGGAGTCGAAAGACTCGCTTACCCGTTTCACTCTCAGGCGCCGCCTTAGCTTGGACAGTCCACGCACCGCCCGGCTACCAATCCTGGAGCGATAGAAGCTCGAAGCCACAACATCCAATTTAGCATCCTCGCCTGCAAAAAAGCGAGCTTCGATAGGAGTTATGGCATATCCAAGGTCACGCATGAGTTGTACGTTGATGCCCGCATCGCGCACGGCCTCGTAAAGATGGGCGTAAAGCGGTGCCACCTGGTCGGGGTCGGGGACCGGGTGGTCTTTAAGCGAGGTCTCATCGAGGGGGCGAAACACGGACAGCACCGGCAACACGCCCATCGAGGTCAGGCGGTCGATGCCCTGGCGGGTTGAGTCGGCCGGTTCCAGACCCACGATGAGATCGCTCCACACGGTTCCGCTCGGAAATATACGGGCGGCGTATTCAAGGGCTTCATAGTAGCGCTCTCGTCCGATTATGCTGCTGCGGCCCTGGCAGATTTCGGCCAGGATGTCGGGGTCATAAATCTCCACGGCGTAGCTGAGGGCATCGACTCCGGTTGCATAGGTACGGTCGATCCACTTGTTGTCGCTGGGTGGGTTGACCTCGATAGCCACCAGTGTGTTGAACTGCCGTTTGACGGCCTTCACGTAGGGCTCAAGAAAGCCTATGCCGCCGTCATCGGAGTCGAAGTAGCCGGTGTTGAAATAGACGAACTCGGCCGCACCTTCTTCGAAAGCCGCCCGCACTACTTCTACTACTTCTTCGACCGGGCAGAATTCCACTTCCTTACTGGGAACCTTGTTCTCCAGGGTGCAGAACTTACACGCCACCCCCTTGACGGCGAATCCGCAGGCCGAGGCCGGGTCTATGGATATGTAGCCGGCGTGTACCGTGCCTACCTGCCACATGGGGCGGCCCCCGGAAGTGGTCATGTTGTAGAACTTGGGAGGCGCAATCACCTGTACATCCACGCTCTGTGGGGCCTCGGTGTCGGGACCGTCGTCGCGGGTGATGAAGAAGCGGTCGTTTTTGACCGCCAGTTGCCAGGGTGAACGACCGGCGTTGCCGGTACCGACCGGACAGGTGGCAATAATGCCATCGGGCAACAGCAGTTCGATGTCACGGCTGGCATAGTCGCGCGCCGAGGGGGTTGCCTGAAACAGAGGCTCGGAGGCCAGGGCCTCTGAAAGGCGCAGCCCTTTTATGGCCAGGTCGAGTTTAAGACGTACGGGGTTAAGCAAGGTCGGTTGCCCCGCTTGTGGTGGTGGTCTCGGTCCAGCCTGCCACCAGGGCCACGCAGCCTGTGGCCAGGTCGGCGCCGGCAACCGCGTGCAAGGCGCTGTCTTGCTGCTCGGTGGAGGCCGCCGCACCCAGGGCCTCGCGCTCAAGGTCAGGGCAGAGCTGCTCCTGGCCGCGGCTCTCCAGGCCGTGCTGTATGCTTGTTCCCTTTATCGCGTACCACAGGATGGGCACGCCCAGGTCGCGCAGTCGGGCCAGCGCCGCCGCGCCCAGGCCGGTGGCTCCGGCTATGGCGATGAGGTCGGGCCGGGCCGTCCCATCCAGTCCGTCTTCATTGTGGGCCTGGACGCCCAGGCCTGTGGCCTTGAGGTAAAGGGCTGCCTGTTGCCGGCTCTGGCCGACCAGCAGAACCCGGCAGGCGAGCAGTTTTTCCTGCCCACCCGCTCCCAGTTCGGCGATGATGACCTGCCTGGCGTAGTGGTCTAGCTCGGCGTTGCTGAGCGGCATGGCATTACTCGATGACGTTTTTCTCTATCGGTTCTACTTTGACGTCGTGCTCGGCAATCCAGGCCACCGCGCGTGCGATCTCGTCGGCGTCCCCCTCCAGCTCAAGGCCGACGAGGCCGATGTGGTCTGATATTGAGGCGCTGCGGATGTTTGTCACCACGCGGAACTTCTTGCCGACTTCGTAGATCAGCGGTTCCTTTATCTGGTCCTGGCTGTAGGTGAGATAGAATCTTTGTATGGCCATGGCGTTCTCCTTTACTCTTTGCCCGTCCACAGGTTGGTCGAGAGGTAGCGGTCGCCCAGGTCGGGGAAGATCACCACTATGTGTCCCGTTTCCAGTGGGCTTGCCACCTGCAAGGCTCCACACAGGGCCGCCCCGCTGGATTGGCCCACCAACAGCGCCTCCTCGGCGGCCAGGCGGTAGACCATGTCGTAGGCCGCCTCGGTACTTATGCCGATCTTCAGGTCGAGTTTATCTTCGTGGAAGATGCCGGGCACGATGGAGCTGGCCATGTGCTTGAGTCCCTCGATGCCGTGGAAAGCATCGTCGGGTTCCACCGCGACCACCTGCACGTTCGGGTCCTGGGACTTAAGATAAGCCCCCGTGCCCATCACCGTTCCCCCCGTACCGATGGTGGCTACCAGGTGGGTGACCTGCTGTGAGGTCTATTGCCAGATCTCCGGTCCGGTACCGAGGTAGTGGGCTTCGGGGTTGGCCTCGTTGAAGTACTGGTCGGGCTTGAAGTAGGCCCCCGGGTCGGATTCATACATCTCCCGGCACAGCAGCAGGGCACCGTCGGAGCCTTCCAGGGGGTTGGAGAAAACGGCCTCGGCCCCGTAGGCCTTGATAATCTTTTTGCGTTCCTCGGACACGTTGGTCGGCATGACCAGTTTGACGGCGTAGCCGAGGGCGGCGCCCAGCATGGCCAGGGCGATGCCGGTGTTGCCCGAGGTCGAATCCAGAATGACACGCCCCGGTTCCAACTCTCCGCTCTGCAACCCTTTGCGCAGCATGTTCCAGGCGGCCCGGTCTTTTACCGAACCGCCGGGGTTAAAGCCCTCGATTTTAGCAAATATCTTGACCTCCGGGCTGAGGTCGTCGCGAATATGGCGGATCTCAAGCAGCGGCGTGTTGCCGATGAGCCGTGCCAGTGGCGGCGAGGGCAGGGTCGCCCTTTGCTGGGAGGGTTGCGGCATGGGTGGGCCCCGGGTCTAACGCCCGCCGGCTATTGCCGGTACGATGGAAATCTCATCGCCGTCGGCAACCGCCGAGTCGAGGTTGTCGAGGAAACGGATGTCGTCGCCGTTTACGTAGACGTTTACGAAACGCCGTACCGAACCGTCGGCCTCGCAGATGCGCTCTTTGAGCCCGGGGTGGTTGCTCTCGAGGTCACCGATGATAGCTGCAATCGAGGCTCCTTCGGCGCTTACCGTGTCCTTGCCGTCGGTGAGCTTTCTGAGCGGGGTGGGTATTCTTACTTGTGCTGACATATGTTGTCTCCTTGTAGTTCTTCTATCGTCTAACGTTGGCGTTGCCGATTCCAGCGCCGGCCCCGTGGGCAACCTAGGCCGGTCGCGCTTTTTCGTGCTCGGGCTCTCCGGGCAGGCTTGCGTAGAAGTCGTCGAAGGAGGCCAGCCTGGCGTCCATTACGTGTGGCGCCGATACGTCGGCCGTGACGGCTTCGAGTGTCTTGTAGCCATTGCCAGTGATGCTTATGACGATGGATTCGTCGCGCCCTATGTGTCCGTCCTCAATGAGCTTCCTGGTCGCGGCCACGGTGGTACCGCCGGCCGGCTCGGTGAAGATGCCTTCGGTTTGGGCCAGCAGCTTGATGCCGGCCACGATTTCCTCGTCGCTTGCCGCGGCGCCCCAGCCCTGGCTCTTGCGCACGGCCCCGAGCACGTAGTAGCCGTCGGCCGGGTTTCCGATTGCGATCGACTTGGCGATGGTGTTGGGTTTTACCGGCTCAATGAGGTCGCTACCCCGCTCGATGGCCGACACCACCGGTGCGCACCCGGCCGCTTGGGCCGAATGTATGCTCCAGGGAGTCTCCTCGACCAGCCCCACGCGCACGAGTTCTTCAAACGACTTGGCCACCTTGGGCAATATCGTGCCGCCGGCCGTGGGCACGACGATGTGGCGGGGCAGACGCCAGCCGAGCTGTTCGGCTACTTCGAAGCCGTAGGTCTTGGCGCCTTCGGTGTAGAAGGGGCGCAGGTTTATGTTCACAAAGGCCCACCCGTACTTGTCGGCTATCTCGGTGCACAGGCGGTTAACGTCGTCGTAGTTGCCCGTTATGGCCACGGTTGTGGGGTTGTAGATGGCCGAGCCTATAACCTTGCCGCGCTCCAGGTCGTTGGGGATGAAGATGAAGCAACGCAGGCCCGCGCGTGTGGCATGGGCCGAGACCGAGTTGGCCAGGTTACCGGTCGAGGCGCACGACACGGTCTCAAACCCGAACTCTATGGCCTTGCTTATGGCTACCGACACCACCCGGTCTTTGTATGAAAAAGTCGGGTGGTTGACCGAATCGTCTTTGACGTAGAGTTCCTTTACTCCCAAGGCTTCGGCCAGGCGGTCGGCTTTTACCAGCGGGGTAAAGCCCGAGTGCAGGCCGATTTTGGGCTCTCCGCTGATGGGCAGCAGTTCCTGGTAGCGCCACAGGTTGGGGGGGCGCGACTCTACCGTCTTACGGCTCATGGCCGAGGCGATGGCGTCGTAGTCGTAGTCTACCTCGAGGGGGCCGAAGCAGTATTCGCACACATGGATGGGTGCGAGTTCATAATCCTGTCCGCATTCGCGGCATTTGAGCGAGTTTACAAATGACATTGTTCTACCGTCCTGGCCTCTTTGCGCAGAGGGGTTTGCGCGCAACAAGGGCAATCCTTGTCGCGGGGGAAATCAATCTGCCGCCAGCGCGTGCCGGCCGCCGAGTACACGGTCATGCGGCCGTCCGTCGGATGGCCGTGGGGGCGGCTTACATCGGTGGTGGCTCGAAGGGCGGCCCAGCCCTGCAAAGAGCCGATTACGCCGGCAACCGACGCCAGTACTCCCAGGCGGCTGCAGCCGGCCTCGTTGCGCTCGGCCGCAAGGTTGGCTGGGTCGGCGGGGAATACACACTCAAGACAGGCCGAGACGCCGGGGACGATGGTCATGGTTTGTCCCGAGCGGCCCAGCACGCCGCCGTAGCAGTAGGGGGTCCGTGTGGCCACGGCCGCGGCGTTTATGAGGAACTTGCTTGGCGGGTCGTCGGTGGCGTCGATAACAAAGTCGTGGGCGCCGACAAGTCGGTGGGCGTTATGCTCGTCCAGACGTTGGACCAATACGTTGAGGCGTGCCTTTGCGCTGCCCCGGCTTAAGGCCTCGGCGGCAGCCTCGACCTTGGGGCGGCCGATGTCGGAGTCGGCAAACAGCACCTGTCGCTGCAGGTTGGAGGCTTCCACACGGTCGTGGTCGAGCAGTGAAAGCTCAAGGCCGGGGCGGCCGGCCAGCACCAGGGCGGCCGGGCAACCGAGGGCGCCCAGTCCGACTATGAGTATGCGGGTTCTGGCGGCGTGTTTGTCCGTTTGCGAGTACAAAAAAACCTCTTCCGAGACAGGCAAGGAAGAGGTCGGATAGGTTCCTTGCCTCATCTCCCGTTGCCTTTTCAAGCGGCAACGATAGGAATTAGCACCAGCACCCACTACGGCGGGCCGGTTGCTGTGGCGTCTCAGGGCCTAATCCCTCAGCCACTCTGAATAAGGCCCGACCACGCTAGCCAATTGGGGGTCTCCTGTCAATTTGAAATACGGACGTCACATAAAGCTCGAAGGAGCCGGCAATTTCCGCGACCTGGGCGGATTCCCGGCCGTGGGGGGCCTGAAGGTCAAAATGGGGCGGGTGTTTCGTGCCGACGGCCTCCACCGCCTCTCCCCGGCCGACATAGAAACCCTCGAAGGGCTGGGCATAAGCAGGGTATTTGACCTGCGCAGCGACCTCGAGCTGGCCAGCGACGGGGTGGGCGAGTTTGCCCGCCGCAACGGCCGTCACACCCACGTCCCGCTGGTGGCCGTGGCTCTGAACCCCTTCGACAGCAAAATCGATTGGGCCAACATGAACTTAAACGAGCGCTACCTGGAGATGCTCAAGGAAGGCGGCTCGTCGATCGCTACGGTGCTCGGGGCCCTGGACGGGTCCGAGCCCGGGGCCGTGCTCTTTCATTGCAGCGGCGGCAAGGACAGGACCGGTGTGCTGGCCGCTCTCCTGTTGCGCATCCTGGGCGTGGACGACCAGGATATAATCGACGACTATGCCGTCTCGGAACGCTTTTTAGGCGGCTTCATCGACAAGTACCGTGATGCTCTTGTGAAGATGGGTATGGACGAGGACTCCATTGCCTACCTTACCTCAAGTCCCCCCGGCCGTATGGTCGAGACCCTGGCCAAACTCGACAGCCTGTGGGGCTCCACCGATGACTACCTCGACTCGATCGGCGTCGGCTCTGACCTGCGCCGTCGCCTGCGCGATAACCTGTTGGTCTGAGACGGCGCGGGCCGCCTAGCTTTGGCCAAGACGCCTGGCGACCTTAAGGGCCGTGCGGGTGTCGGGGTAGTGCTCTATGATAAAGCGGTAACGGGCCTGGGCGGCCTCGTCCCTGCCGGACTCACGGTAGAAGTCGGCGACGTTGAGTTCGTGCTTGGCCAGCCGTTCCTTGCTCTGGGCTATGCGGTAGGTCGCCAGACGGCCGTAGACCGAGTCGGGGTAACGCGCCAGCAGACGCTCGAAATGGCGCAAGGCCCGCTGGGTGGATGAGCTGTCGCGGTCGGCCTTGAGAGACTGGTCGAAGTGGCACATGGCCACCGTGTATTCCACAAACGGCAGGTCGCGGCTGGTGGGGTGGAGGCGTTCGAAGTCGTTGAAGGCCGCAATCGCGCTCTCGTATTTCCCGGCTAGGTAGTAGGCGTGCGCAATTTTAAGGCGTGCGGTCTGGGCGTGGTCGGAAAAGGGGAACTGTTCGAGCAACTCCTGGTAGTTGAGCACGGCGACCGAAAAACTGCGGTTTTCAAACTGGCTACCGGCGGTATCAACCAGTTCCTGCTCGCTCAAGGGTTGGGGCGGCGAACAGGCGGCCAGGACCAACGACAGGGTCAAGACCGATAGCCACCGCCCCGGCGTCGGGGTGGCAGTAGCGCAAACTCTACAGGTACGGCTCATGGGGGGAATCTAGCCGTACCTCGTCCCGGCGTCCATCCTTGACGGTTAAGACCACTGAGACTGTAGCCGCGAATGGGTGTAACATTACACTTTACACTTGTCACGGAATGGGTTACAGTACGAACTGTGATCCAGAGTTTCCGCCACAAGGGGCTCAAGGAACTCTTTCTAAGGGGTGCGAGCCAAAAGGTCAGGAGGGACCTCCGGGCGCGGGTGTTGCGTCGTTTGGACGTTCTGGACCGAGCCGAGAAGATGAAGGATCTGGATATCCCTGGTTTAGAATTCCATGCCCCGAAGGGGAAGCCCCAACGGTATACGCTACACGTTAACGGTCCCTGGTGTATTACCTTTGAGTGGGGCGAGGGTGACGCTTACCGAGTGGACCTGGAGCAATATCACTAAGGAGTGTGACGATGAGTGAAGAATACCTGGTAACCAAACGACCCCGGCGCGTTCCCACGCATCCGGGGGCTGTACTCAAGGGGGACGTGCTGCCGGCCTTGGGAATCTCCATCAGCGAAGCGGCCAGACAGCTTCGCGTGACTCGTCAGACCCTCCATCGGCTGCTGTCGGGCACCTCGGCCGTTACTCCCGACATGGCCGTGCGCCTGGGGCGTTTTTGCGGCAATGGTCCTGGAATCTGGTTGCGGATGCAGCAGGCCTACGATTTATGGCACGCGGAGCGGCGGCTAACAGAAGAGATCAAGAGAATCCCTGTGCGACGCCGGGTGGCTTAAACAGCTACCGTGGCCTGGCAGCGCCTTAACTTCTTTGTCGGCAAAGGTGGGGTTGGCAAGTCCAGCGTTGCGGGGGCTTTTGCCCTGGCCTCGGCCCACGGCGGCCAGCGTACCCTCATGGTCGAGTTCGGCAGTGCGGCCGGCCTTGCCCGTCTGTTCGGCAAGCAAGATGCGAGTTCAGGGACCGTCGTAGAGGTAGAGCCCGGCCTTTACCTGCAATCGCTGGACGGTCGCGCGGCCCTGGCCGAATACCTCGGGCTCGTTGTTCCCATCCGGCGTCTGTTAAAGACGGTACTCGACAGTTCCATCTACCGTTCCTTTGTCGATGCCGCGCCCGGGCTCAAAGAGCTGATGACCATGGGCAAGGTGTGGTACGAGGTCGATAAAAAAGACGAAGCGGGGCGTCTGGTCTGGGACCGGGTGGTGGTTGATTGCGGGGCCTCGGGGCAGAGTCTTGAATACCTGTCGATGCCGGCAACCGGGGTTGCGACGTTTTCGTCGGGGCTGGTCCACCGTGAGTCGCGACGCATAGACCAACTGATCCGCGACCCCGCCCAAACGGCCGTTCATGTGGTAACGGTTGCCGAGGAAATGCCGCTTACCGAGGCCGCCGAAGTGGTGGCAAAGCTGAAGGGTCCTCTGGGCCTGCCCCTGGGTCGGGTGTTTGCCAACCGTTGCCGGGGCTCGGTGCCACCAGGGGTGACCGATGGCCTCGCGCGGCTTGCGGACATGGACGTGGACGCCGCCGGTGTGGTTGATGGCATATCGGAGAGCTGTCGCCAGGCCTTGCTCTGGCAGGACTTACAGGAAGAGGGCCTTGGACGTTTTACCACCAGCACTGGAGTCTCGGTCTTCAGGCTTCCGTTGCTGGGCAGCCAGAAGTTCGGCCGTGCTCAACTGAGCGAGCTTGCCGCGGTGATAGACGCGGCCGGCGACGGGGCGGCGCCATGAGCCTGGCCACCGTGCTTGATCGTTCCCGCGTCGTTGTCTGCGTGGGCAGTGGCGGGGTGGGCAAGACTACCTGCGCGGCCGCTTTGGGTCTGGAGGCCGCCCGCCGGGGTCGCAGGGCCATGGTGCTCACCATCGACCCGGCCCGCCGTCTGGCCCAGGCCCTGGGACTGGACCGTCTGGCCGCGGGAGGGCAGAGGATAGACCAGGCCGATGGCCAGCTCAGTGCCGGCGTACTCGATGTAAAAACCGCCTGGGATGAGTTTATTGCCCGCCACGCTCCCAACCCCGAGGTTTGCCGGAGAATTCTTGCAAACCGCTTCTACCGCCAACTGTCCAGCTCCTTTGCCGGCTCGACCGAGTATATGGCCCTCGAAGAACTCTGCCGCATAACCGAAAGCGGTGACTACGACCTGATTGTTCTGGACACTCCACCCAGCCGCCACGCTCTGGATTTTTTAGATGCACCGCGCAGGATTGAGGCTTTTTTCGACCGCCGTATCGTGGGTTGGTTTGTCGGGCCCTGGCGGCTGGCCAGCCGCAGCGCGCGTTTTATTCTCTCGCGTATAGAGGATGCCACCGGCCTGGCCTCCTTTGGAGAGATTTCCGACTTCTTCATGTCCATGGACACTCTGTTTGAAGGCATCGCCGGTCGCAGCGCCCAGGTACGCGGTCTTTTGGGTGCCGCCGATACTTCGTTCGTGCTGGTGGCCGGCCCCGACGAAGAGGTGCTCGGTGAGAGTGAATACCTCGGCGCGCGTCTGGGCGAGTTCGGCATTGACCTTGCCGCGGTGGTTATGAACCGGGTCCACCTGGCACCGGCCGGTGCCAACGCAGGGGCCGGGGTTGTGGACGACATAACCCTGGAAGTGCGCGAGCGTCTTGGCCGTGGCGGGGTTGACGGGCAGGCTTGCCGGTGGATCACCGATACCTACCAGGCGGCGCTCACCACCTCGCGGGCCGAAGAGGTGAGGCGAAAGGCTTTTGAGAGTGGTCTTGCCGAGGGGGTCACGGTGACCACGGTGCCCGAGATGGACGGTGACGTGCACGACCTTGAGGGTCTGGCCCGGGTTGCCGATTTTCTGGTTCCCGCCTGAGGGCGCTTCAGTCCAGGCTGTCCCAGGCCCCGCACTCTTTGCAGCGGGGCTGCCAGCCTGGGCTTGAAGAACCGCAGGTCGCACACCTGGCGGTCTCAATCATTTGGCTGGCCTGGACGGCGGCCTCTCCCAGCGAGTGTACGGCCGCCTCACGGTCGCCGCGGCTCTCGAACACTTTGGCCCACAGTGAATGGGCCAGGCCCACGCTGCCGTTCTCACTCAGTCCTTCGAGCAGTTGGGCGGCGTTTTCCGTCTGGCCCGCTTCCAGGGCGACTCGGGCCGCGCCAAGGCGCAAACGGTCGTTGCCGGGGTGGGCCGAGATGAGCTTGCGATAGACCTTCTCTGTACGCGGGCGTCCCGAGTCGCCCTGGAGCCTTTCCAGTTCGGCAAGCAAGATCGGGCGGGGCTGACGGCGTACGGCCTTCTCGACCATCTTGATCGCACTGCGGCTGTCGCCCTGGTTCTCAAGCCTGCGGCAAAGCTCTATGATGGCCGGTGCAAAATCGGGGGCGCCGTCGACGATGCCCCGCAGCATGGCCGTGCGTTGTTGCTGGTCGGCGACCATGGCGGCTTCGAAACGGGCTCCCAGCAGGAGGCGTTTTTCCTCGCGGTCGCCGGAGTCGAGTCCGACGATGGTCTCTTGAATCTCCACCGCTTTGGGCCAGGACCCGGCCTCAAACAGCGAGTCGCGCAGCTCGGTGAGCAGGGGGCGGCTTCTGGGGTGCACGGCCAATGCACGTTCGAGAGCGCTGCGGGCGGCCTCGGGGGCGTTGCTGCGGCGGCAGGCTCGGGCAAGGGCGTGCAGGAGTACCGGGTCGTTGCCGAACTCACTCTGCCCGGCCTCCAGGGCCCGGCGTGCTTCGGCGTGGTTGCCTTCCAGCGCATAGGTACGGGCGTAGTCGAGGAGGTCGCCGACGTCGGGGTCGGACAGGCGGCGGGCCTTGTCGAGAAGGGCGCGGGCCTTGGGGTACTGTCCGGCCACCAACAGGGCCCGTGCATCCTGGCGGTACTGTACGGTGCGGTCGTTGCTGCGCATCTGCCGGTGCAAGCGCCACTGTTGCATGGCGCGCCGCCCCTCACGGAAAAGCGTGGCAACGAACACCAACAGAGCCCCGGCCACGGCCGCGGCAAGAATTATCACCCCCAGGGGCAGGGAGAAGCTGCGCTCGGGGGCAAGCTTGAAGGAGGCTTCTTCGGGGTTTAAGTAGACCAACAGGGCTGCGGCTGCGGCCAACCCTATTGCCAACACAAATGCGACAATGCGACGCAGCACCTAGCTTGCTCCGGGGCCCTGCCAGCTACGCCTGGGAGCTTCGCCCCACAGTCGTTCGAGGTCGTAGAGAGTGCGGGCGCTGTCCTGGAAGACGTGTACGACAACGTCGCCGTAGTCTATCAACGCCCACAGTCCGTGGGAGATGCCTTCGGTGGAAAGCGGACTTTGGTCTTGCAGGGACAGGCCTTGTTGGATGCGTTCGCAGATGGCTTGTACCTGCACGTCGGAACGGCCCGTGCAGACCACGAAGTAGTCGGCCACCGAGCATTCCTGGCCAAGTTCCAACAGCACGATGTCGCTGGCTTTGCGCTCGGCCGCCAGGTCGGCCGCACAGGTGGCGAGTTGCTTGGAAGACAAGGCCTTACTCAATGCCCTCCGTCTCCATAGAGACCGTGCTCTTTAATGTAACGGTCAACCTCGGGTCCGGTGAGGGGTGCTATCGGGAGATCGCGGCCGACACGGCTGCGTATGTCGCTGGCCGAGGCTTTCACACCCTCTATTTCGTGTCCCAGCAGCACATGACCGCTCTTGTGAACGCGACAGCCGATACCCGGATCATAACAACCCCAGTCCTCCTCAGCAACGGGCGGAGGGGGGCAGTCGTCGTAGAATGGTGACCCGGGCCTGGATGTTACGATGACGTTGGCCAGGCCGAAGACGTCGGCCGTGCGGTACCAGCTGTCCATTTCTTTGAAGGCATCCACACCGAGGATTAAAAACAATTCGCTTTGTGGCCAGGCCTCCTTGATCTCCACCAGCGAGTCGTAGGTATAGGAGAGGCCGTTCCTGTCGGCTTCGATGGGGCAGGCCTCCAGCCGTGCGTGGTCGGCCGTGGCAAGTTTGAGCATGTTGAGGCGGTCTTTCACCGAGGCGACCGGACCGGCGGCCTTATGGGGGGGGCGGGCCGAGAGCAGCATCAGGACTTTTTGCAGCCCGAAGGCCTGGGCCGTGGCAAGGGCGCTGGCGATGTGGCCAAGGTGTACGGGGTCGAAGGTTCCCCCGAGTACTCCCAGTTTAGAATCCGCGTTGTCGTCGTGAGGCAAATTTCCGGCCCGCTCAGCGTACGTGGCCGTCGCCACGTACCACGTATTTGTATGTGGTCAATTCTCTAAGCCCCATGGGGCCGCGGGCGTGAAGGCGGTTGGTGGAAATGCCGAGTTCGGCGCCGAAGCCGAATTCAAAGCCGTCGGTAAAACGCGTCGAGGCGTTCTCGTATACCACCGCCGAATCAACTTCGGCCAGAAAGCGGTTGGCATTGCCCTGCTGTGTGGTGACGATGCAATCCGAATGTCCCGAGCCGTAGTCGTTGATAAAGTCGATTGCCTCGTCGAGGGAGTCGACGACTTTGATCGACAGGATGAGATCGAGATATTCCGACCGCCAATCCTCCTCGGTGGCGGGGACAGCATCGGGTAAAATGGCGCGGGTGCGTTCACAGCCCCGCAACTCCACGCCGGCCTCTTGCAGTCGCGAGCCTATGGCGGGGAGAAACTCCTGGGCGACCTCGCAATGCACGAGCAGTGTTTCCATGGCGTTGCACACGCCGGGCCTTTGGACTTTGGCGTTAAAGGCTATGTCTGCGGCCACCGCCAGGTCGGCCCGGTCGTCGACGTAGGTGTGACAGATACCCTCGTAGTGTTTGATAACCGGGATGCGCGAGTGCTGGTTGATCGCCCTTACCAGGCCGGGACCGCCGCGGGGGATTATCACGTCGACGTAGTCTTCCTGGCCGAGCAGGGCCAGGGTGGCCTCGCGGTCGGTGGAACGGATAAGCTGCACACAGTGGTCGGGCAGCCCGGCGGCCGAAAACTCTTCGATGATCAGGTCGGCGATCACGGCGTTGGAGCGTACCGCTTCCTTGCCGCCTTTGAGGATGGCGACGTTGCCCGACTTGATGCACAGCGCGGCGACGTCGGCCGTTACGTTGGGGCGCGACTCGTAGACGACGGCGATGACCCCGATGGGGATGGTGGTTTGCACAATCCTGAGTCCCGCCTCGGTACTCCACTCGGCAAGGCTTTTGGCCAGAGGGTCGGGGAGTCCGGCCACCACGTCCATGCCGGCGGCCATGGCCTCGACGCGTTCGGGGTCAAGGCGCAGGCGGTCCAGGAGGGCCGCACTGAGTCCCGTCTTGCGGCCGTTTTCCAGGTCCACCGAATTCTCTTCGACAACCAGGGAGACTTCCTTCCTGAACCTTGCGGCGGTCCGCTGCAGCGCCTCGTTGCGGGCGTCGTTGTCACTGATTGCCAGTTTACGCGTGGCCCGTCGGGCCCGTTGGCACAGTTGGGTGATGAGTGCGTTGTGGTCGCTCATGAGTCTTCTCTTGTGCTGGGATTGAGCACGACCATGTCGTCTCTGTGTATCACTTCATCGGAGATGTGATAACCGAGAGTGGCCTCGATCTGCCCGCTGCTCATGCCGCTTATGCGCCGACAATCATCAGCATCGTAGGCAATCAGACCCCGGGCCACCTCGACCCCGTCGGGGTCGAGGCAGGAAACGCAGTCGCCGGCCGAGAACTGCCCGTCCACGCTTTTAATGCCCGCCGGCAGCAGGCTGGAACCACGGCTGGCCATGGCCCGGACGGCGCCGGCGTCCAGGCCCAGCCGTCCCCGCAGGGGCAGGCTATAGGCAATCCAGTGTTTGCGGCCGGATATGGGGTTGTCCGCGGCTGGGATGAAGGACCCTTCCGGGGTGTTGGGGTCCAGTACGCGGCCCAGTACCCCCGCGTTCAAACCACTTGCGACCACCGTTGCAATACCACGGTGAGAAGCGCTGGCGGCAGCCTTGAGCTTGCTTGTCATACCACCGGTGCCGAGTTGCCCCGGCAGGCCACCGCAGCGGCCTATGGTGTCGTCGATGTTCTCGACTACCTCTCTCAGCCGGCTTTCCCCCAGCCTTGGGTCTTCGTCGAACACCCCGTCCACATCGCTTAAGATTATCAGCAGGTCGGCATCCATCAGCCCGGCCACGAGAGCCGACAGTCGGTCGTTGTCGCCGAATTTGAGTTCGTCTATGGCTACTGAGTCGTTTTCGTTGACCACCGGCACCACCCCGTGTGCCAACAGGTGTTCCATGGTGTGGCGTGCGTTGAGGTAGCGGGTGCGGTCCCCGATGTCGGCCGCCGTGAGCAGGACCTGGCCAACGTGGCGGCCAAAGTCGGAAAAGAACTCTTCGTACAGGGCCATGAGGCTGATCTGGCCAACCGCGGCGGCGGCCTGTTGTTCGGGGATCCTGGAAGGGATCTCGGTCATCTTGAGGGCGGGTAGCCCGGCCGCACGCGCGCCCGAGCTGACCACGATAACCTCGTAGCCCTGCTCGCACAGAGCCGACATCTCGGCGACCAGACGGCCAATGTTGTCGCGCTGCAGACTTGCGCCCGTGGTTACCACGCTACTGCCCAGTTTGATGACCAGGCGGCGGGCCTTGTCGACCACGGGTGCTTTGAGTTTGACGTGCATGGCTAGTCGCAATCCTCGGCCAGGCGGCCGTCGCGTTCTTCGCGGTCCCGGATTACCGTCGTATGTATAGCACGCATCAGTTGGCTACAGCCGTTGCCGGTTGCAGACGAGACCTCCAATATCTCGATGTTGCGGGGGCCGAGCAGCCGGCGCAAGGCCTCGAGTTTTTCCCGGGTATCGGGCAGGTCGCATTTGGATGCCACCACCAGTTGGCTTTTGGCCGCCAGCCCGGCCGAGTGGTTGGCCAATTCGGCGTTGACTACGTCGAAGTCGACGACCGCCTGCTCGGGGCTTTTATCGGAGATGTCGACCAGGTGGACGAGGACGGCGGTACGCGAGAGGTGGCGCAGAAACCTCAGTCCCAGGCCATGGCCGAGGTGGGCCCCTTCGATAAGGCCGGGGATGTCGGCCAGTACAAAGCTGTCGTGCTCTCCGGCATCAACCACGCCAAGGCAGGGGGTAAGGGTGGTAAAGGGGTAGTCGGCTATCTTTGGTTTGGCCGCGGTGACCCTGGCCAGCAGACTGGACTTGCCGGCGTTGGGGAGTCCTACCAGGCCGGCATCGGCGAGCAGGCGCAGCTCGAAGGTGAGTTCTCGCTGTTGGCCGTTGCCGCCGGGGTCGGCGCGGCGGGGGGACTGATGGGTGGAGGTCGCAAAACGCGCGTTGCCGAGCCCACCCCTGCCGCCGCGGGCGAGCACCGTGCGCTGGCCGGGGTCGGTCAGGTCGGCCACCACCCGGCCGCCGTCGGTCTCGGTCACCACGGTTCCCACGGGCAGGCGAACGACCAGGTCGTCGGCAGCCTTGCCGTGCTGGCTTTTGCCACGGCCGTCCTCTCCGCGCTTGGCTTTGAGCACACGGCGGTAGCTTAGGTCGAGCAGGGTGGTCAGGCCTTGGTCGGCCACTCCCACGATACTGCCACCGCTACCCCCGTCGCCACCGGCCGGTCCCCCGTGAGGCCGGAACTTCTCACGTAGGAAGGCCATGCAACCGTCGCCCCCGTCGCCTGCGGCAACGCGGACGCGAGCCTCGTCGATGAATTTCACGTTATCCCGGACTAGGCCGGATAGATGCTGACTTGTTTGCGGCGGCGGTCGTAGGGTTCGTATTTGACCATGCCGTCTATGAGCGCGAACAGGGTGTAGTCGCGGCCCATACCTACACCGCTTCCGGGGTGTATGCGGGTGCCGAGTTGACGCACGATGATGTTTCCGGCCGTCACCGTCTGTCCGCCAAACTTTTTAACACCACGCCGCTTTCCACGGGTGTCGCGTCCGTTGCGGGTGCTTCCCTGTCCTTTCTTATGAGCCATATCGGGTCAGGCGATCTCGGTGACCTGCACGGTGGTTTCCCACTGACGGTGTCCCTGGCGCCTGCGGTAGTTTTTACGTCTCTTCTTCTTGTAGACGAGTATGCGGGGGCCGCGGTCCTGGCGCAGGATCACTCCGCTGACACTGGCTCCCTCGACAAGGGGCCTGCCCACTCGGATGCCATCGGTGCCGCCGGCCATCAATACCTGGTCGAAACTGACGCTGTCGCCTACCTGGCCGGGGAGCTTCTCGATGGTAAGCGTGGTGCCGGGACTGACCCGGTACTGCTTACCGCCGGTTTTTATCACTGCGTAGGACATGTTTGTGGCCTCGGAACCCCCGAATGTGGCGGTGGAAGGCTCTCAAGTCAACCTTTTGGCGGCTTTTGTTGCCAGTGTTTTTAGGGCGTGTCAGATTGCCGCTGTGGTGGCAGGAACCCAGGATTCTTCTTGTCCACAGACCCTCTACATATTTGCCAAGCAGCCGGTGGCGGGCAGGGTAAAGACCCGCCTGGTACCGCCGCTGGGCAAGGAGCAGGCGGCGCGGTGTTACCGGGCCTTTCTGGAGGACTCGGTGCGGCGCATGGCTACACTTGAGGGGGCCGGGCTACGCATTGCCTCCGACTCTGCTCCCTGGGCCGAATTGCGGGAGTTGGCCGGCCAGGTTGGTGCCGGCCTGGAGACCCAGGGCCCCGGAGACCTGGGGGAGAGAATGCAAAGGGTACTGGCACGGGCCCCTGCCGCCAGCGTCGTCATTATGGGCTCGGACAGCCCGGACTTGCCGCTGTCCTACGTCCGCGGTGCTTTTGATGCGCTGGCCGACCACGACGTGGTGGTGGGACCGGCCGAGGATGGGGGCTACTACCTTATCGGGGCCCGCGCCGTGGTGCCTCCGGTCTTCTCGTTAAAGGCCGCCTGGGGCAGTAGCGGGGTGTTGGCCGAGACCCTGGAAAAACTTGAGAATGCCCGGCTCAGTTTCTCCCTGCTTGCCCCCTGGGCCGACGTTGACGACTACCAGGGTCTAAGGGCGTTGGCCGAGCGCATCAACCGCATGAAAGAGCAGGAATCCGGTGGGGTCAGCACGCTGGGGGCAACCATCGGGGTGCTGGACTCGTTGCGGCGCGAGGGGTTGGAACTGTGAGGCACCGGGTTTTTCGTTGGGACCTGGACAAGACCTATCTGGTTTCCGATTTCGGTTCTTTGCGTAAACTCGTGCGTGTGCCCTTCGAGAAGGGCCACGACAAGGTTGCGGTCGCCGGTGTGGCCGTCTTCATGCGGGTCTTGCGCAAAGTCTCCCTGTTGAGGGGAGACACGGTGGGCGTTTACTTTCTCACCGCGTCGCCGCCGCAAATAGGCCGGGCGGTAAGAGACAAGCTGGCACTGGACGGGGTTGAATACGACGGCATCGCCTTCAAGGATCAGATGCGTCACCTGGTCAGGGGCCAATTCGATATGCTCAGGGAGCAGATCGGCTACAAGATGCTCAACCTGCTCAGGGGCAGCCAGGAGGTACCCGGCGGTTCAAGAGAGATTCTCTTCGGCGATGATTGGGAGTCCGACCCTTTTGTCTACTCTCTGTACGCCGACATCCTGGCCGCCAGGGTAGGGGCCGGCCAGGTGCTCGAGGTTCTGGGTTCGGTGGGGGTGGGCTCTCACTACCTGCGCGAGATCGGCGGCCTGCTCGAGCGACCCTCGAGGACCGGGCAGGTGGAGGCCATCTGCATCCTGCGCCAGCGGCCGGTCGCGGGGGCCGAACTGTTGCGCTTCGGGCCGCGCCTGCTCTGCTTCGATAACTACTTCGAGTGCTGCTTGAGGTTTTATGCGGCCGCCCTCGTCGATGCGGGGGGAGTGGTGGCGGTGGCCCGGGCCATGGGGGCCAGGCCCGAGGTCCTTGCCGATAGCTTTAAGTCCGTGGCCTCCGGCCTGCGACTCGGCGCTGCGGTGCTGGCCCCGTTGACGGACCCTTTGCAGGCCGAGGGCTTGATGGCCGAGGTGCCCACGGTGGGCCGGGCCGCCCGCCTGTTGGCCTTGCCCGCCCGCAGACTGGCAAGATACTCGCGCGGCCCGTTTCGCTTTGGACCAGCCGGGGCTTTGCCCGATTACGCTTTGCTTGCCCCGGTCTGGTCGCGACGCGGGCGTCGGGATGAGCGGGATAAAAGGGATGAAAAGGATGGAAACGATGGCAACCACGAATAGGCCGATGATGGTGGTTATGACGACGGTGGCTTCGGTGGCCGAGGCCGAGGCCATGACAGTGGTACTGTTGGAGGAAGGCCTGGCCGCCTGTGTGAGCCGCCTGCAGGTTTCTTCGAGCTATCACTGGCAGGGCGCCCTGGAGGAGAAGGCCGAGTGGCTTTTGCTTATCAAGTCGGCGGCCGACCTGTGGCCCGAACTGTCGGCCCGTGTCCAGGCCCTGCACGCCTACGAGGTTCCCGAAATAGTGCGCATCGAGGCTGACGGCGCCTCGGGTGGCTATATGGATTGGCTGGCCGGGGCCTGCCGGGCGCCCACCGTTTAGACTCCCACCGCGGCGTGTGGTTGAATGTCCAGTGCGCGGTTTTAACCGTGCGCGTGAGACTCTGGCATGTCTGGACATTCCAAGTGGAGCTCGATCAAGCACAAGAAGGCGGCCAAGGATGCCCGCCGCGGCAAGCTGTTCACCAAACTTATTAAGGAACTGACCGTAGCCGCACGCATGGGGGGCGGTGATGTCGATGCCAACCCCCGCCTACGCGCGGCGGTAGCCACGGCGCGGGCCAACAGCATGCCGGCCGACAACATAGAGCGTGCGATTAAGAAGGGCAGCGGCGAGCTTGAGGGTGTAGACTATATCGACGTGACCTACGAGGGTTACGGCCCCGGCGGTATGGCGGTGATACTTGAGTGCTTGACCGACAACCGTAACCGTACGGTGGCCGAGGTCCGCTACCTGTTCAGCAAGTACGGCGGTAATCTTGGCGAGAACGGTTGTGTGGCGTGGATCTTCGACAAACTGGGCCATGTACTGGTGTCTTGCCGGGGCGTGGTCGAGGAAGAACTCTTTGATGCAGCCGTCGAGGCCGGGGCTT
>JAYGCL010000081.1:0-29862 GCA_046583365.1 Deltaproteobacteria bacterium
AATCTCCGCCGGGCTTGCCACGGTAGCCCCCGCCACCGCGGGAGTCGTCGTCGCGACGGCCGCGGAAATCTCCGCCGGGCTTGCCACGGTAGCCCCCGCCACCGCGGGAGTCGTCGTCGCGACGGCCGCGGAAGTCTCCGCCACGACTTTCGCTGCGCGTATCGGGACGGGCCTCACTGCGGGCATCGGGGCGCTGGCGACCGCGGATGCGGCACAGTTCGTTGATCGTGAGGTCTATATCCTCGTCCCGTAGTACCGGCGACTGAATACGGCGCTGCCTCACCGAGGACTGCGAAAGCACAGCCGTTATCAAGTCTTCATCGTAATAGGCAGCCTTGGCCAACTGCTCTCCGCCGGGGCCAAGGATCTCCGAGCCACCCCAGAAAGTGATGCCGTCTTCCACCCCACAGCGGTTCGCATAGACCAGATGGATACCGAGGCTGCGCGCCATCGCACGGTTGTAGGCCTCCCAGTGGCGGCCGTTGGCATCCACTTCACCTTCGCCGGCCACACCCTTTACGGGGCTGGCCGACGGCACTATCACCGTGGTAGCCCCGTCCAGGGCCGCCACCGTAAGCGCGCTGGGGTGCAGAGCGTCTTCGCAAACCAGCATGGCCATACGTCCGTGAGAAGTGTTAAAAGCGCGCACTCCCTGGCCGCGGGCAAAGTAGCGTTGCTCGTCGAACATGCCGTAGGTAGGCAGATAGACCTTGCGATGAATGGACACGAGGCGGCCGCCTTCGAAGTAGGCCGCCA
The DNA here is from genome assembly GCA_046583365.1 of Deltaproteobacteria bacterium. Taxonomy (GTDB): domain Bacteria; phylum Desulfobacterota; class Binatia; order UBA1149; family CAYXZP01; genus JAYGCL01. The sequence continues at coordinate 757 of JAYGCL010000081.1, forward strand.
CGTTGTAGAAGTGATGCTCGGGACTCTCTTCGACAAAACCGGCAACCAGCGAGAGCCTGGAAGACAGGCTGGTAAGCTCGGCAACGATGTGAGAGTCGCGCCCAAGGGCAATCTCGGGGACCATGTCTTTCAACCGATAGCCGCTGAGGCTGAGCTCGGGCAGCACCAGCAGGTCAACGTTACGGCTGCAGGCCGTCTCGACGGCTTCTCGGTACTTCGCCAGGTTGGCGTCTATGTCGCCGAGCACCGGTGCGATCTGGGCCACACCAACCAGGGGCCCCTCGGGGGTGCGACGGATGCTGTCGGTTTTCTTGTCACTTGTCTTGTCAGTTCCCATTGTCTTGTCCTTGGCCCTCCGGGCCCGGGGCCGTCAGCGGCCCACCCATAAAGATGGCACATTTTGTGCCCTGTAAAAAAGAGTACCGGCGGCGGGCTAGCCGCTAAAAAATATCAAAGAGCGGTCGGCCAGGTTGATTATCGGTGCCCAGTAGACACCAAATACCACAGTACCCAACACCAGGACTGCCACCAGGATGGAATTGTGGAGGTCGAAGGTAAGCACCGGGTCGCCCTCGACCGGTTGGTCCAAGTACATGGTACGTACGATACGGGCGTAGTAGTAAAGCGCCACCACGCTGTTCAAGCCGGCCACCACGGCAAAAACCCACATCTTCTGGTTGATGACGGCCGCAAACAGATAGAACTTGCCTATGAAGCCGGCAAACGGAGGCATCCCGGCCAGCGAAAAGAGAAAGATCATCATAGCGGCGGCCGGCAGCGCCCCACCCCTCCAGGCCAGGCCGCGGAATCCCTGCATGTCCTCACGACCGGAACTGTTGAGCACCATCATAAGGACCACAAAGGCGCCGAGGTTCATCATATAGTAGACCACCATGTAGAAGAGCATGGCCCGTAGTCCCTCGTTGTTGAGCACCACGAAGCCCATCAGGATGTAGCCGGCATGTGCCACCGAGGAGTAGGCCAGCAGGCGCTTTACGTTGTCCTGTCGCAGGGCGGCAAGGTTGCCAAGAGTCATGGTTACCATCGAGACCACCACCATCAGTGACGGCCAGTCCACCGCCGCCAGCGTGGTCCACTGCCCGCCCGCACCGAGCACTGACAGCCCCGGATAGAAAAACCTCACCAGCATCGCAAAACCCGCGGCCTTGGAGCCGACGGCCAGAAAGGCAGTGATCGGCAACGGTGCGCCTTCGTAAACATCCGGGCTCCACATATGAAAAGGCACCATCGCTATCTTGTAGCCCATGCCTGTCAACACCAGTACGAGAGCGACAAACAACACCGGGCCGTTGTCCGGCATGCCTGCCAGGGCCTGGCCTATGGCGCCGTAGTCCAAAGACCCGGCCAGGCCGAATATCAGGCTCATGCCATAGACCATCGCCCCGGTGGCCACACCACCGTAGATCAGATACTTGAGCGCCGCCTCGGCCGAGCGCTGACGGCCACGCAGGAAACCGGAAAGGATGTAAGAGGTCTGGCTGACGAACTCGAGGGCCAGATAGGCCATCAATAGATTGGTGGCCGAGGCCATATAGTACATGCCCAGGGTGCTGGCCAACAAAATGGCGTAGTACTCGCCCGGGTGTTCCCCCTTGAGTTCCTTGGAGCCCAGCGACATCCATACCGCTCCGAAAGCCGCCAGCCCGAGCAGAATTTTGAAAAACACAGCGAAGGAATCGACCACCACCATACGGTTGAAGATCCAACCCTGGGCACCACCGGCCTGCAGAGCGCCGGCCAGGCAGGCAGCGGCAACGGCCAACAGGGCAATCTCGCCCAGGGTCTCCTTGCGCTTAACGACCAGCTCGAGCATGAGGATGAGGATTACAGCCCCCGCAAGTATGCCCTCGGGAATCGAGTAGGCCAGACTTTCTACGTTGCCAAGATCCACTGCTTAGTCCTTACGGCAACAACGCCACGGCCGGAGTGGCAGCCGCCACGGTCGCATTCAGCCCCACCAGGGTGGCGTTCATCAGATCCAATATCGCGTGGGGGTAAACGCCGAGGATAATCACGATCACGGCCAGCGGCACCAGAGTGACAAGCTCGCGTGCATTTATATCGGGCAGGTCGGCATACTTCTCGTTTACCGGCCCAAGCCACACCCGTTGCAGCATCCACAGCATATAGCCTGCCGTCAGTACCATCGCGCTGGCGGCGATGATGGTCAGCACCTTGTCGTACTGCCAGGCCCCGAGCAGCACCAGGATCTCGGAAATAAACGCCGACAGGCCCGGCAGGCCCATGGCGGCGAAAAACGCAATCGCCATGATGCCCGTGTAAACCGGCATCACCGAGGCCAGGCCACCAAAGCCATTTATGTCGCGGTGGTGGGCGCGGTCGTAGATCACACCGACCAACAGGAAGAGCATGGCGGTAATCGTGCCGTGGTTGAACATCTGTGACACCGCCCCGTTAATGCCCTCGGTGGTAAGCGTGGCCATACCCAGCATCACGTAGCCCATGTGCGAAATACTCGAATAGGCCACCAGCTTCTTCATGTCGGTCTGGGCCATAGCGCAAAGGGCCCCGTAGACGATGTTCCAGGTGCCGAGCACGGCCAGGGCCCAGAAGGCGAAGTCCTGGGTGGCCAACGGCAGCATCGGGTAGCAGATACGCAAAATCCCATAGGTGCCCATCTTCAACAGCACCCCGGCCAGGATCACAGAGACGGCCGTGGGCGCCTCCACGTGGGCATCGGGTAGCCAGGTGTGGAAAGGGAAAGCCGGGATCTTGATGGCAAATCCGATAAACAGAGCCAGCCAGGCCCAGGTCTGGAAGCTGCGGGCATAGGTGCCGGAGTTTTCCATCAGTACCAGCATGTCGAAGGTGTGGGGGTCGTTGTAGAAGTACAGGCCCAACATCGCGATCAGCATCAGGACCGAACCGAACAGGGTGTAGAGAAAGAATTTTATTGCCGCGTACTCGCGCCGCGGCCCGCCCCAGATGCCGATAAGGAAGTACATCGGCAGCAGCATGACTTCCCAGAAAATGTAGAAGAGGAAGAAGTCGAGAGAGCAGAATACCCCCGTCATGCCGGCATCGAGCAGAAGGAAGAGGGCGAAGTATCCCTTGACCCCTTTCTCTATGTTCCAGGAGGCCAGAATACACAGGGGGCAGAGCAGCGCGGTAAGCAGAATCATGGTCACCGAGAGCCCATCGACTCCCATGATGTACTGGATGTTGAACGAAGAGATCCAGTCGTGGCGGACCATGAACTGCATGCCCTCGGTGGAACGGTCGAAGTTGGCAAACAGCCATACGGCCATCACCAACGGCAGCAACGTAACCGCCAGCGCCGCCCAGCGGATCAGGTTGTGGTTCTCGCGCGGCAGCACGAGTACCAGGGCCATACCGGCCAGCGGTATGAAGGTCATGTAGGTGAGAATATTATCCATCTGCCTCGAAACTCCTTAAGCCGTCACCAAGTGCGTGCGAACAGAACCGCCGTCACTACAATGACGATAACGTACAGGTAGGCATTGATACTGCCGGTCTGGATGCGACGTACCGCACCCCCCAGAACGTGAAAACTGTCGGCCGTGAGGTTGACCAGACCGTCCACGATGCGGTTGTCCCCTAGTCCGGTAAGCCACGACCCCAGTCGGGTGACCGTGGCCGTGCCGTTTACCACGCCGTCGACTACTTTCTGGTCAAACCAGCGCAGCGCCCGCGACAACGCCAGCGTGCCGCGCAGAAAAGTGCCGTAGTAGAATTCATCGACATAGTATTTGTTGAAAATAATTCGGTGGGGCACACCGCCGGCGATACCGGCAAAACTGGAGGCCTTCAGCACACCGCGCTGGTAGATCAGATAGGCCAGCAGTATGCCAAGCCCTACAATCACAACCGACGCCCCCATAAGCCCGTATTCCAGGGACAGTTCGTGGTGGACTACGTGGCCGCCGCCATGGGCGCCATGCGAAAAGACCGGTGCCAGCCAGCGTTCAAATACGTTGGAGCCGCCCAGGGCTGCCGGCACGCCGAGATAACCCGCCCCCAAAGACCCCACTGCCAGCACCACCAGCGGCCAGGTCATCCAACCCGAAGACTCGTGCAGGTGCTCGCGGGTGTGCTCGTCGGCCCGCGACTCACCAAAAAAGGTCATAAACACCAGGCGGAACATGTAAAAAGCCGTCAGCGCAGCACCGCCGAAGCCCGCCGCCCACAGTACCGGGCTGTGTAGATATGCCTGCCAGAGGATCTCGTCCTTTGAGAAAAACCCTGCCAGACCCGGCACTCCGACAAGAGCCAGCGTGGCGATCATAAAGGTCCAGAAGGTGCGCGGCATATAGCGACGCAGGCCGCCCATCTTTCTCATGTCCTGCTCGTGGTGCATGGCGTGTATCACACTGCCAGCGCCTAGGAACAGGCAGGCCTTGAAAAAGGCATGGGTCATGAGATGGAAAACTCCCGCCGCATAGGCCCCCACTCCCATGGCGATAAACATGTAGCCGAGTTGGCTGACCGTCGAGTAGGCAAGAACCTTCTTGATGTCGTTTTGCGCCAAACCAATGGTCGCCGCCATCACCGCAGTAACGGCACCCACGGTGGCCACCACCTCGAGAGTGAACGGCGCCATCGAGAAGAGAAAGTTAAGGCGCGCTATCATGTAGATACCGGCAGTAACCATGGTGGCGGCGTGGATCAGCGCTGACACCGGCGTCGGGCCGGCCATGGCATCGGGCAGCCAGACGTAGAGTGGGATTTGCGCCGACTTGCCGGTTGCTCCCACGAACAGGAAGAGCGTAACCAGCGTGGCCACCGAAATCCCCCACAGTGTGGTGCCATCGATGTGGTGGACCACATCGGCCAACTCCCTGAAAACCAAGGTGCCGTGACCGCTATCCTGGAGAGCCCAGAAAAGCAGGAACAGCCCCAGTAGAAAGCCGAAGTCGCCGATACGGTTGACGATAAAAGCCTTGTTGCCGGCCGAGGTATTGACGTGGTCGCCGTGCCAGAAACCGATCAAGGCCCAGGAACACAGCCCCACCCCTTCCCAGCCAACGAACATCAGCAGCATATTGTCGCCGAGCACGAGGGTGAGCATGGCGAACATAAAGAGGTTGAGGAGGGCAAAAAATCTCCAGGCGGCCGGCTCATCGTCCATGTAACCGTAAGAGTAGATGTGGATAAGACTGCCGATACCGGTGACCACCAGCCCCATGACCGTCGACAAAGGGTCGAACTGGAAGGCTATATCGACGTTGAGCCCACCTATGTGTATCCACGATGCAACGTGGTCGATAAGAATCCGCTCGCTTGCCGGCAAGGCGCGCAACTGAGCGAAAGCAACCAGGACAATGCCGAAGCTGGCTATCGGCAGCAGGCTGGATATTGCGGCCACCCCGGCGCGGCCAAAGCGCTTCTGTATGCGCACACCGAGGAGGAAGTTTATGACCGCACCGAGCAACGGCAGCAACGGTATCCACCGCACCAGATTCGTCGTGTGCAGGACTACTTCGGGGCTATGCACTGCTCACTCCTACCATTGCAAAGTGTTCATCTGAGAAACGTCGATGGAACGAAAACGGCGATAGATTCCCAATATGATGGCAAGACCGATGGCCGCTTCGGCGGCCGCCAGCATTATGACAAACACCGAGAAAACCTGGCCATCGTACCCCCCCGACGAATAATGCGAGAAAGCGATGTAGTTGATGTTGGCGGCGTTGAGGATGAGCTCTATGCCCAGCAACACCCCGATAGCGTTGCGGCGCGTGAGTACGCAGAACAGGCCGAGACAGAATAAAACCGCACCCACCACCAGGTAGTGTTGGAGACCAATGGTTTGCATCATGGCGTTCAGCCGGCCTCGGAGTCCCCGCCCTCAACAATTTCTTTACGCGACAGCACGACCGCGCCAACCAGCACCGAGAGCAGAACCAGAGAGGCAAGTTCGAAGGGCAGAACATAATCGGTCAAAAGGGCGTTGCCGATCCCGTAGGTCGAAGAGACGGCGGTTTCAGCGGCGGGCGCGGTGTGCCACGTGGCTTCCGCGTATACTTTGTAGAGAAGTACAAAAATACCACCGGTAATGACAAGTGCTGCCGGCGCCGCCACGCTACGGTTGGAAACTTTAACGTCGGATATCTGCTGGGTAAGCATGACGGCAAACAGTACCAACACCAGCACCCCGCCCACGTAGACCAACACCTGTACACCGGCTACAAAATCGGCACCGAGCAGGACGTAGAGGCCGGCCACCCCGAAAAAGGCGACCATCAGGGAAAGCGCCGAGTAGACAATGTTCTTTGAGAACGCCACCCCCCCCGCCCCCATTATCGCCAGGCCGGCTAGCAGGTAGAACGCCGCTGCTGAAAGCGAAAACCCCTCCATCGTTTATAAGCCCCCCCGACCTTCGTTACGACTGCGGTTCCGCAAACTCGTCGATGTAGCGCATGCCACGTTCGAGTATCGGTACTATGGCGGGATCGTCCTCGCCTGACTTTTTAGGTTTGTAAGCAACCACGGGGACTTTGACGAAACGTCTGATCATGGATTCCAAGGAGTAGTCGGAACCTTCAAACTCACGAGTGTGGTGTATCGAACCGGTCGGGCACGGTTCCGAGCACAGGCCACAGTACATACACTTGGCCATATCGATGTCGAAGCGCTTGAGCATCATCTGCTTGGTCTGCTTGTCCTTGGGCGCATCGATGACAATGCAGTCGATCGGACAGGCCCGCTCACAGGCCAGACAACCCGTGCAGATTTCCAAATCCACTTCGAGCATGCCGCGATAACGGTAAGGCAGAGTGTCCTGTACCCTTATCTCAAGGCGGTCGGGATACTGCACCGTAAAAGGCTTCCTAAAGAAGTGGGAGAAAGTAATGGAAAGCCCCTCGAAAACGGTGGTGGCCGTACTGACTATGTTGCCTACATACTCGCGCATCGGTTAGCCCTTCTCAGTTGCCGAACCCGTAGTTAAACCCTTGTGCACGCTTGAGATGAAAGCGTACCCGGCGGACGAACTGCACAAATACGAGCACCACAAGCCCGACCATGGCATAGCGCATTACCACGCTGCCGGTGGGCAGGGCTACCATAATAATGGCCGTCCCCATCACCCCTGCAAGACCGAGTGGGACCATGTATTTCCAACAGGCCGACATCAACTGGTCTACGCGCACCCGCGGCAGCGTTGCCCTCACCCACATGGCCACGAACACCCAGAAGTAGGATTTGAGGAAGAACACCCCGAACTGTACGGCGGTGAGCAGAAAAACATTGTCGGTAAAGGCCGGCACCTGCCACCCGCCCATGTAGAGAGTGGTGACTATGGCACCTATGAGGTAGAGGTTGCCCCACTCGGCCAGGAAAAACAGCAATGAGCGCATACCGCTGTACTCGGTGGCAAACCCGGCCACCAGTTCGGACTCGGCCTCGGGAAGGTCGAAGGGCGTTCGGTTGCCCTCGGCAAGCGCGGCAACGAAGAACAGCAGGAAGGAGACCATGGTAAAGGGACTGTGAAACATGTGCCAGTCCACCGGTGCCCAGCCCTGGGCAGCGATAATACCCTGCATCGACAGGGTTCCGGAAAGCAGCACGGCTGGAAACACCGCCAGTCCGGCCGGGATTTCGTAACTCACGATCTGTGTGGCCGAGCGGATTCCCCCCAGCATCGACCACTTATTGTTGGACGACCAACCGGCGACCAGGATGCCGACCACCACCAGGGAAGTCATGGCAGTAATGTAGAGTATGCCGATATTGAGATCGGCAATGATCAGGCCGCCGGCAAAAGGCACCGCTACAAAGGCCGCCACAAATCCCACAACCACCACATAGGGCGCCATACGAAAGAGCGGTGAGTCGGCGGCTGCCGGTATGATGTCTTCTTTGAGGAGGCTCTTGATGCCATCGGCCAGCCACTGCAGAAAACCCTGGGGTCCGACGCGGTTGGGGCCCACCCGCGACTGGATCCGTGCCCACACCCGACGCTCAAGCCAACTGGTAATCCCGGCAATGGGGAGGATGAAGCCGAAAACCACAACGGCTCCAAACAGGGCCATGCCACCGAGATAGAACAACTCGCGCTCAAACCCGGCCGCCGTTCCCAGCAGGCTGTCGATGAAGGCCTGCACTAGCGGTCAACCTCGGGGGCCACAATGTCGAAACTGGCAATCACCGCCACCAGGTCGGCAATCATGAGACCATTGGCCAGTTCGTCGATGATCGACATGGCCGCGAAAGAGCCGGTGTGGATGTGCAGGCGATAGGGGCGGTCACTGCCGTCGCTCACGCAATACCAGTTCATATCGCCGCGAGCGCCTTCCACGTGCACGTGGACTTCGCCTGCTTCGGGCTTGAAGTTGCGCGGGACTTTGGCGATCACCGGCCCGTCGGGAATCTGCACAACCGCCTGACGCAGTATTTTTGCCGATTCGAGGCACTCGTTTATGCGTAGCATGTAGCGGTCCCAGCAATCGCCGACACTGCCCTGCTCACCCGTACCTACCGGAACGTCGAAATCCAGTTCGGGATAAACGCTGTAGGGCTTGTTCTTGCGTATGTCGTACTTGACCCCGCTGGCACGCAGATTGGGGCCAACCAGGTTGTAGGCCTTGGCCCTGTCGCCGGAAACCACCGCCACGTTACCGAGGCGTTCGGTATAAATCTTGTTGTAACTGAGCAGGTCGTTCAACTCGTGAACAACCGGCTCGAAGTGGTCGAGGTAGTCGGTCACCTTCTCGCCGAATCCCGGCGGCAGGTCCCAGGCCACCCCACCGATCCTCATGTAGTTAAACGTAAGGCGGGCACCGCACAGTTCCTCGAGCAGATTGTTAATCAGCTCGCGCTCTCTCAGTGCATGCGTGAAAGGCGTCATGGCACCAATGTCCATGCCCGTGGCACCGATGCCCAACAGGTGGCTGCATATGCGCCCCAGTTCGGCCGCTATGACCCGGCAGTACTCACCGCGCTTTGGCACCTCGATGGAGGCCAACTCCTCGGCGCACATGGCCCAGGCCTGGTTGCAGGTCATGGCGGCAACATAGTCGACCCGGTCGGTGTAGGGCATGAACCCGTGCCACCCGACTTTCTCGGAAATTTTTTCAATCGAGCGATGGAGGTAGCCGATATCGGGAATAGCGCGGCGCATAATCTCGCCGTCAGCCTTTACGATAAAGCGCAACACCCCGTGGGTACTCGGGTGCTGCGGACCCATGTTGAGGGTCATCTCTTCAGTGGCCAGGCCGCTGCCTTCGACTTCTACTTCTATCATTGTGGATTTACCGTATTGGCGTCCTGGCCGGTGCCCTCAGTGGCGTCCTTTCACATCGAGCGGGCTTTCCCTGACCGTCGAGATGCCGTGGTACTCGGGAGCCTCGACGTAATCCTTCCTGAGCGGGTATCCCACCCAATCCTCGGGAAGCAGGATGCGGCGCAAGTCCGAGTGGCCGGAAAATTCCACTCCCAGCAGGTCGTAGACTTCCCTCTCCATCCAGTTTGCCGCCGGCCAAACCGTTTCCACGGTTTTGACCACGGGAGCCTCGCGGTTGGAGTTCACCTTAAGTACCAGACGATGGTCGAGTTGGTAGGAGTAAAGGTCGTAGACTACCTGTATGTGGCCGGCCTCGGGATAATCGACCCCCGACAGATTGGACAGGCAGTCAAAGCGCAGTCCTTCTTCATCGCGCGCAAACAGAGCAACCGCATCAATGGCATCGGCATCTATTTCTACCCATGACCCGAGCCGACCCTCGACCAGGGGGCCGAGGCTGTCGCCGAACTTTTCGGCGAGCCGCTTTTGAATTTCACCGGCTTGCATATCAGGCGGCGGAAGAGACGGGCGACTTCACCAACCACTTCTCCTTCATCATCTTCTTCTGCAACATGATCAGACCCTCGGTCAGAGCTTCGGGCCTGGGTGGACAGCCGGGAACGTAGACATCAACGGGAATCACCTTATCGACCCCGTCACAAACCGAGTAGGCAAGCTGAAACAGCCCACCACAGTTGGCGCAACTGCCCATCGAAACGACGTATTTGGGGTCCGGCATCTGTTCGTAGAGGACCTTGGTACGAAGCGCCATCTTGAGCGTCAGGGTACCGGCAACGATCATCAGGTCAGACACCCTGGGGGTGGCCCGCGGGGCCATGCCGAAACGGTCGAGGTCGGCACGGGGACCGCCGGTCTGCATCATCTCGATTGCACAACAGGCCAGCCCGAAGAGCATGTACCAGAGCGAGGACTTGCGGGTCCAATTGAGGAGCTCGTCAATCTTGGTCGTGAGAACCATTTCGGGAACTGAGTTTATCAGCGACATCAGGCGCTATCCTCCGTGGGACCGGTAACGACTTTCTTCACCCACTGCAGGTCACCCTTGGCCCACACGTAGACCAGGCCGACAACCAGCACGAGTATGAAGATCATGATCTCAACCAGAGCGAACAAACCGCGACCCGCTTCCACCCAGGAACGGAAAACGGTGACAACCGGGTAGATGAAAGCGACCTCGACGTCGAAGATGATGAAGATCAGCGCGACGAGATAGAAACGTATGTTGAAGTTAATCCAGGAAGGGCCGCTTACGACTTCACCGCATTCGTAGGTGGTAAGCTTTGAGCGCTGCGGGTTGGACGGCCTCAGAAGAGACCCGAGTCCCATCATCAAACCGCACAGCCCCAGGCCTAAGGCTATGAAAACGATAATGTTGGCGTAGTCGAAATGCATGCAAACCCACGGATATACAACAGAATTTGCTAACACCGGACCTGCCGGATGTCAAGCCTTCACGGCCGCACGAGCTTGGGCAAAACGTTAAGCTGCCCGCTTTGTTCGTCCCGTTCCACGCGCACCTCTATATCGAACACCGTGCCTACATTGTCGGCCGTTATCACATCGGCCGGAGCACCCACGGCCGCTATACGGCCTCGACTCAAGAGCACCACACGGTCGAAATACACCGAGGCCAGATTGAGGTTGTGCAGCACCGATACCACCGTCGTTGAGTGGTCACGGTTAAGACGCGACAAGCGTTGGTAGACCAGCGTTTCCTGCTTGATGTCGAGAAAGGCAGCGGGCTCATCGAGCAACAACAGCTCCGGTTCCTGGGCCAGGGCCCGGGCAACCGCCACACGTTGCCTCTCCCCGCTTGAAAGCGTGTCAAAGGCCCTGGCGGCCAGGTCATGGACCTCGGTAAAGCGCATGGCGGCGTGGGCGGCGGCAAGGTCGCGCTCGGATTCCAGACGAAAACCCTCCACATGGGGGGCACGGCCCATGAGAACCACTTCAAGCACGGAGAAGGTAAACCCCAACTCAGCGCTTTGTCCCACCACGGCCAGCAACCGGGCCAGGCGGCGGCGGTCGCCGCCGAAGGGGTCCAGTCCGCAGACCTCGATACGACCGCACGAGGGTCGTTCAAGCCCCGATACCAGGCGCACAAGGGTAGTCTTGCCGGCGCCGTTGGGGCCGATGATGGCAACCATCTCGCCACGGGCGACTTCGAGGTTGAGACCCTCAAACTCCATACACCCGCGGCCATAGGAAAAGCTCACGTCCTTCAGTATCAGCGCCGCCCCCATCACAGCCCCTTCGACCTCGGCACCCTGCGCAGCAGGTAGATAAAGAAGGGCCCGCCGACCAGAGCGGTGATGGCCCCTACCGGCAATTCCGAGGGGGCCAGAACACGGCGCGCAAACGCATCGCAGAGCACCAGAAAAGCGGCCCCGCCCAACAGCGAGGCCGGCACCAACAGGCGGTTGTCGCTTCCCAGCAAACGGCGCAACAGGTGGGGCACGATAAGACCCACAAAGGTTATGACACCGCTGAGCGAGACCACCGCGCCCACCAGCAGCGAAGATGCGACAAAGACCCGGCGCCGGGTCTTGCCAAGGTCCACCCCCAGGTGTTCGGCCGCCTCCTCGCCCAGAACCATAAGGTTGAGGCTGCGCGACTCGGCCACCAACACCACGGCACCGATGGCGGCGAGCAGGCCCACCAGCGCGATCACAGCCCAGGAGTGTATGGCTATTCCACCCATCAGCCAGAACACGATGGACTGGGAACGGGAAGCATCCACGGTAGCGTTGATGAGAAGAATGAGGGCGGCGGCAAAGGTATTGAAAATCACCCCCACCAGAATCTGCGTGTAGGGGTCCAGGCGTCCGCGCACCAGGGCCAGGCGGTAGACCAGGGCGCTGGAGAATCCGGCACCGGCAAAGGCCACGGCCGGAACCAGGGCGGGGCTGGCCGCGGCCCAGGGAACCAGGGCCAGCGTTGCCACGGCGGCCAGGGCCGCACCCCCGGAAACCCCGATGATGTCGGGACTGGCCAGGGGGTTGCGCAGGGCGGGCTGGAGGGCGGCACCGGCCATTGCCAGGGCTCCGCCTACAACCGCGGCAAGCACCACGCGGGGGAGACGGACCTGGCTGAAGATGAGCCGGTGGGCCTCGGACAGGCCACCGTCAAAAAACTCCAGCTCGACCGAGCCCACGCCAAGGGCCAGCAGCACGCAGCCCCCGAGCAAGGCGGCCACCCGGGCCAGGGCCTTTGCCAGGCCCGGCCCGGTAAGACGGGGCTGGTCGGTCACTGCGACAGCCCCTGGCCGGAGCCGTCGACCCGGGGCTGGGCAAACAGGGGCAACAGGCGACGGGCCGCATCGGCAAGCCGTGGTCCGGGGCGCAGGAAGACGCCGCCTCCATAGCCGTGCACCCGGCCCTCGCCAACGGCGGGCAAGTTCTGATAGCGGGCCCAGCGACGGGCAAGACCTTCCTCACTGGTGTTTTCGCTACCCATGGAAAGGTCGAGGATCACCTCTGGAGAGGCGGCCAGTAAGAATTCCCAGCCCACCCGCGGCCAGGCCGAGTCCAACACCGCGGCAATGTTGTCACCACCGGCCAAAGCGACGAGTTCTCCCAGATAGCTACGAGGTCCGGCCATTACCAGGGGCTGGTGGCCGACGATAACGGCAACCCTCGGCCGCGGCCTCTTGCGGGCGGCTTCGGCCACGGCGGCAAAGGTGGCCGCAAGGCTGGCGTTCAGGCGGCGGCCCTGGTCGTCCAGACCGACAGCCACCGCGATTTTTTCGATGGCCGCCTCCAGGTCGGCCAGATTACCCTCTGGAATCACCTCCACGGCTACCCCCGCCCTCTGTATGGCCATCACCGAGCCGCGGTTGGCCGGACTCGGAGCGGTAATGACCAGGTCCGGCCGAAGGGCCAGCACTGCCTCGACCACCGGGGCCAGAAAAGTCCCCACCCGGGCCAATCCCTTGGTTTCAGCAGGGAAATCACAGTGGTCCGATATCCCCACTACGCGGGCCCCGGCCCCCAGGGCAAAGAGAATTTCGGTAACCGACGGGGCCAGAGAAACGATGCGGACGGGGCTTCCCCCAATCGGGGGGGTGGCAATCGACCCCCCCGGACCTGTTCCGACCCCAACCCCGGCCTCGGCCATAGCCAGGGGCAACAGACAAAAAGCAAGCAGACCGAGGGCTAGAGCAAGGACGGCCGGGACGGACGGTTTTGCCTGCCCCGGCCTCTGACTTTTCCACTGGCCAGGACGCCGGCAGCGGTGGTAGAGTAAGGTTGAATGTAGGGGTAGTCTTTGCGTCTCTAGCATTGAAAGCCCCTCAACGAAGAGGGAGTTTCCTCCTCCTTTTCTTCCTCTTCGGTCCTCGCCGGGTGACGGTTCCCCCCCGTTACCCGGCTTTTTCGTGACTCCTGCCACAAACGCGCCCCGCAACGTCGCCACCGCGGCCTCTAGCCGCCGGCCAGATGCCCGGAGGCCGCCTCCATGAGCCCGGACGGGAACAGTCCCAGGGCCAGTGTAGCCACCAATGCCATGGCAACGGCCACAGCCAGGTAGGGCCGCGCCCCATCATAGACGGCCCGGCCGTCCTGGCCCTGGTCAAAGTACATGGCACGCACCACTCCGAGGTAGTAAACGGCCGAAACTACGCTGTTTACGACCGCCACCACCACCAACCAGACCAGACCGGCATCCAGAGCCGCGGCAAACACGTAGAGTTTGCCGATAAAACCGCCAAGGGGAGGGAAACCGGTAAGCGACAGCAAAAACACCGTCATGGTCGCAGCCAACAGGGGGTGGCGACGGGACAGCCCGGCCAGGTCGTCGATGTCTTCTGCCCCGTAGTCGACACGGGCCAGCAGCATCATGATGCCGAAAACCCCCAGATTCATGGCGCCATAGACGGCCAGGTAGAACAGCACCGAGCCAGTGGCCTCAACGCTATTGACGCCCCCCACGGCGCTTGTCGCGCCTTGCGCGGCGACGGCCGCCAGACCCACGAGCAGGTAGCCGGTATGAGCAATCGACGAATAGGCAAGCATGCGCTTGAGACTGGTCTGGGCCAACGCGGCCAGATTCCCCAGCGTCATGGTGGCCACGGCAGCCACGGCCAACAGGGGGTAGATTTGTTCGTGCAGGGGCGCCAGGGCCACCACCAGGGTCCTCAGCAGGGCTGCAAAGGCCCCGGCCTTTACCACCGTGGCCATGAACACGGTGACCGAGGTGGGCGAACCCTCGTAAACATCCGGGGTCCACAGGTGGAAAGGCACGGCGGCCACCTTGAACCCGAAGCCGACCATCAGCATGGCCACCCCGGCCATCAGTACTCCCGCATCGGCACCGCCGGAGATCCCCTCGGCCACACCGACAAGAACCGTGGAACCGGTCTCGGCATAGATAAGGGCAATGCCGTAGACCAGAATGGCCGAGGCAAAGGCGCCGAGGAGAAAATACTTAAGCGCCGCCTCGGTCGAGCGCATCTGCCCCCGCCACAGTCCTGCCAAGGCATAGACGGCTATCGACATGGTCTCAAGGCCCAGGAACATGACCACCAGATCGGTGGCCGCAGCCATGATCATCAGGCCGGCAACCGCAAACAGCACCAACGGGTAGTACTCGCGTGCGACCACACCGGTAAAGGGCAGGTAATCCATGGCCATCATCACGGCCGCGGCGGTCAGGATGGCCAACAGCAGGTTGAAGTAGATGGCATAGCTGTCCACTACCAGAGCGGTGGAAAAGGCTTGCGGCTCGCCGCTGTAGAGGCCGGCTATGGCCATCCCCAGGCCAAGACCGATAAGGCTCAGCCAGCCCATCCCCCGCCAGCTGGAGTCCCGTCGGACAGCCTCAACGACCAGTACCAGCATGGCCCAGAGGCTGGCCCAGACCACAGGGCCCAGTGCAGCCAACTCACCCATGCCCGCCGGCACCACAGTTCCGGTCACGGCCTGTTGCCTCCCAACTGTACCACCGCCGTGGGCAGGGGCCTCTCCATACGACTGACCAGGGTGTCTACCGAAGCTTCCATGGTCTCAAGAAAAGGCTTGGGGTAAACCCCCATCAGCACGATAAGTGCAAGTATCGGTGCCAGCACGGCCAACTCACGGCGCGACATGTCGGCAAGGACACGGTTGTCGTCCTTGTCGATGGGGCCGAACATTACCTGCTGGAACATTCGCAGCATGTAGGCCGCCCCCAGCACGATGCCCACAACCGCACACGCGGCCATCCAGGGATTGACACGGAAGGCTCCCAGCAGGATCAAAAATTCGCCGACAAAACCACTGAGGCCCGGCAGTCCGATAGAGGCCAGGGTGACGACAAGAAAACAGGCCGCAAAAATCGGTAGCCGTTTCCACAGCCCGCCGAACTCTGAGATCAGACGGGTGTGGCGGCGCTCGTAGAGCACGCCTACCAACAGGAACAGGGCTCCGGTGCAGAGGCCGTGGCTCAGCATCTGGTAGACCCCGCCCGATATCGCAGTGTGGTTTAATGAGGCCAGGCCCAGCATGACGAAACCCATGTGACTTACCGATGAGTAGGCCACCAGTTTTTTAAGATCGGGCTGCACCATCGCCACCAGAGCGCCATAGATGATGCCGATAAGAGCCAACACGGCCACGGCCGGTGCCGCGGCCTGGGCGACTTGCGGAAACAAAGGCCAGGCAAAACGCAACACCCCGTAGGTGCCCATTTTCAAAAGTACGCCGGCAAGAATCACCGACCCGCCCGTGGGCGCTTCAACATGGGCGTCGGGGAGCCAGGTATGCACGGGCCACATCGGCACCTTGATGGCAAAGGCCAGGAGCAACGCGGCAAAACACCAGGCGGCGGCCGGCCCGTCAAGCTGGAGGTTGTAGAGGTCGGTAAGGGCAAAACTCATCTGCCCGCTCTCGCGACCGTAGGCAAGACCAAGATAGACCAGCGCAACGAGCATGGGCAGGCTTCCCACCAGGGTGAACACAATAAACTTAACCGCCGCGTATACCCTGCGTGGCCCCCCCCACACACCGATGATCAGGAACATCGGCACCAGCATAAGTTCCCAGAACACGTAGAAGAGCAGAACGTCCAGAGCCACCAGGGTCCCGAGCATGGTGGTTTCGAGTAGAAGCATGGCCACCAGGTAGGCCTTCATACGCTGGCCGATGGAGTCGGCCGAGGCCATCAACACCAGCGGGGAGAGGAAGGTGGTCAACAAAACCAACAGCAACGAGATACCGTCGACTCCTACAAAATAGCTCATGCCGAAGCGCTCTACCCAGACGCTCCGTTCTACCAGTTGAAAGCCGCCGTCGAGCGGATCGAAAACGCTCCAGGCGCCAAGTGCCAGGGCCAGGGGCAGCAGAGAAACGACCACCGCAGTTCGCCACAGGCCGTCCTTTGCCGAAGCCGGCAACACCACCACCACCAGGGCACCCAGTGCCGGCGTAACAACCATCCATGTAAGCAGGTGGTCCACCTATCTAGCGCCCCACCCCGCCTACCACGGCCGCCGTGAGCACAGCCGCTCCCAACAGCAGGGCCAGGGCATAGTGCTGGAAATTGCCGGTGGTCCACCTGCGGCCCAGACCCGACAGTGTCACCACCGCAGCGCCTATGGCATTTACGCAGCGGTCGATAAGCCCCTCATCAACGATTCGCCACAGGTCCCCGCCCAGGGAGACCGTGCGGCGGGCAACCTCCCTGTCGTAGACCTCATCGACGTAGTAAGCCCGCACCAGGGTCTCGTGCAGAGCCTTGCGCTTTGAGACCAGCACACGGTCGGCGTCCGGGCCGCGGCGGTAAAGCCACCAGGCCAGCGCCACCCCGGCCACGGCCACAACCGAAGAGACCGCCATCAGTCCCCATTCCAGGCCATGGGACAGATGGCCGTGGCTGCCGGCCACCACCGGGGCCAGCCAGCGGGCAAGCGCATTGTTGCCGCCCAGTATGGCCGGCACACCGAGCAGACCACCGGCGGCAGAGGCCAGGGCCAGGACAACCAACACGCCGGTCATCGAGACCGGACTCTCGTGGACGTGGTCCCAGACCTTGGCATCCCCGCGGTAGGAACCGCCAAAGACCAGGACAAAAAGCCGAGCCATGTAAAAAGCCGTAACCAGGGCGGTAAAGACTGCCAGTGTCCACAACATCCAGTGGCCGCCGGCCGCCGTGCGGGCCAGAATTTCATCCTTGGAGAAGAAGCCGGCAAGCCCGGGAATACCGGCGATGGCCAGGGTGGCGACAAAGAACGTCCCCGCGGTAACCGGCATCTTCTCCCTCAAGCCACCCATACGTCCGATGTCCTGCTGGCCGCCGAGGGCGTGGATGACGCTGCCCGCGCCCAGAAACAGCAGGGCTTTGAAGAAGGCGTGAGTCACAAGGTGAAAGACGGCGGCCGAAAAGGCCCCCACTCCCAGAGCCAGAAACATGTAGCCGAGTTGGGAAATGGTCGAATAGGCCAGGACCTTCTTAATATCGTTCTGCACCACGGCCACCAACGCCGCCCCCAGCGCGGTGATGGCGCCTACCGTGGCCACCACGGTAAGGGCCAGGGGGGCAGCCACAAACAGGTCGGACAGACGGGCGACCATATAGACGCCGGCCGTTACCATTGTGGCGGCATGGATGAGGGCGGAAACCGGGGTCGGCCCGGCCATGGCATCGGGCAACCACACGAAGAGCGGGATCTGGGCGGACTTGCCGGTGGCACCGACGAACAACAGCAGACAGGCGACCAGCACAAGGCCCGGTGGCAGAAGGCGGGCAGCGGCGTTTATGTCGGCAAAGGCCAGACTGCCGTGGCCCAGGTCGGATAGCGCCCAGTACAGCACAAAGGCCCCAAGCACGAAGGCCGCATCACCGACGCGGTTAACGATAAAGGCTTTGCGCCCGGCCGCAGCCTTGGCCGGATCCTGGTACCAGAAGCCGATGAGCAGGTAACTGGCCAGCCCCACCCCCTCCCAACCAACGAACATGAGCACCAGGTTGTCGGCCAGAACCAGTATGAGCATGGCCGAAGTGAAAAAGTTGAGGTAGGCGAAGTAGCGGGCGTAGTCCTCGTCCTTGTCCATGTAGCCGATCGAATAGACATGGATCAAAGAACCCACCCCGGTCACCACCAGACACATGACGGCCGACAGACGGTCGACCACGAAGCCGACTTCGGCCGTGAACCCCCCGGTGTTTATCCAGGTGTAGAGGTGGTCGGTTAGAATTGTTTCGGGTGCCCCGGCCACCAGTGCCATGAAGGCGCGCAACGACAGCGCAAAGGCTGCGGCCACCGCAAGTGAGGCCAGCACCCCCACACCGCTGCGACCGAGCCGGCGGCCGGCAACAACGTGCACGACTGAAGCCGCCAACGGCAGAGCCGGTATCCAGGCCAGGTAGTTGGTCTCTACCACCGCAGCGTCACCATATCGTCAACGTCGAGACTCTGGCGGGCTCTGTACATGGACAGGATCACGGCCAGTCCTATGGCCGCCTCGCCGGCGGCTACCGTCATGACAAACAGGACCGCGGTTTGTCCATCCATGTTGCCGAGTGCATTTGAGGCGGCCACGAAGGTCAGGTTGGCCGCGTTGAGCATCAGTTCGATGCACATGAAAATAACGATCACGTTACGACGAAGGACAACACCCGCGGCGCCGACGGCAAACAGGACCGCAGCCAGGACGAGGAAGTGACCGGGTGTAACCATTACAATCCTCAGTCCCCGGGTTCGTCTTTTTGGGCCAACACCACGGCGCCCACCACGGCCACAAGCAGAAACAGCGAGGTAAGTTCGAAGGCCACCACGTGGTTGCGGAACAAGACCTCGCCGAGGCCCCGGGTAGTGCCGAAGGCTTCGTCCAATACGGCCCTGCTGGTGTCGTGCAAAGAGGCTTTCCAGACCGAAGCTCCGACGACGATGGCCAGGGTAGTGGCCGCCAGCACCGCCAACGCCGTCGGCAACGGCTTCCAGGACTCGGTTGGGTCGGACTGCAGATTCAAGAGCATGATGACAAAGAGAAACAGCACCATCACCGCGCCCGCGTAGATGATTATCTGCAGGGCGGCCACCAGGTGTGCCGACAGCGCCGCATACCCCACCGCCACCAGAAACAGCGTGGCCACCAGCCAAAGCGCACTGTGAATGGGGTTGCGAGCGGCCACCACGCCGACGGCACACAGCACCGTGAGCGCCGCCAGGGGGTAGAAGACCAGGGTACTCACGAGCTTTCTCCGGCCACAAGAATGACCAGCGCGGTAACCATAAGGTTGACCAGTGCCAACGGGATCATGCCTTTCCAGCCCAGACGCATGAGTTGGTCATAGCGAAAGCGGGGAACGGTCCAACGAATGAGAATTTGCAGCCAGCAGAAAAAAAGCACCTTCAGCCCAAACGCAGCCAACTGCATCATGGTCACGGCCCAGGGGGCCACCGCCACGAGTTCCATAGTGGGCAGGGCCCACCCCGCCGATGTCAAATAGGGCACCTGCCAGCCGCCGAAGAACAAAGTAGTCGAGAGTCCCGCCACCACCACGACTTCGGCAAAATCGGCCAGCATGAAGGCCGCCTGCTTACCGCCGGAATACTCGGTGAAGTAGCCCGTAATGAGTTCGGATTCGGCCTCGGGAAGGTCGAAGGGCACCCGTTTGGATTCGGCCATACCGGCAACAAAGAGCAGCACAAAGGCTACCGGCTGGTAGAACACCCCCCAGGCCGGCAGCACGCCGAAGAGCAAGCGCCCCTGCTGGTGTACCATTTCCTGCAGGTCCAGCGTTCCATAGGCCAACACAACGGCCACCAGTGCCAGGCCAAAGGCGATCTCGTAAGAAATCATCTGCGCGCACCCGCGTATACCGCCGAGCATAGACCAGCGGTTGTTGGAGGCCCAACCGGCCAACACAGTCCCGTACACACCCATTCCCATCATCGCCACTACGTAGAGAACGCCAACGTCGAGACTGATGGCGCACAATTCGATCACCCTGGAACCCACGGTTATCGAATCTCCGAAGGGGATGATCGCAAAGGTCGCGATGGCGGGAAACAAGGCCAGAAACGGCGCCAGGGTATGAACAAAGCGATCGGCCCCGGCCGGGCGAAAGTCTTCCTTGGTAAACAGCTTGATGGGGTCGGCCACAAGCGTGTTCGTCAACCCCAGGTTGAAGGGCAGAATCCCGAACACACTGGCGCGGTTGGCGCCGATGCGGTTCTGTATAAGCGCACTGCCCTTGCGTTCGACCCACAACAACAGAGCCGACAGTTGCAGAACCGTAAACACGGCGACCAGGACTTTCGCCGCGCCTATGAGCCAGTCGGCCAATTCAAACCACCTAGTTTTCCAGCCCGTCGATGAGTTCGAGCGTAGTCTTGACGCTTAAGTTTTCGACAAAGCGCGACCCCAACTGCAGCATAGGAGCCGTACCACACGACCCCAGGCATTCGACAGTATCGAGAGAAAATTTTCCATCGGCCGTGATTTCCCCCGGCTCCACCCCCAGGCGCCGCCGCAAGGCCGACACGATATTATCGGCACCCCTCAGGCGGCAGGAAAGGTTGGTACACACCTGTATGTGGTGGCGTCCCATCGGGCGCGTGTAGTACATGGTGTAAAAGTCCACGATACTTTCCAGCCAGGCCATCGGCAGTTCCATCAGGCCGGCCACATAAGCCTGTACATCCTTGCTCAACCAGCCGAACTCGCGTTGGGCCAACCACAGAACCGGCATCAGAGCCGCCCTCCGTACCGGGTAGTGGGTAAGAATTTCGTGATACTCGGCCAGCGCCTGCTCGCTGAAGGCCACCGCTGGCTGACTGTCAGTGCTCAACGGTCGCACTCCCCACCAATCATGTTGACCATTCCGAAGATGGCCACGAGGTCTGAAATCATATGGCCGGTGACCATATCTTCGAGCGCGGCCATCGCGTAGAAACACGGGGGGCGAACCCGCACCCGGTAGGGACGGCCGCTGCCATCGCTGGCCAGATAAAAACCGAGCTCTCCGTTGGCCCCTTCGCCGGCGAAGTACAGTTCCCCGACCGGCACCTTGACGCCTTCTATGACAAGTTTGAAGTGGGCCATAAGCCCCTCGATGGAGCCGTAGACCTTGTCTTTATCGGGTAGCGTTATGGTCGGATCGTCTACACTAACAGGGCCCGGGGGCAGGCCGTTCATCGCCTGGTCGATTATGCGCAGGGACTGTTTCATCTCATCTAAACGTACGGCAAAGCGGTCGAAGTTATCGCCCTTGGTACCCACCGGAACATCAAAATCGAAATGGTCGTAGAGCATGTAGGGCTCGTCCTTGCGCAAGTCGCGGGCAAGCCCGGTGGCCCGCAGCAGGGGGCCGGTGAGTCCGTAGCTTATTGCCGTCTCGCGTGACATCACCCCCACGTCGATCATGCGATCAAGAAAAATACGGTTGCGTTCGAGTAGTTTTTCGCTGTCGCCGAGTACCCGCTCTATCGTTACCACGGCAGCGTCGAGGTGCTCGCTGAAATTTTCGGGCAAATCACGAGCCAGGCCGCCGATGCGTCCGTGGCTGACGGTCACACGGGCACCGGTGGCCAACGAGGTGAGGTTGTACAACGCCTCGCGGGCTTCGTTCATGTAAAAACCGACGGTAACCGCTCCCAACTCGGTCGCGGCCATGCCCAGGCAGGTGAGGTGGTCGGCGATGCGGGATATTTCCGACAGGATCACACGGATGTAAGAGCAGCGATCGGGGGGCGTAACGCCGAGCAAACGCTCGACGGCCTCCGTAAAAATAAAATTGTTGATCAGGGGCGAGGCGTAGTTCAGCCGGTCGGCGTAAGGGATGCACTGGGTCCAGGTGCCCTGTTCACACATCTTCTCAAAACCGCGGTGCAGGTAGCCGATCTCAGTATCACAGGCGACGATGGTCTCGCCGTCGAGCTTCAAGTTGAATTTGATAGTACCGTGCGCGGCCGGATGGGAAGGCCCCATCTGCAACTCCATGGTTTCGGTGTCCCCGCCCACGGCCATCTAAAGACCGTCCTTTGAGGGCCAGGGGTCGGATATGGGGTCGCGCTCTTCAATCAAAGGCTGGCGTTTGTCTACCGGGTAGTCTTTGCGCAGCGGGTAGCCGACGAACTCTTCGTACATCAGTATCCGTCTGAGGTCGGGATGGCCGTCAAAACGTACACCGAACATGTCCCAGGCCTCACGTTCGGCCCAATTGGCCGACTTCCACAATCCACTGGCCGAGGGCAGGTGGGGGTCGTCGGCCGCCACCAGGGCCTTCACGACCAGGCGGCAGCCACGGCTCAAGGAACTCAGCAGGTAAATAACGTGAAAGGTTCCCTCGTCGGCCACGTGGTCAATAACCGATATGTCGACGAGCATCTCGTAACTGTGGTCCGGGTCCGAACGCAAAAAGGCCAGCACATCGACAATCGCGACCGCCTCAACAATCAGCACCGAGCCGCCGGCCGACTCCACCAGACGCGCCGAGGATTCCGGCACCGCCGTGCTTATGATTTCGGCTAACGCCAATCCAGAGCTCCCTTGCGCCAGACGTAAAAGAAACCCACCGCCAGTACGGCTACAAACGTTGTCATTTCCACGAAACCGAAGAGGCCGAGGTCACGGTACAAGACAGCCCACGGATACATGAACACCACCTCGACATCGAAGACGATGAAAAGGATGGCTACCATATAAAACTTAACGGCAAAGCGGGACCAGGCCTGCCCCGTGGGGGGGTTGCCGCACTCGAAAGTCTCCCCCTTGACGGCACTCCCGCGCCCTGGCCGCGGACCCAGAATACGGTTGAGCGAGATCATTACGCCCACCACCACCGCGCACACGGCAAAGGTCAGCATCAGGTTGGCATAGGGGGACATTAAAGAGGGCTGTATGGCCAGTTCCCGGCCGCAAGTCAAAGCGGCTATATCCTGAAAACGCTGTCAATTGGGCATTTTACGAGCACCCCCGTTTGCCGCCCACAAAACCACGGGATAAAAATCCGGCGTGCGAGACACAGGCACAAATCCACCCACCGACCCCGGCTCCGTGCGCGCTCTGCTCGACGGTCTCGTGACCGCCCGCTGGCCGGGCGCGGCCGTGCTTGAGATTGCCGACCTGCCCGCCGACGCATCCTCGCGGCGCTACCTGCGATGCACACTCGATGGCACGGCGGCAGAAGTCTGCCCACCGACATCGGTGGTGGTCATGCTGCTGGAGGATGCGGCAGTGGCCATGTCTTCCGAAGAGTTGGGGGTGTTCGCCAACGGCGGTCCCACTGAGCTCCCCTTCCTCAACCTCCAGCGTTTTCTGGCTGCTATCACCGACTCAGTGCCCGAGGTTTACGCTGTCTCCGGCGACCAGCGCACCCTGGTCCTGGAAGACCTTGGCGATGTGTCCCTGTGGGCGGCCGCCAAAGACCCTGGAGCCGACACCGAAGCACTGTTTGCCCGGGCGCTGGCCCTGCTCGCCGACATTCAGGCCGCTGCGGCCCCCGACCGGTCCTGCTACGCCTACTCCCAGTGTTTCGACGAGCGGCTCTTTGGCTGGGAGTTTGACCATTTCATCGAGCACGGCCTTGCCTCCCCGCCCGCCGAGCAGCTGCAAGCCTGCCGCTTGGAATTGGCCGGCCTGGCCGCGACCCTGGCCCACAAGCCCCGGGTATTCTGCCACCGCGACTACCACGCCTGGAACATCCATGTCGCCGACGGACGTCTGCGCCTGTTCGACTTTCAGGATGCCCTGCTGGGCCCGGCTTTTTACGACGCAGCCTCGCTTCTGACCGACCGCAGCAGCTCCGAGATCATAAGCCCGGCCATGGAGCGGCGCCTGCTCGAGAGCTTTGCCCAAAGGACCGGGGTCCGGGATATGGCCGAGGCCTGGGACTGCTACTGCCTGTGCGCGTTTCAGCGCGCGCTCAAAGTCATCGGACGTTTCAACTTTCTGGCCGAGAACAAGGGCAAGCCCGCCTACCTGCAACTACTGCCGGCCACCGTGGCCACGGCGCGGCGTTTTGCTGCCGAAATAGACGGCCTCGATGCCACCGCCGGCCTGCTTGCCCGTCACGTAAAAAGCGGCCGGCCGGCCGGCCGAGCTCCGCTCACATGACAATTAGGCGGGGCATGATTCTGGCCGCCGGAATGGGCAAACGCCTGCTGCCCATTACCGAGACCCTGCCCAAAGCCATGGTCGAAGTCGGCGGACGCCCGCTCATAGAACACTCGGTGCTCACCCTGGCCAGAGCCGGGATCACCGACATCATCATCAACCTCCACCACCTTGGCCACATGATCCGCGACCACCTCGGCAACGGTTCCTCTTATGGGGTCAACCTGAGCTACAGCGTCGAAGACCCCCTGCAGGGCAGCGGTGGGGGCATTCTGGCAGCCCGCCACCTGCTCGGCACAGGAGCCTTCGTTGCCCTTAACGCCGACACCATTGTGGATATAGACCTCGGCCGTGTCATCGCTTTCCATGAAGACAAACGGGCCGCCGCCACCCTGGTCCTGCGCAAGGACCCGCAGATGGAAAGCTACGGCCTTATCCGTACCGGGGCCGACAGCCGCGTACAACGGTTTCTTGACACCAGTGCCGACGGACACGGGGCCGGCAGTAGTACCGTCCTGGAAGCGTTCATGTTCAGCGGCGTGCAGGTACTCGGCCCCAGGGTCTTCGACTACATGCCCGTCGGCCAGGCCCCCTTCTCGATTACCCGCGCCACCTATCCGGCTATGCTCGTGGCCGGCGAGAGGCTGTTCGGCTATCGTTTCGACGGCCCCTGGAAAACCGTCGGCACCCACGCCGAATTGCAGGCGGCCCGCTAGAAAGATGTGGACAGGTACCGACTGCTACCGCTATGCTGGCAGCGGCAAGAGGCGGCAATGGGCATAACAATAATCCAGAAGAGCGACCCGCGGGTACGCAAGAAAGACCCCAAGGTGGCGCTCGTACTTGCCGGCGGTGCGGTAACCGGAGGCGCCTTCAAGCTCGGCGGCCTCAAAGCCCTCGACGACTTTCTCATCAACCGCAAGGTCACCGACTTTGACCTCTACGTGGGACTCAGTGCCGGGGCCCTGCTGGCAGCCCCGCTGGCGGCCAGCGTACCCCCCTCGGAAATGCTCAAAGCCCTGGACGGCACTTCCGAAGAGTTTTCGCGTTTTCGGCCAAGCGATTTCTACCACCTCAACACCCAGGAGATGCTGTCCAAGCCCTTTGAGTATCTCACCGACCTGGTCACCTACGTACCGGGCATATTAAAAGACCTGCTGGCCTCCTCCGACGAACTGGCCGAAGAGCTTGCGCCCCCCATGACCACCTTCAGGCAGCACCCCTCGCTGGCCACCGCCCAGGACGTGATGGCCCCCATAGCCAACGCCCTCAGCGCCCGGCGCCTGCCGATGCCCTACTACTACCTGCCTTCGGGGCTCTGCGACAACGCCACCATCGAACGTTACCTGCGCAAAAATCTGGACCTCAATGGAATTCCCAACAACTTCCGCGACATGCACCGCCACACCGGCAACGAACTGTACATATCGGCCATGAATCTGGACACCGCCGAGCGTGTGGTCTTTGGTCACGACGAGGATGTCTCCCTGACCGTCTCCGAAGCCGTGCAGGCCTCCACCGCACTGCCGGGATTCTACAAACCCGCCCGTCTCGGCGGCGTCGACTATGTGGACGGGTCGGTGCGAAGAACGGCCAACATCGACGTAGCCATCGAACACGGCGCCGATCTGATTATCTGTTACAACCCATTCCGACCGTTCTTAAACCGTGTGACCCACCGCTACGTTCCGGAAAAAGGCGGCTTTATAACCGAGGGCAAACCGCTGGCCGACCAGGGCTTCATCACCGTCATCAATCAGGTCTTCCGCACCTTGCTCCACTCACGCATCCAGTACGGCCTGCGCGCGTACCAGGACGACGCCAACTTCTCGGGCGACATCATTCTCATTGAACCGACCGAAACCGACACTCACTTTTTCGGCATGAACCCGTTGGCCTTCTGGCAAGGGCCCAGGGCCGGCCGCCACGGCTACGTCTCGGTGACCCAATCCATCGAAACCCACTACGATGTGGTCAAACAGATCCTTCAGTCCTACGGCATACTGATGACCAGGCGGGAGGTCCGCGAAGGCCTGGACCGCATGAACAAGTCGAGTTTCAGCCGCGAGACGGCCGCAGTGCTCGGCCGCGACCTGCCCCGCCGCGACCTCGACGTGGCCTGAGGGCGCTGCCCCCGTAGTTTGGACCCGGACTTATCTTGCCCAACACCCTGGGCCCGGCCGCGCCTGTAACGGCCGGCACGTTGGCCGCCGAAGCCTCCAGACACAGATAACCAAACAGGGCGAAGGCAACCGCCTCGACAAAACGGGGGTCGAAGCCGGCCGTGGCCGTGCTGGCCACTTTGAGGCCCGGCAGTTGCTCGGCCAGCATGGCCATGAGTGTAGCGTTGAGGGCCCCACCGCCACAGACCAGCAGTTCTTCGAGCCGATGGCCGCCCAGCAGGCGGCAGGCACGGGCCACCGAACGGGCGGTGGCCATGGTGAGGCTGGCCACTATCGAACGGTCGTCCAGACCCCGGCGCCGGGCCCAGGCCACCAGGCTTGCAGCCAGACGGGGACTAAACTCTTCGCGACCGGTGGAAGTCGGCAGGCGGCGGCGGAAAAAAGGCTGGTCCAGGACCCTGGCCACCAGCGCCTCATCGACCTGGCCGCCCCTGGCGTAGCGCCCGCCCCTGTCGATTTTTCTACGCCCGACCGAGACGATTTGCATGGCCGCATCTATGAGGACGTTGCCCGGCCCGCTGTCGCTGCCGGCCACAACCACACCACCACCGGTGGGGTCAAGCAGGCTCAGGTTGCCCATACCACCCAGGTTTACGACCCCGCAACGGCGGCGGCCGGCAAACATCCAGGCGTGGGCATAGGGTGCCAGTGGCGCGCCCTGCCCACCGGCAGCCAGGTCGGCAGCACGAAAGTCGGAAACCACCGTTGTGGCGGTCTGTTCGGCGATGATAGCCGGCTCGCCTATCTGCAAGCTCAGGGTGGGACGACCGGGACGGTGGGCAATGGTCTGGCCGTGGCTTGCTACCGCATCACAGTGGCCGGGGTGAAGGCCGGCTGCGGCCAGCCCACGGCCGGCGGCAACGGCAAAGGCCCGGGCCACATCGGCCGACAGTGAGGCCCAGTCGATAGCCGCCAGCGGAGCTTCGGCGACAGCCTCAGCCAGACGTTTACGCAAACGGCGGGGGTAAGGGCAGGAAAGCTGAGACAGAACCTTCGCCCTTAACCTGCCCCCGCGGCCACGACCAACCTTGACCACGGCCACATCCACCCCGTCCATGGAGGTCCCAGACATTAGGCCAACTAATTTTAAAACCTTCATTTTCGAATGAGTTTGCGGGCAGAATCCGGCCGTGTTAGGTCTGGCTGGTGTCCACGCCCAGCAAGCCACCATTGTCGTCCGATGCAATAGAGGGGCTCAACCGCCGTTTCGAACAATCCAGCCCGGAGCAGATTCTGGGTTGGGCAGCGGCTACTTTTCCCACCGACATAATCCTGACCTGCTCCTTTCAGCACGACGGTGTGGTCATCGCCCATATGTTGCGCTCTATAGCGCCCGAAATCCCCGTGGTATTCATAAACACCGGTTTCCACTTCCAGGAAACGCTAGACTACCGCGACGACATCGTAAAGCTCCTCAAACTGGACCTGCGTGAAATAGGCCCCCAGATCCCCTTTGAACAGTTCAAAGATCGCTACGGAGCCGACCTCTACAACCGCAACCCCGACCTGTGCTGTGAAATCAACAAGGTTGGCCCCATGCGCAGAGCCCTGGAGGGCGTCGAGGCCTGGATAAACGGACGGCGGCGCAACCAGACCCGCGAACGCAAGAATATTGGACACCTTGAGTTGATGGGCTCGGTAGTCAAGATCAACCCGCTTGCCCGCTGGACCTCCAAGGATACCTTCCGTTACCTGAACGCACACAACCTGCCCACCCATCCCTTGTTCGAGAAGGGCTACACCTCAATCGGTTGCCAGCCCTGCACCGGGCCGCCCCTGGCCGGCGAGGACGAAAGGTCCGGACGCTGGGCCGGAAGCAATAAACGCGAGTGCGGCATACATACAATACTCGACGGCGACCCTGCCACCACCGACAAGTCCAAGCCCGACGAATAAGAAAGGGGAGCCCGGAGGCTCCCCTTTCTACTGATCCGTTGTGAACTCCGACTTAGGCGTTCGGGAAAATCTGCTGCATCTTCAGGGCCAGGCTCATGTCGCCTTTAATCTTGAGCTTGCCGCCCATGAAAGCCATCTGAGGGTTCAGCTTGCCGTTGATCATGTCGATGTAGTCGGAAGCAGTCATCGTAATCGTGATGCTGGCGTCATCGGTCCCGCCATGACTCACTTCACAACCGCCGTCGGCAATCTTAACGTGATAGGTGTCGCCGCCGTCACCGGTCAGCTCAAACTGGTAGACGGCATTGATGCCGGCCGCCGCCGTTGCATTGAACCGTTCGGGCATTACTTCGAATATTTGAGCTACGCTCGTCGCTTCTTCAGACATTATTGGTAAATCCTCCTGTTCGCGTGGAACTTGTTTTCCCGCTGATATACGCAGCCTGACGCTTTATGTCAAAGTCAAAAAAAGGCCCCCCGGCATTGCTGCCGAGGGGCCTTCGACTGGTACCCCATTAAGGGCGCCTGACCCGAGCACACCCCCAAACCCTGCCGCAGAGCGCGGCTACGAGCTATGGGGGTATGACTCTATCTCTTTTTGCGCCCGGCCTTTTTCTTTGTAGCCTTGCGCCCGGCCTTTTTCTTTGTAGCCTTGCGCTTGGCCTTTTTCTTCGTAGCCTTGCGT
>JAYGCL010000025.1:0-50948 GCA_046583365.1 Deltaproteobacteria bacterium
GCTATAAGGCCGATGAGAATCGCCGACCACATGGCCATCTGGTCGGCACCGGCCGTGATTCCGACCAAGCCGGCCAGGATGCCGTTCAAGGCCATCGACAGGTCGGGTTTCTTGGAAACCATCGAAGAGGTGAACATTGCCGCCAGGCCGCCGGAGGCCGCTGACAGGCAGGTGGTTACCAGCGTGAGCGAGACCAACGCCGGGTCGGCGCTCAGAACCGAACCGCCGTTGAACCCGAACCAGCCCAGCCACAGCAGGAAGACGCCGATGGTGGCAAGCGGGAGGTTGCTTCCCTGGATGGCATTGACGCGGCCGTCACTGGTGTACTTGCCGATACGCGGTCCGAGCAGCATAGCGCCGGCCAGGGCGCCCCAGCCACCTACCGAGTGGACCAGCGTGGAGCCGGCGAAATCGTAGAAGCCAAGCGCATCGAGCCAACCGCCGCCCCACTTCCAGGAGCCCGCAACGGTGTAAATGATGGCTACAAACACGGTGGCAAACACCATGAAGGAGTTGAGCTTGATACGCTCTGCCACCGCTCCGGAGACGATCGTGGCCGCCGTGGCGGCGAACATCGCCTGGAACAGGAAGTCCGTCCAGTAGGTGTAGCCGCCGTCGGCATAGGCAACCGTGTTGCCATCAACCCCGGGGTCAAGCCCGAAACCGGCAAACCCGAAGAAGCCGTTGATGACGTTGAAATCACCCGGATACATCAGGTTAAAGCCCACGAATGCGTAGGTGATGATACCCACGCAGACGATGAAGGTGTTCTTGAACAGGATGTTGATCGTGTTCTTGGACTGAGTCAGCCCGGACTCCAGCGTCGCAAAGCCCAGGTGCATGAGAAAGACCAGCCCTGCGGCCAGCATCATCCAGATGTTGTTGGCCGTGAACATCTCCTGTGAAACACCGTCATCAGCCAGCGCAAGGCCGGCACTCGAACATAGCAGGGTCCCTGCGACCGCTATGATTGTAAATATTCGTCTATTCATTGCCCCCTCCTATAGGTGCATGGATTCTCCACATAAGAATCCCCATTGGAATGTAGCTACTACCATCAGCAGGAATGATGCCAAATACTCAAAGGGCACGGAAGCGCCCAGGCACTGGCAGAAACCGCTCCTTGTGCATAAAGTCCCTTTAATTCAAGGGAAAATGCCCAGTCTGTGGACAGGCCCTGCACGGATAACGGGCAGGTTTCCCTGACACTCACCTCTTGCACATTCTATGCATGTGCGTGATAAGTATAAATTATGGACATACGCTCCCTGCGTACTTTTGTGGCGGTGGCCGAAGGCAAGAGTTTTACCCGCGCCGGCCAACGGCAAAAGGTCAGCCAGTCGGCCGTGAGCCAGCAGATCCGGGCCCTGGAAGAATCTCTGGGCTCCCCGCTCTTCACCCGCCAGGCTCGCAGTGTGAAACTGACCCAGGCCGGCGACGTACTGCTCCCCTACGCCAGGCAGATCATCGCCAAAGTCGACGAGGCTACGGCCGTAGTATCAGACTTCGAAGGAATGGGCCGCGGGCGGGTCTCCATCGGCGCCGGTGGAGCCATCTGCCACCACGTGCTGCCGGCCATACTCAGCGAGTTTGCGAGCCGCTTCGGTAAAATAGAGGTGCAAGTGGTCTCCGGATTTACCGAGGAAACCCTTGCCCGTACGGTCGACGGTACCGTTGACCTGGGATTGTTGCTGTTGCCGGTAAACCACAGTGGCCTGGTCGTCGAAGAACTTCCCCGCGACGAACTCGTGGCCATAGCCCCCCGCAACCACCCCTGGGGGGAACTCGACCGCGTACGTGCCCGAGACTTTACGGGGGAGAACTTTGTTGCCTACGCCCGCGAGAGCCGGACCTTCCGCCTGGTGGAACGCTACTTTCTGGAGGCCGGAGTCTTCCCCACCTTCGGGATGGAGATCAGCGACCTTGAGGCGGTAAAAAGAATGGTGGAAGTGGGACTCGGGGTCTCAGTGGTCGCAGGCTTCGCAGTCCACGACGAGGTCGACAGCGGCCGCCTGCTGGCCCGCCCCCTGGCGGGCGGACTCTACAGATCCTGGGGTCTGGTAAGGCGGGCCAACGAGACACTGACGGCAAGCCAGCGCGGTTTCATCAGCATCTGCAACTCCCTGTTCCCGAAGTTGGTAGCCTGAACCGTCGGCCAGTCCCTTACTGGCGGGTGAGAACGTCGGCCGCCAGGCGCAAGCGCAACAGGAGGCGGCGCAGGATGGGCAGCCTGGAGACAAGGGCGCGCAGCTTTACTATCGCCTTGCGCTCCAACCGGTAGCGGTTGAGCTTCTTTGCCGCGGGGCGCGGGGCGCCGCCGGCCCTTTCCAGCGGTTCCCATATCGTTTCCAACGGATGACCCCACAGACTCAAGTCCTCGGGGTCCAGGCGGTCTATAATCCGGCGGCAGAGTTCCAGACGGCTGGGGTCACTGGCCACCTCCACAGCCCACTTCTCAAGCGAGGAGGTGGAAGGACGATTGTGCTGGGCCACACCTATGGGGTCGCCAAGCCCCTTCTCGCTCTGGGCATGTTCTCCGTAGTTGACCGCCCCCGGTTCGTGGACAAGGCCGGCAAACTCGAAAATGCCACGCAGGACCGGTTCCGGGTCGGCCACCAGGCGCTCGTAGACCACCTGGTGCAGGGGCACTTCGGCCTGGCGCAAGAATTTCGCGATGGCCGGAACGTAGCGCTCGGTTATGGGATTGTAATCGTGGGCGGCCTGGTAGTCGCTGTCGAAAAACGACTCGGCATACGAACTGAACACCGCCAGCGGGTGGCGGGTAAGTACCACGTAGCAGGCCTCGGGATATATCCTGGCCATGAAGTCGAGAATCAGGCCATAGGCCGGAGTTTTGTCGAGAAGCACCTGTTTGTCGGGCCGGGCCGACAGCATGCGGCCGTAAAGGGTGTCGGTGTAGGCCCGGCAGGCGTCTATATAGTCCTGCTCGCCACCGGGAAGGTCTTCGACAAACTGGCGTATGGACTCGGCCGCCAGCACGGCATCGTAGGGGGCCTTGTCGACCTTTTCGTAGTAGCCCAGGTGGGCCAGGGGGGTGAGCATATGCGGTTCGGGGCGGCTGTAAACAAGGGAGTGGGCGCCTATCATGCGCGCGAGCATCGTTGACCCCGAACGTGGGGAGCCGATTACAAACATGACCCTGGGGGCGTCGCTCGACATCAGTTGGCCGCCAACCTCGCTTCCATCCACTGCCACAAATCCGCCAACACCTGCTCGCGGTTGGTCTCGTTGAACATTTCGTGGCGGCCCTCGGGGTATATCTTTATCGTGCGCCGGTCTGAAACACCGCCGAGATAGGCGGCATTGCCCTCGGCACTGCAGAGCAGGTCGTCGCTGCCCTGTATGAGGAGCAGGGGCAGGCGGATCTCATCACCACGGCCCACGAGGTAGCCCAGGCCGTCGGCCAGGCGCAGGAACAGCTCATCGCTTACCCTCTCACGCAAGACCAGAGGATCGTCCATGTAGGCACGCTGCACCTCGGGGTCACGGCTCAGACGGGAGGGGTCGATAGTGCGGCCCTTGGGGTCAAGGATCGGCACTATCGCCGGTCCCGACAGCACCACGAAGTCGGGCTTGGCCGGCCTCTCCAGCAGGTAGGCGGTAACGATCAGGCCGCCCATGGAGTGGCCGAGCAGGAACAGGGGGAGACCGGCAGAGCGCTCGCGCACGTAGGCGTGAACGGCGGCCAGGTCGTCCAGGAAGTCGTCAAACTTCTCCACCCAGCCCACACGCCCCCCCGAACGCCCATGGCCGCGCTGGTCGTAGGCGTGCACGCTGAGGCCGCGAGAGGCCAGAAACTCGCCCACATGGCCGTAACGGCCGCTGTGCTCGCTCACACCGTGGACAAGCAACACGGCCCCACGGGCTTGCCCCCGGGGCTGCCAGCAGCGGTAGAACAGCTCGGGGGTCCCCTCAAGGACCAGGGTTTTAGTCTCCTCGGCCATGAAAACACTCATACACCGGCTGTACAATGCTTCAAAATAATGAGGCTAGTTCAGTTTTACCCTTCTGGGGGGTTGACGGGGTGGCCATTTCACTGTCATAACGGAGATCCTTAAGGGAAAACCCTAACGGGAAACACACGATGATTGAATCTCTTCTCTTGGTAGCCGGTTTTGTATTGCTCGGAGTTTTCTTCCCCGAAGCCTGATCGAACGGTCTTTTCCACTGCCCGCCGCGCTCTGCGTCCCTAATGGATGGTAGGGCCACCGTCATTGCCCATACGTCGCCTTTGCAGGCGGCGAAACTGCCACCTGTACCAGGCCCGCCTCAGTCCGCCCGGCCCCAGCCCGGCAAAAGGATTTGAGCCGCTACCGCCACCGCTCCACCACTTAAGATAGACGTAGCCAAAGGCCATGCCACCGAAATGGGCCGCATGGGCTATGCCGGTGCCGGTGCTTTCTATGGCCTGTATGGCCTCGATGGCCATCAGAAATATGACCAGGTAGCGGACGCGGATGGGGAACAGGAACCACAAGAACACCTGACGGTTGGGAAACCACACGGCATAGGCCATGAGGATTCCGTAGATAGCCCCCGATGCCCCGACGCTGGCCACCAGGGTGCCGTGGCGTACCAGCGTATAGACAAGGCCTCCACCGACGGCGCAAAGAAAGTAGTATTTGAGGAAGAACCGCCGTCCCCAGCGCTGTTCCAGTTCGGAGCCGAACATCCACAGCATCAGCATGTTCATGGCCAGGTGCCACACGCCGCCGTGGAGGAACTGGTAAGTGAAAAGTCGCCAGACCTCCCCACTGCCGACTCGGGCGGGGATGAGCCCGAAGGCTCCGATCAGGCCGTGGCGGCCGCCAAAGGCCTCGAGGAGGTAAACCGCCGCACAAACGACCATCAAGGCCTTGACGGCCGGCGGTACCGGGCCGCTGGGTCCTATCCCCAGGCCTCCCCCGCCGGGAGCCTGGAAGCGGTAAGTCCTGCGCAAAGACACCTTGGCGCCGTCAGAGGTAAGTGAGCCAGTCGCGGTCGGGCAGGGGGACGGCCGCGGTGGCCGACTGGTTCTCCCCCCTGATAACCGCGAAGTAGTCTTCCTGCAGCTGCTGGGTAAGGGCTCCCGGCCTGCCTTCACCTATGGGGCGGTCGTCGAGGGAAGCTATCGGGGTAATCTCGGCGGCCGTACCGGTGAAGAAGGCTTCATCGGCGATGTAGACCTCGTCGCGGGTAAAGCGTTCCTCGACCACCTTCACCCCACGGGCCAACAGCAGGTCGATGGCCGAGGCACGGGTAATGCCATCCAGAATGGTCGCCACCGGCGTGGTCTTGACCACACCGTTGCGCACGATGAAGAGGTTCTCACCGCAACCTTCAGCGGCATAGCCGTCCACATCGAGCAACAGTGCTTCGTCATAGCCGCCGTTGCGGGCCTCGAGGCTGGCCAGTATGGAGTTGACGTAGTGGCCCACTGCCTTGGCTTTGGTCATCAGGGTGTTGACGTGAAAACGTTGGAAGGACGAGGTCTTTACCTTGATCCCTTTGGCCAGGCCTTCCTCGCCCAGGTAGGA
This sequence comes from Deltaproteobacteria bacterium, assembly GCA_046583365.1. Classification (GTDB taxonomy): domain Bacteria; phylum Desulfobacterota; class Binatia; order UBA1149; family CAYXZP01; genus JAYGCL01. The sequence continues at coordinate 5,538 of JAYGCL010000025.1, forward strand.
ACCCCAGGGCCAGACGGCAATGCTCAGGCAGACCGGGTTGGACGGGGCCGCCAACCCCATCTCACCGTTACCGAGGTAGAGGAGGGGGCGGATGTAACATTCTTCCAGATCGTTGGCCCGTATCGTCTCCAGGCAGGCCGCCGAGATCTCATCGACCCCGTAGGGCGACTTAAGGGCCAGGATACGGGCCGAATCACACAGGCGCTCCACGTGCTCTCGCAAGCGGAAAATGGCCGAACGCCCGTCGTTACACTTGTAACACCGGATCCCTTCGAAGACACCGAGACCGTAGTGAAGCGTGTGGGTGAGAACATGGACCTTGGCTTCGTCCCAGGCCACCAACTCTCCGTCCATCCAGATGAATTTCGCTTTTTCCACCTTGAAACTCGTATATGCCCGGCCCCAAAACGTCAACGCCGAGAGCAGGCGCGGACAGAGGACAAAAAAATGCCACCGCGCCGCCGCTGGCAAAGCCGGAGGCGACGCGGTGGCATATCAACCGCTACGGTTGTGTGCGCCTCTACAGGCCCGTTTTAAGACCGGGGGCCGGTTTGAAACCAACGGTCTTACTGGCCTTGATGGCAATTTCCTCGCCGGTGCGTGGATTGCGTCCGGTACGGGCCTTGCGCTTGCGGACCGTAAAAGTCCCAAAACCCGACAGAGAAAGCCTCTTGTTCTTCTTGATCCCCTTGCTGATGCCGGTAATGGTCGCATCCACGGCACCCGCCGCACCACGCTTGGACAGACCGGTCGCCTTGGCAACCGACTCAATCAAATCTGCTTTTGTCATACCTTCCTCCTCATTCCACTTGCTTGTGATTTGCTCAATACGGGCCCCTGCAAAGCCACCCTGGCCCTCGCTTCAGGCCCGTTTAACCCCCACAGGATGCCCGTCCAACCCCTTGCCTGTCAACAGAATATGGCCACCCATGTTAAATTTTCTTGCTTTTAGCTGGTACTTTCGCACACCCTGGCCGGATTCTGCGGGCCCAGTTGGCTGATCCATGCCCCCATATCGGCCATTGCGCGGCGGCCGAGGGCGGCCCTTTTCTCCTTTCCACGCATCCTCTTCTCAAGCGCCGGGAAGAGTCCGTAGTTGGCGTTCATGGGCTGAAAATCTTTGCGACTACAGTCGGTTACATAGGCCAGCAGGGAACCGAGAGCGGTGGTCGGGGGAGGAATGGTGGGGTCTTGACCCATGGCCAGGCGGGCCGCGTTAAGACCGCAGAGCAGCCCGGTTGCCGCCGATTCAACATAGCCCTCCACCCCGACCAGCTGGCCGGCAATAAACACCCGCCCATGGCCGCGCACGTTGAGGGCCGGACCAAGGGTTTTGGGGGAATTGATAAACGTGTTGCGGTGGAGGCTGCCGAGGCGGACAAACTCGGCCGCCTCCATGCCCGGTATCATACGAAACACCCGGCGCTGCTCGGGATAGGTCATCTTGGTCTGGAAACCGACCATGCTTAAAAGCCGTCCCTCGCTGTCGTCCTGGCGCAGTTGCACCACGGCGTGGGCCCTTGCTCCGGTGCGCGGGTCGGTGAGGCCCACCGGCTTCATGGGTCCGAAGCGCAGGGTCTCACGGCCCCGCCGGGCTATCTCCTCTACCGGCATACAGCCTTCAAAGTATGTACATCGCTCAAAACTCTTAAGTGGCATCTTATCGGCAGCAAGGATGGCATCGACCAGGCCATTGTACTGGTCGATGTCCAACGGACAGTTGATGTAATCGTCACCGCCCTTACCGTAGCGCGCCGCACGAAAGACCTTGGACATGTCGACTGATTCAGACGTTATGATCGGAGAGATGGCATCGTAGAAGTACAAGTGCGCGGTGCCTATAAAGCGCGACAACGACTCGCTGAGAGACTGCGAGGTCAGGGGCCCGGTGGCAATGATGGAAATGTCTCCGGTGGGGATGCTTTCGACCTCGCCACGCCGGATTTTGACTCCGTCAAGGGACGCAACCGCTTCGCTCACCCTCTCGGCAAACCTCACCCGGTCCACGGCCAGCGCCGAACCCGCCGGCACCCTGACACTGTCGGCTATGTTCAGAATCAAAGAGTCGAGCGCCCGCATCTCTTCTTTGAGCACACCAACGGCCGTCGACATGGTGTCGTTACGGAACGAATTGGAACAAACAAGTTCGCCGAGGTGGTCGGTTTTGTGAGCATCCGTACCCCGCACCGGCCGCATCTCACACAAGTCCACACCGATGCCGCGCTTGGCCAACTGGTAGGCAGCCTCGCAACCGGCCAACCCACCCCCTATGACGGTAACACGAGCGGCGCTCACTCTGCTTCCAGGAATGCCTCGCCCACCGACTCGCTGTAGTCGCAACCCTCGCTTGCGCAGCGACGTACGGTACCCGCCCTCCTGGTAGTCCTCTCCACCACAAAGGGGGCTTCGCACTCGGGACAGGCCGAATCTACCGGCTTATCCCAAATGGCGAATTTGCATTTCGGATAACGGTTGCAGCTGTAGAAAACCTTGCCGCGGCGTGAGACTTTGCGCACAAGCTCGCCCTCGCCGCAGCCGAGGGGGACGGCCGGACAGGCTATGCCGGTGGGCACCGGCCGGTTGAGCGAGCGCACGTTCTTGCACTCGGGATAGCCCGAGCAACCGAGGAATTTCCCGAAGCGCCCGTACTTGTAATGCATCGGACTGCCACACTCCTCGCAGGCCTCGCCGGTGTCTTCGGGTTCTTCGATTTCGATGCTGTCGTCGTCACCGCGCGTAAAATTACTGGTGAACTTGCAGTCGGGATAATTCGGACAGGCAAGGAATTCACCGTTGCGGCCCCATTTGATTACCAGCTTCTTGCCACAGTCGGGACAGGGCAGTTCGGTTTCTTCAACCCGCCCCTTGACGTCAGGCATCGACACCCGGGCGCGTTCGAGGGCGGCCTTGAAGGGGTCATAGAAACGGCGGGTAACCGCCAACCATTTCTCACTTCCGTCTTCGACCCGGTCGAGATGGTTTTCCAGGTCGGCGGTAAACTCAACGTTGAGAATGTCGGGAAAGGCATCGACGAGCAGTTGCGTCACCAACACTCCGAGCTGGGTCGGGCGCATACGCTTCTGGTCGTCCTGCACAACATACTCGCGCCCGATGATCGTCGACATGATGCTCGCGTAGGTCGATGGACGTCCCACGCCGTTTTCTTCCAGCTCACGGATTAGAGATGCCTGGGTGTACCTGGGCGGTGGTTGCGTAAAATGTTGGCGGGGCTCCAGACCGAGCAGGGCCAGCTTATCCCCCTGAAACAGATCGGGCAGGGCCCCGTCTGAACCCTCGTCCTCGGATGGCCCCTGGGCATCCCGGCCCTCTTCGTAAACCCTCAAGAAACCGTCAAAACGCTGCACCTGTCCGACAGCCCGAAACATGCACTTGCCAGCCGAGATATCCACGCGGGTCTGGTCGTAGCGGGCCGGGGCCATCTGACTGGCCACGAAGCGGTTCCAGACCAGCGTGTAGAGTTTCAGCTCGTCGGCCTTGAGAAAGGCTTTGACGCGCTCGGGTGGCAAGTCCAGAGAAGTCGGGCGGATCGCTTCGTGGGCGTCCTGTGCCGATTTCTTGCTCTTGTAGACGTTTACCTTGGCCGGTACATAGTCGTCGCCATAAGTCGCGGCCACCCACTTGCGCGCGCCTTCTATGGCTTCGGGTGCCGAACGGGTCGAATCTGTCCTCATGTAGGTAATCAGACCTGTGGTGCCGGCCTCGCCCAGGTCTGCCCCTTCGTAGAGTCTCTGCGCCACCGACATGGTGCGACGGGGCTGGAATCCGTGCTTGCGTGAAGCCTCTTGCTGCAAAGTCGAGGTGATAAAGGGTGCCGCCGGTTTTCTTTGTCTGGCCGTCTTCTTGACGGCCGTGACTTCCCAATCGCCACTGCCCGGCAAGCCCTCGACGACCTCGGTGGCGTGGGCCTCGTCGCGGAGATAAAAGGCATCCTTGTCGCCGGCCCTCAGGGCCTTGGTGTCGATCTTGCTGCCATCGACCTCGGTAAGCTGGGCGCTGAAGGCGACGGCTTGCGAATCCCCGGTCGACAGTTCGGCCTTGAGACTCCAGTACTCGACTTCTTCAAAAGCCTCGATGGCACTTTCACGTTCAACGATCAGGCGTACCGCCACCGACTGAACCCTGCCGGCCGACAGCCCCCTGCGCACCTTGTCCCAAAGCAGAGGGCTTATCTGGTAACCCACCAGACGATCGATGACCCTGCGGGCCTGCTGCGCTTCGAACTTGTGGATGTCGATCTCGACCGGGTTGTCTATGGCCTTGCGTACCGCATCCTTGGTTATTTCGTTGAAAAGAACCCGGTAGACCTTGCCCTTGAAACGCTTGGGGACGATACGGTTGGCAACGTGGTAGGCAATGGCCTCGCCTTCGCGGTCGGGGTCGGGGCCGAGATAGATTGCCTCCTTACCCACCAGAGCCTTTTTCAACTCGGCAAGCACCTTGCCCTTGCCATGGATGACCTCGTAGACCGGCTCGAAGTCCCCGTCTACGTTCACCCCCAGCTTGCTCTTTGGCAGGTCCACGACATGACCCACCGAAGCCTTGACGACAAAATTGCGGCCCAGATAACGGCTCAACGTGCGGGCCTTGGCCGGCGATTCGACTATTACAAGATTCCTGGCTGCCATGGGTCTAGTCCAAAAGGAGACCGGGTTGGGCGTTGCAGTCAAACACGCAAGCGTCCCTCGCCGCCAGGCGGCAGGATCGGTCGTGCAAAAACACCACTTGCAACTTGTTCAACGGCCCCCTCTATTTCAAGGGCTGTTAACAACTCCATAACGCGTGCGCCGTCAAGTCCCGAGCGTTCGATCAAGTCGTCCACGTGGGTGGGTTCGGTCTCCAGAAAGCCCAGCAGCACCGCCCCCTCGTGACCATCCGGCAGGCTCCTGGCAGGCGCTGACCTGCCCTTTTCCGTCTCCGCCCCCGCCTGGCCGGGGGGTTTGAGGCCGGCGGCATCAAAGACATCGGCCACCCCCAGCAGCGGCCTGCAGCCGTCACGGATAAGCGCGTTGGTGCCGGCCGAAGTCTCAGAGGCGATGCTACCGGGTACGGCCAGGACTTCGCGGCCCTGGTCGGCCGCCAACGTGGCACTTATCAACGAACCGCTCCGTTGGGCACGGGCCTCGACGATTACCGTGGCCGCGGCCATGCCGGTGACGATGCGATTGCGTATGGGGAAGTGGTAGGGCAAGGCGGCGGTGCCCGGGGGATATTCGCTTATCACCGAGCCACCGGCGGCTATACGCCTGCACAGCCCGAGGTTGCGCCGGGGGTAGATACGGTCGAGCCCGGATGCCAGGACGGCCAACGTGCGCCCACGGCTCAGGGCTCCTTCGTGTACGCAGGTATCTATGCCGATGGCCATGCCACTTACCACCGTGACCCCGGCAGCGGCCAACTCGGCGGCCGGGTACCCACCATGGCCACGGCCGGCTGGGCCCGGGCCGGAGGGTCTCCCAGGCAGTAAAGGGCCAGTGGGGGATCGGGAATCTGCCGCAAAAGCGGCGGGTAACCGTCCCCATCGACGGTAACAATCGAAATGCCAAGCCCCGAGCAGCGCCGCAGGCGCCGCCGTAAAGATTCCCAGCCGCCAAACAAGCCCAGCGCCCGACGGCCGGCCTCGGCCAGGCCGGCATCGCGAAGTTGGGCCGTCGTAGCCTCAAAGACCGCCTCTGCGCCACCCAGGGCGGCGGCCAGAGACAGCCATCCGGCCGTACCACGGGTGCCGGGCCTGCCACGGCCGGCCAACTCGGCCAGGGCCAGCCAGGCCAGAGGACCAGAGGATCGGCCGTCAAAAAACGGTGTCTGCACCATCACCCCGGGGCTAGTACAAACACCGTCGCCACGGCAATTACCTGGCTGTGCTTTAGTCTTGCGCCTTGGGCCGGCAGGCCGGGTCTCGGGCCTGCCGATGAGAGGCCGATGCCAGGGCAGCGGCAAGCTGCTCGCCCTGGCCCTCCCCTAACCTGAAGCCACTGCTCTCCACGCCAACGGTCACTTCGGTGGAGGAGTCTAATGTTTTCAATGTTATATCCAGACGCAGTACGGCAACCGCCCCATCGACGGGCTGTGCCGCAAAGCTCCGGTCAAACAGGGCCAGGCGACCGTCCTCGATCGCAACACGGCGGTTGGCCCTTATGCGCCGGCCAATGACGGCGGCCCGGAACCCCTCGGCGGCCAATGCCCTGCTCGCGCCGCAGGCCACTTGCTGCGGCAACAGTTCGAGATTTACCTCGGTGGAAACTTTTTCCACCGCAACCGGCGCAACCACGGGGATACTCACAGCCTGCCTGGCCGGCAGGCAGGCCGTGGCCAGCACAGCCGTCGATATGGCGGCCATCAGAAGCGGCAGAGTCCTTGTCACCGGCAAGCCATGTCGAGAAAATTCGCAAGCAACTGTTTGCCGACGGCCGTAAGAATGGACTCGGGGTGGAACTGCACGCCTTCGACCGCAAGCTCGCGGTGGCGCAGGCCCATAATCTCGCCCTCGGCGGTCCAGGCGCTTATCTCCAGGCTCTCGGGCAGGGAGTCGCGCTCCACCAACAGCGAGTGGTAACGGGTGGCCGTGAATCCCTGTTCCAGACCGCAGAAGAGGCCGCGGCCATCGTGCTCCACCGGCGAGGTCTTGCCGTGCATGAGACGGCCGGCCCTCACGATGTTGCCCCCGAAAGCCTCGCCTATGCACTGGTGGCCAAGGCAGACTCCCAGGATGGGTAGTTTGTCGCAGTAGCGACGCACCACCTCCACCGAGATGCCGGCCTTGCCGGGATCACAAGGGCCCGGCGAGATAACCACGGCCTGGGGACGGTGCTCGGCTATTTCCTCCACGCCGATCGCGTCGTTGCGAAAGACCTCAACCTCGGCCCCCAACTCGCCCAGGTACTGGACCAGGTTGTAGGTAAACGAGTCGTAGTTATCGATCATCAAAATCACACGACCATCATAGGCAAGAGCCGAGTCCATTGCATAGCGTTACCGTCGGCCGCGACTATGACGGTTATGTCGTTGATGGCAGTTGCGGCACAGGCGACAACGGGGCGTGATGGCCTCAACCCACACCTGCGATCTCGTATCGACCTGGTCACGTCCGAGGCCCGGCAACTCCTCGGCCGTGCCGTCGATGGCATGGGCCTTTCGGCCCGCGCGGTTTCCCGCGTCCTCAATGTTGCCCGTACCATTGCCGACCTGGCCACCGACGAGTCCATCCAGGCCAGTCACCTCGGCGAAGCCCTGCAGTACCGCCCCGGCCCGCTCTGCGATTGACACCGAAACCGGCCGCAGCACACAGTGCGGTCTTTGACGCGCGGTAATACAACAAGGCGGCAAAGGGCCGGGGCCGGGCGTGCCGCAGTCCTGGCGGCCACAGTGGTGTTGCTCTTACCGCCGGTCATGGCCGCAGCCAGGGCACTATCCGAGGCCGAGACAAAGACCGACAAGGTCGAAACCACCTTCAAGAGCGTTGACGCGGTAATTTCCGCCCAATGGGACTTTCCGGGCAAGGGCCTGTCCCCACTGGTGGTACTGATCCCACCGTCGGGAAAAATAGACCGCAATGGCTGGCACCCGGCTCTCGGCACCGCCCCGCGCGATGGTATTTACGCCCAGTTCGCAAGAGAACTGCTCAAAGCCGGTTTTGCCGTCTTCCGTTTCGATACCCCCGGGGCCGGCCGCAGCAGCACCGGCCACTACGTCACCGACCGCTCCACCGCGATTGAGGCCTACCGGCGCGCCACCGACCACTCGCGTATCGACCCGCAGAGGGTATTTCTGCTCGGACACGGCGGCGGCACCAAGGCCATTGCCGATATATATTCGCGCTATCAAGCCATCCAGCCACCGGCCGGCGTGGTGTTGCTGTCAAATGAAGTGGGGGAACAGGGCATCACGTCGATAGCCTCCCCCACACTGATCGTGGTCGGCGATGCTACGGCCGATGACCGCTACCAACTGGGCGAGTTTCCCGCCGACGCACGGCGCAACGCCGCCGGGGGAAGGCTCAAAACCCGCCTCCTGGTGATAAAAGGAGGAGGCCATACCCTGCTGTCCTCCCAGGCCATCGCAAGCGGCGGCCTGCGCCACTCGATCCACCCCGAGGCCACCAAAGCCATACTGGGATGGCTGCAACAGCACAACGGCCCCAACCCGGGCCAGCCGTGACTCACCTCTAAACTCCTGTTAGCCTTTGCGGTTGCCACCACCGCAGGAATCCTGCCGGGGAGGCTGGGAAGCAATGAATTTCAAAGCCACTGTAATCGTTGTGCTGCTCGCCGCCACCGGCTGTGGCGGCAGTACGGCCGAGACCAGAACCGTTCCGGAACACATCTTTACGGTAGAGACCGTAGTGGTCCGGAGCGAGGACGTGCGTATAACCCTCAGCGCCGTGGGCAATGTCGAGGCCAGCGCGGAGGCCGCCATCACACCGCAGGTGGATGGCATTATCGCAAAAGTCCACTTTGAGGAAGGTGCCCGGGTATTGGCCGGCCAGACTCTTATCCACCTCGATGACCGCAAAGCCCGGGCTTCCCTGGCCCTGGCCGAAGCCGCACTCGACAGTGCCCAGGCGCGCCTGCAGGTCGCCGTGCAGAAGATAAAACGCCACCGCGACTTGATAGCCGAAGACCTGGTGTCCAGACAGGCCTTCGAGACCGCCGAAGCCGACCATCTGGCCGCCGCCGCCGCCGTGCGTGAACAGCAGGCCGCCGTAACCCTGGCCCAGCGCAAGCTCGACGATTACGAGTTGAAGGCTCCCTTTGCAGGCGTTCTAGGTGAAAGAATCATCGACCCTGGCAACTATGTAAAGCCCGGTACCCATCTGGTAACACTGATGAAAACCGACCCCGTCGAGGTTACCTTCGGTGTACCCGACCGCCATGGCCCGCGCCTGGCCACCGGCATGGCGGTTGCGGTTACGGTTGCCGGAAGCCGGCAGAACGCGGCCGGGGTCCTGTCTTTCATCAACCCCAAGGTCGACCAGGGCACGCGTATGCTCAACCTCAAGGCCACCATCCCCAATGCCAGGGGCCGGCTGCGGCCGGGGCAGTTCGTCGAAGTCACGCTGATAACCGAAGTGCGTAAGGCTCAAGTGGTGATCCCCGAAGAGGCCGTGCTGCCGGTGGGCGGCAAGACCTGGGTGTTTGTGGTCAGTAATAGCATCGTTAAAAAACGCGAAATCAGCCTCGGCAAGCGGCTCCCCGAACGTGTCGAAGTGCTGCATGGCCTCAACCACGGTGAAAAAATCGTCACCGCCGGCCAACACCGCCTGAAAGACGGCGACCGCGTGCAAGATCGCAAACCGGCGCCGGGACCCGGCGCCTAGACCATGTTCCTGTCCGATGTCTCGATCCGGCGGCCGGTGCTGGCCACCGTGATGACGCTGGCTCTCGTTGTTGTCGGGGTGGTCGGATATTCACGGCTCCCGGTACGCGAACTGCCCAACGTCGAGTACCCGATCGTCTCGGTCTCCACCGTGCTTCCCGGGGCCAGTCCCGAAGTGGTGGAAACCGAAGTAACCGAGATACTCGAAGAAGAGCTCAACGGCATAACCGGTATTGATTTTATCAAGTCGGTTTCCCGTGAACAGTTCAGTTCGATCACCATACGGTTTGAACTGTCGCGCGACATAGATGCCGCCGCCCAGGATGTGCGCGACCGCGTCGGCCGCGTACGGGCCAAACTTCCCAGCGAGGCCAAGGAACCGCGGGTCTCAAAACTCGACGCCGACAGCCAGTCCATCATGTGGCTGGCCCTGCATTCACAGTCGCGCCAACCCTGGGAAATAATCGACTACGCCGACAACGTCATAAAACCCCGCCTGCAAACCATTTCGGGCATGGGCAGTGTCATCGTCGGTGGCTCCAACCGCCGGGCCATGCGCATTGAGCTCGACCGCGAACGGCTTGCCGCCTACGCGCTGACTGTGACCGACGTTGCCGTCGCGCTGAAAACACAGAACGTGGAACTCCCGGCCGGACGTGTGGAAGGCCGTTGGCGAGAGTTTGTGGTTCGCACGGAGGGAGAGGTCCACACCCCCGAGGGTTTCAAAAATTTGATTGTGGCTTACCGCGGCGGCAACCCCGTGCGCGTCGGCGATGTCGGCACCGTACGCAGTGGTTATGAAAACGAACGCGCAGTGGCCCGTTACAACGGCGTACGCACAACCGGGCTGGGGATCGTCAAGCAATCGGGAGCCAACACCCTGGCCGTGGCCGACGCAGTCAAGGACCTGGTCGAGGAACTACGCCCACAGTTGCCCCAGGGGTTTAACCTCGACATCGCTTACGACCAATCGGGCTTCATCGAACGTTCCGTCAAGGAGGTCCGCCAAGCCTTGATCATAGCAGGCGTCCTCGTTGTCATAATCATCTTCGTCTTCCTGCAAAGCGCACGCACCACCCTGATACCGAGTCTGGCCATGCCGGTGGCCATAATCGCAACCTTCGGTGTCATCTATTTTCTCGATTTCACCATCAACAATCTTACCCTCATGGCACTGACCCTGGTGGTGGGCGTGGTTGTGGACGACGCCATCATAGTGCTCGAAAACATCTACCGGCACATGGAGGAGGGCAGCGAACGCACCGAGGCCGCATTCGCGGCGACCTCGGAAATAGCCTTCGCGGTAATATCCACGACCCTGACTCTGGTGGCCGTCTTCGTCCCCATGGCCTTCCTGTCGGGGGTTGTCGGCAGGCTCTTCTATGAGTTCGGCATCACCGTGGCCGTGGCCGTAATGGTCTCGAGCTTCGTGGCCTTGACGCTTACCCCCATGCTCTGCTCGCGGTTTCTTACGGTGCGCTCCACCGCCGCACGCAAGGGGGTGTTCGGCAGCATGGCCAGGGCCTTCGACCGCTGGATCTCGGACCTCTCGGTGGCCTACCAGCGTGGGCTTACCTGGGCTCTGGCCCACCGCGCCGCCATGGTGGCCATCCTCGCCGTTGCGGTGGTCGCGAGCCTGGCCCTGTTCTCGCGAGTGGGAAAAGAGTTCGTGCCTGGAGACGACCGCGGCTACTTCGTGGCGATAGTAAAGACCCCGGAAGGCTCGACCCTGGCCTACCAGGACCGCCACCAGAAGATGATCGAGTCCATGCTCGACGACACCCCCGAGATACGTTCTTATTTTTCGGTAGTAGCCATCAGCAGGGGCGGCCCCGGCCAGGTAAACAGAGGGGTGATGTTCGTGCGTATGGAGGCCCGCAAGCAACGCGACAAGACAACCCTCGAAGTGATCTCACGACTGCGCAAACAGGCAAAGGACGTGGCCGGGGCAGACGTAAGATTTTTCTCCTCCAACGCCCTGCACATGGGCGGGCGCAGCAAACCCATGCAGTTCGTCCTCCAGCACAGCGACTTCCAAACCTTGGCCGACTACTCAAACCGCCTGCGCCAGGTGGTCAGCGGTATGGAAGGCTTCGTCGATGTGGAAACCAACCTTGAACTGAACAAGCCCCAACTCAACGTTTCCATAGACCGCGAAAAGGCCGGGGCGCTGGGAATATCGGCGGCCAACATCGCCGAGACCCTGCGGGTGCTTCTCGGCGGCGACGACGTATCACACTACACCAAAGGCAATGAACGCTACGATGTCATGCTGCAGTTGGTGGCCGACGACCGTTTTTCACCCGAAGATCTCGACAACATCTATGTCCGCACCGTAAGCGGCCAACTCATCCAGATGGCCAATGTGGTTGAGGTCTCGGAGAACGTCGGCCCCAGCGCGGTAAACCACTACGACCGCAAACGCTCGGTGGTTATTGATGGTAACCTGGAAGGTATCGACCTGGGGACAGCCATCGAGCGTATCCGCCAGGCAGCCGCCGACATATTACCCGACGGTTTCACCTCTGCCCTGGCCGGCGAATCACGAGAGTTCAGCCGTGGCTCCCAGGGGCTATCCTTCACCTTCCTGCTGGGAATGGCGGCCATTTACCTGGTCCTGGCTGGACAGTTCGAGAGCTTTGTCCACCCCTTCACAATCATGCTGGCCCTGCCCCTGGCCACCCTGGGGGCCCTGGCCGGTCTCACCGTCATGGGCATGACGCTGAACGTCTACAGCTTCATCGGCCTTATCATGCTGATGGGGCTGGTAACAAAAAACTCTATTCTGCTCGTCGACTATATCAACAAGCTCCGACGCGAGGGCACTGAGACCCACGCGGCCATCCTCGAGGCCGGCCGCGTCAGACTCAGGCCCATCCTGATGACGGCTATTTCAACGATCTTCGGGATACTACCGATAGCCTTGGGGATGGGAGATGGCGCCGAGGCGCGGCGTCCCCTGGGAGTGGCCGTGGTATGCGGGATGACCACCTCCACCCTGCTCACACTGGTCGTCGTACCGGTGGTCTACAGCATGGTAGAGGAGGCCAGAACAAGGCTGAGGCGTAAACACCCGGCCACCCCGGGAAACCCCGGAATGGCCGGCTAGAGCATGGCAACAAGCGGTAAAGGGGAGTTCAGCCGCCTAAAACCGCTTCTTTAAAGGACTTGGCCACGGTAAAGGCGGCCTTGGTCCGCGCCGGGATCTGAATTGTCTCCCCGGTCTGCGGATTGCGCCCCAAGCGGGCCTTGGACTCCCTCTTCTTGAATGTGCCCAAGCCGGGGACCTTTACAGGATCTCCGCCCTTTACAGAGTTAACTACGATCTCAACCAGTGCTTCGAGCACCCGGCTCGCCTGAGCCTTGTTAAGATCTGCAGCTTCGGCAAGTCGTTCTACAAGCTGGGTCTTGGTCATTTTCTCCCCCCAAATCAGTTAGTGCACCCAGGGTTAACGGCTTGCCCCCGGCTGTCAAGCATAATCTGCCTGCCTAGCTGAACGACTCGACAAGCTCGATGAGCCCGAATTCCCTGAGGCCGGCAAAAATATAGCCCTTGATGTCCTCCACGGTGTCGTAGCGAAGCATGTCGGCAGCGAACATTTCGGCATCCGACAGGTTCACGGCCCTCACCATTTTCTTAATCACCGGTATGTGCAGAGGCCCCATGCTGAGTTCATCCAGCCCCACGCCGAGCAGGAACAGGGTACACATGGGGTCGGCCGCCATCTCGCCACACAGGGCCACCCTGCGGCCGGCCTCGTGGGCCGCCTCGACCACCGTCTTGATCGATTTCAGTATAGCCGGGTGCAGGGCCTCGTACATGGAGGCTGTCTTGCGGTTGTCACGGTCGACGGCCAGCGTGTACTGGATCAGATCGTTGGTCCCTATGGAGACGAAGTCGACTTCCCGCAAAATCTGCGACACCTGCATGACGGCCGAAGGCACCTCTATCATGGCCCCCAACTCGATCGCGGCCGGGGGACGTCCGCTTACCGCTGCAACGTCGGCAACACACTCGGAATAAATCTCGCGAATGCGCCGTAGCTCCTCGACGCTGGTTATCATGGGAAAGAGGATGCGAAGCGACGTGTCTTCTGCGGCACGCAGAATCGCACGCAGTTGCTCCTGGAACAGACTCTCATGCTCGAGCGATAGCCGGATCGAACGCCAGCCCAGAAAAGGGTTCTGCTCTTTGTCGTGTCTGACGTAGGCCGGGTATTTGTCGCCGCCCAGGTCGAGAGTACGTATGGTCACCGGCTTCCCATTCATCTTCTCGATCACCTTGCGGTACAGCAACAGTTGCTCTTCCTCGCTGGGAAAATCCCGGTAAGAGAGGAATGGAAACTCGGTGCGATAGAGCCCTATACCCTCGGCGCCGTGGGCCTTGGCAAAGTCGAGTTCGGCGAGCAAGCCGATATTGGCCAGAAGGCTGATGCGATGCCCGTCCAGAGTCTCACAGGGCAGGTCCCGCAATTCTTCCAGCTCCCGCTGGAAGTCCCTGAACTGCCCGGCCAAGCGCTGGTATTGTCGGCTCACCTCCGGGCCCGGCCGCAGGTAGACGGTCCCGGTGTTGCCATCGACAATTATATCGTCACCCTTCCGGCACGCCGCCAGGATGCCGTGCGCACCCACCACCGTGGGGATCTCAAGTGATTTTGCGAGAATCGCTGCATGTGAAGTCGCACCTCCCGAAGCACTCACGATGGCACGCAGCCGCGAGGGGTCTACCGTGGACAGGTCGGACAGGGTCAGCTCGTCGGTCACCAGAACAGCATCTTCCGCCCCGCCAACGACATCGGCGTAGTCGTCCACGCCCAGAAGGTAGCGCAGGATTCTCTGGCCGACGTCGCGCACATCCACGGCCCTTTCACGCAGATAGCGGTCTTCCATGGCATTGAAGCGTTCAACGTACTCTTCAACAACCCCCTTGAGGGCCGATTCGGCCGCCAGTCCATGCTTTATGCGCGAGTGGATTAGATCCCTGAACGACTGGTCCTCAATCACCATGCCAAGAGCCTCGTAGATGTCCCCACCCACAGCCGGTACCAGCTCGCGCATGTGGCGACTGGCCGTCTTTACCTCGGCAACGGCGCGTCCCAACGCATCGTCAAATCGCTTCAGTTCCACGTCGGGGTCACCCTCGTGCACCGTCACGTGGTCTATGTCGGCCGGGGGCACGACGATATGGACCCGGCCCAGCCCGAAGCCCGGGGAGACGCCCTGGCCGGTCAAGTGGACTTCGATCTCGGAGTCCTCGGCCCGGTGGCGCCAACTCTCGCCGGTCTCGTGTGCCTCCAGACGCTGGATCGCCCTTACCATACCGCGGCGGTATATCTCGCGTTCTTTCTCTTCCCTTTGCAGCCTTTCGGCCAGGTGGGCGCTTACCATTACCGGTCTCAAATGACCGGCCATAGAACTCAGCAGGGTGGTCTCTTCACTCGTAAACAGACGGCGACGGCGCGACTGGAGGACCAGCACCCCTATCAGGCCTTCCCCCTCACCCACCGGTGCACCGGCAAAGGAATGGTACTGCTCCTCGCCGAGTTCGGGAAAAAACTTGAACCGCGGGTGGGCCAGAGCGTCCTCGACCACCACCGCCCCCCCCTGTTCAACGACCAGGCCCACCAGCCCCTCGCCCCTGGACATCATAATGCGCCCTATACTGCGGGCCGGAAGTCCCCTGGTGGCGGCAAGACTGAGGGTCTCGGTCTTACCGTCGAAGCTGTAGAGAGAACAGACCTCGCAATCCATGGCCGTGGCCACCAGACTGACAACCCCCTCGAGGGCCTCCTGGTAGTCGTCGGTGCGACCCACCAGGCTGGTTATCTCCTCGAGAATCTCAAGGCGGCGGTGGGCGGTCCCTCTGTCGCGGCCTGGGGCCGAATCCTTTTTCCGATCGTTTACGATTCCAAACTCCTTGGCCGCCGATGATACAACAGGCAAGCGCTAGTGCTCAATCGACCTTCGTCTGTGGAAACGGGGGGCGGCGCATCAGCCTGCCCCCCAAAGGTTGTGCCGAGGCAATCAGCCAACGGACGTGACGACGGGCTCTGCGCACGGCATCTTGCAGATTACCCCCCCAGGCCAGGACGGCGGCCAGTGCACTTGCATAAGCGCAACCGCTACCGTGCATTTGCGCCTTACCTATACGGCTGCCCCGCATACGCAGCATACGCTGGCCGTCCCAAAGCAGGTCAACCGGGTCGCCGGGCAGATGCCCCCCCTTAACGACCACGGCCTTTGGTCCGAGCCGCCCTATCGTGCGGGCCGCCTCAGCCATAGCCTGGCTGCTGTCCACCTTGAAACCGGCAAAAACCTCCGCTTCGGCAAGGTTTACGGTAACCACCCGGGCCAGGGGAAAAAGCTCGGCGACCAGGGCCTCGTCCACGCCAGGGGCGGCCAGGCGCCCGCCGGCCCCAGCCTCGAGCACGGGGTCGACGACCAGAGGTAGGCGGCGGCCCCTTAAAAGACCGGCCAGGACGGAAACAGATTCCGGCAAAGGCAACAGTCCCGTCTTTACTGCCGTAACCGGCAGACGTTTCAGGACCTCGGCGAACTGGGCCTTTATAAGCCTGGCCGGGACAGGCTCGACCTCGGCCACGGCGGCACCGGCCTGCACGGTGACCGCACTGACCACGGTGGCCGCCGCCACCCCGAGTTTTTCCAGAGTGCGCAGGTCGGCCTGCAGTCCGGCCCCCGTGGAGGGGTCCGAACCGGCCACCACGGCCACCAGGGGAATTTTCCCGCCGCCTGAGACCATCACCACGCTAGACCGCAAGCGCCGAGGCGAGGGCGGCACAAACCCTGTCTACGTCGTCGGCGGCCAGGCCGGGGTGGATGGGAAGGCAGAGGATTTCGTCTGCCGCCCGCTCGGCCTCGGGAAGGTCTCCCGGCCGGTAGCCCAATTCGCTCATGCAGGGCTGCAGGTGCAGAGGGAGGGGGTAGAACACCGCCGTTTGAACACCGGCGGCGGCCATCTGCTCGCGCACACGGTCACGGCCATCAAAGACCCTCACTGCAAACTGGTGATAGACGTGTTGGGGGAAGTCGGCGTCCTCGCCAAGGCCCAGGCGGCCGGCCGCGGCCAGCGCGGTCAGGCCCTGGCGGTAAAGAGAGGCCAGGTCGGCGCGGGCCCGGGTCCAGGCCGCAAGACGGCCAAGCTTGGCGTTGAGCACGGCCGCCTGCAGCTCTCCTATGCGCGCGTTGATGCCGACCTCACTGTGCAGATAGGCCTGTTCCCCGACCCCATGGGTTCGCAAACGCCGGAGCTTGGCGGCCAGCTCTGCCTGACCCGTCAGCACCATGCCCCCGTCACCGGCACCGCCTAAATTTTTGGTGGGGTAAAATGACAGGCAGCCGGCGTCGCCTACCGTTCCTGCCCCGCCGCTCGAGCCGTGGGCACCGATGGCCTGGGCCGCGTCCTCGACCATATGGACCTGCTCGCTGCGGGCCAGTGCGGCCAGGCCCCGGAGGTCGGCCAGGCGGCCGAACAGGTGCACCGGCAGCAGGGCGGCCAGGCGTTGCCCACAACGGCGGTGGCGGCGTTGGCCGGGCGGGCCTTCAAATTCCGCCTCTATAGCCGCCTCGAACCGTCCCGGCCCGGAGTTGAAAGTCTCGGGGTCCAGGTCCACGAAAACCGGCCTCGCCCCGGCACGGACAACGGCCCCGGCGGTGGCAAAGAACGTAAAGGACGGCACCAACACCGCATCCCCGGGGCCCAGGCCAAGGGCCAGCAGGGAGAGGTAGATGGCATCGCTGCCCGAAGAACAGGCCACCGCGTGGCTGCTGCCGACGAACCCGGCCACGGCCGCCTCGAGTTGTGCGGTCTCGGGACCGCCCACAAAAATCTGGGACTCAAGCACCCCGTCAATGCGACGGCGGGCCTCGGTGGCCACCTCGGCCCAGTCGCGGCCGAGGTCTAAAAAGGCCACCCCGGCCGTCCCCTTCATTGCCGAATCTCCATCCACGCCGGCGAGCCTACACAAGCAGGGCCTACCATCCAACCCGCCGCCCGGCGGCACTGGCTTGTTGACCGGCGGCGGCCTCGTGGTTACCGTTGCCCGGTTAAGACCGGATGAGACCACTCAAATCGATAGTCTTTTTCCTGTGCGTCATTCTGGCAGCGGCGGCCGGCTCGCTGCTATCCTCGTTGTACAATCAGTACTGGGTCGAGCTGCCGCCAATCGGCCAACTGCTCAAGTACCGGCCGGCAGCGGCCACCCAGGTCTACAGCGATGACGGTAGTCTTGCCGGGGCGTTCTATCTCGAACGGCGCTACCTCACCTCTTTGCAGGAAATTCCCCCCGTCGTCCGCCACGCCTTTGTGGCGGCAGAGGATGCCGACTTCTACTCTCACCACGGCATCGACCTGATCAGCATAGCCCGCGCGATGGTTGCCAACCTGAAGGCCGGCAGCGTGGTACAGGGAGGCAGTACAATTACCCAACAGGTCGTCAAGGCCCTGGCCCTCAGTCCCGAACGTAGCTACCGCCGCAAGTTGCGCGAGGTCATGCTGTCCATACGTCTGGAGCGCAGACTGTCCAAAGAGGAAATCCTGGCCCTCTACCTCAACCAGATCTATCTCGGCGACGGCAACTACGGAATCGGTGCCGCGGCGCGTTCATACTTCGGCAAGGAGCCACTACAACTGGGCATCGCCGAGGCCGCCCTGCTGGCCGGACTTCCCCAGGCCCCCAGCCGTTATTCGCCCACCCGCAACCGCCAGGGGGCACTGGCCCGCCAACGCTACGTACTCGGCCGCATGCGTGCCGAAGGATTCATCACCGCCGGCGACTACCACCGGGCCCTGGGAGGTGAACTGCAGATTTTGCCCCGCTCCCACCATAGCTCCAAACCCGGGGCCTACTACACGGCAGAGGTGCGCCGCTACCTCGACGAACAGTTCGGACGCCAGGCCATCTACCGCCAGGGCTTCCGTGTACACACGGGGATGAATATGGAGATGCAGAGGCTGGCCGAACGGGCGCTGCGCCGGGGTGTGGAATTGGTCGACCGCAAACTGGGCTACCTGGGGCCGGTACACAACCTGGACCGCGGCCAGGCCCTGGCCTTTATCGAAAAAGAGCGCGTTGGCAGCAGCGCCGAAATCCTAGACCAGCAGCGGCGTCAGGCGATTATAGTGCGTTCCGACCCCGGCCTTATCGCGGTCCAATCTGGCGCCGACACCATCGAAATCAACGTCGCCCGCCTGCCCTGGCACCACTCGGTGGACGCAAGCGACCGGCGTTTCCGTTTCGGTGACATAGTCGAGATAGAACTCACCAACACCGAGGGCGGGCCTGGAGCAAAGATAGTACAGACCCCGCGACTGCAGGCCGCCCTGGTCGCCATCGAGCCGGGCAGCGGAAAGGTCAAAGCCCTGGTCGGCGGTTTTGATTTTGCCGACAGCCAGTTCAACCGGGCCACCCAGGCCCGGCGCCAGCCGGGGTCGGCGTTCAAACCGCTGGTCTACGCCGCTGCCTTAGACAACGGCTACACCCCGGCCAGCATAGTGCTGGATGCCCCCATCCAATACGTCGACTACGGCGAGGTGTGGGAACCGCAAAACTACAGCCGCCGCTACTACGGACCGACCACCCTTCGGCGGGCTCTGGAGAAGTCCCGCAATGTCGTCACCGTACGCGTGGTACAGGACCTGGGCGTGGACACGGTGGTGGACTACCTTTCGCGCTTCGGTTTCGCCGCCAACATCGGCAGGAACCTGTCGGTGGGACTCGGTACATCAGAGACCAGCCTGCTCGAACTGACCTCGGCCTACTCGGTGTTCGCAAACGGGGGCAAGCTTACAACACCGATCTTTATTACCCGCATCGAGAACGCCGATGGCCAGATGGTAGAAAAGTTTACGACCCGGACCACCCGGATCATGTCCGAACAAACGGCCTACCTTATCACCAGCATGCTCGAGGGCGTGGTGCAGTACGGAACCGGCCGCAGCGTACGTTCCATAAACCGACCGGTAGCAGGAAAAACCGGCACCACCAACGACCAGCGGGACGCGTGGTTCATCGGTTTTACCCCTGGCCTGGTTGTCGGGGTGTGGGTTGGCTACGACGACGAATTGACCCTGGGTCCGGCCGGCACCGGCGGCCGTGTGGCCGCCCCCATATGGCTGGACTTCATGAAAGCCACCCATACCGACACCACGATATCCGACTTCGCCCTCCCCGATGGCATCACGTGTACCCATGTAAACAGGAAAACCGGGTTGCGTGCACGCAACGTCGGCCCCGATACCTACCTCGAGTGCTTTGCCGAGGGCACCGAACCGCAACACTTCGACCCGCTCCTGCAACCGGAGACGAGGGCCGCGACTCAGAGACTCCAATAGCCCGACAGGGCCTGTCTGGCCAACAGGGCCGAGGGGGAGAGTTCCCCCTGGTCGGCGGTGAAAGGTTGCGGCCTGGCCAAAGCCCCGAGTACGGCCGCCACCGAATCGGACAGGGCCCGCAGGTTGTAACCACCTTCGAGTAACAGCAGGAGGCGGCCCCTGGCCGAGGCCTCGGCAACGGCGGAAAGTGCGTGGGTCATCTCGGCAAAGGCCTGCGTATCAAGGTCAACCATCGCAAGAGGGTCGTCACGGTGGGCATCAAAACCGGCCGAGACCAGGACAAACTGGGGGGCAAACTGCCGGGCTATGGGAAGAATGATCTGGCCGAAGGCGCCGTAGTAGTCGGCGTTGGCCGAGGCCGCCGCCATCGGCACGTTTACCGTCCTGCCAAGACCTCCACCCCGGCCTATCTCCTGCGGCCCCCCGCTGCCCGGGTAGAACGGGTACTGGTGCAAGGAAACGTACATCACCGAAGGGTCGTCGTAGAAGGTGTGCTGGGTACCGTTTCCGTGGTGGACGTCCCAGTCCACTATCAGCACCCGCTCAAGACCGTGGACCACGCGCAGGTGTCTTGCCACCACGGCCACATTGTTGAACAGGCAGAACCCCATGGGCCGGTCGCGTTCGGCGTGGTGGCCCGGGGGCCTCAAAGCCGCAAAGCCGTTGTCCACACTGCCGTCCATAACGGCATCGGCAAGTTCCAGTGCCGCTCCCGCGGCCAGACGGGCAGCCTCAAAAGAGGCCGCCGAGGCCACCGTGTCCGGATCAAGCTGGGTGAAAGCCCGGCCTGCACTGGCCGCCACCGCCTTCAGATGGGCGGACGTATGCACCCTGGCTATCTCGTCGGCATCGGCAGGACGAGCGGCAATGCGGGGCAGGTCACTGAAAGCGGGCGAAGCCAGCAGGTCTTCGAGCACTTCAAGCCGCTCGGGACACTCGGGGTGCCCGGGGCCCGTGTCGTGCAGGCGAA
Source organism: Deltaproteobacteria bacterium (assembly GCA_046583365.1). GTDB lineage: Bacteria > Desulfobacterota > Binatia > UBA1149 > CAYXZP01 > JAYGCL01. The sequence goes on from JAYGCL010000025.1 coordinate 26,192, forward strand.
AGCGTTGGTCCACAACCACTCCGGTGGTCGGCATGGCCCCGTTATTACCCTGCCCTTGGACTTATCGCCATCAAGCGGCATAACTTTCCCGGTCATGTTCGGAATCGGCAGCACCGAGTTGATCGTCATCCTGGTAGTGGCCCTGCTGGTGATAGGACCACGCAAGCTGCCCGAGCTCGCCCGTGCCCTGGGACGCGGCCTGGCCGAATTCAGGAAAGCCACCTCTACGGTCACCGAAGACCTCGACAACGCCCGCATCATGCTCGAAGAGGAAGTCCGCCAGGCAGTGGCCGGAGACAAAGAGCCCGATAGTGATCAGAAGGGAGACGGGGATCCCTGATGGCCGCCGACATGGAAATCCCCCTCAGCGGCCACCTCGAAGAACTGAGGCGCCGCTTGGGAAAAACCTTGCTGGCCACCGCGGTGGCTTTTGCGGTCTGCTATCCCCAGTCCGAGGCAATCTTTGCCTTTATCCTCCAACCCCTCCTCCTTGCATCGGCCACAGCGGCAAAAGGAGCCGAGTTGATAGGCACCGGCATAGCCGAAGCCTTTTTCACAAGACTCAGAGTGTCGCTTATCGCAGCCCTGTTCCTGGCCATGCCGGTAATCCTGTACCAACTCTGGGCTTTTGTGACCCCGGCACTCAAACAAACCGAGGCACGTTATGCGCGTTATTTCGTCGTCTTCGGGAGCATATTTTTTCTGGCGGGCGCCTGGTTCTGCTACGACGTTGTCTTCAGTGTCGGGTTCCCGTTTTTCCTGGCCGAGTACGACCGCATCGGAGTGGACCCGGCTATACGCATCAGCGAGTACCTCTCGTTCTCATCACGCCTGCTGCTGGCCTTCGGCCTTACCTTCGAGATGCCGGTGGCCACTTTTTTCTTTGCCCGCGTGGGCCTGGTCACCCACAAGACGCTGCTGGGCTATTCCCGCTACGCCGTCCTCGGCCTCTTCATCATTTCGGCCATACTTACACCCCCCGATGTAGCCTCACAGATTCTGATGGTAGTCCCTCTTATGGTGCTCTACATGGTCTCGATCGCGGTGGCCTACCTGTTCCGGCGCAAGGATGGGGAGCGGCGAGGCCAGGATTAACCGCTGTGCGCGCTAGTAGGCGCAACGCAGGTCACGGCGCAGGTCGGCCAGACGGGCGGGGGTGGCATCGGTAAAAGTAATGCCGCCCTCGGCGGCCAGTCCTTCCATCAGAGTCACCGCCTCGGCAGCAAAATCGGGGACCACCAACAGCACCATGAGAGCCGTACCCGGGGCGAACTTCGGATCCTGGCTGCGTAGTACCCCGATCTCCGCGTAGGAATCTATGATTCCTTTTGCGTAAACGGCCTGGGGACGCGGAACACAAAAGAACAGGGTGTGTACACCCATATCCTCGTGCACAACCCCCAACCTCACCTGGTCGCTTCTTTTCTCCACCACGCCCATCTAGTGGTACATAGCCGAAACGTCGAAGTAGACGCGGCGCTGGCGTTCGCAAAAACGGCACTCGAGGTTGATGAATCTGATGCGCACACCGCCGCGCCCGGCCGACCCCTCGCCACGACGGTCGTACCTGCCCCCACAAAGACAACGGCTGCGGCCCACCTCGCTGTCGATGGCATCGAAAGAATCGACCTTGATGGCGTTGGCAACCGAGGCGCCGGGCAAGGCAGCCAAAACCTTCTTGAGTCTTTGCCGCCTGAGTAGCCGGTAGGCCGAAAAGCCCAGCGCTGCCAGCAAGGCCAGGGTAAGTGGCAATCCCACTGTCAGCGTCCGAAATGTTCGTCGAGCGAAGGCAGGTCGATGCTCAGGCCGGGGCCAAAATCCAGAACCGAAAAGGGCGCTACCGGACGCCCCGAACCGACGAGGGCCAGACGCTTTAAGAAAACCGGGTCGGCTGCCACATCGGGCGCCACCAGACTGCCGCCTATCGTCACGGGCACAAAGAGGCTGCCATCGGCCGAGGCCAACGCGGCCAACGCGGGTATGCCCCCAATCATGATCCGGGCAACGGGAGCATCCAGGTGCAACTCCCCCCAGGCCATTACGTTGCCCTGCCCGTCAACGCTGCCCAAGGCCCTTACCGTCCCGGCAGCGGTGGTCATCTCGAAACCGGAAAACTCGAACCCGTCTTGTGAAATGGACAGGTCCAGTACCAGACGGGAGAACTCGGTAACGTTGCTGCCGAGGGCCCCGGGTTCGGTTGCCAGCACCCGTTCCAAGGCAAACACGTCCAACCCGGCCTCGGCCGCAATCGATGCAACCACCGCATGCAGCAACCCGAAACCCGTTACGCGGCCGTCGTGCATACCGACGCGGGCCCCGGCCTGAGCCTCGTCACGACCACCACCGAGGCTCAGAATACCGTCGAGCCGGGCCTCCACACCAATGGGCCAGTGGCCGGGCAGGAGAGCAGCCAGCAACTCGGCGACCTCCACATCCTCGACCAACGCGCCGCCCTTGTAACCGTCGGCGTCGTAGGCGGCACTACAACCAACCTGGCCATCCCAAAGACGGTTATTGAGGGAGGTAAATGTCAGCCGGTCCCGCCAGTAGACCAGGCCCAGCAGAGCCGCCGGCATCTTTATGGAGCCCACCGACAGACCGGCGACCGCGACCGAAGCCGACACCTCGGCGTTTATCGACATAATACTGCCGGTCAGGCTCGCCTTATTGATATGCAGGGGGAATTTCTCAAAACGCTCCAGACTCAAGTCCTCGAGGCTGGCCTGATAGGTCAGCCTCGGTTTGCGCCTGCTTCCATCGACCCGCACCACGCCGGTCAGCATGCCGCGGGGCCGCCACGGCAGCGGTACACCGAGTCGCCTTGCCACCTCGGCAACGCCGAGACGGTCGAAGGAGAACCTCAAGGCCACACGCCCCTGGCGGGCCGCCGCCGTCCACCCGGTCACCGCAGCGCTGAGGCCGTCCCACTCCAACTGCCCCGCACCAAGCCGTATCCGCTGGTCGTCGACCGACCCCTCAAGCCTGAACACCAGGGGTGCCCTTGTGCCGAGCATGTCCAGAACTGTACTGCCGCGTACCTCCACCAACAGAGGTTCGGCCGGAACATCCTCGCTGCTGCGCTCACCCAGATAACCGGCCGCCGAACCCACGAAAGATACGGGTCCGTCGATACCCTTGCCCGCAAACTCTGGCAGCAGGTACTCAAGGCGGTCCAGGGCGGCTTCGTCCACCTTGAAGGACAACTCGAGACGATGTCCGCCGGTGGGGCCGCCACCGCTCTCCCATACCCCCGAGGCCTCAAGCCTCGAAGAGGCCCCGAAAGGAACGGCACTGATGGTAAAACCGACCCCCCCACCGGCCAGCGACAGTCCCAGGCTCACTTCGTCTACCTCCAGTCCAAGTCTGGTGGGGCCGTTTTCATCGGCAAAGACAAAACGCCCGCCCTCAACCTTGAGGTCCTTGAGTTCGAAGCCAAGACGACCAAGAGGCCCGTAGGCAAAACTGCCAATAAGGGGAGGTAGCTTCCAGTGACCAGCCCGGTCACGGAGAACAACCACTTCGACGCCCTCGGCCAACACCGAAGAAACTCTGGCACGACCTGACAGCAGCGGCAGGAGGCGGGGGAAAACATGGATCACGGGAACGCTCAGGCAGGGCTGTTCGCCGCCGCAGTCCACGCTCAGCCCATGTATCGAGATGGCCGGACGTGGCCACAGAGACAGCCGGACTCCAGCCGCCGAGGCCCGGTAGTCGCCGACCTCTTCAACGGCACTCAAATAGTGTGCAAGCGTACGGCTGCCGGCAGCTTTGAGGTTGAAAACAGAAAAACCCACGGCCGCGGCCAGTACGAGGATAAGGATCAGCAGCAGCTTGCGCATGGTCTTACAAAAATGACTCAGCTTTGACTGAGCGGCAACCGAGCTATACGAGTTTCGCCTCTTGCCGCCAACGAGCGTATCAAGTGCGCCACAAAAACATAACACTCACTTTTGACGGCCATAGCGCCCGCCTGACTCTCAACCGTCCGGACCAACTCAATGCCATGACCCCGGACATGGGCCGGGAAATGGAAGCTGCGGTAGCCGAGATCAACGACACCCCTGAGGCCCGCGTAACCGTGGTCCGAGGCGCCGGCAGAGCCTTTTGTGCGGGCGGCAATTTACAGGCATTGGCACAAGAAGCGGGCCTGCCCGGCGACGGTCCCGGACTCGGCGACCCCCGCCGTTTCTACGAAGCTTTCCTGTCGGTGCGCAAGCTGAAGTCGCCGACTGTGGCCGCCATCAACGGCCACGCCATAGGTGCAGGCCTTTGCCTGGCCCTGGCCTGCGACCTGCGGGTTATGCACAACAAGGCGAAAGTCGGCATGACTTTCGTCAAACTCGGCATACACCCGGGCATGGCCGCCACCTGGACCCTGCCCCGCCTGGTGGGGCCCGCCCGAGCCGCCGAGATCCTCTATACCGGCCGCATAATAAACGCCCGGGAGGCCCTTGAGATCGGACTCGTAAACCACATCAGCGGTGACACCTTCGACCACGATGTCGACTCTCTTGTCCACGAAATTGCCGGCAGCGGGCCGCTGGCCGTACGGGCTCTCAAGGAGACCCTGGCTCAAAGTGCAACCTTCACCATCGAGGAGGCAATATCGCGAGAGGCCCGAGCCCAGGCCGACACCTTCAAGAGCGAGGATGCCAGCGAGGGAATCACCGCCGCCATGGAAAAACGGACCCCCGACTTCAAGGGCCGCTAGTGGGCAGCTCCGACTCGGAGAAGTTGGTCACTCTCCACCCTTCCTCGCCCGGGCTGAGTGCCAGAATCACCCTCTTGGGATATGGCTCGAGCCCTGGCGGCCGTATGGTGAGACGGTAGGAGTAGCGGACCCCATTCTCTTTCTCGTAGGCGTGTTCCAGGCGGTAGTTGATACGCGGCTTGAGCGTGTCGGCGGCCACGTCCACCTCGCTGGTAAGTACCATCTCCCGACTGATCTTGTCGGCGGCCAGGCCGCTGGCAAGCGACAGAGCCGTGGGCAGGTTTATATGTACGTAGTGGGCATCGAGAAAGTCTTCGGCCACCGCCTGCGACGATGAGCCGACCATCCGGCAAGCGGGGGCGGCCAGCAAACACAAGACCAGAACCGTAAGGGCAGGGGCACCTGCAAACCGGGGTCTCATTTTTTGAACAGCTCCTCCAGGTCCTCAACAGCATCGGCCGGCGTTGGAGCATCACCACCCGTGGCCGTCAGGCCGACGGCGGGGCCAGCGGCTGAGAAGTAGTCGCAAAAATTAGCCAGCTCCTTGTCCACAACCCTCTCGGCCACCGGCTCGGCACACTCGTTATAGGCCGACGGTTGATAAAACTCACAGTTTCGACAACAGCGCAGCGCAACTCCACAGCGGCTGCAGCCGGCCCCGCGGGATACCGGACCCTCTACCTGCTGGGTCTGCCCACAGCCATGGCAGGCCAGCAGCCGGGACTCAGGTGCCACCTGTGCCCCCAAGCCCGTCGAGCCAGTCCTCGAGCGTGTCGATGAGCCCGCCAAGCGCGCCGGGCTCTTCAAAGCGGTGACCGACCCCCGCAAAGATTTCGAGCCGCACCGGCCCCGCCCACACCCGGCTCAAGGCATAGGCGTGCTCAACCGGCACCACGACGTCGGCATCCCCGTGCATGGCCAGCAAGGGGCCGGCGGCCGAGGCCGCCTCTGCAAGTATGTCCAGCCTCTGCACGTCTTCCAGAAAGCCCACCTTGAGATATCCCTGCCGCCAGGAGCGACGGCCGCTGTCGCGCCAGTTTTTGATCTCCACCTCGTCCAGACCCTCGGTGAACAGGTCGGCACGGGTCAGTGCGGCAATGGTGGCCACGGCGGCCGGGGGGTGCTTGCTACGGGCGGCGCTCAGCAGGGCCACGGCCCCTCCGAGGCTGGAGCCAACCAGTATGCAGGCGGCAGTTTGCAAGGTGGCGGCAAAATCCAGGGCGGCCAGACAATCATCTACCTCCCCACTGATGGTCAGATCCTCGAACTCCCCCTGGGACTCCCCCACGTAGGCGAAGTCGAAACTGAGCACTCCGTAGCCCTGTGGCACAAAACGCTCGATGATGGCCTGCTGTTTGGTCCCACCGCGGGTAGATTCCATGCCGTGGCAGAGCACGAGCAACGGCTTGCCGTCAGCGGCCGCGTAGAAGTCGCCTACCAGCAGGTTGCCCCGGCGGCCGGCGAACTCCACACGCCGGGCCGGCAAACAGGCGGCCGCCGACTTTTGGCTCCGGGTCTTCACAAGTGGGCTTGTGATACCATAGGGTTCCATGACGACGAAGTCTTCAGACCGCAGCTGTGAGCGGATCCAGGCGGCAATATCGACCCGCGTGGAGCAGGCCCTGGCACCGGCCCCGGCCCGGCGCATCCGTGCCCAGACCTCAGCCTTTGCCTCCTACCTGGAAGTCGAAGCCGCGCTGGCCCTGCGCACCCGCCGGGCCTACCTGTCCGACCTCGGCCAGCTCATCGAGTTTGTCTGCGAAGAAGACCGGGCCGGCAAACCCGTGGCCGCGGGCCTTGAGTCCCTTGAGCCGGCCCTTCTGAGGGCCTTTCTGGCCCGACAATTGTCCCGTTCGAGCCGTGCCACCGTGGCACGTAAACTTGCCTCGCTGCGCGCTTTCTTTGCCTTTCTGACCCGTGAAGGTGCGGCCGCCAATCCGGCCGAGTCGGTGGCCGCGCCCAAGGTCCCGGCAAAGCTTCCCGTTTATCTGACGGCCGAGGACATGAAGCGGCTGCTCGATGGGGCGGAGGCCACGGCCCGGGTAGCCACCGGACCCAGGAGGGGCCTGGCCTTGCGCAATGCAGCGTTGCTGGAACTTCTCTACTCCTGCGGACTGAGGGCCGCCGAATGTGCGGGCATGGACTGGGCCCACATAGACGGCCAACTGGGCGTAGTGCGCGTGGAACACGGCAAGGGCGGCAAGCAACGGGTGGTGCCCGTGGGCGAGCCGGCCCTGGCCTCGCTTGGTAAATACCGCGACGGGTGGGAGGGCCCCCGCCACTCCCTGGAGGCCGTGTTCCTGAACGCAAGGGGGCGACGGCTGAGCGTACGCAGCGTGGGCCGCATCCTGGAGGCCTGCCTGCGCCAGGCCGGCCTGCAGCCGGGGGCAAGCCCCCATGCACTGCGCCACTCCTTTGCCACCCACCTGCTCGAAGGCGGAGCCGACCTCAGGGCCATACAGGAAATGCTCGGCCACGCGTCGATCTCGACCACCCAGCGCTACACCCACGTAGACCTGCGTCGCCTGTCGGCCGTCTACGACCGCGCCCACCCGAGGGCCTAGTCCCGCCGCTGCGTTGCCTGCCACTGAGCAGGCGTTGGATTTACACCGCCAAATCGTTCAAATACGCAATGTGTTCCATGCCACCACCATCATCGCGGTAAGACGCAACGGACATGTTGCCATGGCCGGTGACGGACAGGTCACCAACGACCAGACCGTGCTCAAACATTCGGCGCGCAAGGTAAGGCGCCTGTACGAGGGCAAGGTGCTGGGTGGGTTTGCCGGCGCTACGGCCGATGCCTTTACCCTGTTCGAGAAGTTCGAGGGCAAACTCGACAAATACAGTGGCAACCTGACCAGGGCTGCCGTCGAATTGGCCAAGGACTGGCGTAGCGACCGTGTACTCCGACGCCTCGAAGCCATGCTCATTGTGGCCGATGGCGAGCATTCGCTGCTGATATCGGGTGCCGGTGATGTCATCGAACCCGACGACGGAATCATTGCCATCGGCTCGGGTGGCAACTACGCATTGGCTGCTGCCCGGGCCCTTGTCGAACACACAGAACTCGAAGCCGGCGACATTGCCAGGCAGGCAATGAAGATTGCCGGCCAGATCTGTGTCTACACCAACGACAACGTGAGTATTGAGGAACTGCCGTGACCGACTACCCGATGACCCCGAGAGAAATAGTCTCGGAACTCGACAAATACATCGTGGGCCAGGAGGCCGCCAAACGCGCCGTCGCCATCGCGCTGCGCAATCGCTGGCGCCGGCTGCAGGTTCCCGAAGAACTGCGCGAGGAGATCGCTCCCAAGAACATCATCATGATAGGCCCCACCGGCGTCGGTAAGACCGAAATATCCCGCCGCCTGGCCAAGCTCGCCGACGCCCCGTTTATTAAGGTCGAAGCCTCTCGGTTTACCGAAATCGGCTATGTCGGCCGCGACGTGGAATCCATCATCCGCGACCTCACCGAGCTGGCCATCGACATGGTCAGGGAAGAAGAGACAGAGAAAGTCGATATCAAAGCCCAGCAGTTGGCCGAAGAGCGTATCCTCGACATGCTGCTACCGACCTCCGAGGACTACCAGGCGGCCGCCGGCGGCCCCGCAACGCCTCCGGAAAGCGACGACACCCGCGAAAAACTACGCAAACTCCTGCGGGCCGGCAAGCTCGACGAGCGCATAGTCGAGCTCGAACCACCCCAGACCCAGGGGACGGCCATGCTTGAGATAATCACACCGCAGAACCTCGAAGAGGCCGGCATGAACATAAGAGATCACCTCAGCGGACTCTTCGGGGGCGGGAGAGAATCGCGACCAAAGAAAGTCTCGGTGGCCGAGGCCATTAAATTGATCGCCCAACAGGAAGCCCAGGGCCTCATAGACATGCAGAAGGTAGCCGCCGATGCCGTCGGCCGCGTGGAGGAAAACGGTATCGTCTTCATCGATGAAATCGACAAAATTTGTGGGCGAGAAGGCGGCGGACACCAGGGGCCCGACGTATCTCGTGAAGGCGTGCAACGGGACCTGCTGCCCATAGTCGAGGGCTCGTCGGTAAAAACCCGCCACGGTATGGTGCGCACCGACCACATACTCTTTATCGCCTCGGGAGCCTTCAACCTTTCAAAACCTTCCGACCTCATCCCCGAGTTTCAGGGACGTTTCCCCATCCGCGTGGAACTGGATGCCCTCGGAGCAACCGACTTCGTGCGCATCCTCACCGAACCCCAGAACTCCCTGACCCGGCAGTACATAGAGTTGCTGGGCACCGAGGGGGTAACCCTGAATTTTGACGAGTCCGGCATCGCCGAACTGGCCAACATTGCCGAAGAGGCAAATGCCCAGGCCGAAAACGTGGGAGCACGACGCCTCTACACGGTAATGGAGAGATTACTCGACGACGTGTCCTTCTACGCGCCCGAACGTTCGGGCACCACGGTAAACATCGACTCGGCCTACGTGCGTGAAAAGCTCGGTCCGATTCTGGAAGACCAGGACTTGTCGCGCTATATACTCTAACTCTTCCCGACGGCTCCCCCTGTAGGGAGCGGATAGGCAATGGACAAACTCATAGCCAAAGCCAGCGTGCTGCTGGAAGCCCTGCCCTATATACAGCGGTTTGCCGGCAAGACCGTGGTAATCAAGTACGGCGGCAACGCGATGACGGAGAAACGCCTGCAATCGGGGTTTGCCGAAGATGTGGTCTTGCTCCGTTCTCTTGGCCTGCGTCCGGTCATCGTCCACGGCGGCGGCCCGCAGATCGCCCGTGAGTTGGCCAGGGCGGGCATCGAGACCAGATTTGTGCGTGGTATGCGGGTCACCGACCCCCAGGCCATGCGCATTGTCGAAAAAGTACTCGGCGGTGTGATAAACCGCGACATAGTCCACCTCATCCGTTCCCACGGCGGCCGGGCCAAGGGCTTCAGCGGCAAGGCCGGAGGTATACTCAAGGCCCGCAAGCTCAGACTTACAGACGAGGGCCTCCCCGTGGCCGACCTCGGCATGGTCGGGGAAGTCTCGGCCGTGCGCCCCCGTGCCATCAAAAAAACGGCCGACGACGGTATCATTCCGGTGATTGCACCCGTGGGAGTGAGTTCCAACGGCCGCAGCTATAATATCAATGCCGACACGGTTGCGGCCGCGGTGGCCAGGGCCATGGGCGCGGCCAAGCTGATGATTCTTACCGACGTTGCCGGCATCCGCGGCCCGAGCCACCACGTACAGACCACCGTGAGCATCGGCCATGCCCGTGAGCAGATTCGCTCGGGAGTGATAGCCGGTGGTATGGTACCCAAGGTGGAATGCGCCATGGCGGCACTGGCCGGGGGGGTCGAACAGGTCCACATCGTCGATGGCCGGGTCAAACATGCAGTGTTGCTCGAGATATTCACACGCAAGGGCGTGGGCACCGAGGTGGTGCTGAAAGACCCCGGCCCAGCGGCGACGGTTTCGAAGAAAACCGGGCCCTGAGCGTCAAGAACCGGTACACTCACCTGCGGACAGGGCCATGCACAAGTCGACACCCACGATAGAACTTACCGACAGCTACACGACAGCAAACTACGCACGCTTCCCGGTGGCCTTTGTACGTGGCCAGGGCTGTCGCCTGTGGGACGAAGACGGCAAGGAATACCTGGATATGTTCAGCGGCCTGGGGGTGGCCTGCCTGGGCTACGGCCACAAAGGTCTGTCTGACGCAGTGGCCGCCCAGACCGCCCTGCTCATGCATACATCCAACCTCTTCTACAACCAGGCCTCCGCGCTACTGGCCCAGACCCTGGTCGAAAGAAGCTTCGCCGACCGTGTTTTCTTTTGTAACAGCGGCACCGAGGCCAACGAGGCCGCCATCAAAATGGCCCGCCGGGCCGGCGGCGAGCGCTACGAAGTAGTCTCTGCCATCGGCTCTTTCCACGGCCGTACCCTCGGGTCTCTGGCCGCCACCGGCCAGGGCGACTTGCGCGAGGGCTACGGCCCGATGCCGGAGGGATTCATCCATGTGGCCTACAACGACGCCGCCGCCGTGGCCGAAGCCGTCGGGGCCAGGACCGCCGCCGTGATGGTGGAACCGGTGCTCGGCGAAGGTGGAGTGGTGGTGCCCTCTGCCGGCTACCTTGGGGCTTTGCGCGATATCTGTGACAGCTGTGGGGCTCTGCTCATTCTCGACGAGGTCCAGACCGGAGTGGGCCGCAGCGGAACCCTGTACGCCTACCAGACCTCGGGCATAACACCCGACATCCTGACCACTGCCAAAGGCCTTGCCGGTGGTCTACCCATCGGCGCCGTGCTGGCCACCGAGACCGCGGCGGCGGCTTTCGTGACCGGCACCCACGGCTCAACGTTTGGAGCCAACCCGGTGGTGTGCCGGGCCGCCCTGGCCGTGCTGGCCGCTTTTGACGACGAAGGCGTTCTGGAAAATTGCCGGCGCTCGGGGGAATATCTACGGGGCCGGCTTGAAGAGTTTGCCTCCAAAAGGGACGACATCGTCGAGGTTCGTGGCACCGGCCTCATGCTGGGCATGGAGCTGGGGCGGCCGGCTCGGCCTCTGGTCGAAGCTGCCCTTGCCCACGGCTTGGTGATAAATGCTACAGCCGCTACGGTACTACGCTTCCTTCCGCCGCTTATAATAAGCTGCGAAGAGATAGACGAAGGCATGGCAAAACTGGCCCACGCAATGACATGAAACGCGACCTTGTAACCATTGCCGACCTCAACCGGTCCGACATCGAACACATCCTCGCGCTGGCAAAGCGACTCAAGGGCGACCTCAAGGCCGGGCGGGCCCACCGCTGGCTGGAGGGGGCCACGATGGCCATGATTTTTGAAAAACCCAGCCTGCGTACCCGCGTGACTTTTGAAACCGGCATGAACCAACTCGGTGGGCTGGCCATATACCTGGCCCCCGATGACATCCGGCTGGGAGAAGGGGAATCGGTGACCGACATCGCGCGCAACCTGTCGCGTTGGGTCGATATAATAATGGCACGCACCCACTCCCACCTCACCGTAGTCGAGCTTGCCCTCAACTCTGAGGTGCCGGTGATAAACGGGCTGAGCGACCTCTCCCACCCCTGCCAGGTGCTGGCCGACTGTCTGACGCTCAGCGAACTGAGAAGCGACCTTTCGAGCCTCTCAATCACCTTCGTCGGCGACGGCAACAACGTGGTACATTCGTGGCTGCTGGCAGCCTCATGCCTGGGACTTAACTTCACACTGGTCTGTCCACCCGGCTATGAACCCGATGAGTTCGTACTGGAAAAGGCCCAGGAAGATGGCACCGGGACCATCACCATCACCAACGACCTCACCGAAGGAACCAGGGGTGCCGACGTTCTCTACACCGACGTGTGGACGAGCATGGGCCAGGAACAAGAAACCGCCCGGCGGTTGGCGGATTTCGCACCCTACCAGATCAACCAGGAGGTGTTGGCCGACGCGGCCAAAGACGCTCTGGTGATGCATTGTCTGCCCGCCCACCGCGGCGAAGAGATCACATCGGAAGTCCTCGACGGCCCCAACTCGATAGTGCTCGACCAGGCCGAGAATCGACTGCACCTGCAAAAGGCGTTGGTGGCCTGGATGCTTGAAGCCAAGGAGGGCGTTTCGTGAGCGTCCCCGACAAAATAGTACTGGCCTACAGTGGTGGGCTCGACACTTCGGTCATACTTACCTGGCTGGCTGAGACCTATAAGGCCGAAGTCGTCGCCTACGTCGCCGACGTTGGCCAGGACGAGGACCTGGAGGCCGTGCGCAAAAAAGCCGAAGCCACCGGAGCCTCGGAAGTCGCGGTCGAGGATCTGCGCGAAGAGTTTGTCAGCGACTTTATATTTCCAATGCTGAGGGCGGGAGCCGTCTATGAGGGCAGCTATCTGTTGGGCACCTCGATCGCACGTCCGGTTATAGCCAAACGGCAGGTTGAAGTGGCTCGGCGTACCGGTGCCGACGCCGTCTCCCATGGCGCCACCGGCAAGGGCAACGACCAGGTGCGTTTCGAACTCACGTTTGCCGCACTGGCCCCCGACCTTACCGTCATCGCACCCTGGAGAATCTGGGATCTCAATTCGCGCTCAAAACTGTTCGCGTTTGCCGACAAACACGGCATCGCGGTCCCCGGAACACAGAAGCGCAGCTACAGCATGGACAGTAACGTTCTGCACACCAGCTATGAAGGACACGACCTCGAGGATCCATGGAACGAGCCCCGCCAGGACATGTTCCAAACCACCGTGGCTCCCGAAGATGCACCCAGCCAGGCCGAGTACGTTGAGGTCGACTACCGGGGTGGCAACCCGGTAGCCATCGACGGGCAGCAAACCCCGCCCTTTGAACTTCTGCGGCACCTCAACGAAGTGGCCGGGCGCAACGGCATCGGCCGCGACGACATCGTTGAGAACCGCTACGTGGGCATGAAGTCGCGTGGAGTCTACGAGACCCCGGGCGGCACGATTCTACACATCGCCCATCGAGCGCTTGAGTCGCTGGTGCTCGACCGCGAAGTCATGCATCTGCGTGACAGCCTCATCCCCCGTTACGCCGAAATGGTCTACTACGGTTATTGGTTCGCACCCGAGCGCGAGATGCTGCAGGCGGCCATCGACGAGTCACAAAAGACCGTCACCGGCACAGTACGCATGAAACTTTACAAGGGTCGGGCCTCGGTGGCCGGACGGCGCTCCGAGGAATCGTTGTACGTGCCCGAACTTGCGACCTTTGAAGAAGACGAAGTCTACAGCCAGGCCGATGCCGGAGGGTTCATCAAGCTCAACTCCCTGAGACTCAAAATACGCAACCTGGTCGCCAACAAAGGCAACTGAGGAGCCAACAGCCTTGGCAAAACAGATAAAAAAATCGCGCAGAGCCACTGGAGCCAGCAGGACCTGGGGTGGTCGCTTCACCGATGACACCGATGCCGGCGCACAAGCGTTTACGGCCTCGCTGTCATTCGACCTGCGCCTGCTACCCTACGAAATCCGTGTGAGTTCCGCCCACGCACGTATGCTGGCGGCCTGTCGCATAATCACCGCAGGCCAACGCGACCGCATTCTCAAGGGCCTCAAATCCATACAACGAGAGTGGCAGGCCGGACGCTTTGTGCCCCAACTGTCCGACGAAGACGTCCATATGGCAGTCGAGCGGAGGCTCGTCGAAAAAACGGGCAAGGCCGGCGAACGACTGCACGCGGCGCGCAGCCGCAACGACCTCGTCGTCACCGAAGTACGACTGTTCGTGAAGGACGCAATCGCCGACATCGACAAGGCCGCTGCACGGCTGCAAAAAACCCTGGTACGGGTGGCGCGCAAACACCCAGAGGCCGTACTGCCGGGCTACACCCACATGCAAAGGGCCCAACCGGTCCTGCTCGGTCACCACCTGTTGGCCTACTGGGACATGCTCCAGCGCGACCGGGGCCGTCTGAACGACTGTCTGCAAAGAACCGACGTCCTACCCCTGGGGGCGGGGGCTCTGGCCGGCACCACCCTGCCCATCGACCCGAAACGGGTGGCCAGGGACCTCGGTTTCAGCCGCACAGCCACCAACAGCATGGACGCCGTATCGAGCCGTGATTTTGTAGCCGAGGTGCTGGCGGCCATTGCCATCATGTTCTCCGGGCTCAGCCGCCTGGCAACCGACATAACCCTGTGGGTTACAAGCGAGTTCTCTTTCGCCCACCTCGACGACCGCTTCTCGACTGGCAGCTCGATGATGCCGCAAAAACGCAACCCCGACATCGCCGAGTTGGTACGAGGAAAGTCTGGACGGACCTTCGGCAACCTGGTGGCCGTGCTGACGGCCATCAAGGGGTTACCCCTAGCCTACAACAGCGACCTGCAAGAAGACAAAGAACCCCTGTTCGACAGCGTCGATACGGCCACGGGGGCACTCGGCGCAATGGCCAGCCTGGTTGCAAGTCTCAAGTTCAACGAAGAAGCCATGCGTGAGGCCGCCTCAGACGGGTTCCTGCTGGCCACAGACCTGGCCGAATACCTGGTGGCTGCGGGCCTGCCCTTCAGGAGTGCCCATGAGATAACCGGGCGCATCGTGCGTCATTGTCTCGACAACGGCATTTCCCCCACCGACCTCGACACCAGAGCGCTGAGAAAATTCTCGCCAAGTTTCGGCGACGATGCCATTGCCATTCTCAATACCGATGCAGCTGTGGCCCGGCGCCGCTCGGCGGGTGGAACTGCAGGCCGCAATCTCAAAAAACGTCTGGCCAGGCTCTGATGAAAGGTGCAGGCCGGGCCCCCGCGTTGACCGCATTGCTGCTGGCCGCAACACTGTCGGCCTGCGGCCTGAGAACGGCCCCCCGCCCTCCCCAGGACACCTCGCCGCTGCCCCCGCAGGTGGCCGTGGTGGGCCACGACGGAACCGGGGTTAGTCTCAGTTGGCGCCGGCCCACGCGCAGCCAGGACGGCCGGCAGCTCTACGACCTGGCCGGCTTTGTAGTGGAAAGAGATTCGGGCCAGGGCTTTGTGCCCCTGGCGACCATCCAGGTAGACGACAACCAACTGGTCCGACCCCGGCAGACTTTCCGCTACACCGACCTGCAAGCCCCGGACTCGGTCCTGGCCTACAGGGTCAGAGCCTTTAACGCCGACGGACAGTACGGCAATCCCAGCCCCACAGTGCGATTGCCTCTGCGACAGCGGTGACCGGGTCTACCGCCACGACAGCCCTGGTATTCCCCGGCCAGGGCTGTCAACGCCCGGCCATGGCCAGGGACTTCGCCGAAGCCTTTACTGAGGCCCGCCTGGCCTTTACCGAGGCCTCGGACGCCACCGGCATTGACCTGGCCAGAATCTGTTTCGAGCAAGACCCGCGTCTGGAGCTTACCGAATTTCAGCAGCCAGCCATCCTTACAGCCGAAATCGCCATGCTGCGCAGCCTGCAAGCTCACTTCGGGCTCAGCGCCGCCTGGTTCGGGGGACACAGCCTCGGGGAGTACACGGCCCTGGTGGCGGCCGGCGTCATAGACCTGGGAAGGGCGGCAGCGGTGGTAAAGGAACGGGGCCGCCTCATGCAGAAAGCCGTGGCGCCCGGCGCGGGAGCCATGGTGGCGGTGCTGAGCGGTAGCGGCAAGGCGCTGAGTGAGGGGCCACTCAGGTCGTGTTGCAACGGCCTGGAAGTGGACGTGGCCAACCTCAACTCCCCCGAACAGATCGTCGTAAGCGGTAGCACCGGGGACGTGGACGAGGCCGTGCGACGTATGCGCGACTGCAGTGGGCTGCTACGGGTGCGTTTTCGCAAACTGGCGGTCTCGGCCCCCTTCCATTGCCGCCTCATGGCGGTAGTCGACCAGGAATTGCGCCGGGTCCTGGAAGCCGAGTCCTGGGCAAGCCAGAGGGCCGCCACCGTCGTTTCCAACTACACGGGAACTTTCCACACAACCGACGTCCAGGACCTCATCGCAGCACTGCTGGGGCAGGCCTCGGCCACCGTGCGCTGGTCGGACAATATGCACGAACTGGCTGCGGTAGCCGACAGTATCGTAGAAGTCGGTCCGGGCCGCCCGTTGCGCAGGTTTTTTGCCTCTCTGGGCGTGAAGATAACCTCGATAAGAGACGTCCGTTCGGCTGAAGCCACCTTCGGGCGGGTTTAACCCACGCGGTCAAAGCCGCCGTTTTTACTCTGGCCCGGCCCTTTGTATAGTCGCCGCTGGCCGACCTCTTTATGGAAGACTTTTCTTACAAAAACGGCCAGTTACATGCCGAAGAAGTCCCACTGGCCGACATCGCAGCCGAGTTTGGAACCCCGTGCTACGTCTACAGCGCCGCCCACCTGCGCCAAAGCCTGCGCTCCTACCAACAGGGATTCCAGAGCATCGACCACCTGGTCTGCTATTCGGTAAAGGCCAACTCAAACCTGGCCGTGTTGCGGGTGTTGGCCAACGAGGGCAGCGGCTTTGACGTGGTCTCGGGTGGCGAGCTGCGGCGCGTGCTTAAAATCGGCGGCGACCCGACCAGGATCGTTTTCTCGGGCGTGGGGAAACAGGACTGGGAGTTGCGCGAGGCCATCGAGGCCGGCATAGCCCAGATCAACGTGGAGTGCCCGGCCGAGCTCGACATGATAAGCCGGGTGGCCACCGAACTGGGACGCAAGGCTTCGGTGGCGCTCAGGATCAACCCCGACGTAGACCCCAAAACCCACCCCTACATAGCCACCGGGCTCAAGACCAGTAAGTTTGGGATCCCCATGGAGAGGTGTCTGGAAGACTACCAACGGGCCACGCAACTGCCCGGCCTGGAGATTGTCGGGATAGACTGCCACATCGGCTCCCAGCTGACCTCGACGGCACCGTTCGCTGAAGCCGCACAACTCATGGTCGACCTCATAGACCGCTTGGGCGAGCGTGGCATCACAATCCGTAACCTCGACCTGGGCGGTGGCCTCGGCATAGTTTATGACGATGAACAGCCCCCCGACGCTTGCGAATACGCGGCCACGCTCATACGGGCCATCGGCGAGCGCCCACTCAGGATTATTGTTGAGCCCGGCCGTTCGATCGCGGGCAACGCCGGCGTTCTGCTCACCGAGGTCCTCTTCCAGAAAAGCAACGCCGAGAAGAACTTTATTGTCGTTGATGCGGCCATGAACGATCTTGCACGTCCGTCCATGTACTCGGCCTACCACCACATCCAGGAGGTAGAGCCCGGCGGTGGCCGCGAGATAACTGCCGATATAGTAGGCCCGGTGTGCGAAACTGGCGACGTCCTGGCCCGGGACCGCAAGTTGCCCACCCCCAGCCCCGGACAGCTGCTGGCCATCATGAGTGCCGGTGCCTATGGAGCCTCCATGGCCTCAAACTACAATACCCGCCCGCGGGCGGCCGAAGTATTGGTCGACGGAGCCGAGTACTACGTAGTCAGACGCCGGGAAACGGTGGACGATCTGATCTCTTACGAAAACATCCCGGCCCACCTGGGTGCCTGAGGCCGACAGTGGAATTCAGTTTCACCAAACTGCACGGCTGCTCAAACGATTACCTGTTCGCCGATTGCACCGATGGCCCGCTCGAAAGAGCCGGCGAGGTCTCGCGCATCGTTTCCGACCGGCGACGTGGGGTCGGGAGCGACGGCATCATACTCATCTACCCTTCCGAGACAGCCGACTTGCGTATGGAGATGTACAACGCCGACGGTAGCCGCGGCCAGATGTGCGGCAACGGTATCCGCTGTCTGGGCAAATACGCCTACGAGCACAGGCTCGTGGCCAACGACAGCCTGACGGTTGAGACCGATGCGGGCATCAAACAACTCCAATTGCACATCCGTGCGGGGCTGGTCGAAAGCGTGACCGTAGACATGGGCACGCCGGTCGGCGAAATCCTCGACCACACCCTCGAGGTCGGCGACGAGACCTGGAACATCACCTGTGTTTCCATGGGCAACCCCCACGCGGTGACCTTTGACGCCGACCCCGGCGGTCTCGACCTCCCCCGCCTGGGCCCTCTCTTTGCCGAACACCGATTTTTCCCCAACGGCACCAACACCGAGTTTGCCCGTATTGATACTCCCACCCGTATATCCATGAGGGTGTGGGAACGCGGCTCGGGCGAGACTATGGCCTGCGGTACCGGTGCCTGTGCAGTAGTAGTGGCGGCGGTTCACGGGGGATTGGCGCAACGTGCCTGTACGGTGTTACTAAGAGGTGGCCAACTGGACATTGAATACCGTGAAAGCGGCACCGTGCTCATGACGGGCCCCGCGGTTGAGGTCTTTTCGGCAAGCGTAACGGTAGAACTGGACTAGCTGGGGATGTTTGAAGGAACCTACACGGCCCTGGTCACGCCTTTCAGGGATGGCCACATAGATGAAGAGGCACTGAGAGCCCTCATTGGCGAACAACTGAAAGCGGGCATCGATGGCCTGGTACCCTGTGGCAGCACCGGGGAATCGGCTACCCTCAACCACGAAGAACACAAAACCATCATAAGCCTCACCGTCGAAGAAGTGGCCGGACGGGCCCTCGTCATTGCCGGTACCGGGTCTAATAACACGGCCGAAGCCGTCAGCCTTACCCGTTTTGCCAAACAGGCCGGCGCCGATGGTGCCCTCCTTATAGGCCCCTACTACAACAAGCCCACCCAGCAAGGGCACCTGCTCCACTACAAGGCCATAACCGAGGCCGTAGACATACCTATAATCGTCTACAACATCCCCGGCCGCACCGGTGTCAACATGACCCCGGAGACCATCGCCCGGATTGCCCAACTGCCAGGCGTGGTGGGACTCAAAGAAGCCACAGGCTCCCTGGACCAGGCAATAAAAGTAATGCAACTCTGTGGAGACGAGTTCACGCTACTCTCCGGTGACGACACGCTTACCCTGCCACTGATGGCGGTCGGCGCGCGTGGCGTGATAGCCGTAACGGCAAACCTGGCCCCACGACCTATGAAGGCCCTGGTTGATGCGGCGGCCAGAAACGATTTTGCCGAGGCCCGGCGAATTCACCGCGAACTGTTGCCGCTGATGCACGCCATGGCGCTGGAAACCAATCCCATCCCGGTGAAAACGGCATTAGCCCTCAGCGGACGCATCTGCGATGAATTCCGCTTGCCGTTGACCACCATGAGTGATCCCAATCGTAAACAGCTCTCGGCCGTTCTGGCCGCGGCCGGCCTGGCGGGCAACTGATGGCCGAGCCCTTTTCCTTGATAGTCTGTGGGGCGGCCGGACGCATGGGACGCTGTATTATCACGCTGGCCAGCCAACGCCCCGACCTGAAGGTCAAAGCCGCCGTAGAGGCACCGGGACACCCGGCCGTCGGCAGCGATGCCGGTGACATGGCCGGGGTGGGCAGTCTCGGTGTGGCCGTTGGCGACGACCTGGCAGCCGTGATTTCCCCGCAGGCCGTCTGTCTGGACTTCTCCAGCGCCGAGGCCTCCCTGGCCAACATGCGCCTGGCCTCGGCCCAGGCCGCACCCATAGTTGTCGGCTCAACCGGCTTCAGTCCGGCTCAACGGAAGGAGGCCGAGAAACTGGCCGCAGGCATGCCCACCATCATGGCGGCCAACGTCAGCCTGGGAATAAACGTCCTGCTGGAACTGGTCGGTCAGGCCGTAAGGCGGCTGGGGCCAGGCTTTGACTGCGAAATCGTTGAGATTCATCACAACCGCAAAAAGGATGCGCCCAGCGGCACGGCCCTTGCCCTTGCCGAGGCTGCCGCCCTGGCCGGCGGCCGGAACCCCCAAGACAGTCTGGTACTGGCCCGCCAGGGCATGGTCGGGGCCAGGACCGAGGGGGAGATAGGTGTCGTCGCCCTGCGGGGCGGAGACACGGCCGGCGAGCACACCGTCATGCTGGCCGGCACCGGCGAACGCCTGGAGCTGACCCACCGGGCACTGTCACGCGACTGCCTGGCCTCCGGAGCCATACGCGCGGCAGTCTGGCTGGCCGGACGCCCGGCCGGACTCTACTCTATGCAGGACGTGCTCGGTGCCCCCCAATAGTTCCATGCAAGCAACCATGAGCCATATTGCGTACATCGGCATCGGGTCGAACCTGGGCGACAGAAGTGCCAACTACCAGTCGGCCGTCGCCAAAATATCGGCGCTCGAGGAGACCCGGGTGCGGCGTTGGTCGTCGCTTTACGAAACCGAACCCCACGGTAAGGCCCGTAACTGGTTTATCAACGGCGTCATTGAAATCGCCACCGAGTTGGGAGCCAAGCAATTGCTCAGCGAACTCCAACGCATCGAAAACGAAATTGGCCGTAGACCCAGCAAAACCTCGGTTTCGCGTAAGATCGACCTCGACATACTTACCTACGACAACGACATCATCGATACGCGAACCCTCAAGATCCCACACCCCGAGATCCAGTCGCGCCGTTTTGTCCTGATGCCGCTCAGCGAATTGGCCCCCGGATTTAAACATCCGCTTCTCGGCAAGACGGTATCCTCACTACTGGCCACTACCGAAGACACCAAACGGGTTATGCTGTTGCCCCCTCAACGGTAGGAGAAAAAAAAAGCTAATGAAGCTTTTCATAGATACAGCCGACATCAACGAAATAAGGGAAGCCGCATCCTGGGGCATACTGGACGGGGTGACGACCAACCCCTCGCTGATTGCCAAAACCGGCCGCACCTTCGAATCGGCCCTGGAGGAGATCCTCAGTATCGTAGATGGGCCCATAAGTGCCGAGGTGGTAAGCACCGAAGCTGAAGGCATGGTAAAGGAGGGACGGCGTCTAGCCGCCATACACCCGAACATCGTGGTGAAGGTCCCCATGCTTACCGAAGGCCTCAAGGCCACCCGTCAGCTGAGCGACGAAGGCATCCCCATAAACGTCACGCTGGTATTCCAGCCCGGCCAGGGCCTGCTCGCAGCCAAAGCGGGTGCCACTTATATAAGCCCGTTCGTGGGACGACTCGACGATATCGGGGAAGACGGTATGGGCATGGTCTGCACGCTGGTAGACCTGTTGGCCAACTACGACTACCCGGCCCAGGTACTGGTGGCCAGCACCCGCGGCCCCGGCCACGTGATCGCCGCGGCCGAGATGGGAGCCCATATCGCGACCTGCCCATTCAAGGTACTCGAACAGATGGCCAGGCACCCGCTCACAGACATCGGCCTTGCCCGCTTCCTCAAGGACTGGGAAAGCGTACCAGAATAACGACTGTTAGCTGTCGGCGGCCAACAGCCCGGTGACTTCCAGAGCTATAGCTTCCACCTCGGCGGCCAGGCGGCAGGCCTTCCTGGTCCCTCTCGCACCATTGACACGGGCGCGGTCGAGGTCCTCTATCAGACGGCCGTAGGTTTCCACCAGGGTCTCGAAGCGCTGCAGTGAAAGTCTTTGCGGCCAGCGGCGGTGGGCCACCCTGGCCAGGTCGCTGGCCCTTGTGTAGGGGTAGCGCATGCGTGCTATGTCGGCGTTGCTGAGACCACGGTCGGGTACGCTTCGGGCCAGGGAGAGCAGGTCGCAACCGTCGTTGGCAAAACTCACCATCACTTCCATGTGGGTCGAGAGCATCTCCTGGTAGCGAAGCCAGTAGCAACCGCCGACGGCCACGGCGCAGACACAAACCAGGGCGAGCAGTCGGGGCACAGCGGCGTACTTGCAACGAGACTTCACGACGGCGGAGATTATGACAGGTAAAAATTCCTTGACCACCGCAGGGACCAGGGCTAAGTTGGCACGGATGGCCCAGATGATTGCTCAACCAACAACGGTCAGGGTGGCGGCTACGACATCCCGTCCCCCCTGCTGAGGATTGAAAGAGCTCCCAAAAGTCTACTTCGAGCGGCTGTTGGAGAGTTCCCCCGACATCGTGGTCGCCGTAGACAACGATGGCACCACGATTTTCTACAACGACGGTGCCCGCTCCGTCCTGGGCTACTCATCCGAAGAGGTACGGGGGGTCCACGCCGCTCAGTTCTACCCTTCCGAAGACGAGGCCAAGCGCGTGATGGCGGCCATGCGTTCCAAAGACCACGGCGGTGAAGGCCGCGTCAAAAATTTCGAGACCGAATTTGTCAACAAGCAGGGCGAACACGTAGCCGTGGCCATCTCGGGTTCGATCATTTACGACGAGAAGGGGCGCGAGCTGGGGAGCATCGGGTTTGCCAAAGACATAGCCGAATTAAGGCTTCACGAGCAGATGGAAACCCTGGGAGAACTGGCCATAGGCTTGGCTCACGAAATCAACAATCCGCTGGAATCGATGGTCAACAACGCCGAACTGCTCGACCGCTCTCTCAAGCGCTGTATGCCTGAAGAGGATTACGCCGTCGAACACGAGAGGATTGCCGGCATCAAAAAAGAACTTCGTCGCATACAGGCCATAGTCGAGCGCGTGGGAGAGATGGCCGCCGCCGGAACCTACGGAACCATGGAATACCTGCCGGGCCGCCTCATGACGAACCTGGGTCTGGACAATGAAAATGACACCGAAGACACCGACACGACCGACCCCGAGTACAACCTGACGGGCAAGACCATCCTGGTTGTGGATGACAACGACGAGGTCCGCCAGACCATGGCCGAGGTGCTGGGGGCAAGAGGCTGCACGGTGATAACCAAACGCACCGGCTTGGAAGCACTGGACTGGATAGCCGAGCACCCCCCGGACCTGGTCTTGAGCGATGTGGTTATGCCCGACATGGACGGCTACGAATTGTTTGAGGAACTCAAACACCGTGATTCACAGATCCCCGTGGTTCTGATGACGGCTTACTACTACGACAAAAATCACGTTATAAAACGCTCCAAAACGAAGGGTCTGTCCGACGTGATCTTCAAGAAACCCATAAATCCCAACCGCCTTCTCGAACTCATCGAGGCCAGGGTGGGCAGTTAAAAATGGCCATCCGCATAAACCGCGTCTACACCCGCAGCGGCGACGATGGACGCACGGCCCTGGTGGGGGGAAAACGGGTTGCCAAAAACAACCCCAGAATTGCCGCCTACGGTGATGTCGATGAACTGAACAGTGTCATCGGGATGGTTCGTGCGATTCTCGCCGAACCGCCCTACCGACGCCGGCTGGCCGCCAAACGCCTGGATGCGGACCTGGGCATCATTCAGCAACAGCTTTTCGACCTCGGTAGCGAATTGGCCACGCCACCGGCGGCCACCTACAAAGGCATGGTAAGGATGACCGCGGAGCAGGTGACCGGACTTGAACACGTCATCGACGACCTGCAGACCGACCTCAAACCGCTCAAGTCATTTGTGCTGCCCGGCGGCGGCATGGCGGGCGCAACCCTCCACCTGGCACGTACGGTCTGCAGGCGGGCCGAACGGCTGGTAACAGCACTGGTGGCAAAACGCTCGGCCGGCCCTTGGACTGCGCGCTATCTGAACCGTCTGAGCGACCTCTTGTTCGTACAGTCGCGGTGGATAGCGATAAAGACAAAGAAGGCCGAGACCCTGTGGCAGCACGGTCTGCACCCCCCCCCACTGAAACGAAGGGGGCGGGGCAGGGCCAGGTGAGCAACCTTTACCTGAAACAGATGCTGCTTGGCCCCATGGCCAACTACGTCTATCTGGTCGGCGACAGCCAGACGCGGGAAGCCGTCGTAGTTGACCCGGCCTGGGACATCCCGGCGATTTTCGACCAGTTGGAACAAGACGGCATGACCCTGGTGGGTGTGCTGGTCACCCATTACCACCCCGACCACATCGGCGGCGACATGATGGGCCAGAGTATTCCAGGAGTGTCGCAACTACTGGCCAGGCAAGGGGTCAAAGTATACATCCATAAGGAAGAAGAGCCTTACGTACGTGCGACCATCGGACTTCAGGCCAGCGACACAGTGGCCGTGGACGGAGAGACGACCATCGAGGTCGGCAAACTACCGATCCGTTTCATACACACCCCGGGCCACACGCCAGGTTCCCAGTGCTTTCTGGTCGGCGACAACCTGGTCTCCGGCGACACCCTCTTTATAGGCTCCTGCGGGCGGGTAGACCTGCCCGGCAGTAACCCCAGCGACCTCTATTACAGCCTGACCACCAAGCTCAAGAAGCTCCCCGACCATACCGTGCTGTTGCCCGGCCACGCCTATTCGGCCGCCCCCACTTCCACCATAGGGCAGGAAAAACAGTCCAACGCATTCATGCGTTTCGAGAGGCTCGAAGACTTCCTATCGGTCATGGGTTTTGCCGACTGAACGCCGCTCACCCCCGTTTGAGGCAGCATCCACCCTATTCCCCCCACCACAATACTTACAACCTCACAGGCCCTGGGCCACCGGGCAGCGCACGGGGCAAACCAGGGCTTTCAGGCCCGGGGCAGGGCCTCTTCGGCCCAGATGCGGGGGGGTTGAGACCCGTAAACAGCCTTGACATAAGCCCCAGTGCCTTTTAGATTAAGTCTTCTGGCGGTCGGCGGTGGGACTTCCCAAGGCAGGCCACAAACCTGAAAGTCCAGTAACCGAAGAAAGAAGTTCCGCTGAGGAGGGAAACTCAATGAAGATGGGTTCATTCGTAAAACTGACAGTAGCCATGGCCGTCCTGGCTTTTATAATTCCAGCCACCGATGCCGGAGCCTGGGACAAAGGCGAGGCGAAATGCCGCGCAACTATTTCCAAGG
>JAYGCL010000033.1:0-4653 GCA_046583365.1 Deltaproteobacteria bacterium
TCTATAAGCCGCCCCCGGTATCACCGGCACATACTGGACGACACGGAAGTAGTGGACGTTGTGCTCGCCGTCGAAGCGCAGCCTGAGTGCACGTCCTCCCTGGGGACAGTCGGGGCAGGCAACCACCTGGGTCCGCACACCTTCCATCTCGCCAATGCGCCAGCCCAATCGACCATGGTCAGAAGTATCTTCAAACCCACCGTTCAAGACCGTTCCAATCGGCGGGGCCAGGCTCTCCAGGCCCACCCGCCAGGCCTCGTGCACCATGCCGTGGGCCAGCAGGTAATCGACATAGGCATGACGAACTGGCGGGCCTGCCACACCACGCGCGTCCCCACCACCAGAGCGCCTATAGGCCTGCCAGGCCCAGGCTACATCGGCCGGGCCAAGATGGGTGCGGGTGAAGTGGAAATATGCCTTAAGGTCTTGGGTCGGGACTATACGGGCCAGAACAAACTCGGCGGCAAAGACCCTGTGCAAGAGGGCAAACAGCTCTCTCTTCTCGCCCCAACGGTAGCCTCCCAGGGCTGCTCTGAACTCCCCGGCAGCCTCGTCCAACTGGCCCCTACGGGCAAATATAACGGCGGCCCGAGTACGTACGTTTGTCTGCGCCCGCCCGAAGCGCCGGGCTTTGGCCAACGCATCGCCGGGGTCGCGTCCCAGTGCAGCTTCGGTCTCGGCAAGGCCCACCCAGCAAAGACCGCAACCGCCAAAACGAGAGATCGCCTGACGGTACAAAAGCCCGGCCTCGGCGTGCAGACCCATGGCCTGTTTTATCGAAGCCAACTCCAAGGGGTAGCGCCAGTTGGAAGGGGAAATGCGGGCGGCGCGCTCAAGGCCTTCTATACGCGCGGCGCCGTCTCTGGATGCGTGGTACGAGGCTACAAGCTCACGGCCGCTGAAGGCCGCCGCCACCAACGCAAAAACGACAATCGTCACGCCGGCCGCCCGCACTGTGATTCTACCCTGGCCCACTGCCTGGCCCCGTTAAGCCTGTCCTTCCCCCGCACCCTTGCCTGCCTGTGCCGGCCCACCCTGTTGGTACTCGCGGTAGTGGCCGTAATAGCCGTAGTAGCCGTAGTAGCCGTAGTAGGAATAGCCGTCGCCGCGGGCCGAGACACGGTTCAAGACCACCCCGAGCATACGAGATTGCATGCGGATGAGATACTCGCAGGCCTGCTTGGCCGCCTTCCTCTTGGTCTTGCCCGACTCGGTCACCAGCAGGCAACCGCCACCAATTTTGTGGGTCAGCACCGGCACATCGGCAAAGCCAAGGGCCGGCGGCGCGTCAAACAGCACGTGGTCGTAGCGCTCTTCCAAAGATTTTACGAGGACGTCCATGCGTTCAGAGTCGAAAAGGTCCACCGGGTTGGGCGGTATCGGCCCCGAGGCGATGACATCAAGCCCCGACCGGGCTTCGGTCTGAATGATCCCGTCCACCGTCTCGTTGCCGGTCAGATAGTTGGTAAGGCCCGGCGAGGCGGCTACCCCCATTGCCTTGTGCACGCGGGGTCGCCTCAAGTCGCAGTCGACTACACAGACCTTCTTGCCCATCTGGACCAGAGCCACCCCCAGGTTTGTGACAATGCAGGTCTTGCCCTCGCCGGGGCGGGCGCTGGTGATCAGCAGGCTTGAGGGCAGGCCGCCGGCCGCGGCCAGAAACAACGAGGCGCGCAAGGTACGGATGGCCTCGGCACCGGCCGAGGTGGGGTTCTGCAGTACTTCTAAATCAATCGTAGGCACGGGCAGGTTTGCGTCGGCCTCAGACGCCTCGGCCAGGTGGAACTCGGGCACGGCCCCAAGGGCCGGCAGGCGCAGGTGGCGCTCCACATCGTCGGGGGTTTTAATGGTATCGTCCATGTACTCCTGGAAGAAGGCCAGGCCCAGGCCCCCGAACGTGCCCAGGAACATGGCCAGGGCCAGGTTGAGTGGGATCTGCGGCGTGTCGGGGTCCAAGGGTATCTCAGACGTATCCACCATCGTGATGTTGGTAGCGCGGATGGCCTCGCTTACCTCTACCTCTTTGAGACGGCGCAGCAGGCTCTCGTAGATATCGCGGTTGGTGTCCACCTCGCGACGCATGATTTTAAAATCAATGGCCTTCTCTTCGTAGGCGGCCACGACCTCGCGCTGGCGGGCGAACTGGGCACGCAGCATCCCCTCGCGCTCCGAGGCCGCTGTAAAGTCGGCTTTAAGACTGGCGATCAAACGCGCTTCTTCCCCACGTAGGCGCTCTTTTATCTGGGCCATGCGCGCATCAAGGGACTTTACGGCCGGGTACTCGGCAGTAAAGAGTCCCGCCATCTCGGCGCGTTTGGCTTCGGTATGGGCCAGGTCCTCGGTCATGGATTTGATGAGCGGGTTGTTTACGATCACCGACAGGGTGGCACTGCCCGGCACCGATACCGTGCGGTACTGTGCTTCCAAGGCGATGCGGCCGGCCTCGGCCTCGGTAATACGGTTGTTCAAGTCGGAGAGGCGCTCGTGGATGACTTCCTCTTCCTGCTCCAGGGCGTAGATATCGCGGCCGCGGGCGAACTTATGCAACTCTTCCTCGGACTCTTCCAGGCGTCCCTTGGTGATGCCCAGCTGCTTGGCAATGAAGTTGCGTCCCTGGGAGGCAGCCTCTATGCGTTGGTCCAGGGTAAGGTCCACGTACTCACGGGCCAGAGTGTCGGCCACGGCGGCGGCCGTCTTGGGGTCGGGAGATGAAAAGCTCACCTCGACCAGAAATGACTTGCGCCGTGGCTTTATCTCTACCTGCTCGAGAAAAGCCGCGACCATTTTCTGTTCCTCAACGCGCCCGGCTGCCTCAGAATCGTCGGGCGGGGTACTGATAACGGACTTCAGCCATTCTTTGATCCCCGCCGTGACTCCGCCTTTTTTGTAGTCACCGTTAAAATAAGGGTTCTCGGCCAGATTAAGGTGACTCATGGTGCGCCGGGTCAGACGGCGGCTGTAAAGGATATCGTACTGGGTCTGAAAGAAATCGTTGTAAGCTTGCCCCATCGTTGCTGACCCCTGTACATCGTCGAAACTTACGATGTTGGGGCTCTTGAACTGTATCTCTATGAGCGTGGTGGACTTGTACATCGGCGTGGCGGCCAGGCTGAAGACCAGAGTACTCAGCACGCACACCGTGAACACGGCCGCCACCGTCCAGCGCCGCCTCATCAGGATGTTTATATAGTGCCAGAGGTCGACTTCTTCCTCACTACCATAGCCACCACCGTAGGAGCCCGAGCCCCCGGAGCCCACCGGCAGCATCTCCTCTTCCATCACGTAGGTGGGCGGCTCGAAGCGGCGGCGGGCAAGCCCGCGCTTGGCGTCGCTGTGGCCGTCGCCGGGCTTGCGGGCATCTCCTACCGGGGGCCGGTCTTTGTCGTAATCGCTCATGCCAACGTCCCCATCATTACATAGGCACCGAGAAGCCGAGGCCGAGGCGGCCTGTGACCCGGTCAATGAAATACTTTGGTCCCGATACCGGCACGTAAATCACGTCGTCTTCCTCGACCACGAAATCTTCGCTCTTACCCGAACGAATAGCGTCTACGTCCACGCGGATGGCCTCTCTCTGACCATCACCGAGTTTGCGGTAGAGGGTGATGCCACCCTGGTTGGCCAAAGCCACGTCGGGCCCGCCGGCGGTGGCCAGGGCCTGAGACACGGTGGTCTCTTGCAGTAAGGGATAAGCACCGGGCTTTTTGACCATACCTTCGACGTAGAAAATCCCCGCCCGGGGTACGTTGATCACATCGCCGGGCAGCAGGATAAGGTTGAGCTCCATGTCGCCATCGCGGGCCAGATGCTCAAGGTCTATGAGCACGGTTTGCACCTGAGCCCCGCTCTGCCGGGTGATGCGCACGCCACGGCCGGCCTCGGCGTTGAGCCCACCGGCCATGGCCAGGGCTTCGAGCAGGGTTTTGCGGCCGCGCAATTCAAGCACGCCGGCGTTTTTTACATAGCCTACTACCGAGATGCGGTAGCTGCGGTACTCGCGCACAAAGACGGTTATCTGCGGCTCATGGATAAAGCGCTTGAAATCCCGGCGCAGCGCCTCTTCCAGTTCCAAAGGGGTCAGGCCCTCGGCCTTCACCTTGCCCACATAGGGAAGAGTCACAAAGCCGGTGTTGGAAACCCGAGCCGGGATAAGCCGCGGTTCCCCCTGCTTATCCTCAATGTCGAAAAGGGTTACCTCCAGGAGATCCTCGGACCCTATACGGTAGTCTCCCTCGGCGGCCGATTGCCCGGCCATAAGGGCGATGGACTGGTTGAAACGCTCGATCTCGGTTTCGTTGTGGCTGCGGCTCTCGCTATGCGACACCGATGCATAGTGCGGAGTGACCACGCAGGCGGCCGCCACGACGGACAGGCCGACGAACATCGAAGAGAGAATAAAATGCCGGGCGACCCTTTCGGACCGCCCGGCAAAAACGGAGTACCCCAACATAGAGGCTCGAGCTTCAGTCAGACTCAGACGGGCTCGCCACCGAATCGCCACCAAAGGCGGCAGCAGCACCTACGCCCACGGCGACTACAGCAATGGCCGTCAGCGCGGTTGTCGACAGGCCGGCAAAAGTAGTGGCGCCAGCAGTGCCCGAAGCACTCCCGGCAGCAGCAGCGGCATCGGCACCGGCAAGTTGCACAGGCTCG